>JAPULZ010000197.1 GCA_027294455.1 Gemmatimonadota bacterium
TCGTGTCGGTCGTGTTCTTCGGGCCGTGGAACGGCGTCTGGGTAAAAGGAGGGTCGCGCATCATGAGACGAGTGGGTCTAGATCTGGGATGTGTGGTGTGCCTCGCGGTGCTCGCTGTTGCACCGGCCCGCGCGCAATTGGGTACGCAGGATGGGGAGTGGCGGACCTTCGGCGGAGACACGGGCAGTACCAAGTACGCGCCGCTTGACCAAATCAATAGGGACAACGTACGCGATCTCCAGATCGCGTGGAGACGTCCGGCGGTGGACGACCGCTACCGGGCGATGGACCCGGAGATCAGCTACTCGAACAGCTACTCCGCTCAGGTGTTGACGGTCGGGGGCGTGGCCTACATTCCCAACGGTGTCGGTCTCGTGGAAGCGTTCAATCCGGGAACGGGTGAGACGATTTGGGTCCAAGAGCCGACTGGTGGCGTGGAGGATCTCCGGGGCGCGAGTACCCGCGGGGTCGCGTATTGGTCCGACGGGAGCGACGAGCGGATCCTCGTGCAGCGCGGCACCTATCTGTACGCGCTCAATGCCAGGACCGGCGAGACCTATCCCGACTTCGGCGACGCCGGTCGGGTCGACCTGAGGGTCGGGCTCGGCGAAGGCGCGCAGTACCGGTGGGGCAGCGCGCCGCTGGTCATCCGGGACATCGTCGTGCTCGGTCAGTCGATGTCGGATACGTTCACGACCAAAGAGGCGCTCCGGGGTGACGTGCGCGCGTTCGATGTTCGCACGGGCGAGTTGCGCTGGCAGTTCCACACGATCCCGCAAGCGGGGGAGTTCGGCACCGACACGTGGGAAGGGGACTCCTGGTCGTATACCGGCCATGCGCCGGTCTGGTCGCTGTTCAGCGCGGACGAGGAGCTCGGCTATGTCTACATGCCGGTTTCCTCACCGACCAGCGACATGTATGGCGGTCATCGCCTGGGCGACAACCTGTTCGGTCAGAGCCTCGTCTGCGTCGACGCCGAGACCGGCGAGCGGGTCTGGCACTTTCAGCTCGTCCACCACGGCTTGTGGGATTATGACCCGCCCATGGCCCCGGTCTTGATGGACATCACCGTGGACGGTCGGCCGGTCAAGGCGGTCGCCCAGATCACCAAGCAGGCCTTTGTCTATGTCTTCGATCGGGTGACCGGCGAGCCGGTCTGGCCGATCGTGGAGCGGCCGGTGCCCCAGTCCAACACGCCGGGTGAGCGCACGTCGCCGACCCAGCCGTTTCCGACCAAGCCGCCGCCGTTCGACCGCCAGGGGTCGACCGAAGACAACCTGATCGACTTCACGCCGGAGCTTCGCGCCGAGGCGATCGAGATCACCAATCGGTATGTCACCGGGCCGCTGTTCACGCCGCCGTCGATTCGCGGGGACGGCCCGGACGATACGCAGGGCACGATTCAGCTCCCAGGCTCGCAGGGGGGCGCCGACGTGCAGGGCGCGGCGTTCGATCCCGAGACGGGCTATCTGTACGTGCCATCGGTGACCGCCCCGTTCGTGGCCGACCTCCGTGAGGGCAACCCCGACCAGGTGAATCTGCGGTACACGAAGGGAACCCGACGGTGGATCGCCGGGCCACGTGGGCTGCCGCTGTTCAAGCCGCCGTACGGGCGGATCACGGCGATCGACATGAACAAGGGCGAGCATGTGTGGATGGTGCCGAACGGCGATGGCCCGCGTGACCATCCGGCCATCAAGCACCTGAACCTGGGCCCGCTGGGGACCCCGGGCCGACCGGCGCCGCTCGTCACCAAGACCCTGCTGTTTGTGGGCGAGGGCCGGACGAACACCGTCGGCGGCGGACGGGTCCCGCCGGACATGCCGCCCGAGACGGCCATCAGCAGCGGCAGCAACAAGTTTCGCGGCTACGACAAGGCGACGGGGGAGACGGTGTGGGAAACCGAGCTCCCAGCCGGCACGACCGGACCGCCGGTGACCTATATGTTTGAGGGCAAGCAATATCTCGTCGTCGCGATCGGCGATCGGTTTCATGCGGCCGAGTTGATCGCGTTTGCCTTGCCGTAGCGAGGGCTCTCCTAGGGGCTAGCTAGGGGCTAGGCGTTAGGGGCTAGGGGTCATCGATGAACGTGTTGCTGTTGTCCATGCCCGACTCGTTCGAGCATATGTCACCGATCACGGTGCGCATGCCCAACGGCGCGCTCGGCTCGCTGGCCGGCAACGTGGATTCACACCATCGGGTCGCGATCGCGGACCTGATCCTGACCCAGGATCGCGTGCGGGCGACCGTCGAGCACCTGGTGCGGTCGCGTGCGCCGGACGTCGTCGGCCTCAGTGTCATGACGTTCCAGCGCCGAACCGCGCATGCGCTCATCCGTCTCATTCGGGCGCTGCGTCCACACGTACGGATCGTCGTCGGCGGCTACGATCCGAGTCTCGCGCACGAGGCCTACGCGGATGCCGACCTGGGTGTCGACGTCGTCGTGCGGGGTGAGGGCGAGGTGAGCTTTCGTGAAGTGTTGCGCGCGATCGAAGCAGGAACCGGCTACGGCGACATCGCGGGAATTTCCTACCGCCGGGGTTCGGACTTCGTGGACAACCCGCATCGGCCCATCGCCTCGCTCGATGGAGAGGCGGTTCAACTCCCGAATCGTGGCGCACGCGTGTTGCAGGGATACACACTGCTTGGCCGCGTCGTGGACGTGGTCGAAACGTCACGCGGCTGCACCTTCGATTGCAGCTTCTGCTCCATCATCGCGATGCGCGGTCGACAGTTTCACCGCTTTTCGCTCGCCCGCGTCCTGGCCGACATCGAGGACGCACGATCCAAGGGCGCCCGCTGCATCTTTTTCATCGACGACAACCTGACGCTCGACGTGCCGCGCTTCGAAGCGTTGTGCCGGGCCATCGTGGCCCAGGGCTTGAACGACGTGGATTACATCGTGCAGGGCATGACTTCAGCGTTCGCGAATCACGGCGACACGCTCGCTTCGTTGATGGCGCGGGCCGGCTTTCGGTACGTGTTTCTCGGCATTGAGAACATCCTGGAAGGCGATCTTGCGTTTCTGCGGGCGACCGCGAAGAACACCGGGCGCGCAGATGCCCGCGCGGGCGGGACCGCCACCATGCAGGCCATTGAGCACCTGCATCGTCACGGCATGTATGTCGTCGGGGGGCTCATCGTGGGGAATCCCGACGACACGCGGGAATCGATCGAGACGAATCTGGACTTCGCACGGCGCTTCATCGATTGGCCGTACATTCAGCATCCCACGCCATACCCGGGAACACCGATGACACGCGATTTCGAGGCGCGGAAGCTCATCGTCAACCAGCGCCTCGAGGAATACGATGGGACCACCGCCGTCGTGAAGACGGAAACCCTCGAAGCCGAAGAGATCGAGTTCCTGCGGTGGCGGGCCGAGCGGTGGATCAAGCTCGGTCATTTTCCGGCGGCGCTGGCGCACAGCCCGCTCTTCGTGCTCCGGCACGGTCTCGCCATGTTGAGGGACACGTTTCGGGGCACCTCCCCGTGGTCGTGTCTCGGGCTCGAAAGCGAGCAGCAAGTCTTTGCCCGATCTCGGACGATTCGCCGGGCGGCGCGGGCGGCGCTATGGAGCGACCTCGCCGACCCCCCGATGGGGGATCGCCCGCCGCACACCCCGGGTCAAGACGAGGTCGTGGTGACAGCGTGAGCTAGCAGTCCGTGGTGAAAGTCCCGCGTCGCACCGAGACTGGCGATGCGCCCGGCGGACAAGGCGCGACGAGGGAAAATACCGGCAGTATGTGACCGAGGAGCCACGCAGTCAGCCGGGATGCAGCGCCGGTCGAATGCAGCGGGACTTTCACCACGGGCTGCTAGGGGCTAGGCGCTAGGCGCTAGGTGAGAAGGAGAACATCATGAACGGGGTCATCGATCGACTACTGCACAGGTATGAGGGTGGGCGGATGACGCGCAGGGATCTCATCATGTCGCTGTCGGCCATCGTGATGGCGCAGCCGAAGGTGACGGCCCAATCGAGCAGCCCACCGATTCAAGTGCGCGGGCTGAACCACGTCACGCTCTCCGTTTCAGATATCCCGCGCTCGGTCGAGTTCTATCAGGGGCTCTTCGGCATGCCGGTTCAGAGTCGCCAGGGAACGGGAACCAACCTGGCGGCGGGGTCAGGGTCTCAGTTTATCGGCCTCTACGGGGGGAGAGGCGGGAACGGCGACATTGGCCATTTCTGCTTGGGCGTCGAGGGGTTCGATGCCGACCGGATCATGAGGACGCTGGAGGCGCGTGGGGTCGAGGCGCGGGTGAGAATGCGCGATGGCACGATTCCGGAGCTCTATTTGAATGATCCGGACGGTATTCAGGTCCAGCTCCAGGACGTGAGCTACTGTGGCGGGACGGGCGTCCTCGGCAACCAGTGTGGCTGAAAGGTCCCGAATCCTGTCGACCTGCCGGGCATGAGGATGCTAGGCTTGTCTGCCCATCGAGTCAGCTTTCTTGCCGGAGCGCGACTCTGAAGACACTAAAGAATAAGGAAGAGAAGGAAGACAACTAGGAGAAGGGGGAGTGCGATGTCTCATCTCAATTCGGCTCGAGTGAGGGTCACGCTGGTGATAGCCGTCGCGGCAGTGATGGTGATCGCTGCAGGCGAGGCGTTCGCCCAGACCCGAGGGATCCAACCAATCAACGACCTGCCCAATCCGTATTACACCATTGACGGGTGGGCGAAGCTCCCCGACGGCCGGACGTGGGGCTCAACGGCCGGGGTCGATATCGATCCCGACGGCAAACACCTGTGGGCAATCGATCGATGTGGTGGCAACGGTTGCGCCGAGTCAGGCCTTGACCCGATTCTCAAGATCGATCCGTCGGGCAACGTGGTGACGAGCTTTGGCGGGGGGAAACTCATCTTTCCTCACGGTCTCCATGTGGACCGGGCCGGCAACGTGTGGGTCACCGACGCGCAGGGACCGAACGATAGGGGCCCGGACTTTGAGGGCAAGGGCCACGTGGTCATCAAGTTCAGTCCGCACGGTGAGGTCTTGCTCACGCTCGGTCAGCCGGGCGTGGCCGGAGACGGCACCGGTGCGTTGCTCAACACCCCGTGCGATGTAGTCACCGCCGCGAACGGCGATATCTTCGTGGGCGATGGCCACGGCGGCCAGAACATGAATGCTCCGCCGGACACGGTCGCGCGCATCGTCAAGTACAACAGGAACGGGGAGTACATCACGTCCTGGGGCAAGTTGGGGTCTGGACGTGGGGAGCTTCGGACGCCGCACGCGTTGGCCATCGATTCGCGGGGCCGGTTGGTCGTCGGCGACCGCGGGAACAACCGGCTGCAGATCTTCGACCTGGACGGGAACTACATCGAAGAGTTCAAGGGATTCAGCCGGCCGAGCGGCATCTATATCACGGCCGACGACACCATCTACGTCGCCGACTCGGAGTCGCGGTTCGATAACGTGCGGAATCCGGGCTGGAATCCGGGCATTCGGGTCGGGAGCCTCGCAGAAGGATCGCCCACGGTCTTCATAGACGGGTCGGTCTTGGCTTACCCCGATGGGTCGAACCCCGAAGGCGTGGCCGTGGATGCCGCGGGCAACGTCTACGGAGCGGTGGTGTCGGGCGGAGGCGCGTTGCTGAGATCGGTCAAGCGGTAGGGCCGCGGCCCGGTCGCCCGCTCGCTGTCGTCCGGAGAGTCAACGCAAGAGAAGTCTGTCGATCCCACCTAGCCCCGTTCCCTGCTTGGGTGACGCGCCCGGCACGTGAGGACCGGGGCTAGACCGCTGCCTTGGTGTTCGGCGGCGATGTCGGCGATGCCCGCCCGGCCGGTTGGCGGAACACCCCGAAGATCAGCCAGGCGGCGCCCGCCACGATCACCAGCAAGATCAACCACCGCAAGGCCCCAGCGAAGAACGCGGCATCGAACGCGGGCAATTGAAACGTGTACAGGCTGAGCTGACTCCCATGCTCCCTCATCCAATGCCAGCCCGTGTGCGTGACGAGCACCGACAGGACGATCGTCCCGATCCGTTCGACGACCACGAACCGGAACAGGAGCTCGAGGGCCGGAATGATCAGCACGAGGACGAGGAGCAGCCCGATTTCGAGGCCGATGTTGAACGCCAGCACCGAGGTCAGCAGATGGGACCCGGCGAACTGCAACGTGTCGCGTAGCGCGAACCAAAAGCCGAAGCCGTGAACGAGGCCGAAGACGAACGCGATGAGCCACCGCCGCTCCAACCCGGGCGCCACGACGTTCTCGAGCGCCGTGTAGACGATCGACACCGCAATCAGTGTCTGGACCAGCGGCGAAAACCATAGCGCGTCCGGCGCCATATCGAAGGTGGCCGCGATGAGCGTGATGGAGTGCGCGACCGTGAAGGAGATGACGATGGGCACGAGCGCGTGGAGGCGCCGGAAGGGCACGACGAGGCAGAGCAGGAACAGCAGATGGTCGACGCCCTCCAGGAGGCGGAGGAACCCCGACCCCACGAACCGCCACGCCGCCTGATGCCAGCGCGGATCGAGCCTGACCAGCCCCGGGTCGCCCCGCAACTCGAACGCGCGCTCCGCGCCGTCCGCCGGAAGAAAGCGGAGCATCGTGACGATCGGCACGCCGAGCCGCCCGAAGGTGGGGGTGATCGAGAACCTGGACTGAGACGACTGAATCGAGTACTCGAACAGGACGTCGAGCAGTCCCTGGTTCTTGATGAACTCCATGTCTTCTGGCAGCCGAGGACCCGTGACGTGCGCGAGGGCCTGTTCGTACGACAGGAAAGACTGATCGGACATCGACGACGCGCGGACCTCGACGACGCGCGGGTACTCGAGGCGCGTGTTGCCTTCGTACACCTCGATGTTGTCGCCAATCCACCGGGTCGAGGCATCACGGAGAAACGGCTCGACCCGTGCGAGATCGAGCCGGAACGCGTCCTGCATCGGCCACTCGATGTCGGCCATCGCCTCGAGCGGCACGCGGGCGAGCAGGCGCAGCCGCTGGCCCTCCGGCTTAAAGAATGCCCGGATGACGACGTCGGTCTGGAGCTCGTGGGCGGCTGGGCCGGCCGGCAGCAGGCACATGAGCGCGGCCGCCAGCCCAAGGGCCGGGCCCGGCACACCACCTCGGCGATAGCGGCGATAGCGATGGTACAGGCCTTCAGGCCTGCCAAAGGCTCTCACTGCGAACGGTCCTCCCTCAAGGCCACCTAGGCCACCCGCCTAAGCTAGTAGGATGGGAGCGTCGCTGACAAGGGAAAAGGGGCGCCACCGGAACCCGCTTTTTTTCTTGTTTACGCACGCCCCGGAATCGCGCGTATACTGACACCCTCGCACATCGTAGCCGCGAGCCGACCAGCCGGCTCGGGTATGAAGGAGGAGGGGTATGCAGGGGAAGCGTATTGTCTATCTTGGTGCGTTCTGTCTTGCACTTGTTGTTGTGGTCGGCGCCCGCTACGTCTTCGAGGAGACCGCGGTTGCCCAGGGACAGGGGCGTGCCTACCAGGTGAGGCCGCTCTGGCCGCAGCCACTGCCGTACCACTGGATCTTCGGTTCGGTCACCGGCGTCACCGTCGATGCCCAAGACAACATCTGGGTCACCCATCGGGGCGCGGACTCCCTCGGCAACAATGAAAAAGGGATGATGCTGACCCCTCCCACGTCCAGCATCTGCTGCGTGGCGGCCCCCTTCGTACTCCAATTTGATCAGGCGGGCCAGGTCATCGGCAGCTGGGGTGGCCCGGGAGACGGCTACGAGTGGCCACAGAAGCCCGCCGGTGTCGCCGTGGATCACAATGGGAACGTTTGGATCGCCGCTGCAGGCAACGACCCGCGGCCGGCGAGTCGCGGGCGAGGCCGTGGGAGAGGAGGGGCGCCGTCTGCACCGCCCCCCGGCGATGCGCACGTGCTGAAGTTCTCCCCGACCGGCGAGTTCCAACTGCAGATCGGCCGGGCCGGCAGGATGGGGGAACCCAACAGCCGGACCAGGCTGAACCGGCCGACCGGGTTCGCCTTCGATGCCGCCGCCAACGAAGTCTACATCGCGGACAGTGGCAGCCACCGCGTCGTCGTGTTCGATGCCGGTGCCGGCACGTACAAGCGGCACTGGGGCGCGTACGGCGAGAGGCCCATGGCCACCGGCCCCGGCCCGTACAGGGCAGGCGCGCCGCCCGCGAAGCAGTTCCGCGACGTCACCTGCGTCGAGATCGCGAGAGACGGGATGGTGTACGTCTGCGATCGCAGCAGCAACCGGATCCAGGTCTTCCAGAAGGACGGCACGTTCGTGAAGGAAGCGATCGTGTCCGAAACGACGCTCGGGGCGACCGCGCCGAATGGCTTCCGCTCGTACGGAGCGGTGTGGGACCTGGCCTTCTCGACCGATCCGCAGCAGCAGTACGTCTTCGTCGCGAACGGCCACGACAAGAAGATCCTGATCCTCGAGCGCGAGACGTTGGCTCAGGTGGGGAGCTTTGGGGACGGCGGGCGTCAGCCTGGCCGGATGCTGGCGGTGGGCAGCATCACCGTCGATTCGAGCGGCAATGTCTACACGGGCGAGGACAACGAAGGTAAGCGCGTTCAGAAGTGGGTTCCGGCTCAGGGCCGGTAATGTCCAGGCCGCTCACGTCCAGGTTCAGAGGAGAAACCATATGAAGCGCAAGCGGAACCTGTTCATCGGTGCGACGTTTGTCGCGCTCCTTGTTGTGCTCGGCGTGGCCGAGAGCGTCGTCCAGAAGACGGCGGCCGCTCAGGCGCAGGGCGCGGTCATGGCGCCGCGCTTTGAAGTGGACCCGATCTGGCCGAAGCCGTTTCCCAACGGCTGGTATCTGGGCACCACGATCGGCGTGTGGGTCGATGCCCAGGACCATATCTGGATCGTGCATCGGCCGTCCTCGGTCAACGTGGTCGAAGCCGCCGCGGGGCAGGACCCGCCGACCGGGGCCTGCTGTAACGCCGCTCCGCCCATCCTCGAGTTCGATCAGGAGGGCAACATCCTCAGGCACTGGGGCGGCGAGGATGGGCCAGGCTACGAGTGGCCCGGCTCGAATCACGGCGTGTTCGTCGATCACAACGGGTTCGTCTGGATCGGCGGGAACGGCGGGGGTGACGGCCACGTGCTGAAGTTCACCCAAGACGGGGAGTTCGTGGCCCAGTTCGGCAGGAAGGGCGTGTCGCGGGACAGCCAGGCCACGGATCACTTCTCCCAAGTGGCGAAAGTCTTCGTCGACGCGAATGCCAACGAGGCGTACGTCGCGGACGGGTACGGCAACAGGCGGGTCGCCGTGATCGATGCGGACACCGGGGAGATGAAGCGCTTCTGGGGGGCGTACGGCAACCCCCCCGACGACGTCGTGGCACGCAGTCAAGGCCGGTACGACCCGGCGTTGCCGCCCTCACCGCAGTTTCGGGGTCCGGTGCATTGCGCCGACGTGTCGAATGACGGCCTCGTCTACGTCTGCGACCGGACGAGCAACCGGCTTCAGATATTTAGGAGGAACGGCGAGTTCGTGAGGGAAGTCTTCATCGCGCGGGACTCCCGGGCCGACGGGGCCGTGTGGGACATCGCCTTCTCGAGGGACCCGCAGCAGCGGTTCGTCTACGTCGCCGACGGCCGGAACATGCGGGTCCACGTCTTCGACCGCCAGTCAATGGTGGAGGTGACGAACTTCGGCGAGGGCGGCCGCTATCCCGGGCAGTTCTACGGTCTGCACAGCATCGCCACCGATTCGAGCGGCAACATCTACACGACCGAGACGTACGAAGGGCGCCGCGTCCAGCGGTTCCTCTACAAGGGCATCGAGCCGGTGACCAAGTGGGAGCAGGGAACGGTCTGGCCGAGTGGCCAGTAGAACGCTGCTGGCGGGCAAGTCGGGCTCGGGCCTCGGGCGCTCGGGGCCCTGACCGTCAGTGCGACATGGCGTACAACAGCACGTTGATCCCGAGGGCGTAGCCGTTCGGCGAGAAGCGCTCGAAGAACCCTTCGTCCTCGCCTTCGCGCTCCCACGCGTCCTGGATGTCCGTGTTGTGCGTCATGGCGACCAGGATCCGGCCGTCCGAGTCGAGAATGGCTCTGAAGTGCGGCTCCGCGCTGTCGGACCCGCGTTCCGAGGTCGTCGCGCCGCCCGCACGTCGCCAGAAGCCGATGTTGGAGATCTGCGGGATTTCCCAGATGTTGAAGAGCGTCTGGAAGAGCGCGTGATCGAGCGGCAGGTCGATGATGGGGTACTCGGACGGCGGCAGCACCCGGCCGATCTCTGCGGACCAGTGGTCCCACGCCAGCGTGCCCCAGAAGTCGTCGACCCAGAGGAATCCGCCTTTCAGCAGGTAGTCCCGCAAACGCACGACTTCCTCCGACCTCAAGCCCATCGTCCCGACGTCGGACGTGATCACGAAGGGACAGTCGAACAACTCGT
>JAPULZ010000198.1 GCA_027294455.1 Gemmatimonadota bacterium
GGACCGCAACTGCCGCCGCCGCCAGCGTCGCCACGATGTAGACCGTCCAGGTGGCACGGAGCGTGAAGTCTCCCTCCTGGAACACCAGCGGCCGGTACTTGAACAAGAACTCGAACACGGATTCGAACACGGCGACCTCCGACATTCATCATCATCAGCCGTCAGTCATCGGTCGTTGACGGTCGACTGTTGACTGTCCCTCAGTCCTCAGTTCTCAGTTGACTATTGACTGACGACTGTTAATGGCTCATCGCATAGATAACGAAATTGATCCCCATCTCGACCGCAAACGCCGAGTACTTGAGGGGGTACTCGGGACGCTCCGCCCACTCCCAGGCGTCGCCCAGGTCCGTGTTCCAGTTGATCACAACCATCAGGTGCCCCCGGTCGTCGAAGATCCCCTTCACGGCAGGATAGTACCCATCCCGCTCCCACGTCGGCCCCCCCCGTTGCGCATTTCCTAAATTGGGTACCTGAATGATCTCCTCAATCTTGTAGACCTGGTTGAAAATCGGATGGTCGAGCGGGATGTCGACGATCGGGTATTCCGGAAACACGCGTAGTATTTCCGACTCGAACACCTGCCATTGATAGGTCCCCCAAAAATCGTCGATCACGAGAAAGCCACCGGCCAGCAAATACTCCCGGAGCCCCTTTACTTCGGCGTCGCTCAACAGGATGTCGCCGACCTCGAGGGCGTAGAGAAACGGAAACCGGCGGAGCTTCGGGTCGTCCAGCCGGACGGCGTTCTCAGTGTCTGGGACGTCGATGTCGATCAGGTTGCGGATGACGATCAGAAACTGGCGGTCGGCCTTGGGGTAATCCACGGCCCAGGACCGCCACCGGCCATAGCTGTTGTACACCGCCCGGGTGAAGTAGAACTCCGGACCCGCCGGATGGCTTAACGTGGGCTTGGAGGGATCGCGAGCCGACACGATGCCGCGCAGACGTTCACGCGACAGTTGCCCCGCCCACACCGCGCCAAGGCCGAGGCTCAGCAGGACCAGCGTGACGAGCGCGACGCGCCGTGAAAGGATTCGCCGCAAGAACATGCTCCCGAGAGAGATGGCCCTGTGGAAGGTAGCAACTCGCTCGATGATGCCGTTGACCTGCTACGCACCGGGCCAAAACGTTGGAGCGGCCCTAGTGCTCGTTGCAGAATAGCACATTCACCGGCCGAATCCGGCCGTGACGGCGGTGTTCCGGCTTCTAGTCCCCGCCCCGCTCACCCTGCTCGCCCTCCGCCCCGCTCACCCTGCTCGCCCTCTCTGCATCGCGAACGCGACCGGATGTACGCGACGATGTGCCACACGTCTTGCTCCGGAAGTCTGCCGTTGAACCCCTGCATCTGGGTGCCGGCGACGCCGGCCATGATCACCCGGAAGAGATCTTCGTCTTGATCACCGTGCAGCCACTCACAGTCGAACAGGTCTGGAACATCACGGTCTTGGCCCACGTCCGGCGAGTGGCAGTACCCCGTGCACACACCCTCGAAGATCTGCCGGCCCACGGCGATCGCCTCAGGGTCATTTCGAGGGGCCCCCACCACTCTCGAAGAGGATGGCTCCGGCAGCTCCGTAGCCGTCGTGGAGGCGGTCGTCGCCGAGCAGGCGGAGGACACGAGCATGGCGGCCGGCCCGAGCGCCAGCAAGGCCGATCGAGCCACGCAGGCAAGACGCACGTTGGACTCCTAATTCCCAGCGCCTAATTCCCACCCGGTAGCTCGAATACGAGCAGCGAGCTGCCCTGCGGCAGCGCTGACGGACTCCCGGTGATCTGCTGCACGGTTCCACCACCACCCGAGCCGACCGCGAGGTAGACCGTCCCATCCAGCTCGTACGCCACCGGGTGACTCCGGATCCCCGAGCCGGTCTGAAAACGCCAGACCTCCTCACCCGTTCTCGCGTCGAACGCGAGGAGGAACCCCGAGGCGTTGCCGGTGATGACGACTCCCCCAGCCGTGCTGAGTACGCCCGCCATCATCGGATGGGGATCACGGTATCGCCACCGAATCTCGCCGGTTGCGACATCGATCGCGCTGAGGTGACCGTAGGCCGTCCCCGCGCGGTTGTCGATCGGCACCGGCGTGCCGCCGAAGAAGGGACCGCCTTCGAGGAACAGGACGCTCCCCTTCCGAAACGCCATGCAACTTTCGATGGTCGGGACGTAGGCCAGACCGGTGTCCGGGTTGAAGGCGCCGGCGTACGCCGCGTTGTTCCCACCGGCGAGCCCCGGGCAGACGCGCTCGCTCGAGCGCTCCGCCGGCAACTTGGTCGGGTCCACGATGGGCCGCCCGTTCTCGTCGATCGTGCCCCAGTTCACTTGCTCGGTGTATTGCGTGGCGCGGATGAAGCGTCCGTCGCGCCGATCGAGCAGGTAAAAATACCCGTTGCGATTCGCCTGGGCGATCGCCGGCACGGTCTCGCCGTTGACCTCGACGTCGACCAACCAGATCTCCGAGTTGCCGTCGTAGTCCCAAACATCGTGCGGCGTGAACTGGAAATACCATTTCCGCTCGCCGGTCTCCGGATCGACCGCCAGCACCGAGTCGCTGTACAGGTTGTCGCCCTGTCTCGAATCCCCGTTCCAATCCGGACTCGGATTTCCCGTCGTCCAGAACAAGGTGTCCGTCTCCGCGTCGTAGCTGCCGGTCGCCCACGACGGCGCACCTCCAGTCTTGTAAGACTCGCCGCTCCAGGTCTCCACCCCGGGCTCGCCAGCCTCGGGCACGGTGAAATGGCGCCACGTCCGCTGACCGGTTTCGAGCTCGTACGCATCGAAGAAGCCGCGGATGCCGTATTCCCCGCCGCCCACTCCAATGATCGCCAGATCGCCGACCACCAGT
>JAPULZ010000199.1 GCA_027294455.1 Gemmatimonadota bacterium
AGGGCGTCGGCCCCGGCGGGTTCGAGTCGGTAGAACTTCTTCGGGCGCCCGCGCCGCTGTGGGGTGGGATCGCCGAGCCGCGACGTCACGAAGCCGCGGCGCCCGAGGCGCTCCAGGGCAGTGTAGATGGCGCCGGCGGAAATCGCGCGTCCGGTACGATGCTCGATCTCTCTCCGCATGCTGACGCCGTAGGCGTCCTCGCCGAGTCGTACCAGGGCGAGGAGGATGAGCTGTTCGAATTCACCGAGGGTTTGGACCAACGCGGTCTCCCGAGTTAATTTTATCACACTGTAGTAAAATTATCGATGGGGGAGCCGTGTGCAAGGTGGGACCGGCGTTCAATTCAGGCGCAACAACGTCGGGCCTCGTCCTACGCTCCTGGCTCGCAACACGACCATATCACCAGAAACCGGCCGAGCCTCGGGCTCCAGGCGATCCGGCGCCGTTCCTGCCCGCCGGTGGAGAAGCTGAAGCCCAGGGCTCCCCGCCCAACCATCTCATCCCAGATGGCCGTCACTGCTGCGGCATCCACGTCGCCTCGCCCGGCCGCGCGCAACTCCCGGGCGATCCATTCCCGGGGATCGTCCGACTCGGGGTTGGGGCGCCACGCCTCGGGGAGGGGGGTGCCCATGAAGGGATGGGTGTGTGTGACGGGCGCAAAACCCCGGTCGAAAAACTCCGCGAGCGCGGAGCGGACCTGGGCATCGCGGCGTTCCGCGTCCCCCGAGTCGTCGTCAGTGAAGTATGCGCGACTGTCCCATTCGGTCGCATAGATGTCGCGGCCGTCGGCGATGACGCGAAACGTGATCGTGAGATCGTCCGACGTCTCGCCCACCGCACGCACCTCGAGGATTTCTCTCTGGCCGTCACCGGTCAAGTCCCGCTCCACGACCCTGCTGTACCACGCCGCGTCCTGGCCTAGCAGTGGTGCCGCAAGCCCCAAGATGAGACCGGCCAGCATCACCGGTCTCGTGCGGCCCGCGGAGGTACTAGAGGTACTACCCGCGGAGGTACTAGAGGTACTAAAGGAATAGGGCAAGGCGGGTAGGCGCCCCGACGGCATACATGAGGATGAGTCCGAGTATGCCCACCACGGCCAGATAGTACAGGGTCGGCAGGATGGTCTTGCGGAGGGTGGCGCCCTCCTGACCGAGGAGACCCACGGTCGCCGACGCCGCCACGACATTGTGGATCGCGATCATGTTTCCTGCCGCCGCCCCCACTGCCTGAAGCGCCACCACCAGCGCCGTGCTGATGCCGAGCTGGATGGCAACGCCATGCTGAAACAGACTGAACATGAGATTGCTGACGGTGTTGCTGCCAGCGATGAACGCCCCGAGCGCGCCGATCGTGGGCGCGAAGAGGGGCCACACCGCGCCCACGTTCTCGGCCACCCAGGCGGCCGTGGCGATGGGCATGGACGGCAGTGCGCTTCCATCGGCCAGCACGAAGTGATTCACCCCGGAATTGATGTACACGCGCACCATCGGTACGGTGAAGAGCAGCACGAATCCCGCGCCCAGCAGAATGCCGCTCGACTCCCGTATGGCGCCGAGAATCTGGTTTTTTCCCATGCGGTGGAGTCGCCACGTGATGACCACGGTCAACACGAGCATGGCGGCCGGTAGGTAGAACGGTGTGGTACTCGCGCTGATTTGGGTGTCGAAAATATCCGGCCAGCTGATCCGCACCGACTGGAGCCAGCGGCCCACGGGTAACTGGCGCAGTCGTGTGAGCACCAGCAAGCCGGCCAGGATCGCGTACGGCGTCCACGCCAGAACAGTCGGCATGGTTTGGCCCTCGCTCGATGACGCATTCTCGGTGCGGGTCCAACCGCGCCAGTCTTCCGGCCAGGTGCTCGATGCGGCGAAGTCCCACGAGTCGCGCGGGACGAGGAAGCCGCGCTTGGCCGCGAAGGTCACGATCATGAGGCCGACGGCGGCGCCGAGCAGGGAGGGGAACTCGGGACCGAGGAAGATGCCGGTCAAGAAGTATGGGATCGTAAACGCCAGCCCACCGAAAATCGCGAACGGCACGATGGAGAGTCCCGCCGTCCACGACCGCTCCGCCCCGAAAAAACGCGTCATCATGACCACCATCAACGTCGGCATCAGCGTGCCGGTGATGCCGTGGAGTATGACCGCGTAGTTGGTGATGAGCTGACGATGTTGTTCGAAGGTGATGCCGGCCGCGGCGAGTTGATTCGCTACTTCCACGCTGGCCAAACCGTCGGTGACCCCGATCATGATGGGCGTGCCGACCGCCCCGAACGTCACGGCCGTGCTCTGGATCATCATGCCCAACATGACCGCCGCCATGGCGGGAAACCCCAGCGCCACCATGAGCGGCGCGGCCACCGCAGCCGGAGTGCCGAAGCCCGCGGCGCCCTCGATGAAGGACCCGAACAGCCACGCGATGATGACCACCTGCACGCGCCGGTCCGTGCTCACGTTGCGAAAGCTCGTCTTGATGGCGGCCACGCCGCCGGAGTGCTCCAGGGTCTTGAGCAGCAGGATGGCCCCGAAGATGATGAGCAGAATGTCCACCGCGATGAACAAGCCCTGGACGGTGGACGCGGCGATGTGTCGCAGGTCGACCCGCCACACGCCCCACGCGAGCACCGCGGCGGCCACATACACCACCGGCATTGCCACTTTCGCCGCCACGCGAAACGCGACCAACAAGACGGCCGCGAGGAGGATGGGGGCCAGAGCGACGAACGCCTGGACGGTCATGTTCATCACGAGTTGTTTACCTGTGCGGTATGGCCACGCGAAGGAAGCGATGTGGCTTTGGTCAGGTAGGCGAGCGCTACGAAGTCGTACAGCGCGTGGACGATCATGGGGACGAGCAGGCTGTTGAACGCGAGCGCCAAGACACCGAGGTAGAGCCCGATCACGCCGGCCATGATCGCGTAGGTCCGGGTCACGTAGTGCAGAAGACCGAACGCCGTGCTGGTCACCACGAGGGCCAACGCGGTGCCGAGAGGTCCGGTCAGCACGCTTTGAACCACCCCCCGAAACAACGCTTCCTCGCCCGCGCCCGCCAGGAGCGAGATGAGCGCCAGCCCGGCCACGGACGTGTCGGCGAACAGCGGCACGACCGTCTGTTCGATTTCGTCGAACAGATTGGCCAGCACGCGCCAGCGGGATCGCTTCGAGGCCCACAGGCCTGCCAGCAGCGGAACGGTCAACAGCACGCCCCAGAACACCGCGGAGACCGTGGGCCACACCTGGTCGAGGAGCGGCAAGCCCAGCAGGAGGCTCAATAGGACGGCGATCACGACGAGGCCGCCCTCGATGATGATGGCGAGCCTGGTGATGAAACCGGGTGGGGGCGAATCCCTACGCATCACTCCACAGTAGCCCGGAGACGTAGGCTCTGTCCATTTGTCCCTGTAGCTTTCGGGTAACACCGTATCGACGAATAGCTTGGGGGCGTTTCGGGCAGATCGGCGCTGCCCCCGCTCCAATTGACCTTCGGGCCCAATCACACAAACTTCTTAGTGGACCAGACCCCAGGGAGGTTCCGTTGAAGCAGCTCACCATTGTCCGCCATGCGAAGTCCAGCTGGAAGGATCCCGGTCTGGCGGATCACGACCGGCCGCTGAACAAGCGGGGCGAGCGGGACGCGCCCGTCATGGGCGACCGCCTGGCCGCGCGGGGGTACCGGCCGCAGCTCGTGATCTCGAGTTCCGCCAACCGGGCGTTGACGACCGCGATGGCCATCGCGGACGCGGTGGGATATCCCGCGAATGAGATCGTCGTGGACGAGCGAATCTACGGCATCGGTGTGGATCGCTTGATCACGCTGGTGCAGGAAGTGGAGGATACGGTGGACAACGTCATGGTTTTCGGGCACAATCCTACCATGACGGAGATCATCGGTCATCTCTCGTCGGTGCCCCTCGACAACCTGCCCACGTGCGGCGTGGCGCGGTTAGTGTTCGGCTTCGATACCTGGGCGGGGCTCGGGGACGAGCTCGCTGTCAAAGTGGACATCGACTATCCCAAAAAAGGTCAACGGGAAATAACGAAACCCGATGGGGCGTGACGCCCGTAGGGACTGTCGAATCATGATGGAATGGGAAAGGAACTGAGCATATGCCTCCCGGTGCGCTAGAGGTCATCGCCCCACTCTTCGCCATTACCAGCATCGGCATCATGACCCTCGTGGGCATGAAGATGCGGTTGAACGCCAAGGTCCAGCTCCAGAAGGGCAAGGAGGGCGACGCCGACGGTCGGCTCGCCGATCTCGTGGAGGGCCTGCACGACGAGCTGCGCATGGTCCGCGAGGAGGTGGCCGAGCTGCACGAGCGCGTGGATTTCGCTGAGCGGCTGCTCTCCAGTGGCGAGCCGCGCCCGGCGCAGCGCGAGCGCGCCTCCACGCCGGTGTAACGGCCATGTCTCCCGACGCCATCGAAGCCATTTGCGCGTTCGCCGGCATCACGAGCCTCGGCATCATCGTGCTGGTAGGCATGAAGATGCGGTGGAATCACAAAATGCAGATGCTGAAGAACAAGGGTGGCGAGTGTGTCGACCGACTGGCCGAGTTGGTCGACGGTTTCCACGACGAGGTGCGAGCCCTGCGAGAGGAAAACGCCGAGCTGAACGAGCGGGTCGATTTCGCGGAGCGGTTGCTCTCCCAGGGACCGGCGCCGCAACCGGTCGACGATCGGATTTCCACTCCCATCTAGGCCGCGGTGCCCCGGGTGTGGTGAACCTTCTGGCCCACCCCGGTTAGAACACGAAGATCGCTCACTGTCGTCGGAGACGCAGCACACTCTCCACCTCCGATCGTATGCGTTGTTCTCGAATCCTGCCGATTGCCGCTGCTCTAGGCGCGTGCACGTTGCCGCTCGAGGAGTACGACCCGTTCGTGGTCCCGGCGGAGCGCGTCTACGCGGCCATCGAAGCCATCGTCCTGGCACCCGTGGTTCCGCCGCCCGACGTGCAAGTGTCGGCCGCGGCGGCGGCCCGGATCGATTCCGTGATCGAGGCCGAGTTGGCCGACGCCGGTTTTAGGGTGGTGCCGGCCGTGGAGTACGGGCGGATCTGGGATCGGATTCTCCGGCAAATGGGCGGCTTCTTCGATCCCATCACCGGGGAGCGGGACGAGCAGAAGTTTGCCGCCGCGCGCCGGGAGCTGCTGAACGAGCTCCAGGGCCGGTTCGACACGCAGGTCGTGATGTATGCCGACCTGCAGCTCGTCGACGCCTTCGTCGAGAATGGCCGGGCCGAGTGGGACGGAATCACCCAGCGGATCGGACGCAACAACACCGTGGACGTCCGGTTTCGCCGGTCGTTCGAGAGGGAGGAGTTCGGCGGTCGCGACGACGGGATCGTGAGCGCGGTCTCCCTGTTGCTGGCGCTGGATGGAGCCGACGGGGCCGAGCTGTATAGCAACTTCGGGGGTCTCGAGGTGGTCTCCGTCCCGCCAGATCTCATTCTGGACGGCCCGTTCGTGCTCGTCGCGGCCGCGGAGCGGGTCGCCCTGGCCGTCGGGCTTGCGCTGGGCCCATTGCTCCGGGGCCGGCGGGCACGGGCTCGACGCTCGTAAACCCTTGTCAGTCAACGTGTTGTTTTGCCAGCCCCGCCCGCTTGATTCCCACTTGACCGGCCCCTCGTAGTTTCCCATGCAGACAAATGAGCCCAAGACGGGCCGAGCCCGAGAAAGGGGGCAACATGCGCTTCACCGACGCCCCGTTCTCTCCGACCGAGGTGGTCCAGATCCGGCGAATGGTGATGACCCCCGGGGCGGCACTGCGCTGTCCCCGCTGCGAAACCTCGCTGGTCGGGAAGGATTCGTTGGCAGATGAAGGAGCGGTCGCGGTGCGATGTCGGTTGATCCGGTGTCCCACCTGTCGGCGCATGATGACCATGTCCGACTAGACCTGGAAAAAGCGGCGTGTCGAACGACCCACCGCCAGGTGGGGATCTCTGAACGGGGAATGGAGCGGGAATCACACTTCCCGGTTTGACACGCCGCCTCCCGCCGTAGCGCCCTCGAGGACCATCCAACCGCCAAATCCGCCCGCTCGACCCCCCAACCTTGTTGGCCGGCTCCCACGGGACGATATTCCGCCCGCGCCATGAGCACCCCTCCAGCTCCGCGGGAGAATCGCATGATACGAGTGGAAAACCTCCGTAAGGACTTCAAGGTCAGCCGCAAGATGCGCAAAGAGCTCGGCGGCGGCACGCTGGTGGGCAACCGGATCAGGGCGCTGGATGACGTCAGCTTCGAATGTCGCCCCGGGCGAGTTTTCGGATTGTTGGGGCCGAACGGCGCCGGCAAGACGACGGCCCTCCGGATGATCGCCACCATGCTGAAGCCCACGGCGGGCAGGATCACCGTGGCGGGTGCCGATACGGTAACGGAGTCCCAGAAGGTCAGAGACAACCTCGGGTTCTTGACCGGCAACACGGGACTGTACGATCGCCTCACGGCGACGGAGATGGTCAAGTACCACGCCGACCTCCACCGCATGGATCCCCAGCTTTTTGAAGAGCGCCGCTCGGCGCTGTTCCGCGCGCTGGACATGGAGGAATTCGCGAACCGGCGCATCGCCCGGCTGAGCTCCGGCATGCGGCAGAAGGTGTCCATCGCCAGGACCATCATCCACGACCCGGCGGTGATCGTGTTCGACGAGCCCACCGCGAGCCTCGACGTGATGACCTCCCGGGGCATCGTCAACCTCATCCGGCAATGCCGGGACGAGGGCAAGACGGTGTTGTTCTCCACGCATATCATGGGCGAAGTGCAGACCTTGTGCGATGACATCGCCATCATCCACAACGGGCGAGTGTTTTTCTGCGGCAGCAAAG
>JAPULZ010000002.1 GCA_027294455.1 Gemmatimonadota bacterium
TCATACGGTGGTCGAGAAAATCACGCTTAGACGACATGGCCCCTCGCGGAGGGAACGTTTATTGTTCGGCCTTTCGAAGTGAGGAAAGTATGACGTCTGCCGAGCCAGGCGGTAGGGCGGCAGGGCGGTACCGCGGTAGGGGAGTTAGACGGTCTGGCGGCGCGTGGGTCGCCTTGACCGTTGCAGTCATTGCGGCCTGCATACCGGGATCTCAGGTCCCCGCGCCCGCCAAGCCACTCGCCAACGTTCCGCGGGCGTGGCCGCTGTTCGACGGCGCAGAGGAAGTCCGCGCCGCCAACGGTATGGTCGTCTCCAGTCACCCACTGGCCAGCCAGGTGGGCACCGACATCATGCGACGGGGCGGCAACGCGGTGGACGCCGCCGTGGCCGTCGGGTTTGCTCTCACCGTAGTCCATGCTCGGGCAGGGAACATCGGTGGCGGCGGTTTCATGGTCATTCGGTCCTCCCGGGGCGACGTTGTCACCATCGACTACCGCGAGGTGGCGCCCGCGGCGGCCACACGTGACATGTACCTCGACGCCCGGGGTAGGGCCACCGACCGGAGTGTTCTGGGCCACCTGGCGGCTGGTGTACCAGGAAGCGTGGCCGGCATGGCCGAGGCACACGCCCGATACGGGGCACTCCCGTTCTCTGAGGTGGTTAGCCCTGCGATCCAGCTGGCCCGGGAGGGGTTCATCGTTGACCGGCTCCGCAGCAACTCGATCACCGAAGCGGCCGATCTCCTGGCCCGATTCCCGGCGTCGGCCTCCCAGTATCTGCCCGGTGGGGCCGCCCCATCACCCGGATCGCGGTTCGTGCAACCGGACCTGGCCCGGACGCTCCAGTCGATCGCCGACAGCGGGCCGCGTGTGTTCTACGAGGGGTACATCGCCGACTCGATCGTGGCCGAGATGCAGCGCGGCAACGGAATCATTACGAAGGCCGACCTCGCAAGCTACCGACCGATTTGGCGCGATCCCATAGTGGTGCATTACCGCGGTCACGTGGTGTACTCGATGCCCCCGGCGAGTTCCGGCGGCGTCACCATGGCAGAGATATTGAATGTTCTCGAGGGATTCGCCCCACTACCCGCGTTTGGCACGCCACGGCACGTGCACTTGCTGGCGGAGGCAATGCGCCGCGCGTTCGTCGATCGCAATCGTCTGCTCGGCGATCCTGCCTTCGTCGACATGCCGTTGCGCCGCTTGTTGTCGAAGCGATATGCGGGCGAGTTGCGTAGACAGATTCAACCGGCGCGAGCAACGCCCACTCCATCCTTCAACGGGCAGTTCAACGAAGGCCACAGCACGACACACTACTCGATAGTGGACACTCAGGGCAACGCCGTCAGCGTGACGACCACGCTGAACTCCGATTACGGGAGCAAGGTGACGGTCGCCGGGGCGGGCTTCCTCCTCAACAACGAGATGGATGATTTCACTGCAGCTCCGGGGCAAGCGAACCAGTACGGTCTCGTGCAAGGCGAGGCGAACGCGATCGAGCCCGGCAAACGGATGCTCTCCGCGATGACGCCAACAATTGTTCTAGATCCAGCGGGCGAGTTGCTCATGGTCTTGGGATCGCCGGGCGGGCCGAGAATCATCACTGGCGTCATGCAGGTCATCTCCAATGTGTTGGACCATGGCATGAGGCTGCGGGACGCCGTCGCCGCGCCACGCGTGCATCACCAGTCCCTCCCCGATGAAATCGTCTACGAACCCGGAGGGCTGTTGCCGGGCACGCTCGCAAGGCTCGAGAGAATGGGACACACTCTGCGGGAGCGCGACGAGTACAGCGGCGAAATCACCGCCATCTATCGAGGCCGTTCCGGTTGGATTGGGGTAGCGGATCCGAGGGGCAGTGGCGGAGCAGTAGGCTACTGATGGTGAGCTCACCTCAAACGCAGCGGCGTCGTCAGCACCAACCGGATCGGCGCACCAGCATCCAGGATGATGTCCACGTCGCGTGTGGCAGCCGCTATGCCGACCCCCACCGCGG
Organism: Gemmatimonadota bacterium; assembly: GCA_027294455.1. GTDB lineage: Bacteria > Gemmatimonadota > Gemmatimonadetes > Gemmatimonadales > GWC2-71-9 > B3T1B10. The sequence continues at coordinate 1,999 of JAPULZ010000002.1, forward strand.
CTCCCGCAACCGCTCCGACTACAGTGCCCGTTCTGTTGCCACCGAGTAGTCGACCGGCAATCCCGCCAACCACCGCACCGGCACCCACTTTTGCCGCGTCGCCAGCCGTCACGCCGCGTCCTTTCATACGCGTGGCAATGCTGTCTAGACGGACCCGAACCTCGTAAGCCTGCCCGTCGAACTCGACCCTGTCGAATGTGAGAACCATGCGTCCTTCGCCGCCCGGGGACTCTGCCGGTGCAACGTCGGATATGGTCCCGAGGAAAACCGCGCCAGGCGGCATGACGAGCTTACCGCTCTCACCGCGCACTCCCTCGCGCAGCCTCGCACTCACGGGATCACCGACCTTGTTGTGACGGGATGTGAGTGTGTCCTGCGCCGTAACGGTGAACACCGTCCCGGCGGCGAGGCTGAGAACGGGCTCAAGTTCCGGCCGTCGCGGCTCCGGTTCCCGCTTCGGCTCCGGTCGTCGCGCACGGGGCCGTGCGGTTGTGGGCTCGGGCTGGGGCGAGGTCTTCACCGGCTCCGGTTCGGGCTCGTCCACGATCGTCGCGATCGGTTCGGCCGGTGGGAGCGTCAGGTCGCGAATCTCCACGTCTTCGTTCTCTCGGGCCGTGTCTCCGGCGCATGCAGCGACCGTAGAGACCAGTACCACAACCGCAAACAGCGTGCGTATGCGAGGCATATTCCTCCCCCAGAAGATTATTGTGTCGCTTTCCAGTCACGGTCCCCTAAAGCAGGGAGCGCTTCCCAGTGACACGGAACCTTGGGCCTGAGGGGATGCAAGTGCTGTGCCCGGGCTCACAAGGCAGGGGAGGCAGCGGGGACCCCTGGTTAAATCCTCTCCCGCAGAAAATCCGGTGTCAGTCCTTGGAGCCAGGAGGCCAACAGGCTGAAGTATCCTGACATGAGGAGCAGCCCGAGAAAGAGCAGGATTCCGCCCGACGCTTTGGTGACGAGCGGCATATACTGCCGGTACCGCTGGAACCATTTGATGAAACGCTCGACGGCGAGGGCCGCCATCAGGAACGGGACGGCCAGGCCTAGGGAGTAGAAGAGCAACAAGACGACCCCTTGGGCCAGGCTCGCCTGAGTACCGGCATACGTGAGGATCGCCCCCAAGATCGGG
>JAPULZ010000020.1 GCA_027294455.1 Gemmatimonadota bacterium
CGACTCGAGAGGAGGACTGGATGCAGAAGGCTATCGAGAGTTTGGCACCCATCTTCGAAGTGCCGAGCGTGGCCGAGGCGGCGGCATTCTATCGGGACAAGCTCGGATTCACGGTGGCGTTCGTTGCCGAGAGTCCCCGCCTGGCCACCTACGGCGCGGTGCACCGCGATGGATGGGAGATCCATTTCATGGAGCGACATGCGAGGGACGTGTCTGACGTTCGCAGCGGCATGTACGTCACGGTGGCCGACGCTGACGCCCTCTACCACGAATTTCGCGAGCGCGGTGCATTCGATACGGCGTTCCCGAGGCATCTCGCCGCGATCCGCGAGCATCCTCCCGAAGACAAGGAATACGGCCTGCGCGACATGATCTTCGTCGACCCCAACGGCTACATTCTCGCGTTCGGGCATCCGTTGGCCAGACCGAGCTGACCGCCCACACGGAACCGGAGGAACGTCCGATGGCTGCATACGTCATTGTCGATGTAAACATCACGGATCCGAGCGGGTACGAGGAATACAAGAAGCTCGCCGGCCCGACCGTAGGCCAACTAGGAGGGCGATACGTGGTCCGAAGCGGCGAGAGTGAGATTCTCGAGGGTGGTCGGCGACCCGGCCGGGTCGTGGTGTTGGAATTCCCTACGCGGGGGCAGGCGACGGCATAATATGCGGTTCATGGGTTCTGGTGCGCGATTTCGGTGGCTCGTCCTCGCGGTGGCGACGGGCGTGGCCACGGCGTGTGCGTCCCGAGGCGAGAAACAGGCACCGGCGCCGGCGCCGTCCGCTTGCCGCGTCGTGGGGGGCCGGGTGTCCTTGCCGGATTCAACCGTGATCGTGGTCGATGAAGCGGTGACGCCCGACGCGGTCATCGAGTCCGCCAGTCTCCGGAGTCGCATGGCGTTTCATTTCTTTTACGAGACGTTGGTGCGCATCGATTGCCTCGGCCGCGTCCGGCCGGGTCTGGCGAGCCGATGGGAGATGTCGCCCGACGCGCGCACCTGGACGGTTTCCCTGCACCCGAGCCTACGCTTCTGGGACGGCACGTCCGTCACGGCGGCCGCCGTGGTGGACATGCTCACCGACACTGTCGCCGGGATGACACCCCTGACGCTGGCCGGCGTGGACGTCCTTGCGGTAGGTGTCGACGACGACACGACGCTGCACATCATTTCCGCGGTGCCGGACTCCGCGCTCGCCGCGAAACTCGCCCATCCGGCCACCGCCGTTCGGAAAGGCCAGGGGCCGTCGGGATGGCCGGTGGGAACCGGGCCGTCACGCCCGGTCGAGCGCATCCGCGGTACGCCCGAGAGCTGGACTGCGACCTGGATCGGCGCGGATGACGGGCCTTGGAAGACCTTCATCTTGCGCGGCCCCGTCCGCGGCGATCCACGAGACATTCTCGACCGGGGTTCGAGCTGGCTGGTCACGGACGATCCGGACGAGCTGGACTATGCGCGATCACGACCGCATGTCGTTGCCACGCCGCTACCGTGGGATCGTACATACGGAATGCTCGCCGGCCGGTTTGCCCGGGACGCCGAACGCGGTGTTGCCGATCCGTCGTCCGAAACCCTGACCGAGTTTCGGGCCACACTGGCGCGAGACGCCGTGCCGGTGGACGCACGCGCCGGAAGGTTGGTCGAATGGTGGGCGGCGGGGAGCCGTTGCCCGCTGGCGCCGTCACCCCGGCGGATTACCGTCGGTCCCGGCACCGAGACCGTGCGCATCGTGTATCGGAACGCCGACTCGATCGCTCGCGCGGTGGCATCACGGCTGGTGGCGACGGCGCTGGACACCGATGCACCGCACGATTGGGCGGTCCGGCATCTCGGGGTGGGAAGGGGAACGGGCCAACGCCGCCCCACGGCGGTGGGACTCGACGACGATGCGTTTTCCCTCGCACTCGAGGCCGGGATCGATCTGGCATACATCGTGGCGCTGCCCCGGGTGGTGCCGCTGCCGTGCCGGGAAGCGCAGGCCTGGGTGAATCGGGTGCCCTGGCTCGGAAGTGGCGGTGAGGGTGGGTTCAACCTGACCGGCTTTCGCTGGATGTCGTTGGTCGACACGCGGCGGCACCTCGTGCTCCATGAGCAGGTCGCCGGGGTCGCTGTCGACGGACGTGGCGTGCCTTTCCTCGATTGGAGACGATGACGGTCCGCACGCGGATCTTTGCGGCCCTCGCCATCGTGGTGCTCGTCCCGGTGGTGGGATTCGGTGTGGGCGTTCGCGGCGGCGTGCTCGACCGTTTCACCGCACAGTACCAGCGACGGGTCGATGCGTTGGTCCACGTCATCGAGGAGGATATCGCGCGCACGAGCACCGCCACGAAACACCAGCTTCGGACCGTTGTCGAGACAATGACGCGCGACAATCGCCTCCGTGGCGCGCTGCTGGACGCCGACGGCGCCGACCGACGGTACGTGCTGGAGTACGCCTCCGACCTCATGCGACTCACCGGGCTCTCGATGCTACAGCTGCAGGACGAGGAGGGCGGCATCGTGAGTTCCGGGCATTTCCGCAACGAGTTCGACCGGATGGATCCGCTGCTGGCCGGCCGCTTGGCGCGCACGAACGGCGGGGTCGGCATGGTCGAAGCACGTTCGCCGCAGGGACCGTTCCTCGTGCTGGCCCGAACGGATTCGGTGCGATTCGGCGGGCGGCGGTTTCACCTGGTCGGAGGCACGGACGTTGCGGGAATCGTGGCACGACTCGCGGCCGATGAAGACCTCTGGGTATCCGTTCGCCTGCCGGCAGTTGTCGCCACCACGGCCACGACGACCGGCGTCCGTGCCACCGAACCCCCGGGGGTCGAGGTGGTGGCGCGGGTCGGCGTGCCGTTTGTTTCCGTGACAGGAGACGTCGCCGCGGAGGAGTCCGCGGACTTCCCCGTAGCCGAGTTCGTCGTGTTCCAGTCCATCGCACCACTCAATGTGCTCCGGCGGCATCTCAATTTGTGGTTGCTGGGTGTGACGGCAGCGACTGCGTTGGTGGGACTCGGGGTGGCGACGTGGTTCTCCGCCCGGATCAGCCGCCCGATCGCCGCCCTGGCGGACAAGACGAGACATGTAAACCTCGACCGCCTCGATGTGGAATTCGCGGAAGACGGCCGGGATGAGATCGGTGCGCTGTCTCGACTCCTCGCCGCCATGACGACCCGGCTGCGAGGCTCTGCCGCCCGGTTGCGACAGGTAGAAAGGCGCGCTTCGATCGGCGACGTCGCGAGGCAGGTCAACCACGACGTCAAGAACGGCCTGGCCCCGATCCGGAACGTGCTGCGACACTTCGCCCAGGTTGCGCGGGAGAATCCGGACCAACTCGCGACGGTCTTCAATGAGCGGCAGGACACCCTGGATGCCAGCGTGTCCTACCTCGAGAGTCTGGCGCAAAAGTATGCGCGGTTGTCGCCACGCCTCTCGACGGGCCGCTGCGACGTTGCCGCGGTGATCGCGGACCTCGTTTCGACGTTGCATGTACCCGAACACGTGGCAGTGCGGACGAGGTTGGCGGACCGGCTTCCGTCCATCGAGAGTGACGCGGTCGTGCTGCGCCGTATCCTGGAGAACCTGGTGGGAAACGCCGTGGACAGCCTGGAGGGCAAGGCGGGCACGGTCACGATTTCGGCGGCGGAAATGGCGGACGGCTCGGCACCGGACGCGGTGCAGATCGTCGTCGCGGATTCCGGTGTGGGCATGACAGCAGAGGAGCTACAGCACGCGTTCAGTGATTTCTATACCACCAAGTCCGCGGGAACCGGCTTGGGATTGTCGATCGTGCGGCGCCTGGTGTTGGATCTGCACGGGCAGCTGCGCGTGGAAACGGAGCCCGGAGTGGGAAGTCAGTTCATCATCGAGCTTCCGGCGTCGCCCGACGTGCAGGGCCGCGGGCAAGATTCGGGCGACGCTCCATGATTCGCGTCCTGGTCGTGGACGACGTGGCGCCCATGGCGGAGCAGTACGCTTACGATCTGGCCCGTGTAGGGGAGTATGACACGCTGGTGGCCCGGAGCGGGGCCGAGGGGTTGGATCTGCTCGCCAGTGAGGCCATCGATTGCGTCATCCTGGATCTCGAGATGCCGGTCCTCGACGGGTTCGGCGTGCTCCAGGAGCTCAAGCGTCGCGAGGTGGACGTGCCGGTGATCGTGTACACGGGAACCGGGGATTTCGACCGTTGCATTCGGGCCGTGCGTCTTGGAGCGGAAGGCTTCATCGACAAGGACGAGCCCATCGAGCGCGTCGTGCGGGAGATCGAAAACGTCCTGGAACGCCGCCGGCTGAGACATGAAGTGCACCAGCTCAGCACCCAGCTCGGCGGTTCTTCGGCCCTGGTGGGGTCGAGTCCCGCGATGCAACGGCTCAAGGAAACGTTGATGCGACTGGCGCCCATTCCGAGTCCCGCCCTGATCTTCGGCGAAAGCGGTTCGGGCAAGGAAATCGTGGCCCGGGAGCTTCACCGCCTCGGCCCGGCCGGAGACGCGCCGTTCGTGGCGGTCAACAGCGCGGCGCTGCCGGACCACCTCATCGAGAGCGAGCTGTTCGGGCACGAGCGGGGATCGTTCACCGGCGCCAACCGGCTGCGTCGGGGCGCGTTCGAGACGGCCGCCAACGGCACGTTGTTTCTGGACGAGGTGGGAGAGCTCTCCCAGGCCGCTCAAGCCAAGCTGTTGCGGGTGCTGGAAGAACGGGTCGTCACGCGCGTGGGTGGCGATCGCGAGATTCCGGTCCGTGCCCGGGTCGTTGCGGCGTCGAATCGCGATCTCGAGGTGGAGGTGAGCGGTGGACGGTTTCGCGAGGATCTCTACTACCGGCTGAACGTGCACATGATTGCCGTCCCGCCGCTCCGCGACCGGCGATCGGACATCCCCGAGCTGACGGACCACCTCATCGCCGTGACGTGTCGGCGATTCGGGATGCGCGTCAAATCGGTGAGCCCGGAAGCCCGTGAACGGTTGGCGGACTACGACTGGCGACGGAACAACGTGCGGGAGCTGCGGAACACCGTGGAGCGCATGATCATCGCCGCGGACGGCGACACCATCGAGTCCCGTCACGTCCCCCCCGGGATCACCGATGGGGTAACACCACGGCCCAGGTCACGGTCTGGCCAAACGTTCCAGGAGCAGAAGGCAGAGGCGGAGCGCCAGATCGTGGTGGAGGCCCTGGAACGCAACGGCTGGCACGTCACCAAGACGGCCCAGGCGCTGGGGCTGGCCGACCACGCCAGCCTGCTCAAGATCATGCGACGCCACAATATCGTGCGGCCGGAATAGTGTCCATCAGGACACAGTAGGTCTTCCAGGTAGTGTCCAGCCGGACACAAGTGCTCGTTGCCCTGCCGCATCATCGAGTCTGATCATACGATAAATCATTTTTTGACAATGACTTACAGTTTCACTGCTGACGTGCTTCGGCTTGGCACTCGGCCTGCTTTAGGTGAGGGTGACCGATCACCACCACCACGGGCGCCGGGCAGGCGTCCCAAGCGAGGGAGGCTACCATGTCGCACCACAAACGCAGATTCTCCACCACCGCCATCGTGCTGATCCTTTTGATCTGGCCCACCGGCGCCTGCTTCGACTCGGAGGCCGAGTCGAGGGAGGTGTCGGTGAGGACCTACGGGACTACCACGCAGCGTACCGAGCCGGTGACGGGTACATCCACCACGACCTCGACGGTGCCCGTCGAATCCACCGAAGTCGCAACCAGCTCGCAGCCGGGCACCGTCATCGACCGGTTCGTGAGCTACGAGGAGGCCGAGGCTGCTTATCACGATGGGAGATTCGTGGAAGCGATGGGTTTGTTCACCAACTACCTCGAGCATCGCAGCGACAACGTCTGGGGCCACTTCATGCTGGGCATGTCGGCTCGCCGTGCAGGCGACGACGTCGCTGCCGAAGAATCATTTCGGCTGGGCCTGGAGAAGGATCCCACGCACGTGCCGAGTCTGGTCAACCTGACGCGCGTCCTGTTGGACCACGATAGACCCGAAGAGGCCTTGGAGTCCATCGACGAGGCGCTTGCGCTCGATCCCGAATCCAACTCGGTGTACCGCGTGCTCGGACGGGTGCAGTATGAGCTCGGCGAGGTCGAGCACGCCATCGAGTCGTATCAGGAAGCGCTCGAGATCGACGATAGGGACGTGTGGTCCATGAACAATTTGGGTCTCCTGTTGATCCGCGAGGACCGGTACGACGAGGCAGTGTTCCCGCTGGCGCGTGCGACCTTGCTGCGGGACGACATCGCCATTTTCCACAACAACCTCGGTATCGTGCTCGAGCAGCGGGGATTGCCGGGTTCGGCGGAAACATCGTTCCGGACCGCGGTGGAACTCGATCCACTCCACGAGCGTGCCGCCGTGAATCTCGCCCGGGTCGAGGGCCGCGAAGACGACCCGACTGTGGCGCGGTTCGATGTCGAGCAGGCGTCGCAGAAATTCCTCGAGGAGATCGAGCGCTGGAGAGCGTTTCCGTACGATCGGGTCTCGCTGGACTTGGGATGCACTGACTGAAGGGGAAACATGGCCGCGTTCGGGCAGGTGCCGACGGTGCACATGCTCGAACGCGCCGTGTTCGACTACTCGAACTCCCCCCGAGGGTCTCCCAGCCGCCTCCACAAGAAGTCCTGATACTCGTACGTCAGAAATTCGATGCGGTCGGCCCGGCCGAGATAGCGGTTGTCCTGCACCCCGGGATGCCACGTGGTGGGGCGGGGCAGCGACGCCGCCAACAGGGCGGCCTCCCACCGCGTGAGATCTGACGCCGGCTTGGCGAAGTAGTGCCGGGCGGCGGCGCCGACGCCGAAAATGCCCGGGCCGAATTGGGCGACGTTCAAGTGGATTTCCAGGATGCGTTCTTTCTCGAGGTGCCGCTCCAGTTGTACCGTGAGGAGCGCCTCTTTGGCCTTGCGCCAGGGGTTGCGGGAGGGGGAGAGCCACAAGTTCTTGGCTACTTGTTGGGTGAGCGTCGACGCGCCCCGGGGGGCTTCCCCCTGCTCCAGCGCCTCCTCGATGGCCGCCCGGATCTCGGTGGAGGAGAAGCCTTCGTGCTCGAAGAATTCGATGTCTTCCGAGACGATGACGGCATTTTTGAGGTGGGTGGCGATGTCGCGATAGTGTACCCAATCCCACCGCACGTCTCCATTCTCGCCCGCGTCTAGCGCTTGCTCTCGATAACGCTCGATGAATGCCGTGGTCGTGGGGTTGGTGTGTGCCAGCGCGGTGACATCGGGCCAGGTGAGGTACTGGTAGCCGGCGAACCCGCCCACCACGAGCACGACCGAGACGATCACCCGAACGAAGAACCGCAGTATCCTCCACCGCAGGGCGGGCTGGCGCTTCAGGGTGTCGATCGTGCCATAAAGCGCGTTTGATACCGGTTTGTTATCGCCCATGGGCCGAGAGTCCTCATCTGCGAAGCGAGCAGGTCTCACCTATTACAGAAGTTGTTCGACGACGCAAGGCATGCGAGCCCTTTCGTGCGAGGTTGCTTCGGTGTTGGGACACGGTACGTTTGTGCCGGTGGCACGTCATCCGCAGTCTCACAACGAGGAGAGGGGGATCGATGCGAGTTGACCCCGTCGTACTCACCGGCAAGCACGTCCAATTGGAGCCCGTCGGTGAGTCGCACATTCCGGAGTTGTGGGCGGTGGCGGGAGACCGGGATATCTGGACATATATTCCAACCCGTGTCCAATCGCAGGACGACATGGCCATGTTGGTGCGCCACGGCATGCAAATGGCCGAGGCTGGGCTCGGCCTTTGCTTCGCGCAGCGGGCGATTGCGGATGGTGAGGTGGCCGGCGGAACCGGGTATTGGAACATCGACACGCAACATCGCCGACTGGAGATCGGGTTTACCTGGCTCCATCCTCGCTGGCAGCGAACGGCGATCAATACCGAGGCGAAATACTTGCTGCTCCGCCACGCCTTCGACGAACTGGGCTGTATTCGGGTAGAGTTCAAGACCGATTCGCGCAACATCAGTTCGCGCAACGCTATCGAACGCATTGGTGCCGTGGAAGAAGGCACGCTCCGGAACCACATGATCATGCCGGATGGCGTGTATCGGCACAGCACCTATTTCAGCATCGTCGACACGGAGTGACCGGCCGTGAAGGAACGCCTGGAATCGAGATTGACCTGAACATACTCCATGTCCCTACACACCATTGAACCCGACGCCGGCACGCCGCACGGGCGTTTCTCGCCGGCCATCCCCCCGTCCTCACCGTCGATTCTGGAGACTCCGTACGGTATCGAACACTCGACTCCGGTGGGAATGCATCGAGCAAGACGATCCATTTCGGAAGCCGGTGAAATTCGAGCACCACGATCGTCAACGGCGTACGTGAGGCGCACGCGATCCTGGCTCACGATGCCCTGGGCGGTGCATCGGTCCGATGAGCGCGCATGAGACGGTACTGACCACCGAGCGCCTGATCTTGCGGCGTTTCGTGCTGGGAGACATACCGGAACTTCGCCAAGTATTCGATGACTGGTACGCCAAGCGCTTCTACCCCGAAATGGGTTCCCTGCCAATGGCCGAGCGTTGGGTCCGCCGGAATATCGCCCGCTACGAGGAACAGGGGGTTGGGCTTTGGGCTGCCTGTCTCAAGGAGACCGGTGAGGTGGTTGGCGACTGCGGATTGATCTACCAGACGATCCAAGAGCAACAGGAGGTGGAGGTTGCCTATCACTTGCGGGCGGACCAGCGGGGGAAAGGTCTAGCGACCGAGGCGGCGCTCGCGTGCCTCGATCACGGGTTCAACGTACTGGACTGTGATCGGATCGTCTCCATGGCGCATCCTGACAACCACGCCTCCAAGAGGGTGGCCCAACGGGTACACCAGGATTGGCGGCGATTCACGCGTGATGCCGCCAGGTACTACCTGTTCCATACGACACGGGAGGCCCACGCGTGAGACTGAGGCTTCCGCTAGCCGCTTGCCTCCGCCTGCCTTCTCGGGCTATTCGTTACTGAGCATCCTCGGTCGTTTCTGCCATTACAGGAGAGGGCACCATGTCCAAGCACTTCCGCCCCACGCTCGCCTTCTTGCTCGTCCTCACCGCTCCCGCGACGGGCATGGCGCAACAGATCACGGCGGATCTCATCCAGCAGCTCCGCTACCGACACATCGGTCCCGTCGGGAACCGGGTCTCGGCCGTGGCCGGAGTGGCGGGTGACATGCTGACCTACTACGCCGGCGCCGCCTCCGGCGGTATCTGGAAGTCGGAGGACGGAGGAGAATACTGGGAGCCCATCTTCGACGGCCAGGATGACCACGCCATCGGCGCCTTGGCGGTCGCGGCTTCGGACCCCAACGTCGTCTGGGCCGGGACCGGCGAACCGCACATCCGTTCCAACGTGTCTCTGGGCACGAGCTTGTACAAGTCCACGGACGCCGGCGAAACCTGGCGAAAGATGGGACTCGCGTGGCCCAGCCGCACCTCGCGCATCGTCATCCATCCGACGAATCCCGACATCGTCTACGTTGCGGCCCTCGGCCATGCGCACGGGCCCCAACAAGAACGAGGGGTGTTCCGGACCACGGACGGCGGCGACACCTGGGAGCACGTCCTCTTCGTCGACGAAAACACCGGTGCCTCCAGCTTGGAGATGGATCCGAACAACCCCCGGATTCTCTTCGCCGGCATGTGGACCGTGGAGGTTCATACGTGGGGCAGGGAGAGCGGTGGTCCGGGCAGCGGGATCTACACGTCGCGTGACGGCGGGAACACCTGGCAAAAGCTCGAGGGGAACGGGCTGCCCACGCTACCCGTCGGGAAAGTCGACGTGTGTCTCACGCCGGCCAATTCGGATCGGATCTATGCGTTGATCGAGACCGGCGACGGTGTGCCCTGGCACGGGCAGGACACGGAAAGTGGGGAGCTGTGGCGTTCGGACGACGGTGGCGAGAGCTGGCAGCTCATGACGCATGACCGCAACCTCGGCGGGCGAACCGGCTATTACAACAACTGCGTCGTGTTGCCCGACGACCCCGACGAAGTGTTTTTCCTGACTGCCGCTTTCGTGCACACCACCGACGGCGGACGGACTGGCACTCCGCTCGCCGGACGCCGCCGGCCAGGCGGTGACTACCATGACATGTGGATCGATCCGACCAACGGCGACCGCATGATCGTCGGCAACGACGGCGGCACGGCGATCTCGCTCAACCGCGGGCAGACTTGGCACCGGGTCCAGCTTCCCATCGCGCAGATGTACCACGTGACCGTGGACAACGCGGTTCCCTACAACGTGATGGGTAACCGGCAAGACGGTCCGTCGACGCGGGGGCCCAGCAACAGCCGGACGGGTGAATCGATCCCCCGGGGCATGTGGCACTCGGTCGGCGGCGGAGAGAGCGGGTTCGCCACCCCGGACCCGACGGATCCGAACATCATCTGGTCGAGCGCATCGGGTTCTGGGGCCCGGGGCGGCATCGTGGTCCGCTACAACGAACGTACCAGACAGTTTCGCCAGGTCGAGGTTTGGCCGGAGAGCACGGGTGGGTGGCCGGCGGCCGAACTCGAGTATCGCTTCCAGTGGACGTTCCCGCTGCTCATCTCGCCGCACGACAACACCACGGTGTACGTGACCAGCCAGCACGTGCACCGGACGACCAACGGCGGTCAGAGCTGGGACGTGATCAGCCCGGATCTCACGACGAACGACAAGGCGAAGCAGGGCATCTCGGGAGGGCTGACCCCGGACAACATCGGCGTGGAGTACTGTTGCGTGATCTACGCGTTCGACGAATCGCCGGCCCAGCAGGGCGTGTTCTGGGCCGGCTCGAACGATGGATTGGTGCACGTGAGCCGGGACGGCGGGGCGAACTGGTCCAACGTGACCGACAACCTACCCGACCTGCCTCCGGACGGCGTCGTGCGCAGTATCGAGGCGTCCAAGTGGGATCCGGCCAAGGCCTACGTCGCCATCGAGCATCACCAGCAGGGGAATTTCGAGCCCCACGTGTATCGGACCGACGACTACGGTGCGAGCTGGGACAAGATCGTGGACGGCATCGCCGACAGTCCGCTCAGCTACGCACGGGCCATCGAGGAGGATCCGGTACGTCCCGGTTTGCTCTATCTCGGAACGGAGAACGCGCTCTACGTCTCATTCGACGACGGCGAGCTGTGGCAGTCGCTCATGACCAATCTGCCGGCGGCCCCAATGTACGACCTCGTCATCCAAGAGCACTTCAATGATCTCGTGGTCGGCACGTATGGACGGGGATTCTGGATTTTGGACGACCTCTCGCCGCTGCAAGAACTGACGCCGGAGGTGATGGCGTCGGACGCCCACCTCTTCGAGCCGCGAGACGCCTACCGGTTTCACAACATCACTTCACCGATGGGCATGCCCAACGACCCGTCCATCGGGCAGAATCCCGCCTACGGCGCGTCGATCAACTATTGGCTCGGTTCCGTGCCTGAGGGCGACGTCACGATCAAGATCACGAACGCCGCCGGAGAGACGGTGCGTACGCTCGAAGGCGAAAAGCAACACGGCGTCAATCGCATCGCCTGGAATCTCCGCGGGGAGCCTTCCACTCAGATCAAGCTGAGGACGAAGCCCTTGTTCGCCGACTGGGTTGCATTGGGCGACGATCGGTGGCGGCCGGCCCCCCGCGGCAGGATTTCCGTGCTCGAGCCACCGGGTGTCTACACCGTGACCCTCGAGGTGGGTGGGCAATCGTTCTCTCAAGAGCTCACGGTTCTGAAAGATCCGAACTCGGAGGGCACGGAAGCCGACATTCGCGAGCAAGTCGCCATGGTGCGTCGGCTTCAACAGGAGATGAATGACGCGGCCGACATGATCAATCGCATCGAGCTGATCAGACGACAGGTATACGATCTCACCGCCGTGCTCGAAGATCAGGGCACGGCGCCCGACGTCGTTACGGCGGCGACGGTGCTGGACGCGAACCTGATTGACGTTGAGGAGAAGCTGATCCAGCTACGGCTGACGAGCACGGGGCAGGACGGCGTGCGGTGGCCCGCCAAATTGGTGGGACGGATCGGATCGCTGGCGGGGGCCGTGGCGATTGCCGATTTCATCCCTCCGGACCAGCACCGTGAGGTCCAGGCCGTGCTCGAGGAGCGCCTGGTCAGCGTTCGGACAGAGCTCGATGATCTCTTGGAGACGGAGCTCACGAACTTCAATCGCATGTTGCGGGAGCGGAACTTGAATCCGGTGATTACCGACTAGGAGAGCGTTCGCAGAGCCCATGATGGCGAAAGATCCGGAAGCGCCGCTTCCCCTGACGACCCTCTGGTACAGCATTCTCCTGGCCATGGCCGATGCACCGCGTCACGGCTACGGCATCATCAAGGAAATCGAGCTGAGGACCGGTGGCACCATGAGTCCGGCGACGGGAACGGTGTACCTGGCGTTGCAGCGGCTCGAGGAAGACGGCCTCATCGGGGAGTCCCGGGAGGCGGTCGAGGAGCCGCCGGCGGACCGGCGCCGCCGCCGCTGGTACGAGCTGACGCCGTTCGGTCGTGAGGTCTTGGTGGCGGAGACCCGCCGCCTGCACGCGCAGGTGGGCGTCGCGCTGGAGAAGGGTGTCGTCGATCCCTCGACGTTGCAGACCAGGTGAGGAGGATCCGATTACCGCCGCGCCCGGTAGTGCACCTCGATCACCGGGCGCCCGAAGCGGGTCCCCCAGCGCTGCGTCGCATCGATGCGGCTGAAGTACCAGATCTCGTCCACCTCGTCGGGGTTGATTGCGTCCAGCACGCCGATGGTCCCGGCGTATTGGCCGTTGCGGAGCACCACCGGATCGGAGATCGCGCCCCCGAACGACACCGCGCCACGATTCCGCAGCCAATCCGGCCGCAGCCGCTGGATGATCTCGAGGCACATGAGATCCTTCATCGAAGCCAAGTGCTCGCGGGTCAGCACGTTGCGCGTCCGGAGCGGGCGGTGGCCCCGGTCGACTATGCGATTCTCGGGCTGGAGTTCCTCGACCAGGTCCCTGAGGACATCCGCCCGTGCCATGGGCAGCAAGGCCAATGTGCGCTGCTGGCCTCCGTCCAGCACGACGACGGTATCCGGGGGAAACAGGCCCAAGGAGTCGAGCATGGGGTGGTTGAACGTGACGCCGTATTCTCCGTCGAGGGGGCCGGTGATGCGGAAATTCCCCGCCTCGTCTGTGGTGGCGGTGTAGTTGGTGCCCACGAGCTCGACCTCGGCGCCGGCGAGGGCCGAGCCGTTCGGTGCGTCGAGCACCACACCGGTCACTTCGGTGAGTGGACCGGAATAGACGATTTCCTCTCCACGCACGACGGTGGCCAGCTGTCCGCCGAGGTGATGGACCCCGGCGAGGACGTATTGTTCGTCGTCATCCACACCCACCAGGGGCGTTTGCAGCACCCATTCGTCGGCCAGCCACCGGCCCGACGGCCCGGGTATGAACGACACCATGCCGTGGGCCTCTTCCTCGCCCAGGCCAAACGGCACGTTGAAAAACCGATAGGTGAAAGTGGTGAGGTGTCCGGTTTGCAGGTCCACCGAGAGGGAGCCCACGATGCCCGGTTCCTCGCCCGGGGCCCTCGGCTCGAAATGCAGCGCCGCCGCGTCCGCCGTTCTTTCCACCCGGAAGCAATAGTCCCTCACGAATGGCTCGGAGAGCAGCATCGCCGTGCTCGGCGGATTGTACACGATGCCGCCGTCGGCCCGGATCACGATGAACGGCTGTCCGTCGGTTTCGTCGTTGGTCTGCAGGACGAGCCCTTGCGCCACCCTGTTCTGTTCCATCAACACCCGGCGGCCGGCCGGCGCCACGTCCCGCTCGTAGACCAACGAGTAATATTCGAGCCCGTCACGGCCGGTCCACTGCGTGGCGGTCAGGGCCTTGGTGATCTCCATCCATAGTGTCCTGGGCCCCTGCGTGGGGTCGTCCAGTGCGACGCACACATTCCGGCCGGACGATGCCAGGCCTGAAAAATCGACGGGTTCGTGTGCGAGGTCGAAGATCATGTCGACCGTCTCGCCCTCGTCGACGGAGAAAGGGTCGGAGAAGGACGGGTGAAATCCGACCCGCACCGATGCCAGGCGATAGGTGCCGGGCACCGGTGCGCGAATGGCCAACAACCCGTCCTCGCCGTTCAGCGCCCTGGCGACTTCGCTGTCCGCTTCATCGAGCAGGAGGATGTACCCGCCCGGTGTGGGGGCGCCGGTCGTGGGATCCATGATCAGTGCCCGAACGGTCTGCGCGGTAGAGGGGACGCTCCACAGGAACAAGGCGAACGCGGAAAACAGCGGGCGGAATACCATGGTGTTGATCCTCTCACAGGAACGACAGTTTGGTGACATGATGCGCCAGCGTCTCCTAATAGTAATAATGAAAGGCAGAGGGGAGCCCCATGCGATGCCGAACACCGCCACGTTGGCCCCGACGGCCACCGCGAGCGTCACGAGGGGGGTTCGGAGGTCCAGCGGTTTTGGGTGAAACGTCCTTGCGGATCTAGCGTACTATGTCCTATCGAATCAGCACCTAACGGAGATCAACTGGGAGATCGAGACACATGAGACGTTTGTCAGGGTTCGCCGTAGCATGTCTGGCGGTCGTGATGGCCCCGGGCGCTGTCCAGGCCCAGGGATACGGCACCGCCGTCGCCGTGGGAGGGGGGGACCTCTTGGTGGCCGAGCCCCTCAACGAGCAACGCGAGGGCATCGTTTTCGTCTATCGGCTGAATGGCGGCATCTGGCGGGAGGTGGCGCAGCTCCGGGCCTCCGACGCCGGGGTCGGCGACCATTTCGGCCGGGCCATCGCGGCCGCGGGGAACACCATGATTGCCGGGGCGACGGTGGTGAACGAGACCACCGGGGCCGCCTACGTGTTCACGCGCGAGGGATCCGAGTGGCGGCAGACCGCCAGGCTGCAGCCTGCCGCCCTCTCGCCGGGCGATGCCTTCGGGCGGGTGATCGCCATGACCGAGGACGTGGCGCTGGTTGCGGGGTGGGCCCACGGGGGTGGCCGGGGTGGGGTGTTTGCCTACCGGCGAGAGTCTGACGGCTCCTGGCTACCCGACGGGATGCTCATGGCGTCCGACGGTGCGGAGAACGATTGGTTTGGGACCGGCGTTGCCGTCGAGGGTAATTGGGCGGTGATCGGAGCCTCCCGGAAGAACAACAATACCGGCGCTGCGTACGTGTTCCACCGCGGAGACGGCGGATGGGTGGAGCACGGCAAGCTCGAGGCCGACGGGGTGGGCGAGGCCGGCCAGTTCGGGTTGGCGGTGGCGATCCATGACGGCGTGGCACTGGTCGGTGCGCCGAGTGGCCAAGGCGTGCCGGGGGCCGTGTTCGCGTTCTCCCGTGACGATGCGGGTGCGTGGGTCCAGGGCGCACGACTCGGAGCGTTCGATGCCGGGCCCGGTGCCGCGTTCGGCGCGGCACTCGGATTTGCCGGCGACGACGCATGGGTTGGGGCCCCAGGCGCCTCCACGGGTCGCATCTACCAGTTCCACCGGGATGCCAATGGAGAATGGAGCGGGACCAGCAAGTTGGCGGGTGGGGATCTCGAATCCGGTGACAGGTTTGCCAGCACCATGGCCGTGGCGGGCGAGCTCGCGATCGTGGGGGCGGTGGGCGACGATTACGGCATGGGCACCGCCGTGGTGTTGTCACGCAGCAACGGCACGTGGAGCGCGGTCGACAAAATCTGGGCCGAAGTGGAAGGGTTCGAGCCGGTCGTGGGGGGCGAGGTGGAATGTCGGGAGGGGTCGGCGTCCATGTTCGACTGCAACGACGTGGACATGATCTCCTTCCTGCCGATGTCGGCCATCGGCGGCGGGCGTGGGGTGCGGACGAATGACGTGTGGGGTTGGACCGATCCCCAATCGGGGCGCGAGTACGCGTTGGTTGGCCGGACGGAAGCCACGGCGTTCGTCGATATCACCGACGCGGCGAATCCTCGTTATCTTGGCGAGCTACCGAAGACGGCTGGGGCGAACGGCAGTTCGTGGCGGGACATCAAGGTTTACTCCAACCATGCCTTCATCGTTTCGGACGGGGCCGGCGCCCACGGCATGCAAGTCTTCGATCTCACCCAGCTTCGCGACGTGCGGGGCGACCCCGTGACGTTTGGCGAGACGGCGCACTACGACGCCATCTTCAGCGCTCACAACATCGTCATCAACGAGGAAACGGGATTCGCCTTCGCGGTGGGAAGCAGCGCCGGCGGTGAAACCTGCGGCGGCGGCTTGCACATGATCGACATCCGGGATCCCGGCAACCCCACCTTCGCCGGGTGTTTTGCCGACCCGACGACGGGCAACCAGGGGACCGGGTATTCCCACGATGCTCAGTGCGTCGTGTATGACGGGCCTGATGACGATTACCGAGGCAAGGAGATTTGCTTCGGCTCCAACGAGACGGCCCTCAGCATCGCCGACGTGACCGACAAGGACGCCCCGGTGGCCGTGAGCCGTGCCTCTTATCCGAACGTGGCGTATTCCCACCAGGGGTGGCTGACCGACGACCACCGGTACTTCTACATGAATGACGAGGGCGATGAGATCAGCGGTCTCGTCAGCGGCACGCGGACGTTGATCTGGGACGTCGTCGACCTCGACGATCCGATTCTCCTGGGCGAATATATCTCGGAGAACCAATCGAGCGACCACAACTTGTACATCCGGGACAATCTTATGTACCAGTCGAACTATGTGAGTGGCTTGCGCATCCTGGATATCAGCGATCCGGCGAATCCGGTCGAGGTCGGATTCTTCGATACCGTTCCCATGGGAGAGGATGCCCCGGGCTTCGACGGTTCGTGGAGCAATTACCCGTTCTTCGAGAGCGGGACGATTGTTGTGACGAGTGGGGCGGAAGGGCTGTTCCTGTTGCGGAAGAGGCCCTTGGGAGTGTCGTAGGAGACACCGATTCGAGATTAGTGATTCGAGATTGCAGCGAATCACTAATCTCGAATCGAGAATCGCGGTCCCCTCACTCAGTTCTTGCGATATCCACTTGTCCTCTGGAGAGGACATTTTTTGGATCTGCTCCGTCCTCGATTCTTCAGTAAGTCAATGTCATTGAAGGGTTTATGATGATGGCACGCCCCATGCCTTTCTCCTGCTCGGGATGGGTGGTCGAGGGGAACTGAACGCGAGCAAGGAGGGCCGTATGAGGGCCTTGGCGATTGGAATCGGGGCCGCTGTACTGTTGACGCTGGCGAGCGTCGAGTCGGCCGCGGCGCAGAGCAACGTACGGGTTGCGGCTCGGGCAGAGGTGAACCTGGGTCCGGTGCGGGGACACGTCGAGGTTCGCAACACCCCACGTGCCCGTCGCGTGCCCTACCGGCGTCCGACGCCCCGCGTGTATCGGAATCGCACGTATCGATCCCGAGCGCCTCGCTACTGCTGGGACGGCTACGGGCATCCGCGGTACGGGTGGAGCCACTGTGTCGACGCCGGCTGGGTACAGCCGTCCTTCGGAGGGAACTGGTTCGCGGTGTACGACAACCACCTTCAATTCCGGCACTACGGCCGGCGCCGCGACACCAGGTACCTCGACGCATACGAGCTACGGCGTCTGCTGGGACATCGGGCGTTCCACCGCCTGGAGCGGTACAGCTATCGTAACCGGATCCGTGGGCCGTTGTGGGGCGAGTGGATCCAGCTCGAGGGTGGAGCGGTGGCGTTGGGTGTCTTCGAAGGGCACCTGCCGGTTGCGGAATTGCGCGACCAGAACCGAGACGGATATGTTGATGTGACGTTCGTGTACGGGACAGTGCGGTAGGAACCCGATGTGAGACCGAGAACTTGGCAGCAGCACGGAAAAAGAGTCGCGGCGGTGAGGCGCGGCTCTTTTTTCTAATTACTCGACATAGTCGTTGCCACCACCGCGGTGGCGGCCACCGCCATCAACACCGCCTGCTGCGCGGCGACCATCGCTTGAACGCGGATCAACGTCGACGCGTTGCTCGCGGCTTTCGCTTTTTCCGTTGGTGCAACCAGATCCACGAACGCAATCCCCGCCGCCAGAGCGAGCGGCCTCCCGAGGTGGATCTTGGGCCGGATCCTCCGGAGACCTTCTCGAATCTCGACGACTCGGCGGGCGATCCGGTCGGCGGGTAATTCGAGCATGGCGAGCACGGCGAGCTCATGGTAGTCGTAGGACGAGGTCCGGATCTTGTGCCTCTTGAGCTCGTCTCGGAGGTTGGCCGCGCGACGGGCCACCGTTCTGGAGCTTCCCTGCGCGAGGTACATGATGTTGGCGGCCGTTTGCAAGGCGTTGCCCTTGTCGAACTTGTGGTTGTGCAGCTCTTGATAGAGGCCCTCGATGTCGTCCCCCAGTTTGCGGGGGGCGCCCGGCTGGCCGGTGAGTATGGCGCAGGCCGGAAAGTCGTCCGGGCCGGTGAGCCAGCGATGGTGACGTTTCATTTCCTGGTAGATCGCCTTGAACCGGTGGATTGCCTCGGAGGAGATGGGCTTGTTGTTGGCCTGGATCCGAAGGATCAAGACCGCCAGGAGCTCGTATTGCAGGGCGCGATGTAAGCCCTGCTGGCGAAACAGCTTGCGGACGCGCTTGAGCTCCTTGATGAAGCCCGTGGGGGTGTCGCCGTTTTGGAGGAGAAGGGCGCTGACCGCGAACTGCACGCTCGAGCTCACGCCCCAGTGCCAGGGTGATGCCTTCTCCAGCGCCTTGCTCGTCGCGCGAACGCGTTGCGCAACTTCGCGCGCATCCCCGTCACACATGATAGCGGCCATGGCCCCATGGCGGAGGCGGCTTGCGTCTGTCCACCAGGGGGAGATCTTCGCCATGGCCTGGTAGATGGCCGTGAAGCGGTCGAGTGGGGAATCGGGTATCGCGACCTTGGACGGCATATCCCAATCTCACACGCTGGAGTGCCCTCCGTCCAGATCAGATGGGGCGCGGCCGGCATGCCCTCTTTGCGACATCCTCTGGCATCTTGCCGACCTCGGTCGGTTGCGCCCGACCGGGAGGGTCGGGTGTGCTGGTCCTGTGACCAGGGGCACCGACATCGTAGGGCAGAACTGGATATTGCAGATGAAACAACGCCCATGGTCGACCGCCCCGAGATGCAAGAGGAAATCAGGTCATGACGCTACCACTCGAGAACCACTCGAATGGCTCCGATGGAGAGGGACACCACGAGGAACACCAGCCACCCGTCCGCGTAGAGTCGTCCGACGACCTCGAGGTCATGAACACCCGCATCGCCGAGTTGGCAGTGCAGTTGCGGGCGTTGGAGCAGCTTCCGTCGCTCATGGCGTCGCTCCAGGATCAGGCGGATGGCCTGGCGACCACCCAGCGGCGCACGGACCACAAGCTAAGCCGTGCCGCCGAGGATGCCGCCCGGGTCCAGCAGCAGATGGAAGGGCTGGGCGAGTCCGTCCAGATCGCCGCATCGCTCAAACGGGACATCACGCAGTACGAGCAGCTCATCCCGGAAACCAAGCAGCAGCTCAAGGACCTCGAGGCCATGGCCAGCGGCGTGACCCAGCAGGTCGACGCCCTAGAGGAGCAACGAGCGGCGATAGATCGGGCGGTGGAGAAGGCGAAAGAACTCGACACCGTCTTGCAGCAGATCGAGCAGGTGGCCGAGAAACAGCAAGAGCAGACCGACCGCCTGGCCGGCCTCGAGGCCAGTGCCGAGTCCCTCAAGTCTCTCGATCAGGAAGCCCTGGAACGAGTTGAGCAGATCCGTTCGCATCAGGTCCAGCTCGACGCGCAAGACCAGGCGACTCTCGAAGAGCTGGCCGCCATCAGGGCGGCGGTCGACCGTAGTCTCGAGCGCGTGGAGTTCTCCAATCGGGAATTCGAATCCCTGAATCGACGGGTGGAACAGTTACGGGACGGGTTGGGGGAGATGGAAACCCAGATGGGCGTTCTTGAGGCATCCGGGGAGGCCATCAGCGAAATCCAATCCCTGGCGGTGGACCTCTCCCAGCGGATGCGGACGATCTCGGACGACTGCGCGCGTTTGCCGGAGTTGGACGCTGGTCTCGAGCGAGTGAGATCGGTGCACGTGGAGGTCCAGCAACGCTCCGAGCATTTGACGACCAAGCAAGCAGAGATTGACGAAAAGATCACCGCTCAGCAGAAGGAGCTCGAGTGGCAGATCGCCACCCAACAACAGGAAATAGACGAGCAGATCGCGACGCAGCAGCGCAAGCTCAGCGAGCAGATGGATTCCCAGCAGGAAGAGATCGAGAACCGCATTACGGGCCAGAAGCAGGATGTCGTGGCGCAGATAGCTGCGCAGCAGCGAGAAATCAACGAGATGACCACGGCGGTTCAAGACGATCTTGCCGAGATGCGGGAGGAGGTCGGCAAGGCCGTGGAGCGCGTGAACACGTCCACCCGTGCCTACGACGCGGTGACTGAGCAGACGACCGCGCTGCGCGCAGATCTCGAGGACCTCGAGGAGCGGCATGACGTGCTGCGTGAGTCTCGTCACGCCATCGCGGCCACCGAGCGGGAGGCGGAGGCCTTGCGGGCGCAGCTGAGTTCCATGACTGAGGACCTGAACACACGACTGAGCACGGTTGCCGAGGAATGCAACCGGTTGGACGACGAGGCCGAGCGAATTCGCACGATCCGTGGCGACAGCGATAAGCTCGACGAGGCGGTGTACGAGATCGAGCAGCGCGTCGTGAAGATCGAGTCCGTGCGAACGGAGGTGGACGCAGCGTCCCGGGACTTGGCCGATCTCAGCCGCAAGAGCGAAGCGATCACCAATTCCATGAGGCAGGTGCGAGAGGCGCGGAACGAGGTCTCGCAGATGCGGGACGAGCATGTCGAAACCCAGAAATGGTTGACGGAACTCGAGGGGACGGTAAGTGCGTTGCACACCAGCGTCGAGGATCTCCACGGCATGAAACCCATGGTGGAATTCGTCCGAGAGGAAGCCGAACGGGTCAGTGACGCCATGGCGACGATGGAATCGCGCCGTGATTTTCTCCAGGAGCTGGACCGCCGCATGGTCGAGCTGGAATCCCTGGGTGCGCGGTTGGGCGACGGCGTAGAGCGCACCCCGTCGCGCCCCGATGCGAAGCGCGGATGGCGCTTCGATCCCAGCCTATCGTTCGACAAATCGACCTGGGAGTTTGGACTGCAGCTGCGATTCGCCGGACGATGGAAGCGCGGGGTAGCATTGTGGCTCGGGCCGATCCGGTGGTTCGTGGGATGGGCCTGGCGCGGCGACGCGGCGGAGTCCGAGCAACAAGAAATCCAACCAGTCGCCGAGTCCGGTTGAGGGGACGTCGGTGGTGACCAAAAGGAAGGGTTGGGCGTTCCGATGAGTCCCGAACCGCTGGTCAACGAAATCAACAAGGACGAGCTGCGCAAAGGCTTGGCCGAGTTGAGGAGCAAACTGAAAATCATTGACGGAGAACTGGGGCGGGGGAAGACGCCTCCCAAGGCCGTCAGCGCCACGGAGGAGGCCGTCTCGACTGTGCGCAGCAACATCTGGGCACTTCTCGCAGCCCAGCACTCCGACGACTACCAAACCTACCTGGGTCGAATCCGCGTCCGTCGTGCGGCGGAGACGTGCGAAGAGGTTCTCGCCGATCTCCATGCCGACACCCTGGCGCCGAGCGCCCCGGGAATCGAGGTGTTTCACGCCACCCTGCACGAACTCTCCGCCATGCTGGAAAAGCGAGCGGGCCCCGGCAGCGACACCACTCCGACGGAGCTTTCACGATGAGTGACTTGAAGAGAGAGGTTCGCGCGCTGCGCCAGGCGCTGGATGCTTTCGAGTCCGGGATGGGCGACGCGCCCGTGTCGGATTCCGCCCTCGAAGATTTCAAAGCGACCGTCGACAGCATCCGGACGAGTGTGCTGGCCATGCTGACGGCGGACGACCCGGACAACTACGAGACATTCCTGCACAATTATCGGCTGCGCCGGGGGGCCCAGGTTTGCCAGAGCGTCTTCTCGGGGCTCGTCGACGGGACCATCGACAGCCAGACTCCCGGCTGCGACCAGCTCAAGCCCACGGTGCAAGAGACCCTCGCCCTCCTGGATCGACTCTTGGTCCGGGCCTAGCGGCCCGACCCCGCACCTTCTCGCTTCCCCAAGGCCCCCACCCGCCGCAGTGCCCCCAACCACGCAGCCACCCCATTGGGCGGTGGTCAGTGGGGGGAGCTGGGCCGGTAGACCCGGGTGTGGCCGGGGGACTGCCCACTGCCCAACTTGGGGAGCCAGCGGGCCGTGGTGACCACCGACACCGACACTGCCTGAGACCCCAGGAATATTGGGAGGTCGTGGCCTGGACCGGCGGCAACACTCGAGGATTCGGCATGAGCCATTCAGAACCGCAGGGGCCGGTGTTGGACAATGACGCCTTGCGGAAGGGCCTGGGCGAGCTGAGGAGCAAGCTCGAGACGTTCGATGCCGAGCTGGGGCAAGGCCAGTCCTCCCCGGAGAACATCCGGGCGGTGGAGCAGGCCGTTTCGGCCGTCAGGAGCAACCTCTGGGAGCTTCTGGCCGCCCAGCACTCCGGCGATTATCAGAGCTATCTCGGCAAGACCCATGTCCGGCGCGCGACGGAGACCTGCGAGGACGTCCTGGCCGAGCTCCATGCCGAGACGGTGTTGCCCACGACCCCAGGACTGGATGCGTTTCAGGCGGCCCTCCGCCACGTTTCCGAATATTGTCGGCAGGAAAAGGCCAAGGGCGCTCCGGAGGACGCTTCGTCGTGAGCGATCTGCGGAGCGAGGTTCGCGCCTTGACGCAAGCTCTCGAGGGGTTCGAGGAGTTCCTGACCCAGGGCCCCGTGTCAGCCGACCAGGTCGAAGATTTCAAGGCCACCGTCGACAGCGTTCGCACCAGCGTGCTAGCCATGCTCAACACGGCCGACCCATCCGACTACCGCGGCTTCGTGCGCAGCTATCGGCTCCGCCGCGCCGCCCAGGTGTGCGAGAACGTGCTCGGTGGACTCGCGGAGGGGACGATCACTCGCGACACCCCGGGTCTTGCCGAGTTCGAGTCCACGGTGGAAGAAACGCTCGCTCGCCTGGCGGTCATTAGCGAGCACGCCTGACAGCAAGCGATGCGAGATTCTCGATGAGTGATTGCCGTTTGTCGTAACCCTCTCGTCCCATAAACCCACACAACGACGTCCTCGCCAAGGCGAATTGAGCGGTTATCTTCGAGCGACGGTTCGCCCGAAACTCGAGCAAGAGCTCATGGACATTCCCCGTTCGCGCTTCAGCGTGCTCCTCGTAACGTCGTTCCTTGCTTTGGCAACGCTTCGCTGTAGCGACGCGGCGACCGACCCGCCGCCGACCGAATCCACGCCGGCCGTGTGTGCCGCGACCGGCGCCACGGCCGACGATTGGTTGTGGGTGGAGATCGACGAGGGACAGAAGCCGGTGTTGACCATCGGTGACGGCGACGTTCCGCACATCGCCTATATGCTCGAGGACATGAACGGCTGGATCAAGTATTCCGAAATCAACAATGCGGGACAGCCGACGCCCCCAACCACGATCGTCCAAGGATACTTCTACGGCCCCATCGACATCGCCGTCGGGCAGGGCAAGTCGGTCGTTGCGTATCACAATCACGGATTTGAAGATCAGGTCCTCCAGGTCTTTGCGGTCGCCCAAGGGTGGTCGGGTCATCGGATGGTGCGGGAGGGACATGACGGGTGGCACAGCAGCATCCGCCTCGGGCCACTGGGTTTGGTACACACCGCGACCATCGATCCGGTGGGTTTCGCGGGCGACGGCATCGTCTACGCGCTGTTCGAGGACGGGGTCTGGACTCCGGAATTGGCAGCCGCCGGCGACATCAGTTACGACTGGGGCTTGTCCCTCGCCACCACCGACGACGGCACCGTCTACATCGCCTACTTCGACGGCGACGCCGGGGTCGGCAAAATTGCCCGTCGCAACGGCCCCGACAGCTGGGGAGAGATGATCGTGGAAGGCATCCCCAGCGGATACACCGAGTCGGGGCGGTTTCCCCAGCTGGAGTTCGACGCCGCCGGCAACCTCCATCTGGCGTACCTGGCCCGGGCAGGTACCGCAGGGCGAGGCGCCATTCGCTATGCCACGGGGACCTTCGGCAACCTGACGGTGCAGGAGGTGGATGTCATCGACGACATCCAGGTGGACCTGCCCGGCGGCAAGCTCGGCGCCAGGAACATCGTGGACATCGAGCTGGACAGTAACGGCCGTCCCGTGCTGGTCTACCAGTCCCGGTCGGTCACCTACATCGCCCGGAGCAACGGCAGCGGCTTCGACATCGAGGAGCTGCCCGCCTCCAGCTACGTGACATTTTGCGCCAGCAAGTGTCCTTTTCCCTCGACGGCACGGACCGGATCCACCTGACCTATTGGCTCGACGGCCAGCCTGGGCACGTGTGCTACGCGCGCCGGTGATACCCGCGCGCGAACGCAGATTGCAGATGTAGAGTCGTCTCCCTAGCGGGGTCAGCCAACCGTCATCGGCCCCCAAAGCCAATCTGCATTCTGCAATCCTAGTTCCCCCTGCTGCCCCCACCGCCGGTGCAACCTTTCGCCGCTCACCGGGGTCTAAGATTGCAGTGACCATCCCTATAGTGACAGGCCCCTGAGCGTTGAAGGTGCGTAAATGCCTAAAAAACAACAAGTTGAGGCTTTGCTGCCTCTCACCCACTTGAGCTACCACGTCCTCCTCGTCCTGGCCGGGACCAAGCTCCACGGCTATGGCATCATCAAGGAGGTGTACGACCGGACGGGCGGAGCCATGGACTTGGAGACCGGGACGCTTTACGCCGCCATCAAGCGCCTCCGCGACGAAGCGCTCATCGACGTGGCGCCGCCACCCCGGGACGATCCTGGTGCCGACAGCCGTCGCCGGTACTACACGCTCACCGATCTGGGCAAGAAGGTCCTCGAAGCCGAATCGGAGCGCCTCGCGCGGCTCGTGAACCTGGCCCGGGAGAAGAAGCTCGTGGGCGAGGTTGTCCGACCGCAGCGGGCGGAGTCATGAGCCGGGAATCGGCCGCGTTGCGGTTCTACCGCTGGCTTCTTCTGCTGTACCCCGAGGCGTTCCGGGCCGAGTACGGAGATGAGATGCTCGGCACGTTCGCGGCCCGCTATGACTTCGCCGTTCGGCCCGGGTGCACCCGAGCTGGTTTTTGGGTGCGGGAGGTCGTGGCGTTGCTCCGAGCGACGTGGCAGGTCCGCCGTCGAGGGAATCCCGATGCCTTTCGTTTGCCCCCTTTGGACAAGAAGAGGAGCTGGGATATGAGTCTGTTGTTCCAGGATTTTCGGATCGCGCTGCGTAGCTTGCGCAAGGCGCCCTCGTTCACAATCGTCGCCGTGGCGACCCTGGCTCTGGGGATCGGCTCTACCACGGCAATCTTCAGCGTGATAAACGGGGTGTTGTTCACCCCCTTGGACTTCGACCGGCCAGAAGAACTGGTCACGGTATGGGGCGAAGACGTGAATTACGGCCAGCTCCCCATCGCCACCGGAGACTTCCGCGACATCCGCGATCAGATGACGACCTTGGAGGACATCTCGGCGCGTTACAGCGTGCCGCTCAGCCTCACCGGCGACGGCGAGCCGGAGGAAGTGTCGGTCGCGTGGACCACGTCGAACCATTTCTCACTGCTCGGGATCGAACCGGCGCTGGGCCGCGTCTTCACCGACGACGAACCAGACGCGGTCGTGATGAGTGACGGCTTATGGAAGCGCCGTTACGGCGCGGATCCCGACGTCATCGGGCGGCGCATACAGTTGGGCGGCCAGCCCCACACGATCGTGGGTATCCTGCCCGCCGGCATCAACCCGAACGTGGTCACGCGGCGAAGCGTGATGGAGCACAACGACGTGTGGCGGCTGCTGCGGCCCCGGTGGTTGCGGGATCCCGATCGCATCAATGCATGGCTGCGTCTGGTAGGCCGTCTCAAGCCGGGCGTCACGGTAGCCCAGGCACAGGAAGACATGAGCGCCATCGGCGTGCGCATTGCCGAGGTGGCGCAGGACAATGCCCACGTCGGGTTCAAGATGCATGTCAACTCGATGCTCGGGGATCTCACGAGCCGAATTCGTCCCATGCTGTACGTGCTTATGGGGTCGGTGACGTTCGTGTTGCTCATCGCGTGCTCCAACGTGGCGAACTTGCTCCTTGTGCGGGGACAGGCCCGGTCTCACGAGATGGCGGTGCGGGCCGCGTTGGGGGGAGGGCGCCAGCAGCTCGTGCGACAGATGCTGGTGGAAACCGGGATCCTGGCGCTGGCGGGCGGTGTGCTGGGAGTGGGCCTTGCGTCGTGGGGTGTCAGCTTCCTGGTGGCATTCCAACCGACGAACCTGCCACGGCTGGATACGATCGCCATCGACATGCCGGTCCTCCTGTTCGCCCTGGGCGGCTCCTTCGTGGCGGCGACGCTATTCGGCGTGGTGCCCGCCGTGCGGGCCAGCCGCACCGACCTCCGGTCGGCGCTCGTCGAGCGGTCGGCGTCTCGCACCAGGCGTCAGCAAGGTGCCAGCCGGGTCCTGATCGTCTCCGAGGTAGCCCTCTCGCTGGTCTTGCTCATCGGAACGGGATTGTTGCTCCGCAGCTTTGCTGAGCTGCGAAAGATCCGTCCCGGATTCGATACCCAAAACATCCTCACCGTCTCCGTGGCAGAGTCAGGGCGGTCCGAAACGCGCGAGGCGGCCGCCACCTTCTTCCGGCGATTGCACGACGAGCTGGAGGCCTTGCCTGGTGTTACAGCGGTCGGGTACGCCAATCGCGTTCCGCTGGGGGGTGGGCTGTACGGTGGACCGTGGGCGACGGAGGAGATCAAAGCGCGGAACGAAATGGAACCCGAAGGCTCCATCCGTTTCGTGACATCCGACTACTTCAACGCGATGGGGACGCGGCTCATGGCGGGACGGTTCTTCGAGGACAATGAAGACTGGGACGTGGTTATCGTGGATGAAAAGTTGGCGGCCATGGCGTGGCCGGGGAAGGACCCCATCGGTCAACGTCTCTGGACCGGCGCGCTCGGCCGGGGAGGGGACTGGTCTCGGGTCGTCGGCGTGGTGGAGCATCAGCGGCATACCACCCTCAACGAAGACTACAACGAGACGTTGTTCTTCCCCATGTTCCAGTACTTCCCGGGCGACCAGGTGTATGTCGTCATGAAGACGAGCATGGAGCCGGCCGGTATCGTTGGCTCGGTTCGCGCCACGTTGCGTGCCATCGACTCAGAGGCCACCCTGGCGCGGGTTCGCACGATCGACGAGCTCGTGGGGAACGCCCTCGCGCCGAACCAGTTTGCGCTGATCTTGATCGGGATTTTCGCGGGTGTCGCCGTGGTCTTGGCTGGTGTCGGCCTGTACGGTGTTATCTCGTATTCGGTCAGCCAGCGGACCCGTGAGATCGGCGTACGCATCGCGTTCGGCGCAGGACGTTCCACCATCATTCGCCTCGTGCTCGGCCAGGGGTTCGTGTTGACCGGCATCGGCGTCGGCGTCGGGGTGGTCGGGGCGATCGGCCTGACGCGGGTCATCGGGAGCATGCTGGTGAATGTGCGACCCACGGATCCCGCGACCTTTGCGGTGGTGGCCGCCTTGCTCGTGGGTATCGGGCTGCTCGGATCCTATGTTCCGGCGAGACGAGCGCTGCGGGTGGATCCGATGGAGGCGCTTCGGGCGGAATGAGACATCGTAGGTTGGTCAACGGGCCTGCGGGGAACTTCTGCTAGGCCGCAGGCCCGTACTCACCCCGAGCAGTTCGTCGCCACCGTTCTATCGCCGCCGCGCCGAGCCGGTCTATCTTCCGGCTGTGTTTTCAGCGAAATAACGTCATGACGCACCCCACGGAGGCCGAATCGCCCGCATTTTCCTCGGCGACGCCGCCCAGCCGCCCGCTATAGATCCCCACCCCTTATTAAAGGAATAGACGTTTCCCGTGAGAGAACTGGAGCGGAGAGCGATCCCGTGTCTCCTTTGCTGGTATCAGCGGATCGCCATGTATCCGCTCGCGGTCGTGCTCGGGGTGGCGTTCTGGCGCAATGACCCGTCGGTGTGGCGCTTCGCGCTGCCGCTGCCGCTCATCGGGTTCGTGATATCGGCCTACCACGTGCTTCTTCAGTATCGGCCCAGTGTCGAGATCATCCCCTGTACGACCGAGGCGCCGTGCTCAGGACGCTACATGGCGATCTTCGGCTTCGTCTCGATCCCGTGGATGGCCGGTGCCGCGTTCCTGTTCTTGATAGCGCTTCTCCTCACGCTGCGCACGATCCAGACGCAGGATGTGGCTCGCGTGCAATAGCCGAGTCTGGGGGCCGACCGTGAAAAAGCCGCGTGAGTCCACGCGGCTTTTTCTGGTGCAGCGAAATGTGCTGCGGAGGTCTGGCAGGCAACTTCAATGTACCCATTTTGCGGTAACTCGTCCAGCGTCTGCGAGGCTGGTGCGGTGGGTGCCGGCGACGGGAGTCGAACCCGCTTGGGCGTGAGCCCAGAGGCCCGCCAGACCTCCGCGTTTGCCAATTTCGCCACGCCGGCACCCCGAAACGACAGCGGAACCCTGGCAGGTCTTGCGACCCTGGACGCGGATCATCCGACTGCTTTGCCGTACCGCCTGGACAACATGGGGAAGGGCTGGCGTGAACCATTCACCAGTTTGTTTCAAGGGGTGGCTAGGTTTTGCAGAGAGGGGCCGGCTCGCCATCCCTAGCCAGAAACCCTATTTTAGCCACGCCTGAGCGATCACCTGCAGCGCCTGAAGGCCGCTCTTGCCGACCGCCATGTCATCGAGGAAGAACTGGGCAGCGGCGGCATGGAGACGGTCCACTTGGCCGAGGATCTCAAACAGCATCGCAGGGTGGCAGTCAAGGTCCTGCGACCCGAGCTGGCGACCGGAGCGGTTCCTGCGCGAGATCGACGTCGCCGCCAACCTCACCCACCCTCACATCCTCCCGCTGTTCGACTGATGCGGTTCATCCGCACTTCCCCCGTGGAGGGGCTGCCGTGTGGCAGCTGGCTGCACCAATACCCCGAGCTCGAATCGCTCCGCGACCGCGCCGACTTTCGGGATTTAGTCAGACCCCGGTAAGCACCACGGCGACTCCACGCGTGCTACACTGACTTGCAAAACACATCCCGCGCCTTCACCAACGTCGGCGACGCCCCCACCACTACCACGGTATCTCCCGCCTGGAACCGAAAATCGGCGTCCGGCCCATAAAACGACTGTCCCTCCCGCACCACGGCCACCACCGTCGCCCCCGTTTGCGAACGAAGTTGTAACGTTACCACGTCTTTTCCCTCGGCGGCCGATCCCGGCTCCACCTCGAACAATTCCAGCGCATGATGAATCCCCAGAAACCGCAGCTGGTCGAGCCGCAGGATGTTCTTCGGCACGCCGCGCAAGAGTCCGTAGTGCTCGGCCCGGACCGCATCCATCTCGGCAGCGATCGTGTTCATGGGAATGCGATAGTGGCGCAGCACGCGCTGGAACAACTCCAACGCCGCCTCGTATTCCTCCACCACCACGTCGTCGGCGCCGCGTGCGTTGAGATCGGCGATGGCGTTCACCGCCCGGGTCCGTACCAGGATCTTGACATCGGGGTTCAGCTGCCGGGCCACGGCGATGCCCCGCCGCTCGTCCACCGGGGACGAAATATTCATCACGAACACACGGGCCTGGCGAATCCCGGCTTTGATGAGCACCTCCGGGCGCGTGCCGTCACCGAAGAGGATGGACTCGCCTTCCTGGCGGGCCGCGCGGGCGACCAGGCCGTTGGTCTCGAGCACGATGTATTTGAGGTGCGCCGCCTTGAGCACCCGGGCCAGATGATGGCCGCTCATGCCGAAGCCCACGATGATCGCGTGACCATTGAGGTCGGACACCGTCCGGTCGTCGTCCACATCGCGGACCACCCCGCCCGCCAATCGCACGACCCCCTCGGCGATGGGCCGGGCCGCCTGAATGAGGAAAGGGGTTGCGAGCATCGAGAAGACGGCAGCGGCTAGAAACACCTGGTACGTGGCGTCCGCCAACAGGCCTGCTCCGATGGCGACGCTGGCGAGGACGAAGGCAAATTCGCCGATTTGGGACAGGGAGATGCCGGTCAAGATCGCGTTGAACAACGGGCGTTTGAGCAAGAGTGTCACGACGCCGACCACGAGGAGCGCCTTGCCGACGATGACAGCCGCGGTGACGCCGGCCACCAGCGGCAGGTGGTCCACCACGAACCCCAGATCCAGCAGCATGCCCACGGAGGTGAAGAAGATGCTGCTGAATAGCGCCCTGAACGGCACCACGTCGGAGATTGCCTGAGCGCCGTATTCGGATTCGGAGATGATGAGACCAGCGATGAACGCCCCCACGGCCAGCGAGAGTCCCAACGACGCCGTGATGAACGCCGTGCCCAACCCGAAGAAGCCGATGGTCAGTGTGAAGAGCTCGCTGCTCCGGAGATCTGGGATCCGGCCCAGCACGGCCGGCACGAGCCGGAGGCCCACGGGGACCAGGACGATGAGCACCCCGAGGCCGATCACGGGCCGCAACGCGTCGGACCAGTCGCCGCCCGCGCCACCGCTGCCCAGCACCTGGATCAACACGATCATGGGGACGATCATGAGATCCTGGAACAACAGCACCGCGAGGGAGATGCGGCCTTGCGGGGTGTCCAGCTCGCCGCGGTCCTGATAGGATTTGAGGACGATGGCCGTGGACGAGACGGCGACCATGCAGCCGAACACCACGGCCTGGCTCGGCGGCATTCCGGTGGCCATGGAGATGCCCGCGGTGGCAGCGAATGTCAGGCCGACCTGTGTGAGTCCGCCGAGCAGGATGGTGGTGCGGGACCGAATGACCTGCGCCAGGGACACCTCGAGGCCGATCTCGAAGAGGAGCAACACGACGCCGACCTCCGCCAGGAGCACCACGTCGTCGGATCGCGCGATGAGCCCCAGCCCGAACGGCCCGATCGCGATGCCGGTGATGAGAAAGGCGACGATGGTGGGTACGTTGACCCGCTGCGCCAGGGCGACGGCCGGGATGGCGACAGCGATCAGCACCAGGAGGTCCCGCAGCAGGGCGAACTCGTGCATGACCCAATCTCACCAGTCACGGGAGCGAGAGAAAGGGATCATGCCAACCCGGGAAGGTGTGGTGTTCCCTCGGTGGCTTCGGTTCTTACAACGCGGATGCCTTCGTGGCTCTGGCCCCAGGGTTTTTGGACGAGTTGAGCGGTGGATAGGGGAGAGGGGTCCCGATAAGCGGCGTTTCTTGCTTGTGATAGCGCTCACACCGCGGGGGGGTTAGATTCTCCACGTTAATATGAACTGCGAGCTTGGCATCTCTCCTCATGTGGATTCCCGGCGAGCTTCAGGAGGGAGAAACCGGTGACACTGGACAGATACACCGTTGCGCCCACCCCGAGTGCGGACGACGAGCCGCACGACGATATCGTTTATCCGTCGCGGATTCCATTCGTCCTGGTCCACGTCGCCGCTCTGGCCGCCATCTTGACTGGCGTCACGGTGCAGGCCCTCGTGATTTG
>JAPULZ010000200.1 GCA_027294455.1 Gemmatimonadota bacterium
TTACATGAGTCCCGAGCAGGCGACGGGCGACAGGGAACTGGATGCCCGCAGTGACGTGTACTCGTTGGGCGCGATGGTGTACGAGATGCTGGTCGGCGAGCCGCCGCATCTCGGCAACTCGGTCCAGGCGATCATCGCCAAGATCCTGACGTCCGAGCCCCAGTTGGTCACGCTACAACGGCCTGCCATCCCACCCAACGTCGGCGCGGCCGTGCACAAGGCGTTGGCCAAGCACCCGGCGGATCGGTTTGCGAGCGCGGCGGATTTTGCCGGTGCGCTGACCAACCCAGCGTTCACGCTGGCGACGCTGGCTGCGCCTGGCGCCACGCAGCCCGAATCGCGAGCACGACGCGTCGCCCCGTTCGTTGTTGCCACCGTCATCATGGCCGTTGTTGCGCTTTGGGCGGTGTTGCGTCCGGCGCCGCCGCTGCCCGTCATTCGCTACGGGCTTGCCCTACCGCCATCGCAGGCCCCGAATCCCACGGGGTTTGCGATCCCGTCTCCCGACGGCGCGCGGATCGTGTACAGCGGTCCGTCGGGCGAAGGTGTTGCAATCCCTCAGCTCTGGGTGAAGTACCGCGATGCGTATGACGCGGTGCCGCTGGCCGGCACGGCGAACGTCGATGGTTTCGCGTTTTCTCCCGATGGCGAGTGGATTGCCTTCATCGTTCGTGGGCAGGTCAAGAAAATTCCAATCGGTGGTGGTGCTACCGTCACGCTGATCGACGGCGATGTGGCCGTCGACCGCGCAGTCACGTGGCTCGACGACGGCACGGTCATGGCAGTGCGGCAAGGCTTTGGGAGGGGTTTCCTCCGCGTACCGGAGGCTGGTGGCACCGCCACGGTGATCCCGCTCGACAACCTCAGCGTGAACCAGATCTCACCGCTCCCTGAGGGTCGGGGGGTCCTGTTCCGGGCATGCACTCCGCCCTGTGCGGAACCGGAGTTATGGTCGATCGATCTGGCCACCGGGACGGCGCAGCGAGTGGTAGCCGACGCGTTGTTCGGCCAGTACCTCGCCATGGGCCACCTCGTGTACGTTCGGACTGACGGGACATTGATGGCGGCGGAGTTCGACCTAGGATCGTTGCAAATGCGCGGCCCACCCGTGCCGGTCCTCGAAGACATCTCGGCGGAGCAGAACGCCCCGCTCATAGCGATTTCGGCTTCGGGCACGCTCGTGATGCGTTCCGGCCTGGCGACGGCTTCCCAGCAGTTCCAGCTGGTGTGGGTGGACCAATCGGGCCAAATGACCGCGGTGGACTCTTCGGAGACAATCCGTCTCACGAGCTTCGCCGCTAACCAGGGTTGGGCGCTCTCCCCCGATGGGAGTCGGCTCGCCATCGGCCTCCTGACCGACGAGGGTGACGACATTTGGGTAAAGTCGTTACCCCGGGGTGCTCTCCAGCGCGTGACTTTCGACCCCGGGTCCGAGTATCGGCCGCGATGGACGCCTGACGGACGGTCCATCGTCTTCGGCGCATTCCGAGTCGGCGGCAACGGCTTCTATCAGCGCCGCGCAGACGGCACCGGCGCCGACTCGCTGCTGCTGGAGGGCTTGCTCGACGAGGGCTTGTGGTCACCCGACGGCAGCTGGATCCTGTTCCGATCCGGCGCCACGTCGGCGGCTGCGGGTGGCCGGGACATCTTTGGCGTGCGCCCCGGCGTGGACAGTATGCCTATACAGGTGTTGGCCGGCCCATACGATAAAATGGCAATCGCGCTTTCACCCGACGGTGCGTGGTTGGCGTATCAGGCGGATGAGACGGGTCGCGTGGAAGTGTTCGTCCGACCGTTTCCCGACGTCGATTCGGCAAAGCTGCAGGTTTCGAATGGGGGCGGCACCGGCCCGCTGTGGTCACGGGACGGCTCGGAGTTGTTCTACGTCTCGGCGGACAATGTCATGGTCGCGGTGACCGTTTCATCCGGCGAGAGGCTCGAGGTCGCGGAACGGCGGACCTTGTTTCGCCTCCCGCCCGACCTGCAACAGACTCCCTCGAATTTTTACACTCCGTGGGACATTGCTTCGGACGGGCGGTTCATCATGGCACGTAGCATGACGCCCGCGACACAGATCGAGGCGCCGCTGATCGTGGTGGAGAATTGGTTTGAGGAATTGAAGGAGCGGTTGGGGAATTAGGCGGTGTATAGTGGTTTGAGCAATTGGTGGGGCAGTGGAGGCAGGGGAGGCAGGAGAGGCAGAGAGGGATCAAGGGGCATCACGGTAATACCAGGTTGCTAATGTAGAGCGGACCCCGGGCGCAAGCCCGGGGTTGCAAAAGACAGGCGGGACGCCAATGCTCCCGCCTGCCCGCTTGCCCGCCTTACCGCCCCACCGTGTCCCGAACGAACGCTCCCGAATTCGCGTCATACAGACTCGTCCGCACGATTCGGCCCGCTCGCGCTTCATCGATAAAGTCCACCAAGATCACGTTTGGTTGATTCGGCGAACGGCGCAGGATCATTGCTCCTGCCGGTGCGCCGTCTGCGATGCCGTCGCAGCTCGCTGCGCGGGCTTGGCGTCCGTTCGGACGACCGGGCACCCACACTCGGCATTGGCCAGGATTCGGGAAGTAGCGTGCGTTGATCTCCAACGGTGGCCGGTTCATGGCACCGATCAGCCTGTCGTCTTCTTCACCGCGGCGACCCGGCCGGTCGTCAGTCTCGCGTCCGCGCTTCTCATCACCACCGCGCCGGTTGACTTGCGCACCGACCTGTTGGCCCGAGCGCTTGTTGCTCGTAGTGTCGGCCTGGCCGGCGGCGTTGCCGCGACGATCGGCCTCACGGCCGCGCTCGTCGTTGCCTCCCCGACGCCCCCGCTCGCCGCGGGCGCTTACGGTGTCGGCTCTCACTCCCGCGTTGCCACGCTTTGACTTGGTGGAATCGGCCTGTCCGACAGCGTT
>JAPULZ010000201.1 GCA_027294455.1 Gemmatimonadota bacterium
ACGTACGAGCTGCCGGTGGAGGTGCAGGTCCTCGGCGTGTATCCCCACGCACACTATCTCGGGAAAGAAGTGCACGGCTTCGCGACGCTCCCGGGCGGTCGGCGGGAGTGGCTCATACGCATCGACGACTGGGATTTCAACTGGCAAGACCAATACCGCTACAGGAGCCCCATCAAACTGCCGAAGGGCACGACCCTGACCATGCGGTGGATCTACGACAACTCTGCCGCCAATCCGCGCAACCCCAACGCTCCTCCCAAACGAGTCCGCTACGGTTCGCTCTCATCGGACGAAATGTCCGACCTCGTGATTCAGGTGCTACCGGACAATCGCGACGATCTCGTAACGTTGCTGCGAGACCTCGATTGGAAATACGAGATCCGCGAGATCACCTACCTCGTGCGCGAGAATCACACTCGCGGCAACGAACTCGCCGCCGCAGGAAAGTTCACCGAAGCCATCGGCCGATATCAAGCGGCGATTCGGCTCAAGGCCGAC
Organism: Gemmatimonadota bacterium; assembly: GCA_027294455.1. GTDB lineage: Bacteria > Gemmatimonadota > Gemmatimonadetes > Gemmatimonadales > GWC2-71-9 > B3T1B10. Next base: position 499 of record JAPULZ010000201.1, read on the forward strand.
GACCCTCAGGTGTTTCTCGACATGGCGGAGGCCTTTGCCGCGCTCGCGGATTACCAATCGGCGATCCTCGTCGCCGAACGCGCCGTGGCCGTGGCGGTGGCGGCCGGGTCGGACTCCCTGGAGGGTATCGGGCGGAGGCGGCTGGAGGTCTACCGGCGGAGGAACTGAGACAAACCCACCGCCCTCACCACCTACCGCCTTACCGCCTTACCGCCGCGCAGCTGAGACCATATGTTCGCGATACGAACAACCACCCCGGGGCCCCTCCGACCAACCCCGTCCGATCCCAGGAGTCCGACCATGAACCTGCCCACCCGGTTTCTTCCGTGCGCCGCCGTTCTTCTCGCCCTGACTGCCAGTCCCGCCGCTGCTCAAGACACCACGCCGCTTCCTGGAGGCCACTAGTGAAAGAGCTCGCCGAATCCTGTACCTCGCGCCGTTCCTTCCTCCGCTTCCTCGCCGGGAGTCCGCTGCTCTCCCTGGTGGGAGTGCCCAGCTGCACCAGCAGAAATTCGTCTGGGGGCGGCGGCGACAGCGGCACGTCTGACCTGCATGATCTCGGGCAGCTCGTCTCGTCCCCGGAAGACGCCATCAACGTCTTCGATTTCGAGGCGGTGGCACGCAACACGATCCCACCCGCGCACTTCGGATACATGGCGACAGGCGTGGACGACGACGCGACGCTGCGCGCCAATCGGGCTGGGTTTGGACGGTTGCACCTGCGGCCGCGGCGCCTCGTGGATGTGACGAGCGTCGACATGAGCGTCGAGCTGTTCGGCGAACGCTGGGAGAGCCCGATTGTGCTGGCACCGGCGGGCAGCCAACGAGCGTTTCATCCTGAAGGCGAAGCCGCCGTGGCCAGAGCCGCCCGTAGCAAGGGCCATCTCCAGTTGCTGTCGACCGTTACCACGACCTCGGTCGAGGATGTGACCGAAGCCCGAGGCGCGCCGGTGTGGTACCAACTCTATCCCACAACCCGTTGGGCCGTCACGCAGGCCTTACTGCGCCGCGCCGAGTCCGCCGGCTGCCCCGTCGTGGTTCTCACCGTCGACCTTCCGGTCGGGAGCAACCGGGAGACCGCGGAACGATGGGCGCGAATCGACGGCCGGGACTGCGCATCCTGTCACGCAGCCGCGGGCGATTTCGCCGGATACGTGCGGCGCAAGCCCATGTTCGACGGACTCGACTTGAGCGGACTCACCGGCCTCGACACACCGGGCCTGACTTGGGATTTCGTGCGACGGCTCAAGGACAACACGAACATGCTCGTCGTGGTCAAGGGTATCGTGACCCGGGAAGACGCGGCACGATGTCTCCAGCACGGCGCCGACGGCATCATCGTCTCCAATCACGGTGGGCGCGCCGAGGAAAGCGGACGCGCCACGATCCGGAGTCTGCCAGAGGTCGTGGAGGCGGTTGCCGGCCAGATCCCGGTGCTCGTGGACGGCGGATTTCGCCGGGGCAACGATATCCTAAAGGCCATGGCGCTCGGAGCCACCGCGATCTGCATCGGTCGCCCCTATCTCTGGGGGTTGGGCGCGTTCGGGCAGCCGGGCGTCGAAGCGGTGCTCGATATTCTTCGGGCCGAGACGGAGCTCGCCATGAGGCTCGCGGGAACGCCGAGTATCGGAGCCATCGATCGGAGCTCGGTGGTCCGAGCGTAGGGACCTTCATCGCCGCCGAGTCGTACCAAGGAATGTTGAGCACTCGATATTGAATATCGGCTCGTCAGTTATTAACCTGGCAAGAGTCGACCACCGTACCCAGCACCTCCACGGAGCGATAGGGCATGACGTCAGGAATCGCCAAGGCATGCGCCGTCACCACCACCCTGCTCGTCGGAGCCTGTGTAGTGAACCCGGCCACCGGTGAACGCCAGTTCATCCTCATCGGCGAAGGCCGGGAGATCGCCATGGGCCGCGAGGCGGATCGATCCATCTCCGCCTCCCTGGGCACCTATGACGACCCGTCACTCCAGACGTACCTCAGCGAGATCGGCAACGGCATGGCGAGTCTCTCCGAACGGCCGAACCTGCCGTGGAGCTTCAAGGTCATGGACGACCCCATCGTCAACGCCTTTGCGTTGCCGGGGGGCTTCATCTACATCACCCGCGGCATCATGGCCCATTTCAACTCCGAGGCGCAGTTGGCGTCGGTGGTGGGCCACGAGATCGGCCATGTCACCGGACGGCATTCGGTCGAGCAGCTGAGCCGGGCGCAATTGGCCCAGGCGGGGCTCGTCGCGGGGCAAATTTTCGGACCCCAAGCGCTGCAGGGCTTGGTCGGAGCGGCCGGCGCCGGCCTCGGGTTGCTCTTTCTCAAGTTCGGACGAAGCGACGAGCGGCAGGCCGACGACCTGGGACTGCGGTACATGTATCGGGCGGGATACGATCCTCGCGAAATGCCCGACGTGTTCGCCATGCTGGGCAGTATCAGCACCGCCAGCGAGCGCGACCCGGTTCCCGAGTGGCTGTCGACCCACCCCAATCCGGAGAACCGCGAGCAGCGCATCGAGCTCGCCATCGCCGAGCTGGGGACGGATTTCCGTGGACGCGTCGTGGGGCGGGATTCGTATTTGGACCGGCTCGACGGCATGGTGTTCGGCCCGGACCCCCGCGACGGCTACTTCGACGGGGCACGTTTCTTCCACCCCCGGCTGCGGTTCCGGCTCACCTTCCCCGACGGATGGCAGACACAAAACCAGCGGCAGGCGGTGGCCGGGATCAACCCGGATCAAAACACGATGATCCAGCTGGCCCTCGCCTCGCAGGCCACTCCCGACGCCGCGCTGGACGCCTTCCTCTCCCAGGACGGGATCACCCACTCCAATGCCCGCCGGACGAGCATCAACGGCCTCCGCGCGGCCACGGCGGACTTTCGAGTCACGGTAGACCGGACGACATTGGCGGGCAGCATCGCCTATGTGACGTACGACGGCAGGGTCTATCAGTTGCTGGGGTACGGCACCACCGCCGGCTGGCGTGCCAATCGGGACGTGGCGCAGCGATCGGTCGGGACCTTTGGTGAGCTGCGGGATCGCAAGGCGCTGGCCGTGCAACCGCTGCGCCTAGACATCGTGACATTGCCGCGGCCCATGACGCTCGAGGAGTTCTCACGGCGCTATCCGTCGGAAATCCCCCTCGAGCGGATGGCGCTCATCAATCAGTTTGATGTCGGCGAGACGATTCCCGCGGGAACCAAGCTCAAAAGGGTGATCCGCTAGGAAGCCTTCAGACTCGATAGTCCTGGATTTGTATCTCCCTGCCGTAATCCCCGTAGTCCCCGTCGGCCCGGGCTTCACGGAATTCGCCCCAGTTCACGATGCGATACCTCGGGCCATCCCCGATGACCGTCTCGAGGGGAGCGTAATCCGTGGCGTATGACGGATTGAAGAAGAACGGGATGCTGTAGCGTTCGCGCTCGGTGCGCGGCAGCACCCGGTGCAACGCCGCCTTGTACAAGTCGTTGGACCACACCTGCATCATGTCGGCGGTGTTGACGACGAGCGCGCCGTCCACCGGCTCCACATCGACCCACACACCGTCGACCGAGACTTGCAGCCCACCCACGTCGTCCTGAAGCAGAATCGTCAATGCGCCGGCGTCGGTGTGGTGGTGGAGCGCCATGTCCCCCAAAGGAGTGACGGCCGCCGACTCTTCAGGCGCCAGAGGGTCGGCCAGCGGATAGTAGTTGAGGCGGATGAAGCTCGTGTGGTCACCTTGAAACTGGCGGTGCAACAGCTCGCCGGGCAAATCGAGCCCGAGGCAAAACGCGCGCAGGACCTGGAGACCCAACCCGTGGCAGGCCGCGAAGTACTCCTCCATGGTCTCCTGGAACGCCGGGAGAGCGGCGGGCCATCGATTGCGGTCGTCAGGGGCCGATGACTTTCCGGCGGCGACTGATGGGTCGAATGCGACACCGAAATCGAAGACTTCCTTCAGGTCGCGGGCGTTCTTGGTGAGCTCCCGGTCGTAGTAGCCCCGGGAGTTTTCCTTCGTGCGGGAGATGGCCAGCTTCTGGCCCCGGGGCAACGCGAAGAATCGCCGGGTTTCCCGCCACACGCACTGGATCAACGATTCGGAGATGCCATGGTTGATGACTTGAAACGCGCCGACGTCACGACACGCAGCGCTGACGCCAGCAACCACAGCGGCCAACTCGCGTCCGGCTTCACCACCAATAAGCGGCGCTACGTTGATTATCGGAACCGGGCTTGGCAAAGAGACTCTAGGCGAGCCACCGGGGAGGAAGTTGCTGCATGAGGCGCAACCGATCGTGCTTGCGCTCGCGGCCTGGCGACAGCCGAACGGGCCGGGTGGGCCGGTCCCACGGCTTGAGGGATTGGGAACCCGATTTCGCGTCGACCCGCTCCACCACCGGCGCCGGCGCCTTGGCGTCTTCGCGAGGGCCGGCCGCATCGTTGAGGCCGCCGGTCCAGAACGTCGCCGTGGCGACCAGGATGGCCGGAAATACGTGGTTGGGAGACAGAGTCCCTTCTCTCATCAGGCGTCCTTTCACGTGGGGAAAGAGAACTCCGTCCGGGGTCATTCGCTAGACCCCTGGGAATCCCTCCCGGATTGTCGCCTTTTGAGACCCCGCCCCACCCCCACACCGCCGTTTGCTCGGAGGCTGGCAGGAGCAAGAGGCGTACGAGGGCGGGCAGACCGGGTGAAACGGCGGTTTTGATGGGGTTTGGGGGCAAGGAAGTGTTGCAACGATGCAACAAGTGGGGAATCTACTCGGCCCTCAGCGCCCGTACCGGATTCACCAAGCTTGCCCGCCGCGCCGGGATCCAGGCCGCCAGCAGCGCCACCGACCCCAGGAGCACAGGCACCCCGGCGAACGCGACGGGATCCAGTGCATTGATCCCGTACAGCAGCCGTCCCAGGAGCTGCCCGGACAGTCCCGCCAGAATGAGACCAATCCCGGCCCCCACGCCCACGAGCCTCATCCCGCTGCCCAGGAGCATCTTCACGACACTCGCCGGGTTGGCGCCCAGCGCCATCCGGATCCCCACCTCACGACTCCTGGTCGATACCGCGTAGCTCACCACGCCGTACAGCCCGATGGCGGCCAACAACAAAGCGATCCCCCCGAAGCCGGACACGATCAGCGCCGAGAGGCGGTGAGGCAGCAACGAGACAGCGAGGTGGCGCTCCATGGTCTTCGTTTCGTAGATCAACAGCTCGGGATCCAAACGACGCGCCAGCGACACCATGTCGAGCACCGTATTGCGCGGATCGGCGGAGGTTTGCGCCACGACGGCCATCGTGGACCGGAAGGATTGGGCGTGGGGGCGATACACGAACGGCCGTGGCGCCTCGCCCAGGGAGCGAATCTTTGCGTTCCCCGCCACGCCCACCACGGTGTACTCGTCTTCCCCCCGCCGGAACGTCCGCCCAATCACGTCGCCTCCGGGCCAGAACCGCTGGGCCATGGCGTCGCTGATGATGGCCACCGGTGAGCCGTCCGGACCGTCGCTGTCGTCGAAGGCGCGTCCGCGGAGGATGGGGACACCCACCGCCTGGAAGAATCCCGCGTCGACCGCCGCATGTTCGATGAGGTGAGAGTCCTCTCCCGGAGGGGGATCCACGCCGTCCACGTTGACGCCCATCATGTTGTTGTTCAGCGCGCTGAGTGGCAGATCCGCCGACATGCCCACGGCCTCGACGCCGGGCAACGCAGCGACCTGATCGAGGAACGACCGGTAGAACACCCGGGCCTGCTCGGTCGTGTAGCGATCGGGTACCGTCTGCACCGTGATGATGGCGGCCGGATCGTATCCGAAACCCGGATCCACGGCCACACGCGCCTGCAGACTCCGCAAGAACAGCCCGGCGCCGACCAGTAACATGAGTGAGACGGCGACCTGGGTCACGACCAGGCCGTTGCGCAGCGAAAACCTCTTGGGCTGACCGCCCGTACTCTCGTTCTTCAGCGTGGTTGCGACATCGGCGTTCGTCGCCTGCAATGCCGGAACCATTCCGAACAAGAAACCCGCCGCAACGGTGACCAACAGACTGAAACCGAGCACCGTGGCGTCGAGACTCAAGTCCAACGTGATGGGAAACGGCAAGGGGAGATCGGCCGTCACCAAGACCTTGAGCATTCCGGCCGCCAGGGCGACGCCGGCGACGCCGCCGATGAGGGCCAGCAACGCCGTCTCGGTCATGAACTGCCGAATCAACACGCCGCGCTTGGCTCCAAGGGCCAGTCGCACCGCCACTTCCTTGCGACGATCGGCGGCCTGCGCCAGCAGGAAGCTGGCCAGGTTCGCACAGGCAATCAGCAGCACCAACACCACCACCACCAACATGAGCGCCGCCGCGGGAACGATGAAACGGTCGATCATGGGATTCATGATGACATCGGCCGTCGGCACCAACGTGATGACGTTGTCCGGCCGCCAGGTGCCCGGATACTGCTCCTGATGAGACGCGGCGATGCGGTCGACGACCCCCTGGGCTTGCACCATCGTCGCCCCGGGCACGAGACGCGCCTTGGCGAAGATGTTCTGGTTTCCCCTGGCCTCGAGCTCGTTGACGCTGCCCGGATTCAGTTGCGCCACCATCATGGTGGTGGCATAGACTTCGGGGGTTAGACCCCGGAGGTTGCCGACATACGTCTTGGGCACGACGCCGACGATCGTGTAGGCCCGGCCGTTGAGCCGAATCTCCCGGCCCACCACGCTCGGATCACCCCCGTAGCGGCGCTGCCAGTAACCGTAACCCAGCATCACGACCGGGTGTCCCCCGGGGGACACGTCGTCTTCGGGAAGCAGCGTGCGTCCGACGTGCGGCTGCACCCCTAATAAAGGGAAGAAATTGCCCGTCACCAATTCCGCCGGTAGTATCTCCACGCCGTCCTCGACGTCCGTCTGCACGAACGCCAGGCGGGACCCGGCCACGCCGGTGAAGACCTCGGTGGTCTCGCGGCGGAGGTCGAGGAGGTCCGGATAGGAGAAGGTGGCGTGGGAAAACCCCGCGACTTGCCGGTACACGTTCACCAGCTCTTCCGGCTTCTCCAGAGGCAAGTCCCGGATGATGATGGCGTTGACCAGCGAGAAGATGGCCGTGTTGGCGCCGACCCCGATGGCGAGGGACACGACGGCCACGGCGGTGAAGACCGGCTTCTTCATGAGGCGCCGGACGGCGTATCGGAGGTCCTGGGCCAGGCGTTCCATGGACGACGGCTCCTGTTTGGTGTCGCGGGATCGTCAACCACTTGATGGTGGTGCTCGGCAGCACCGGCGGCGTCCCCGCCTGAGGGAACGTACGCGGCCCTCCAGCCAAGGTTTCAAAATGAAAACCGCCTGGGCCAATCCTAGGAAATACGGGAGCCCAGCAGATACAGCAGTTGCTCGAGACGCTGCGTGAAGCGGATCGTGAGCGGGAACGTATCCCGCCGGAACGTCTTCACCTTCACCGATCTCGCCTCCGCCAGATTGGCGGACGCCACGTCGGTGAGGTACTGATCCCCCACCACCAACATCGCCTTCGGATCGTCCACCTCCAGCAGTCGCATGCCGTAGCGAATCAAATCGCCGCTCGGCTTGCGAATCTGGCGGCCGCCGTTCGCCAACAGCTCCTCCACTTGTTCTCGGTCGTGGGTGTCCCTGCCGCCCGACCGGCTGCGGAAGACGAAGCCGTCCGCCGTGGTGTAGCCACGCACGAGAGGAACCTCCGGGAAGATCCTCCCCAGTACCTCGAACCGTTCCTCGTCGCAGTTGGAAAGCACGGCGTGCCGGGCGGGGCCGTTGCGAAACAATTCCCGGACGTGGGGAAACGCCGGATCGACGTCCTGGCCGTGATAGGTCATCACCGTTCCGTCAACATCCCACAGCACGCCTCGGATACCGTGACGTTCGATGAATCCGGCATCCACGTCGGCGGCGGAATCCAGATGGAACGTGGGTCGCATCTTCGTCAGCAATTGCGCCATCCGCGGGAGGGACTGGCGGAACGTCAACAGCTGGTCTCCGGACATGGGGAACAACTTAACGCCTCCGGGATCGGCCGGGTGAGTGCGCCTGGCCTGCCCCGGCGTATAGTGTCGGTGTGCGGAGCAGGCACGTAGGCCCCGGAGACGTGCGTTGGTTCTTATGGACACCATTGGGATGCCGGGACACCATGAAAACCACAGCGCGTCGGGTCCTCCCCTTCCTCCCGGAGGACGGCATGAAATTCATGGTGACCTGGCGCATTCACGACGAACAACGGGAAGACGCATTCAAGACTTTCTCGAACATGACCAAGGCCGACGACAGGGCCGACCATGGTCCCAATGTCGAGCTCCTCGACCGCTGGCACGACCTGGCCCAATTCACCGGGGTTGCCATCTTCGAAACCGACGATC
>JAPULZ010000202.1 GCA_027294455.1 Gemmatimonadota bacterium
GGTGTGATCTCTCAAGGGGACTCGACCCCTTTTCCGTCGTTGGATTCGTCGCTGCCCAACTCCCGTCGGCACGGGTCCTCCAGCCGGTGTCTGACGATAGACGATTCTAGAGCTCCCTCGAACCGCCACGAGCCCCTCGAACGCCCCGACGCGGAGAGGGCCGCCCGCCTTGGTGAAACGGCAGGACACACTAGACCACCCCGGTCAACGTAAGATCGGCTATCGAGGAGAGCGTCTCTTGTTCGACGCACGTGCGGATGTCGATAGGAGTAGCTCGCCAACGACGCGGGCTGAGACGATTCGTCTTGCGAGTCGTCCTCAAGGAGAGAAGGCATGACCATGAAACGCTTACCACGCAGAGAGTTTGTTCGTCTCGCAGGCCTGGGCGGGCTGCTGCTGCCGAGCCGCTTGGTCCAGGCACAGCCCACGACGGCGGACGCCGGCACCCAGTTCGGCTCCGTACGCGGGCTCCGGGTCGGGTCGGTCAATGTCTTCAAGAGTATCCCCTACGGCGCCGACACCGGCGGCGCCAACCGCTTCCGGCCGCCGCAGGACCCGGCCGCCTGGTCCGGGATTCGGGAGGCGTTCGAGTATGGCCCGGCGGCTCCGCAGAGCGATCCGGCCAGTAGCCGGCAGCAGGATGGTCGCGAGAGCGAGGACTGCCTCGTGCTGAACGTCTGGACTCGCGGCATCGCCGATGGTGGCAAGCGCCCGGTCATGTTCTGGTGTCATGGGGGCGGCTTCCGCACGTTGTCTGGGTCTTCGCCGCGCTACGACGGGACCAATCTAGCGCTGCGAGGCGATGTGGTCGTCGTCACGATCAACCACCGGCTCAACCTGATGGGGTTCACCCATTTCGGCGACATGGGTCATCCAGACTTCACCAGCTCGGGCACCGTGGGCATGCAGGATATCGTTCACGCGCTACGCTGGGTGCAGCACAACATCGAGGAGTTCGGCGGCGATCCCGACCGGGTCATGGTGTTCGGTGAATCCGGTGGCGGCCGCAAGGTCGCCACACTGTTGGGAATGCCGGCGGCCACAGGACTGTTTCATGCGGCCATGATCGAGAGCGGCGCGACGTTGCGACTGCCTGAGCGCGAGCCGGCCACCGAGCTAGCTGGGCGGCTGCTGGACGAGCTTGGTCTCAGCCGGGCAACCCTGCCAAGCATTCAGCAGGTTCCGTTGCGTCGCTTGATGGCGGCCTATCACACGGTGTCCGCCACGCCTCCCGACGTGGGCGGCGCCACGTTCGCGCCGACCATGGACGGAGACGTGTTGCCTTACCACCCATTTTGGCCGGTGGCGTCGCCGGTCAATCCTGACGTGCCGGTCATCGTCGGGGCCAACCGCACCGAGATGACCTTCTTTGGCGACGAGGCCGCCTTCTTGCTGGACGACGCGGGGATGCGGGCACGAGTGCATGACTTGGTCGGCGAGAACCATGCCCGCGAGGTGGTCGACGTCTACCGCCTGGAGAATCCCGGCGCGTCACCATCCGAGATCTACTTTCTGGTGTACAGCGACTACCGGTACGTCATGGCCTCCATCACGATCGCCGAGCGCCGTGCCGTCCTCAACCCGAGCGCGACCTATCTCTACTACCTCACCTGGGAAACCGATGAAACGGGACGCGGCATGCTGAGCCCACATACCTTGGACATCCCGTTCATCTTTGACAATGTCCGCACGCATCCGCTCACGCAGGGCGCCGCCAGTGCCGTTGCCTTGGCCGATAAGATCAGCGACACCGTGGTCGGGTTCGCTCGAACTGGGAACCCGAACGTGGGCAAGCTGCCGGAGTGGCGACCCTACGACGCAGGAGAGCGAGCGACCATGGTCTGGAACGACCACAGCCAAGTTGTCAATGACCCCATTGTGGCCCAGCGCCGTATCCTGCAGCCGATCGTGAATCTGTAGAGGGTTGGCGTCCCCAACGGGACGGACGGATACGTACTTCGAGCTGCGGTCCGCGCGACACTGGCACCTGCGTCACCCGGAGCTATGAGAACTGCCGTCGCCGCCTCCCTCGCCAGCTCGACCTCACCAGCTCGAACGCGCGGCGCTACAATGGCTGCGATCGACGACGGCACTCGATTCAGGAGGCGAACATCCATGGCCGTGAAGCCTGTGTTGGCGGTGCTCGGTGTGCTCCTGTTCCCCTCGTCCGACGTGCTGGCCCAGCAGGCCACGTCAGCGGACACGCCGGACATGCCCGCCGACGTTGAAGAGTGGATGCGCACCGCATGGGGCATGGAGCCGCAGGTGCTTGGCGTCACCGACACCCACTTTCTGTCGTCTTTGAACGCGAGCGAACGGCAGGGGGCGTTTCTGTTCAAGCAGCGCTGCAACACCTGTCACTATTCGACGATGTCGACGACCAGAGGCGCGCGGGCGGGACTCGTCAGCGAAGCATCCTATGGGCCGCCGCTCTCCAAGAGGAATGTCGAAGGGGAGGACCGCGAACGCGCGGCGCGACTGCTCATCTCGGAAGGCTCGGCCACGATGCCCGCGTTCAAATACGCGCTCGGACCTGAGCAGATCGACTCGATCATTGGCTACCTCAAGAGAGTCGAGACTCTCCGTCCGCCGGTGGTAGACCGGCTGGTGGACATAGAGTCGCCGAACGTGGTCGAGGCAGTGCCCTTCGGCCAAACCGCCCAGACCCTGTGGGGGACCATCACATCGACGTCCGGCAAGACACTCGAGGGCGTCACCGTGTCTGCCCGCTCCCTGGGAAGGAACGTCACCACGAGCGTGTTCACGGACAGCGACGGCGAGTACTATTTCCCGCCACTCGAGGCGGGACGGCCATACAAGGTGTGGGCGCAGGCCCAAGCCTTTGAGGCGGGCCGCGCCGACGTCGCGCTGAGCCAGGCAGGGGCTCGACAGGACTTCACGCTCGCCCCCGAAGCGGACTTCCACAATCAGCTCACGGGAAGCCAGTGGTATGCGGCGCTGCCAGATGGCACACGTGAGGATCGGCGAATGAAGGAGGTCTTTCGGGCGGCCTGCATGGGATGTCACCCTCAGAACTTCACGCTGATCAGTAGATTCGATGAGGCAGGCTGGCGGAACATCATCACCGTGATGAGTCGAATGCATCCGTATCGGTACGGGACTCCGGCCGCAGCGGCCAATCGCGAGCCGAACCCGATCATGTTGTACTTCGAGGACGAGTTGGCGGCGTGGCTGGCGAAGATGCGCGGTCCGGGCCCGTCGCCCATGGCGTTTACGCCTCGCCGTCCCACGGGAGACTCAACGCTGATGATCGCCCGCGAATACGACACCCCTGAGCCCGGCTTTGGATTGCCGTTCTTCAACGATGGCAGCACCGATTGGGCTCTCGGCCCTGTCGATTTCATGGACGAGTCCAAGCACCACGCGATGAACGCGACGGTGGATCACGATGGGAACGTGTGGATGGCCGACATGTTCAACATCACCCGCACCGTCGTCAAATATGACTGGCGGACGGGGCAAGCGACGAACTTCGTGGTGTCGGAGATGCCAGGCGGCCCCCCCGCGAATTCACACGACATTATCGTGGACGACGATGGGGTCGTGTGGTTCGACATGAGTTCCACGGGCGCGCTTGGACGCATCGACCCGCGCACCGGCACCTCGAACACCATTCGCCCTCCTGAGGGATCCCGAGTGGGGCCGTGGATTGGCGACGACGGGCTGGGTGGCATCTGGGCCGCGGGGGCTGCCAACGACGTGAAGGCGATGCGCTACGACACGAGGACGCGCGAATGGACTCTCTTTGAGAACCCGATCCCCAATGCCTCGAACTACGGGATGACTGGCGATGGCGATGGCAATGGCTGGTGGTCAACCGCGAATCCTCGAGATGGGTTGATGAAGGCGGACCTCGAAAGCGGCCAGGCCGCGTTCGTTCCGGTGCCCGAGGCCGTGAACGATAGGGCCGACTTGTTCACCGCGGAGGAGCTCGCGATCTTCGGAACTCGGCTGACGTTCTATGGCTATGGGAGGCCGGGTGCCGTGGCGATTCGCAAGCCAGGCGCCGATCCGCGGGGCACGGCGCTCTGGGGATGCTCGTGGTACGGCGGCGGCATGGTGAAGCTCGACACGCGCTCGCACGTTGCCACGATGTATCCCTTCCCGCCCGAGCACGAGGACGGGAATTGCTACGAAACGTCGGTGGACAAGGACGGCATGGTGTGGTTGCCCTTTACGCACGGCGATGCGATCGCGAAGTTCGATCCAGACACTGAACAGTGGACGAGCTACTTCCTGCCAACGATCGGGACGAAAACCCACGGGCTGCAAGCGGTGACGGTGAATGGCCGCACTGAGATCGGGATGGGCTACCTCGGTGCCGGAAAGGTGGCGAAACTCCAGTTTCGGACGAAGGAGGAACTTCAGAGACTGAAGGCAGAAACGCGGCGGCCCTAATCCTGCTGCGCCCCCCGTACCAACGCGCGGCCGACCGGTCCTGGCGGCAGACCGATCTCGGGGGTGACGACGCCTGGACATGTACTTCGAGCGGCCACTGGCAGGCTCGACGGCTCCGCGACAGGTAAGGTCGGCTGACTCTCAGCAACTTATGCCGCTCGAACCGCGCAACACACGTTGCTGTGGCTCGGGGTAGGCGCTGCGAACAAGATGCAGGACCGTTCGGCCACTCGGGACGGGGAAGAGCTGGGGCAGTGCGTGGGGACAGCCAGAACGCTTGGTGTCGTGCCTGATGTATCCATGTAACTGTTGATATAATGAGAGTTAGCGTGATTTAACGAATCCTTCTACACGGGTGTCATCTCTCAAGGGGAATTTTACCCTTTACCATGCGTGGGGCCGTCGAGCCGAAGGTGGCTTAAATCGGACGCTTAGAGTTCCG
>JAPULZ010000203.1 GCA_027294455.1 Gemmatimonadota bacterium
GGAACGGCGGCTACATGCAGGGCATCTTCATTCTCGCCGAGGAGGGCGGCATCGGAACCGAATTCGTGCTCGAAGCCGATATCCTGCTCGCCGGGGTCATCCTCGGGAGGGGCTGCGTCGAGCTAGGGCAGTGGGCCGTAACCGTCGGCGCGGTATTCGTGGACGGGAATTTCTCCAACGAATTGAGCTGCGATGGGGACCCACCGCTGGCGCTGAAGGACATGGACACCAGAGTGAGGTACAGTACCTGCGCGACGCAACGCGCCCTGGGTCTCAGCGGCCTCGGGTCGATCGATCCCAGCACGGCGCCACTTGATGATCTGGCGAAGCTGGGCAACCGGTCGTTCCAGGAAGTCCTTCGATAGCAGATCGCTCACACGTTTCAAACCGGGAGCCCCGTGAGGGGCCCCCTTTTTTTGTTGCCGACAATCGATTTTAGATCCGACATTGGTGATGCGACGATGGTCGATTGGGGAGGCCAGCGGTCCGGGTGTCCCGGCCCGCATCACACTGACGCGCGTCCTCCGGCGACCTACGCCCCTGCGTGATGCCACTCACGGTGTGCGAGGGGCGCAGACCCCAGGTTTACAGGGAGATTTTTGCCCGGGAGCCATGCCCTAGGGCATCGCAATAATTGACAGAGGAAGGACCATGCGCTGTTCCGATCGTCAGTGTCCCGAAATCACGCCGACGCCGGAGGGCCGCCGGGGGTTTGCCATGCCCGTGGTGCTGTTCACCATGGTCATCATGAGCGTCTTGGCAGTGGCGGCCATCAGCAGTTCCGTGGATCAGCAGCGCAGCTCGGCAGCCGTCCGTCGATCGGGCGAGGCGTTCTACGCGGCCGAGACGGGTCTCAATGCCGTCCAGGCGGACTGGAACGATACGGCGAACACGCTGGCGGGTCTCACCGACACCTTGTCGTCGGGGGCCACGCTCGATCTCGGTTGGGACACTCTCCCGTCAGGAAGCAGCTACCACGCCGACGTGATGCGCATCAACGAGAGCGGCCAAAACCTGTTTCTCGTGACCGTTGAAGGCCGCGACGCCAGCGGCGTGGGTGGTAAACGTACCGTGACTCTCCTCGTGACGGGAAGCTCCGGTGGTGGAGCGACGTTCGGCACGTATACGTTGGGGGGCTGCTGCCCGGCGGCGGTGATAGCGCGGGGCATCGTCGTGCTGGATGACGACTCCGTGCTCGACGGACATGACTTCGGGCCTCCGCCAGGATGGGACGGGAGTCGGTGTGGGCCCTTGCAGGACGCGCGGCCGGGCCTCGTGATGGATGACACGACCCTGTTCAACAACAAGGATCCCGCCGGGACGACCCTCGACGGCGTCCCGCCGATTGTCCAACAGGCCTTGACGGATGCCGACTTCGACAACTATGGCGGCCTGACGTACGACAGCATCCGCGCACTCGTGACGACCACCCTCGACGATCCCGGGGACCTTTTTCCGGGGACCGGTAGCAGTCAATACGGACCACGCTACCTGGGGGACGGATCGTGTGACTACAGCCATCCGCTGAATTTCGGCGAAGTCTCGGGGCCGTGCGAGGACCACTTCCCCATCATCCTCTGCAAGATGGACTGCCAGTGGCAGGGGCCCGGGTATTCGCAGGGCATTCTCGTCATGGACAAGGACGCAGGAAACGGCGGCGAGGTGGACTTCGAGACTGGGGCCGTCTTTGCCGGCGTGATCCTCGGGATGGGATGCGTGGAGATCCAGGACGACGATTCGACGGTCTATGGTGCCATCTATGTCGATGGAGAGTACAACAACGACCCGAGCTGCAATGGCGACATGCCGCTCACCATCGATACCGATCTCCCCCAGCTGCACTACAGTTCCTGCGCCATCCAGAACGCCCTGGAGGGGAGCACCCTGGGGCCCCAATCGGACACCACCAGCGCCGCAGGCTCGTTCGTGAAATTCGGGGTCCGTGCTTTTGCGGAACTGCTTCGGTAAGGGACTCCGAGTACATCTCACCGTGCACAATGGAGCCCCGCCTAGGGGCTCTATTTTTTTGCCGGTGCCTAGCGCCGACGCCCGTCCGGTCGGGGCCTACAGACCCGCGTGATGCCTCTCACGGCGCTGTATAGCTTCTGAACATACCTTCTGTCCATGGGTCCATTTTGGGCGGACGTGTAACCAGAGAGATATCATGCGCATTCGACATTGGCTGGCAATTCTCGCGACTCGCGACCGGGACGGCTTCGCCATGCCGGTGGTCCTCTTTACCATGGTGGTCATGACCATCCTGGCCGTGGCGGCCATCGACGGCTCGGTGGATCAACAGCGCAGCTCAGCGGCCGTGCGCCGGTCGGGCGAGGCATTCTACGCCGCCGAGACGGGACTCAACGTGGTGCACGCCGAGTGGGCCGATACCAGCTCCAACCTGGACAGTTTGGCCGGTGCGCTGGCCTCGGGCGGTAGCTTGGATCTCGGGTGGGACACGCTCCCGTCGGGAGCCGTCTATCACGCCGAGCTCATGCGGATCGATGAAGCGGGCCAGGCCCTGTTCCTGCTGACGGTGGCAGCCAGCGATCGCAGCGGCATGGGGGGCGGGCGGGAGGTGTCGCTCTTGTTGACCTCCGTGCCGGGCGGTGATGGGGCGGGCTTCATGCTGGGCGAATGCTGTGACGCGGCGGTGATCCTCAAGGGCGATTACGGC
>JAPULZ010000204.1 GCA_027294455.1 Gemmatimonadota bacterium
CTCCGGAACAACACGATCTATACGACGGGCGCTTCGTCCTGACGGGCGGCCGCATCTATCAGGCCGGCACGCTCTCGGATACTCCCCCCTGGGATCACATGGGGAACGACGCTGCAAATGTGCGGTCTGTTGAGGGCAATGTGGAGGTCGACGTCGACGAGGTCAACAACACCGGCACGTTTCGGGCCGAGCTCCAGTTGCCCGAAGGGGAGTACGTGATCGAGCTGGAGCAGTTTGTAGAGTTCTCGCCGTGCCAGGACGGTGGAATCGCGGCATTCCTGTTCGAGCATGGGGATGCCGGATGCGGCGACGCCAACTGGCCCAAGAGTCTCCTCTACGTGGCGGGCTGGGGCACAGGATCGGCCACGCTCAACGGGCAGGCGTTGTATGAGGACTACCAGATTCACTTCATGGTGACACAGGGCATGCGCGACCGTGAGAGTTTACGGGTGAACTACCCCTTGGAGAACAAGACATCGCCGGCGGGTGCCGTGAACCCCGCGTTGCAGCAACTGGATTTTTATATCCGCAGTCCAGAGCGCAACGACGAGAACCATCCGGATCGAGAAGTGTTCGATCACTTCTTCGCGATGGAGGTCACCTGGCGCTGAGTGACCACCTCCATTGATAATCCAAGGTAAAAATAGCGTTGGTTGACTCCGACGCACACGGCCGTGTGAACACACTATACCGACCGCAGGACCTTCGCCGGATCGAGCCGGCTGGCGCGCCACGCCGGCCAGTAACTCGCCGACAAAGCCGTGACCGCCATGAGCCCTACGACAGACACCAACGTCACGGGATCAGCGGGCTCGACGCCGTACAGCAGAGAGCCGATGGCGCGACCTCCCGCAAACGCCCCGGCAACACCCAGCGCCAATCCGACCAACACGAACGACACGTTGTGGTACAACAGCCCCCGAACGATGTCGCGCATGGGCGCGCCGAGTGCCATGCGGATTCCGATCTCCCGAGTGCGAAACCGGGCCGCCTGGGCAGCGACCCCGTACACGCCCACCGCGGCGAGGACCAACGCGGCGATCGCAAAGATTCCCAGCAACGTCATGAGAAAGTTATCCGATGCCCGCGCGTCCGAGGCAACCTCATCCATCGTGCGGATCCGCACGAGAGGAATCTCCCCGTCCAGGTCGGCCAGCGTCGCGCGCACCGCCGGCACGAGGTTGAGAGGATCGACTCCGGTCTTCACCGCGATCCGCACCGCATTCGGCATATCGCCGCGGAGATGCGCGATCACCTCGGGCAACGGATCCGAGGTGATCGACATCCGCTCATTCCCCACAACTCCCACGATCGGATACCAGTACGAGGTCTCTGAAGGCGTGCGATCGAACACGATGCGCTGCCCCACGGGGTGGTCGTCAGGGAAGTATCGGTCGGCGAAGGCCTGATTCACGACGACCGGCACGGCCTCGCCGGGGCCGATGCCTACATCGAACATGCGTCCGGACACGACCGGGATGCCCATGGTGCCGAAGTAGCCGGGGCTCGCCTCGCGGTGGCGAACGTCGACGCCAAACTGGTCGACCTCCCACCCCTCGATCGTGAAATCACTGGTCCACGCAAACCCCGTATACGGCAACCGCCGCACCGCTCCCGCGTCGATCACTCCGGGCACCCCGCGGAGCCGCTCGACAAACTGCATAACGAAATCGGCTCGCGCACGACCGCTCGGATAGGATCCGGCAGGCGGCCGTATTTGGAAGGTGAGGACGTTTTCGGTATCAACCCCGGGATCGATTCGCCGCAACTCACCGATACTCCTGACCATCAACCCGGCTCCCACTGCGAGCACGACGGCCAAGCCGATCTCCCCGGAGATGAGGCTGTTGGCCGCAAGGAAACGCCGTCGTCCGCCGGTGCCGGTCCGTGACCCGTCGGTGAGCTGCTCGGCGACCTTCAAGCTGCCGCTCCGCACGGCGGGTAGGGTCCCGAACAGCAACGCGCTCAATCCACAAACGGCGCCGGCAAAGGCCACGAGCCGTCCATCGAGGCGAAACGCGAGGTCGGACAGCTCGGGTGGACTCAGAGTGGAAAGCCACGCCAATCCCAATGCGCCGATCACCGACCCCACCACTGTTCCCGCAATCGCCACGACCACACTCTCGGTGAACACCTGCCGCACGATTCGTCCCCGGCCCGCACCCAGCGCGACCCGCACCGCAATCTCCTGCCGCCGGTCCACCGCTCGTGCCAGAAAGAGGTTGGCCACGTTGGCGCACACGATCACCTGTAACACCAGCACCGCGCCGAGCAGCAAGAGCATGGACGAACGCCGGTCGCCTACGAGAAATGTGTGGAGCGGGGTGATTCCGGTCTGCATGCCGCGATTGGTCTTGGGATACTCCTGTTCCAACTGGGCGGCCACGGCGGCCAGCTCGGACCGCGCCTGATCGTGCGTCACCCCCGGTCGCAGCCGCGCAATGGCGCGCACGACGTGGGCCTGCCGGAACCACACGGCATCCCGATACCGCGCCATCCAGGAGAAGGTCGTCCACATCTCCGCGTCGTTGATGCCGTACCGGAACCCGGAGCCCATGACCCCGATCACCTCGTAGCCAATGCCGTCCAGCCGGATCGCGCGGCCGATCATGTCGGGATCGGCGCTGAAGTACCGTTGCCAGGCATCGTAGCTCAGCACCAGCAGCCCTTCAGACCACGTTTCGTCCTCCGTGAACGTGCGGCCGAGGAGCGGGGGCACACCCAGCAGGGAAAACGCATTGCCGGACACGCTGGAAAGAGCCACCTGGACCGGCTCACCGTCGGCGGAGAGGGCGACCCCACTGGTGAAATCGCTGACGAACGCAACGTCCTGGAACGGGGCAACCCGCTTGCGCCAATCCTGCACGTTGGCGGGCGCGGCGTGGACCTGTTCCCATCCTCGCTCCTGATTCGATTCCCACAGCATCACGAGGCGGTCCGGCCGATCGAACGGAAGGGGTCGGAGCACGACCTCGTTGACGGCCGAGAAGATGGCCTTCGTGGCGCCGATTCCCACCCCGAGCGTCAACAACACGACGAGCGTGAATCCCGGCGTGCGCTTGAGGTTGCGGAGGGTGAACCGGATGTCTTGGAGTAGCGCGGTCACGAGCGTGCCTCCAGGTCGGCGAGGTTGTGGCCGCGGACGCCGTCTAATCGTTGAAGCCCACGTACTGTGTGCAATGGATCGGACGGCCTGCGACCAGTACCACCGGCGTGCGCCAGATCTTTCCCTCGCCAGAACGAACCGGCGAAACTCTTCGTCCAGATCTCCGATCACGAACTCGCGCACATCACGCGGCAGAAACCGTCGCAGGAGGAGCCGGGCAAGCCGCGGCGGGGACGCACCCATGCGTCAACGATCTCCCGCCACATGCGCGCGTTGGGCCAGGTCCGCGAGTTGGGGTATGAGCCCGCGGGCCATGCGCCTGACGTCCTCGTAGGCACGGTACAATTCGGCAGCTCCTTCGGGCTCCAGTTGGTAGTAGCGTCGCCGCTGACCGGTGCGTTCGGGAACTGTTTCCCCGGGCCAGGAGCAGACGAGTCCGCGGTTCTCCAGCCGGCCGAGCGTGGTGTAAACAGCGCCCGCAGACACGTCGCGCCCGGTCCTCCGCTCCACCTCCTGACGGATGGTCATCCCGTACGCCTCTTCCCCCAACCGCAGGACGGCCAGAAGGATCAGTTGTTCGAACTCACCCAGCGCACGCCGCATCACGACCTCCTGGATAGCTACACTGTAGTATCCTATGAGCCCTACAGTGTAGTTGTCAAGACTCTTGACGTATTCACAGTTGTTATCATGCTGAAACACAGATATTGTCTGTCAGCAGCCGATGGGCAGATCTATTAGTTCACTTGATGGAGGTGGCGGGTTGAACAGCCGGAAGGCACTCCTGCTTTGGACCATCCTCCTGCTGGGCGCCGCCCACGCCGATGCCACGGCGCAGTTGGCGCGCGAAGTCGCAACGCCCGCCAATTTCATCTACTTCGGTCTTGAGCGCTCTCGCATTGCGGAGGCCGAGTTCCTGGACACCGAAGCAATCGTCGGCGCGCAGTTGAAGTACACATGGCGAGAGCTGGAGCCCGATCGTGATCGATACGAGCTGCAGCCGGTACTGCAGGATCTCGCGTTCCTCGAACGGCATGGCAAGCGTCTCTTCATACAGCTGCAAGATGTTTCCTTCGAGGAGGCGATCGTCAACGTTCCGGACTATCTGCGCAATGACCCGGTGTTCGGGGGCGGCGTGGCGCGCCAGTATGCATTCGAAGATGACGACGAATCGGTCCCCATCGCCGAGGGATGGGTAGCGCGGCGGTGGGATCCTGCCGTGCGCGATCGCTTTGTAAAACTGCTCAGTGCGCTTGGTGAGGTGCTGGACGGGCGCATCGAAGGGCTGAGCCTCGCCGAGACGTCCATCGGTTTTGGCGAATCCGGAGAGCTCCATCCTCCGGGTTTTAGCTTCGAGAGTTATCTGGAAGGCCTGAAGGCGATCATGACGGCAGCCGGAGACATATTCCGCGAGTCCCGTGTGATCCTGTATGCGAACTTCATGCCGGGGGAAGGTCTGCCACGGCGCGACCAGGGCTATCTGCGACGCATTTATGAGCACGCAGACCGCGTCGGAGTGGGAGTAGGTGGGCCCGATCTTCTTCCACACCGGCCGTGGCAGCAGGCGCACAGCTATCCCCTCATTGCGGCGCGGGCCCCGCACACGGTGGCCGGCAGCGCCGTGCAGTGGGGGAACCTCGATGACAGGAATCGCGAGACCGGCGAGCGGGTCACGGTGGATGAGCTGTACCGCTTCGCGCGTGACGGGCTCCGTCTCGACTACATCTTCTGGGGAACCCAAGAGCCGCACTACTCCGATGAGATCCTTCCGTACCTGCGCAACCTGGCCCGGGGCGGCGAACGCTGAGCGAGGCGGATCGATTCCCACCCCGTTGGTAGATTCGTTAGGTCTCTCCATGAAAGCGTCCGCCTCAAGAGCCGTAACAGACCTTGGGGGTGACACGCTGATTACCTTGGAAGAGGCCGAGGTCCTGATGGCCGTTCCCGGAGAGAAGCACGATGTCCATCCGACCAATCAAACAAATCGTACAAGCCCAACCCACCATGGAGGGTGCCGGTGTAAGACTCCGCCGAGCCTTCGGCTTCGGCAACACCGACGACTTCGACCCGTTTTTGCTCCTGGATGACTTCCGGAACGAGAACCCTGAAGACTACCTCGCCGGCTTCCCCTGGCACCCCCACCGGGGCATCGAGACAATCACCTACGTCCTGGCCGGCACGGTAAACCACGGCGACAGCCTCGGCAACACCGGTACCCTGGGCGCCGGCGACGTGCAGTGGATGACCGCCGGCAGCGGCATCCTCCACCAGGAGATGCCCCGGGGAAACCAGCAGGGCCAGATGCACGGCTTTCAGCTCTGGGCCAACCTGCCGTCCTCACTCAAGATGACGACGCCCCGTTACCAAGACATTCTCTCAAAGGACATTCCCGAGGTAACCGACGATGACGGCACCAAGGTGCGGGTCATCTGCGGTGATTTCTGGGGCAAGTCCGGCCCGGTGGACGGCATCGCGGCAGACCCGCGTTATCTCGACGTCTCGGTCCCGCCCGGCCAGCGGAAGACCTTGCCCGTTGAGACCGACCGCCACGGTTTCGCCTACGTGTTCGGGGGCGCCGGAACATTTCGGGACGCGTCCGATCCAATGGCGGTCAAAACGGAAAACGTCGGCGACGGCCCGGAGACGATCACATACGAGGCGGGCAACCGATCTCTCGTGTTGTTCGGCCGGGGCGACGAGGTGACGGTGCAGGCGGGAGAGGAGGGCATCCGCTTCTTGCTGGTCTCGGGACGCCCCATCGAGGAACCGGTCGCCTGGCAGGGGCCGATCGTGATGAACACCGACGAGGAGCTCCGGCAAGCCTACCACGAGCTGCACGACGGTTCTTTCATCAAGCACCCATGAGAACGCTGGTCCTGGCCCTGACCATGACCGTCGGGGCAGTGAGCCTCGCCGGCGCCCAGAGTGCGGCGCCCATTTTGGAGTTCCGCAACGGGTTCTGGGTGAACCTCCATCACTTCCTATGAACGCGGCGTGCGATTCCCCAGGGACTTCACCCACGCGCTGATCTTCTACACGGCCGGCGTGCTCGTGCAGCAGGTAGTTCCGGGACACGTCCCGTGTGCTGAGCAGTACGGCCTCTGGGAACGCCTGGTTCCGGGGATCAAGCCCCACCTCGACGAACATTGGCTGCCCTATCTGAGGGGTGAGGGAACGTTCGGGGAAGCGGTGGGTGACTTGATGGTGGCTCTTAGCGGCGCATGATCGCCCACCTCGCCCGGTTCTGGCTCACCTTCGAGAGTCCAGTGAACCGCGCAGCGTATCTCAAGCACGGATTCGCGCTGGCACTCCTCAAGTACGGTGGTGACGCTCTCCTGGTCGGGACAGGCACTGGCGCGTTCTGGTCGCCGTTCGATTACATGCAATCGGTCCCGTTTCTCCTCGACGAGACATTTGCCAACGCGCCAGGCTACCTCGCCCCGGCCCTCGCGGTGTGGACGATGCCGTTCCTGTGGATCGGCGTCACCATGTCCATGCGTCGCGCGCTGGACGCCGGCTGGTCTGCCTGGGCGGCGTTGCTGTTCTTCGTCCCCTACGCCAACTACGGCTTGATGTTGACGTTGGCAGCATTGCCCACGAGCGGGCGGACGTCGGGGCTGCGGGTCGCTCCACGTCCCCAGGAGGCGCGTCTCCCCAGCGCACTCCTCGCCATCGGCGCCGGCTCGGCCACAGGGCTCGGCATCCTGATCCTGAGTGTCAGGCTGTTGAACAGTTATGGCCTGGCACTCTTTCTCGGAGCACCCTTCGTGATCGGTACGGTAACCGGGTTCCTGTTGTGCCGCCGATACCCGGCTTCACTGCGAGAAACGCATGAGGCGGTCACCATGACCATGCTGTTGATCGGTGGCGTGGCGTTTCTTCTCGGCACCGAGGGCGCCGTCTGTCTGCTCATGATGCTCCCGCTGGGGATCGTGTTGGCGCTGATGGGCGGTGCAATGGGACGGGCCATCGCGCGCTTGGGCACCGGGACGGCCTCGCATGCGGCCATCGTGGTACTCATGCTTCCGTCGGCGGCGGCATGGGAGGCGGGAACCGAAACGGTGGTACTCCGCGAAGTGCAGTCGGCCATCGAGATCGACGCAACAACCGAAGTCGTGTGGAATCATGTAATCGCGTTCTCGCCACTGCCCGAGCCCACGGAACTTCTCTTCCGCCTCGGCGTCGCCTACCCCATGCGCGCGGAGATCGAAGGCAAAGGCGTCGGCGCCATGCGATACTGCGTGTTTTCCACGGGAAGGTTCGTGGAGCCCATCACCCGCTGGGAACCGGGCCGGCGCTTGAGCTTCGACGTTATCGAGTCTCCGCCGCCCATGAAAGAATGGAGTTTCTACGAGGGCGTGGCCCCGCCCCACCTGGAAGGGTATCTGGTTCCGCGCCGCGGCGAATTTCGGTTGGTCGCGCTGCCGAACGGCAGGACGCGGCTCGAGGGCAGCACGTGGTACGAACAGCGGCTTCGCCCGGAGGGATACTGGGTGCTCTTCTCCGACGCCATCATCCGGCGGATCCATCTGCGCGTGCTAGAGCATATCGCCCTGTTGGCGGAGTAGCTGGGATCGAGGCAGGCTGCCGGCCACCCCCTGGACGATATAGACATTCTGTTTATATTCATTTTGTCTACTCAGTCCCGAGGCCGCCGTGTCGCCCAACGCCCCCCGCCCTGCCGCGATTCTGCCCGTAAAGCCTGACGTCTTCATGGTCCTGTTGGTCCTCCTCGATGGGGAGCGGCACGGATATGGGATCATGCAGGACGCCGCCGAGCGTTCCGGAGGAGAGGTGCGGCTCCAGCCCGGAGCTTTGTACCGGATGCTGAAGCGGCTGCTCGAAGAGGGGCTGGTGGAGGAGACCACCTGCCGACAAGGCGAGCGGCGGCGCTACTACCGCATCACAGCCCTGGGCAAGCACGTGGCCGCCGCGGAGGCCCGGCGCATGGCGCGGCTCGTGGACGCATCCCGGGCCCACGATCTGCTGGACGACGCGAAGTACGTCTGATGGCCCACACGCCGTTTCCGGTTTGGATCTCTCGCGCCGTGTACCGGCGCCTGGCGCTCGTCTACCCCAAGAGCTTCCGCAGGCAATTCGGCGACCAGCTGTTCCACGCCTTCGACGACGCCTGCCGGGCCGCGTGGCACGGCAAGAGACTCCTCGGCCTGGCCAAGCTGTGGATGGCGACTTTGGTCGACCTCGCCGTCGAGGGCAGTCTCGAGCGCATGAAGATCGAACGCCCGCTGCGCACCGGAGGAGCACCCCACCCCACACCACGCACCATCAAAGGCGCATCTCTCGTGGAATCCATGTTGCAAGATCTGCGGTTCGCCCTCCGGTCGCTCTTCAAGGCACCGGGGTTCACCGCCGTCGTTGTCCTCACACTGGCAGTCGGCATCGGCGCCAACACCGCCATCTTCAGCGTCGTGAACGGCATCATCCTGCGACCCCTGCCGTTCGACCATCCCGAGGAGCTGGTGTTGATCTGGGGTAGCGATCTGCGCACGGGATCCGACCAAAACGTGGTATCGCCGCTCAACTTCGAAGACTGGCGCGACATGAACGCGGTGTTCACCGGAATGGCGGCGGCCACGGGGTGGGGACCAACCCTGAGTGGTGACGGAGACGCGGTTCGCCTGAGCGGCAACGGGGTCTCCGAAGACATGTTTGCCATCCTCGGCGTCACCCCCGTGTTGGGACGGCTCTTTGCGAAAGACGATGGGCCCGTGGCCATCGTGACGCACGATCTCTGGACCAACAAGTTCGGCGCCGACTCAGGCCTCATCGGACGAGAACTCACCCTGAGCGGCGTGACGCGAACGGTCGTAGGCGTTCTTCCGCCGGAGTTTCGTTTTCCCATCAACCAGGACGCAGAGATCTTCACGATCATGCGGCTCACGGAGGCCACCCGGCGACGGGACCTGACGTTCCTGCGCGTGTTCGCACGCATGAAGCCCGGCGTCGACCTCGAGCAGGCGCAAATGGAGATGACGGCCATCGCGCGGCAACTCGAGGAGGCGTATCCCGAGGCGAACACCGAGAGCGGGGCCCACGTCATGACGCTACACGACAACGTGGTGGGCCACGTCGAGAACGCACTCTACTTGTTGCTCGGCGCGGTGGGGTTCGTTCTGCTCATTGCCTCCGCCAACGTGGCCAATCTGCTGCTGGCGCGGGCCTCTGCCCGTGACAGCGAGATGGCCGTGCGGGCGGCACTCGGAGCGGGCCGCGGGCGCCTGTTCCGACAGCTTGCCACCGAGAGCATGCTCCTCGCCGTCGCGGGCGGTATGGCAGGTGTGGCACTGGCCCGCTGGGGCATCCGCGCATTGCTGGCGCTGAGCCCGCCGGACATCCCTCGCCTGGATCAGGTCGCCATCGATACGCCCGTGCTCGCGTTCTCCCTGGCCGTCACGTTGTTCACCGGCCTGGCGTTCGGCATTCTTCCCGCCGTGCACGCTTCGCGGCCCCACCTGGCCCAGTCCATGAAGAGTGGGGGACGCCAGGGCGGTCCCACGCGCCGCGGACTCCGGCTGCGCCGGGGACTGGTGGTGTCGCAAGTGGCCATCGGGCTGGTGCTGCTGGTGGGATCGGGCCTGCTGATCAGAAGCTTCGGCAAACTCCTGGCCGAAGACACGGGATTCGACGGGAGCGGCGTGCTGACCGGGCGCGTGTCACTGAGTGCCGAATACGACACCGGTGAGCTCCGTGGGCAGTTCTACACGACATTGCTGGAGCGTGTCGACGCGCGGCCCGAGACCGCGAAGGTAGCCGCCGTGCTCCTGGCGCCGTTCGACGAATCGAACATCCAGAGTTCCTTCGAAATCGCGGGTCGGCCGACGCCGCTGCCCAACCAAAGCCCCGTCGCCCGATTGCTCTCGGCCAGCGAAGATGTTTTCGGCGCGATGCGGATCCCCGTCCTCGCAGGCCGCGTATTCGAACCGACCGACCGCAAGGGATCGATCCCTGTCGCGGTGGTGAATCAGGCGGCGGTGGACCAGTACTGGTCCGGCGAGGACCCCGTCGGACAACGTATCACACTGGGTATCGCCCTCGACGGGGACGAAACCGAGCGCGAAATCGTCGGCGTCGTCGGCAACGCACTCTACGACCAGCTGGACGAAGAGGCCGGCCCACAGGTCTACGTCCCGTACAAGCAGTATCGTACGAGCCGCATGAGCCTCGTCGTCCGGACCCACGGCGACCCCTTCGCGTTCGTCCCCACGCTGCGAAGCGAGTTGCGCGCGTTGGATCCCAACCTCGCGTTCGTCGGGTTGAACACCTTCGACAGGATGGTGAGCCAATCGGTGGCGGTGGATCGGTTCTACGCGATTCTGCTGTCCGTGTTTGCAGCCGTCGCCGTGTTGCTCGGCGCCGTGGGCTTGTACGGCGTGCTGTCGTACGCGGTCGTCCAGCGCACCAACGAGATGGGCATCCGCGTCGCGCTTGGTGCCAGCCGGTCGGACGTGCTCCGGCTCGTCGTGGGCGAGGGCATCAAGCTGGTGGGCGTCGGCATCGGCGTCGGTCTCGTGGCCGCCCTCCTTCTCACACGCCTGATGGAAAGCCTGCTGTACGGCATCAGCGCGACCGACCCGGCCACGTTCGGTGCCACCGGTGCGTTCTTGGCCGCGGTGGCGATCCTGGCGAGCTACATTCCGGCACGGCGCGCGGGCCGCGTGAACCCGGTGGAAGCGCTACGGCACGAATAGCCGTGCGAAACTTCATCCGTGGTTGCGCGTAGGGGTGCCAGGCTTGTATGTTGTGTGTTCACTGCAACGACCCTTGAGGAGTACTGCCCTTAGATGCGAATGACGATCCCGTTCAACCGAGCTACGCGGCAGCCCCGTAAGTGGGGTATCGCGGCGTTCCGGGCCACCCGTGTGTCCCGGAGCTACGTCGCGAACGCGAAGATCGTCGATTCGCCGACGGGGAGGGCAGCACCCTAGAAGTACTGGATTTCACGGTTTGATCCGGCCTTCCGGGTGCTACGAGGACGCACCTGGAAGGCCGTTTTCATTTTGGGCCAGAGACGAGAGACATGACTGCGAAGATACAGAATCGAGATCAGGAAATCGTTGCACGGTACACCGACCAACCGGCCCGAATGCCCGCGGAACTGCGCGAGCAAATCGAGGCGTCGTGGGGCGGTGATCCGGTCCAGCTGTACACGCTCGTCGACCTCGACGGGTCGATGCAACTGACAAACGGTTGGCTCGCGTTGGGCCCCGCAAAAATCGCCGTGGCGCGGCAGACCGACGACGGGGCCTGGGACGTGTACAGCTTCGAGCGCCCCAGGGTGCAACAGATTCGTGAATCGCCCGGTCTCAGTGGGAGCGTGGTGTCGTTCCTCGCCTCCGTCGACGAACCGGCGCTGGCGGTGGTGCGGTTCACGCACCGGCAACGGCGCGCGATGGAGAACATCAAGTTCGTCATCAAGGAGCAGATCGACGGCCGCGTCGTGGCGCCCAAGGATCCCGACGAGGTGTACGCCGAGGGCGTGGCCGGGCCGATCAAAGAGGCTCAGGCGTTGGTCGCGGGCAACCGCATGACGGTGATCTGGCGGTTGCTGAGATACTTGAAGCCCTACCGACGGCAGGTGACCATCGGCATGACGGCGGCGGCGGTGATCACGTTCGTGAGCCTGATCCCGCCATACCTGGCCGGTTACCTGATCGACAGCGTGGTGCGCCCGGTGCGGGACGGCACGCTCACGGTGGGCGCGGGAGCCACCATCGCGTGGATGGCGGTGGCGGCGATGGCGATCGTGTACGTGATCCGGCAGGCTGGGGCGTTGGTGCGGCTCCGGCTGATGTCGGTGCTCGGCGAGTTCGTGGCGCGGGATCTTCGCACCGAGTTGTACGAACACTTGCAGACGTTGAGCCTGAGCTTCTATTCGCGGAAGAAGACCGGAAGCTTGATCACCCGGGTGAGCTCGGACACCGATCGGCTGTGGGAATTCCTCGCCTTCGGCGTCGTCGACGTGTCGTTGTCGGCGGTGATGCTGATTGGGTTGGGCACGGTGCTCATCAGTCTGGACTGGAAACTGGGGTTGGTGATGGTGCTCCCGGTGCCGGTGTTCTGCTGGATGATCTACTTGTACGGCGAGCGGATCAGCCAGCTGTTCTTGCGGGCCTGGCGGAAATGGTCGCGGGTGACCGACGTGTTGTCGGACACGATTCCCGGTATGCAGGTGGTAAAGGCGTTCAATCAGGAGGAGCGAGAGAAGCAGCGCTTCAACGAACGCAACCGGGACGTGACGCAGGAGTTCAACCGCATCCACGCGATGTGGACGACGTTCTGGCCCGTGTTGATGTTCATGGTGCACGGCACGACCGTGGCCGTTTGGGCGTTCGCCGTGCCGCGGTTGCTGGGCGGCGCCGACGGGTCGCCCGCGACGCTGTCGGCAGGGGTGTTTGTCTCGTTCTTGCTGTACACGACGATGTTCATCGGGCCGATCGAGATCATCGGCCAGATGGCGCGGATCATGAATCGCGCGACCACCTCGGCGCACCGCGTGTTCGAGGTGCTGGACACGGAGCCGGAGATCGTGGATGCCAAAGATCCGGTGCGACTCGAACCGGTACAGGGTCGGGTAGAATTCGACAACGTGACGTTCGGCTACGACGGCGTGCGTCAGGTCATCCGGGGCATGTCCTTCGAGGTGGCGCCGGGTGACATGATCGGGTTGGTGGGACCGTCGGGCGGCGGCAAGACAACGGTCATCAATTTGATCGCCCGGTTTTACGACGCGACGGGCGGCATGGTCCGGATCGACGGTGTGGACATCCAACATCTCGAGACCGGGCACTACCGCCAACAGATCGGCATGGTGCTACAGGACCCGTATTTGTTTCACGGCACGATCCTGGGGAACATCCGGTACGGGCTGCCGGAAGCCACGCTCGAGGAGGTCATCGACGCGGCCAGAGCCGCCAACGCGCACGATTTCATCTGCAACTTGGCGCACGGATACGACACGGTGGTCGGCGAGCGCGGCCAGACATTGTCGGGAGGAGAGCGTCAACGTGTCTCCATTGCGCGGGCCATCTTGCACGATCCGCGGATCCTCATCCTGGATGAGGCGACGAGCAGCGTGGACACGGAGACCGAGCGCAACATTCAGGAGGCCATGGATCGCCTGATTGCCGGACGAACGGTATTCGCGATCGCCCACCGGCTGTCGACGTTGCGCCGCGCCGCGCGATTGCTCGTGATCAAGAACGGGCAGATCGCCGAATCGGGGACGCATGCCGAGCTGCTGGCGAAGGATGACGGCGTGTATCGCAGACTGTACGACATGCAGCGCGAACTGCAGGTTGGTGCCTAAACAGAAAGGAGGGATGCCATCATGAAACCGCCAGTGTACGCGCCATGCGTCGAGTATGAGTCGGCGCAAGAATCCTTGGGCCTGGAACACCGGATCGACGGGCAGCTGTGGGCCGTCAAGGGAGGCTTCGAGGCCTGTGCCGTCTCCGTACGGCGTTGCTTCCCGTGGTCCGAGCCGGCGCGTTTCGTCTCATTGCGGGATCGGGACGAGGAGGAAGTCGCGCTGATCCGGGAACCGGAAAGCCTCGATGATGCGTCGCGAGAGGCACTCGAACAGGCGCTCGTCGAGGCGGGGTTCGTGCTCCGGGTCGTGAAGGTCAATGAGGTCGAGGAGGAAATCGAGATTCGCACATGGAAGGTCGAGACCGCACAAGGTCCGCGAACCTTCCAGACCCGCCTCGACGACTGGCCTCGCGACCTTCCAGCCGGAGGCCTGCTGATTCGCGACGTGGCCGGCGACCTGTACCACATCGCCGACCGCGAAGGGCTCGATGAGAAGAGCAGGAAGTTGCTCTGGGCCTTTGCGGATTAGCAGTGCGTTGTAGGGGCGAGGCATGGCCTCGCCCCTACTGAACACTGGCCACTCCAGCAGTCTCCGCTAGATTCCCCCTGTCAAATCCTTAATATCCTCCCGATCCGGAACGTGTCCCATGAACTGCTTCGCCAAGTCCGTGGTGCTGTGTGGGTTCCTGGCATTTCCCGCCGCGCTGAACGCCCAGCAGGCCACCATCACAACCGAGCAACTCCAGAACTTCCATTTCCGTCAGGTGGGCCCCGCCGTGTCGGGGGGCCGGATCCACGACGTGGAGGCGTTGCCGCACGATCCGTCCACGATCTATCTCGCCACGGCAACCGGCGGCATCTGGAAGACGACCAACAAGGGCACGACGTGGAGGCCGATCTTCGAGGGACAGCCGGTCAGCAACTTCGGCGATCTCGCCATCGCGCCGTCGAACCCCGACGTCATCTGGGTGGGCACCGGCGGACAGAACAATCGGCAGAGCACCTCGTGGGGCAACGGCGTCTACCGCTCCACCGACGCAGGCGAGACGTGGACACACTTGGGACTGGACGACACACGACACATCGGCCGCGTGCGCGTGCATCCGCGGAACCCCGACGTGGCGTACGTGGCCGCGCTCGGGAATCTTTGGGCCCCCGATCCGGATCGGGGCGTGTACAAGACCACGAATGGGGGACGGTCGTGGCAGAAGGTGTTGTACATCGATACCCTCACCGGCGTCGTGGACCTGGTCATGGATCCCACCGA
The DNA here is from genome assembly GCA_027294455.1 of Gemmatimonadota bacterium. GTDB lineage: Bacteria > Gemmatimonadota > Gemmatimonadetes > Gemmatimonadales > GWC2-71-9 > B3T1B10. Next base: position 14,703 of record JAPULZ010000204.1, read on the forward strand.
CCCGGATGTCCTCTACGCCGCCGCCTATCAGCGACAGCGCCGCACCTGGGGCTTCAACGGCGGCGGCCCGGGCAGCGGCATCTACAAGACCACCAACGGCGGCGACTCGTGGGACGAGCTGACCAACGGCATCCCGTCCGGCGACAAGGGACGCATCGGTCTCGCCATCGCCGCCACGAACGGCCAGGTATTGTTTGCGCTCATCGAGCACGCCGGCGGCGGCCGGGGCACCTACCGCAGCGAAAACGGGGGCGCGTCCTGGGACCGGGTGAACGATCTCGACGCGCGTCCCATGTACTACAGTCACATCTTCATCGACCCGACAAACGAGGATCGGGTGTACGAGCTGGCCACGTCGTTCTACAAGAGCGAAGACGGTGGCCGGAACTTCCGCACCATGCCAACCAACCTGACGTACGACGTGGGCGTCCACGCCGACTACCACTCCTTGTGGATCGACCCGACCGACACCGAGCATCTTTATCTGGCGGGAGACGGCGGATTGTACGAGAGCTGGGATCGCGGCGAGACGTACATCAAGATCAACAACATTCCCATCGCCCAATTCTATGCCATCGGCGTGGACCATCGGGAGCCATACAACATCTACGGCGGCTTGCAGGACAACCACTCCTGGATGGGCCCGAGCGCCACGCGCCACTGGATCGGCATCATCAACGACGACTGGCGGCAGATCGGTTTCGGTGACGGCATGTTTCACCAGCCGGATCCCACGAACACGCGGTACGAGTACGGCGGGTCGAACGGCGGCGACATCTACCGGCTGGATACCGAAACGGGAGATCTGATGACCATTCGTCCGGTGCCGGACCCGGGCGAGCAGTACCGGTTCGACTGGGCGCCGCCGATCCTCATCTCGCGCCACGATCCGCGTACAGTGTACTTCGGCGGCAACCGGCTGTTCATCTCCCACGACCGCGGATCGAGCTGGGAGCGCACCGACGACCTCACCAAGAACATCGATCGCGACGCCCTGGAGTTGATGGGCATTCGGGGCGGCGACATTACCCTGTCACGCAACGATGGAACGGGTTCCTACGGCGAGCTGGTCACCGTCGCGGAGTCTCCCCTGACCCCGGACGTCCTGTGGGTGGGTGCGGACGACGGCAACATCCAGGTGTCCCAGGACGGTGGGGCCACATGGCGGGAAGTATCCCGCAACATCCGCGACGGCCCGCCGAATGCCTACGTGAGTCGTCTCTTGGCGTCAGTGTCGGCGCGTGAGGTGGCGTATGCCACGCTGGACGCCCATCGCGACGGGGACTTCCGCCCGTACATCTACCGCACGGACGATTTGGGAAATACGTGGACGCTCCTCACGAACGGGCTCTGGGCGGACGGCTCGGTCAATGTCATCAAGGAACACCCACAGAACCCCGACCTGCTGTTCGTCGGTACGGAGCGCGCCGTGTTCGTGTCGGTGAATCGGGGTGCGGAGTGGACGCACTTCAAGGCCGACTTGCCGACGACGTTGTACGACGACATGGTGATCCATCCCCGGGACAACGATCTCGTCCTCGGCACACACGGCCGCAGCGTGTACGTGCTCGACGACCTGTCGGCGCTGGTGGAGTGGACGCCACAGGTCGCCGCCGCGCCGGCACACGTGTTCTCCATTCGGGCCGCCACCATCAAGCATTTCTGGAAGGACACATCCTACCGCGGGCAAGCGGCGTACGCCGGCGAGAATCCGCCGGACGGTGCGATCGTCGGCTACGTGGCGCAGGGCGGTGCCGACGCGACGCTCGAGATTCGCAACGCGAGCGGTGACGTGGTGCGCCGACTAGACGTCCCCGCCAGCTGGGGGCAGATCCAGCGCGTGACCTGGGACCTGCGGCACGAGACCCCACCGGGCAGCCAGTTCGGCCGCGACGCGAATCCCGCCCTCGCCGACATGCCCCAACCCGTTGGCCCACGAGGGCACTTCGTGTCCCCCGGAACGTATACGGCCACGCTCACCGTTGCCAATGCGCAGGCCGAGCAGACCTTCAGGGTACGCGGCGATCCGCTCATGACACTGACACAGGAGCAGTACGAAGAGCGGGAGGCGTTTCTTTCAGCAATTGTCGCCGCGCAGCGCCGACTCCAAGACATCGGAGGCGACCGCGACCGTTCAGACTTGGCCACCCGGGCAAGACAAATGCGCCAACAAATGGGAAGGCTTTACAGCCAGTTCAACGGCCGGGGCGTGCGCCAAGGTAGCCTCTATCCGCCGACGATGACGCAGCGGCAAACCTGGAACGCTCTACAAGAGGAGATGCAACAGTTGGAGAAAGATTTCGCCCGGGGACAGTAGCCAAACGCCAACCGACTACTTGGCTAGGTCTTTCGCCTTCGGCTGCGGATTCGGCCCCGACGGGCGGCACCGCAGGAGCTTGTCGATCATCTTGCCCAGCGTGGTGCTCTGGATGGGCTTCTGCATGAGGTGCACGCAGCGGCCGAACTGCTCCGAGTCGATCTGGTCGGCGGCGTACGACATCAGCACGACCTTGATGTTGGGCCAGCAGACGGTGGCCTGGCGCGCGAGCTCGACCCCGCTTCGGCCGCCTGGCAGCACGATGTCACTCACCATCACGTCGACGTTGGGCACGCCGGCCAGGATTTCCAGAGCCCCCGGAGCGTGCTCCGCCACGAGCGTCTTGTAGCCCAGGCCCTGCAGCACCGAAACCGTCAACGAACGAACACCGGGGTCATCTTCCACGACCAGAACGGTCTCACCGTTGCCCTTCGGTACCTTGCCGTTGGCCGAAACGGGGGGGGGGCTCCCCGGTGCCGCTTCACGGGGGAGACACACGCTGACCGCCGTCCCCTCATCGAGCTTGGTCTCGACCGTGACGTGGCCGCCGGACTGGGTCGCGAACCCGTGCACCATGCAAAGACCCAAGCCGCAGCCCTCTCCGGCTGACTTGGTCGTGAAGAACGGATCGAACGCCCGCCGCACCACGTCGGGCTGCATCCCACAGCCGGTATCCCGCACCGTGAGCACCACATACTCCCCGGGAGACACCCCTTCGTGCAGCGCGGCGAATCGGGCGCCCAGGCTCACGTTGGCCGACTCGAGGGTCATGGTGCCTCCGCCGGGCATGGCGTCCCGGGCATTGTTGGCCAGGCAGATGACCGCCCGCTCGAGCTGGACCCGATCAGCGCGACAGGTCCAGCCATCGTGTGACTGCACGGTTTTGATCTCGAAATCGTCCCCCATGGTCCGTGCCAGCAGGTCCCCCATGTCGCCGACGAAATGATTCATGTCGATGGACTGGGGGTCGAGGGGCTGCTTGCGGGAGAACGACTGGAGTTGCTGGCTCAAGTTGGCCCCACGGGCCGAGGCCGTGAGTGCCCGCTCACACACCTCGAACAGCTCGGGGCGATCCTGCAGCTCGGTGGCGAGCAACTCCAGGTTGCCGATCACCGTCGCCACGATGTCGTTCAGGTGATGGGCGACCCCCGCGCTCAGACGGCCGATGGCCTCCAGCTTCTCGGCCTGGCGAAGTCGCTCCTCGATCCGCTTGCGCTGCTCGTCGGCTCGGCGGCGCGCGGTGATGTCCACGACCCGCCCACGCGTCTGTGTCCGTTCGCGAATGCGTCGTTCGCTGCGCCGGCGGCGATCGGGAAATGCAATTGGCATCTGGCGTGCCCGCCGGATGGAAAAGCGGCGGGCTCCCTGTCGCCGGTCGACGATGTCTTGCGGTATCGGAATGCCCATGACCAATGTTGCAAAAGTTCTTGAGTCGGGGGGGTTTAGTATATGCGCGGAATGGGTGTGCGCTAGAGTGTCTTAGTACGAAGTTTCAGTGCTCGTTGCTCAGTACTCAGTCGATCTGCGACCGCGCCCCGGAATCGGCCACAATTGTCGCTTTTTGTATATCCCTCGCGTCGCCGCCATGCGGAACCTTCCCCACCCCAACGCCGTAGGACGTAATAACCGGTCACCCCCGATCGTTACGATCTCGACCGGGGTTGGTCCTTCGAACTGGGGCACGATGGTAGCTGGGAAAACCGGGGTACGCTGTCTGATCGTGGCGATGGCGCTGTTGCCGGGCGTCTCGGCCGCCGTGCGCCCGGCCGCAGGCCAGCAGACCTCCAACCGAGGGGCGTTGACCGGCTACGTGGTGGCCACGAGCGACGACACGCCGCTGGGCCTCGCCAGGGTGAGCCTCACCCCACAACCCGCGGGAGTCCTTCCCGCCCAGAACGGTGAATCCAGCTTCGTGCTCGGCAGCCGTTCGGTGCTCACCGATGAGAAGGGCGCCTATCGGTTCGACAACATGGTGCCCGGCAGCTACCGGCTGTATGTCCGCCGCATCGGATACCGCCCCGTGAGCCTCGACCTCGAGCTGGAGGGCTCCCATGGACTCCAGCTTTCCGTGGGACTCACCGTGGCTCCGATCCGGTTGGAGCCGGTCACGGCCACCGCCGCCCCGGCGGACGTATTTAGCGCGACACAGACGGCCAGCGATGCGATCTGGTTCGACCGGGTGTCCCGGGAACGGTGGCGGCAGGACACGTTCCTCGAGAGCGACGTCCGCATGATCTCGGGCGAGGAGGTCGTGGAGGCGATCACCCTCGGCGAGACCGACGTGCTCCGCGCGCTGCATCACCTTCCCGGTGTCACGACCCGAGATGATTGGACGGCCGAACCGTGGGTCCGCGGGGCACCGGGTAGCCAGTCGCGGGTGTACTTCGACGGGATGCCGCTCTTCAACCCGCTCCATGCAGGTGGGTTGGGGACGGCCATCAACACGGACGCGCTGGGCGCGGTCTTCCTGCACCCCGGCGTGAGGCCGCCCGACATGGGAGACGGCGCCGCCGCGGTGATCGACATGAAGTCCCGCCCCGCCGGCGGGCTCGGCGAGCTGCGGGGGCGGGCGGGGATCACCAGTTCCAGCATCAGCGCCGCGTTCGACAAGCGTTGGAACGGAGGACGAGTCGGGACCCTGCTCGCCGTGCGGCGGTCCTGGCTCAACCGCACTCGCGACCTGGTCAAGAATCCGGACGGGCTCTCTCCCGAGATTCCGAACGACTACGCGGACGTGGTGGGCCGGGTGGACGTGGACCTGGGCGACGGCCGCAGCCTGGAGCTGAGCGGACTCTGGGAGCGGGACTGGATCGACGGCCCGATTCGCGGCGGCGCTCAGGGCAATACCTCGGCGTGGGGGAGCCTGGCCTCCCGGGCCACAGTCTCTTTCCCGACTGCCGGCGGGATCATGCGGCACACGCTGGGCTTCAGCACGTTCACCGCACGGGTCAAGCAGATCGAGCCGAAATGGCCGTTGGCCATGTACGACTCGCTCCCCACCCAAGAGCCAACCGACAACGAGATCTATTACCTCACGCTGAACGGTGACTGGACACTTCCCGACGAAAGCAACTTCGGGCCGAAATGGCGCCTCGGCTACAAGGTGTTTTACGAAGAGGTGAGCTATCGCGGCGCCCCCCCAGCTCCCTTTTCGACCCCGGTCTATCTCTACACCGCCGAGGTGAACGGCCGCGTGGCGGCGGTGAATCTCTGGGGAGAGCGTTGGTTCCGGCCGGGCGACCGGTGGACCATTCGCCTGGGCGTGCGGGTCGGACTGGACAAAGAAACGCTGGAGGGTCTGGCCGATGAAGATCCCACGGCCATCGCCGACCAGCAGCTCGCGCCGCAAGTCACCGTCCGCTACCAGGCCAACGATCGGTTGCACCTCACCCTGGCTACGGGAACGCACCACCAGTACGAACAGGGTCTGGCCCCCTCCGGATTGAACTTCGGCCCGGCCCTGAACGCGAGCCCCATCTGGGTGCTCCCGCCGAACACCCGCTCGGCCGCCACCACGGAGATCACCACGCTGGGGGCGGAGTACTGGATCGGGGATACGTGGCTGGCGTCGGCCAATCTCTACGAGCGCACGACCAACAACGTCGCTATTCCGGATCCTGGTCCCGGCCCGACAGACGACGACGCCTTCTCCGTGTCGGCGCAGAACCGGGCCCAAGGAATCGAGCTGGCGGTCCGCCGGCTGGCGGGGCGATGGACCGGGTCGTTTGCATACACCGCGGGGCAGTCGGTCTACCAGGTCGGCGGCATGCGGTTCCCGGCGCCAACCGACCGGCGGCACATCATCGACGCTACCGCCATCACCGAGCTGCCCAGTCACATTGCCGGGGGGAAGGTGCGGATCGGCGGGACGTTCACGGCAGCCTCGGGAGCACCCTATAGCCGCCTTCATCCCGGCATCTACGACTGCAGCAACTACCAACCCGGGGAGGGCTGCCAGGCGATCATCCCCTCCTCGGTAGAGGCCCCCAACGCCCAGCGGTCGCCGTGGTACAGCGCCTTCAATGTACTGATCGACTGGGGTCGTTCGTTTACGGGATGGCATCTCGCGGCCCACGTGCAGGTACAGAACCTGTTGAACACCCCGCGGGCGGTCACGTACGCGGTGGACACGGCAACGTGCCGCCGGTTTTCGCTCGACCAGCCGGCGTGCGGCGCAGCGGAGGACGCGTTCCTTCCCGGCCTGAAGCGGCATTATGAGCTGGGATTGAAGGTGGCCTTTTGAGCCTCAACCTCGAAGCCCTGTTCGACGCGCACCACGATCAATTGTACGGCTATCTCGTACGACTGGTCGGAGATCCGGAACTGGCGGCCGACGCGGCCCAGGAAGCGTTCGTGCGCCTGTCGCAGCGACCGCCTCGTGATACCAGCAACCTGAAGGCCTGGCTGTATACAGTGGCAACCAATTTTGCTTTTGACACGCTCAAGGTCGCGCGGCGGCGCGCCGAACTCTTGTCGGCGGCGCCGGACAGTGCACCCACGAGCGAACCGGCGCCCCCACCGGACGTTTCCCTCGAGCGTCTGGAGCGCCAAAAAACCGTTCGTGATGCTCTCGACCAACTGAGGGAGAAAGAGCGGACAACACTGCTCATGCGTGCCGAAGGTTTTTCATATCGCGAAATCGGTAAGGCGCTGACCATCCCCACCAATTCAGTGGGCGTGGTGGCGGCCCGGGCCCTGCGCAAACTCGCCGCGTTGCTGCAGACACAGGAGGCGATCCTCCAATGACTTTGAAACTACTCAGCAACGAAGCGCACCTCACGGACGGAGACCTTCTCCGATTCAGTGATGGGGAGTGCGGCGCCCAAGAGCGAGCGCAGATCGCCGCGCACATCGCCGGCTGCGAGCAATGCGCCGAAGCATCGCGGTTCTTCACGTCGATCACGAGCCAGTTGAACGTCTCGCTCGACGACCTGGTCGTCGACCCGCCGGCCGATGCGAAGCAGCGTGTCCTCGCCGCGGCGCGCAGCGCGAAACCAATCCCGCAACGACGACCCGTGCTCCGCAGGCAGGCACTCCTGAGGGCCGCGGTCGTCGCGTTTGCCCTGGTGGCCGCCGGCATGTGGGCCGCGCCCGTCCGGGCGTGGTTTGCCGAACTGTTGGGGGTCGATCGGCCGGAGCCCGTGGAAACCGCGCCCGCCCCCGAGCGCGCGGCGCTGCCCCAGGCGAGCCTGTCGTCGACGGTGTCGTTCGTCCCCACGGCCGCGACGTTCGTCATCGACCTCTCCGCGAACCAAGCCGCGGGCACGTTGACGCTCGCGGTGCACGACGGCGCGCAAGCGTCAGCCCGAATCACCGATGGCGGGCCAACCGATGCCCTCTTCGTCACGGGCAACGGCATTCGCATCAGCAATGCCCCTACCTCCTCGGCGACGTACACCATCACCGTGCCAGCCAACGTGCAAGAGGTCCAGGTGCTCGTGGGCGGTGTGGTGGCGGGGACGTACTCGGTGTCGAGCATCGCCGCACAGGACGGGGTGGTGGTGGACATCGCAGGGTAGTGGCCTTCCACCACCCTGTCACAAACTCCACCGACGGATCGTTCCATGACTGAATCAAGACACGGACGATCCGACAATGCGAACGACATTACGGGCAGCGGCAATTGCCGCATTGCTGTTGAGTACCATGGCCTCGACTGGAACCGCGCAAGAGAGACGCAAGCACGACGGCTTCTGGTGGGGATTCGGACTCGGCGGCGGCGTGCAGGGCCTGCAGTGGGATTTCGATTCGGCGAACGACGCGTGGGAATTCGATTGGGACGGCCGGCGCGGTGGGAGCGCGCACTTCCGGGTCGGCGGCACCGTCAATCAACAGGTGCTCCTGGGCGCCGAGACGCTGGTGCTCTGGCGAGAGAATCAGCCCGGCCAGGATCTCCAACGCGTCAACGTCATGGCGACGGCACTCATCTATCCGGACTCCGACGGCGGAGTGTTCTTCAAGGGGGGCTTCGGCGTTGCCACGGTGGAGGACCTGGGCCAACACGAGACCGGTGTCGGCACAACACTGGGAGCCGGCTACGACTTCCGCATCGCATCCAATCTCTATCTGACGCCCAATTTCCACGTGCTCGTTCAGATCTTCGACCGCCATACGAGCTCGGCGTTGCTGTTCACGTTGGGACTTACGTGGCACTAATGCCATCGTCGAGTAACCAGTGCTCGCTCTAAGGTGTCACAAATCGCCCCCACGGTTCGTTCAACCCACGAACCACCACGACAACGGGGGCACACATGTCGAAGATGATCACGGTTGTTGCAGTCGTCTGCCTCGGATCCGGTATGACGTCCGCTACGGCAGCCCAAGCACGTGTTGGGGTCAAAGGGGGATTCAACATCACCGATTTCCACGGCGGCACATCGGGCACGGGCGACACATTCGCGGAAACCAAGAATCGTCATCCGGCGGCGGGCGGATTGTTTGTGAGCATTCCCATCGGGTCGCGTGTGTCAATCACGCCTGAAGTGTTGCTGACCGGCAAAGGATTCAAGCAGAACGACGTCATCTCGGGAATACCGGTAGAGGTGACCGTCAAATTCAACGCGCTCCAATTTCCCCTGTTGTTGAACGTCGTACTCGGGCCAACCGATGCCGTCGTGACGTCCCGATTGTTCGTCGGGCCGGCCGTGACGTTCGAGCTCTCGTGTGACCTGACGTTCGACAGATTGCTCCCCGAGCTGCCGTGCGACGACGTGGCCGATCTGGACCGGGAGTCGTGGGACCTGGAAGCCATATTTGGCGGGGCACTGGATATCGCCGGCCCCGGCCGGTTCGTGTTCTCGCTCGAAGCGCGGTACGATTACGGATTGCGCAATCTGGATGCGGCGGCCGAGCCGAACAACTTCAACGTGAAGAGCCGCGCCTTCACCTTCCTCGGTGGAGTGTCGCTGGCGCTGGGACGCTAGGAGGGAACGCCTCATGAAGAAACACCTCATAGTTGCTTGGGGGTTGACCGTGCCCCTGCTCCTGTCGGGATGCATCGCGCTAACAGACCCGCTCATCCCGGGCGGCGGCGGCACCGTCATCGGATCGGGACGCGTGATCACCGTATCCCGATCCGTGAGCGGCTTTTCGACGATCCGGGTCAACGGCGTGGCCCGCGTGACGATCGAGCAGACGGGCGAAGAAACCCTGTCCATCACGGCGGACGACAACATCGTCCCCGTGCTACACTCCGATGTCGAGGACGGAACACTCATCCTCGGCACCCGAGACGACACCAACATCGAATCCTCGACCGAGATCTTCTACCGTCTGACCGTCAAGGATCTCCGGGGTATCGACATCAACGGGGTCATCACCGCCGATGCCGCGGGACTCGACACCGACCGACTCGACATCAACCTCAACGGCGTCTCCACGCTGACCACCGAGGGACGCGCCGACCGGCAGTTCATCAACCTGAACGGCGTCAGCGCGTATCGAGCGGACAAACTGCACAGCCTGGAAGCGAGAGTCGAAGCCGACGGCGTCCTCACCGTCGTGCTCAGGGTGAGCGACCGCCTCGATGTACTGGCGTGCGGTGCGGGCTCGGTAGAGTACATCGGCGATCCGCTGGTCGATCTCCACGACACGTGCGCGGCAGTTACCGTGCGCAAGCTATAGCGGCAACGCCGGCCGGTACTCTATCTTGGCCTGATCCGAACAGGCCGATGGAGTGCCCCATGCGCCACGCCACCCTAGTCAGGACGCTCGTAGTCTTCACCCTCGCATCTTGGGCTTGCGCCGGCGATCGATCGGCGGCCGAGGCCCCTCCGGCGGAACACGTTCCACCGGTGTCGCCGGCGGAAACCACCGACATCGTGTCGCTCATGGCGTCGATCCCCGAGGTCGAGGTGCCGGCCCTCGACATGGAGACGGCCCTGGGCCTCGCGGCCATGCCCCTCGCATGCCTCGACCGCCCGCATGCGGCGCCGCGGAGTCGCCCCGGGTACCTCGATGAGCGAACCTCGGTGAGGCGGCCGGACTACGAATCGACGCGGGCGTTCTACGGCTGTTCCGACTGGCACTCCGCCGTCAACTCCACGTGGGCCGTGGTGCGGATCCTCAGGGAGTTCCCTGACAATGCGGTGGCCGGACTCATCCGCGAAAAGCTGAACGACCACATCACCGAAGAGACCACGGCCGGCGAGCTGGAGTATTTCGAGGAGGCCAAGAGCTTCGAGCGTCCCTACGGCTGGGCCTGGCTGCTCCAACTCTACGCCGAACTGTCGGAGTGGGACGACCCGGAGGCGGCCGTATGGGCGGAGCGTCTCGCACCGCTGGTGAGCCTCTTTTCGGAACGGATGGTCACGTATCTGGACAACACCGACTATCCGTCACGCGTGGGCATGCACGGTAACACCGCCTTCTCGTTCGCCATGATGTTGGAGTACGCCCGGGCAACCGGCGACGAGCCGCTGGAGGCGGCGATCGTCGCCAAGTCCGTGGAATACTATCTCGCCGACGTGGACTGTCCCACCGCGTACGAACCGTCGGGATCAGACTTCTTGTCGCCCTGCCTCGAAGAAGCCAAGCTCATGAGCCAGGTGCTCGGGCAAGCCGAGTTTGTCTCCTGGTTCGGCGAGTTCATGGCGCCGGTGTACTCGCCGGCATTTCGGCCGCTCACGGTAGCCGTCGAGGTTCGAGAGAACGACGAAGCGCTCGAAGAAATCAACCTGCTCGGCGCCAAGTCACACCTCATCGGATTGGCGTTCCTCAGGGCCGCTGCCATGAACGACATCGCGGCCGCCCTTCCCCCCGACGACCCACGCGGTGCCGCCTACCGCAAGCTGGCCGACTCCCACGGCCGCACCGGCTTCGACGCCATGTTCGACGCGGATTATACGGGCAGTCATTGGATTGGGACGTTTGCGTTGCGGTACTTGTTGTCGGCTCGCGAGTAGGAGTCCGTGTTTCAGTACCCGGTGTCCAGCGGGCTGGCGGGCCGGGAACGACGAACCCTTTCGTTGTAGGGGCGAGGCATGGCCTCGCCCCCATAACGGCCCACCGCGCTACGGATGTGGTCTCTTGTAGACCACCCCGCCCTTCATCACGAACTGCACATCCTCCATCACCCGGATGTTCTCCAATGGATTCCCCGGGACGGCAATGATATCGGCCAGGAAACCCGGGGCTATCTGCCCCCGGTCGTCAAAACCCAAGAGCTCGGCGGGCGTCAGCGTCGCCGAGCGGAGCGCGGCCAGGGGGTCCATCCCCCGCTCGACCAGCGCGGCGAATTCACGCGCGTTGTCACCGTGGGGGAAGACCGCCGCGTCGGTTCCGAAGGCGATGTTCACTCCTTCCCGGATCGCCTTTTCGACACTCGCGATGGCCAGGGGTAACACCGTCTCCGCCTTTGCCCGGATGGAAGCCGGCAGGGCGTCGAGGTCGATTGCGCCGGCGAGATACGTGGTGGGGACGAGATACGTACCGTGCTCCTTCATCAAGCTGATGGACTCGTCGGTCAACATGGAGCCGTGCTCGATTGACCTGACACCCGCCCGAACGGCGGTGTTGATGCCCTCGGTGCCGTGGGCGTGGGCCGCGACGTGCGTACCATGCCGCGCCGCCTCCTCGACGATGGTCCGCATCTCCTCGAAGGTGAACTGCTGCGCGCCCACCGGCCCCTCGAACGAGAGCACGCCGGCCGTCGCGCAGATCTTGATGAAGCGGGCGCCGTGCTTGATCTGGTACCGGGCGGCCCGCAACACTCCGCTCGGTCCATCCCCAACGCCGTCCGCGAAGTCGGTTTCGAGGATGCCGGGAGCGAAACCGGTCACGTCACAGTGTCCGCCCGTGATGCCGAGGCTGTTGGCCCCGGGGAAGATGCGCGGACCTTCGACGAAGTCCTTGTCGATGGCGCGCATCAACGCGATGCCCGCAAACCCGCTCATGTCGCGCACCGTGGTAAACCCGGCGTACAGCGTCCGCTTCGCGTTTCTCGCGCCGCGGAGCGCGGCATCGGCGTCGGTCTCTCGCGTGGCCTGGTTGGTCCAATCGCCCTCGATGTCACCGGTCAAATGCGTGTGCAGGTCGGTGAGGCCGGGGACCAGCGTCACGTCACCGAGATCGATCACGTCGGCCCCATCTGGAACGTTGCCGCCGACGCTCACGATACGATCACCTTCGATGACGACGACCGCGCCGCTCACCACCTGCCCGGACACGACGTCCAACATCCTGTCTGCACGCACCACCGTCGTCTGTGCGGCCGTGCCCACAGGCAGTGCCATGAAGACCATAACGAAAGTCGCAACCCCAGCTATTCTCTTGGTCATCGATACTCCACGGTCAGTGGTTTTCAGTTTTTCCATTGACGGCGCAACACGCGGCCGTGCAACGCGGCTTCAAACTCGCCTTCATCGATGGCGAGCCGCCCATTCACGAACAGATACACCAAGCCGTCTGCGAGCTGGTGCGGATCGCTGTACGTGGCGTTGTCCGCGACCCGCTCGAGGTCGAAGACGACGACGTCGGCGAATGCACCTTCGCGCAACACGCCTCGATCCGCCATACCGAACACGGACGCCGGCAGCGAGGTCATCGTCCGCACGGCATCCGCCAGCGACAGCACGCCTTCGTCGCGAACGTACTTTCTGATCTTGCGGGGAAACGTCCCGTAGTACCGCGGGTGCGGCACGCCACGACCCATCTCGGTGAGCCCGCCGTCGGACGCCGTGATCGTCCACGGCTGCCGCATCAGCGTCCGGATGTCCGCCTCTTCCATATTAAAGGAAACGAGGGTGGCGCCGCCGGCATCGAGGAGCTGGAGGGTCAGATCCGCCGGGTGGACGCTCCGCTCCTCGGCCACGGCTTGCAGGGTCTTTCCCTCAATGGCAGGGTCCGGCGCGTGGCGGCTGATCTGAAGCCGGCCGGCGCCGCCGCGGCGGTCGAGGTTCTCCAACACGCCCTCACGCATGCGGGCCCGCTCGCTCGGGTCACGCAAGCGATCCCGCAAGGCCTGCCGGCCGTCGGCCTGAGCCCACCTCGGGATGAGCGCCCCACCGATGCTCGTACCCGACGCCTCGTACGGATACTGATCCGCGAAGACGCTGACCCCAGCAGCTCGGGCACCCTCGATCCGCCGCACCAGGGCCTCGGAGAATCCCCACACCCGGGGACCGAGGGCCTTGATGTGGGTGACGATGCCGGGCAGCCCCGCTTCGCGGGCGATACGGATGACCTCGTCCACCGCCACTACGAGCCCCACGTTGTAGTCGGCCTCGTCGCGAATGTGGCTCTGGTACACACCCGAGTATCGGGCGGCCACCTTGGCCAAGGCGATGACCTCTTCCGTTTCGGAATAGCTTCCGGGCGCGTAGTACAATCCGCTGGACAGGCCGAACCCACCGGCCTCCATCCCACGACCGACCAGGTCCTTCATGCGGTTGAGCTCCGCCACGGTGGGCGCCCGATCGGCCATCCCCACCACCTCCCGGCGAATCGAGCCGTGGGGCACGAGCTGGGCCACGTTGACCCCCAGCCCGTGCTCCAACAACCGAGCGCGCTGGGCCACGAGGTCGATGGGGCCGCCGCCGTCGGGATTCACCACCACCGTGGTGATGCCCTGGGCCAAGAGGGGCCGTCCGTGGCTCAAGCTCGCCGAGGCCAGGCCGCCCCCGGCATGGGAATGGGTATCGATGAAACCGGGGGCCACGTAGAGTCCCGTCCCGTCGATCACCCGCCGGGCGGTGGCCTCCGGCAAGAGGCCCACGGCCGCGATCCGGTCGCCGGTGATGGCGACACTCGCCACCCGCCAGGGATTGCCGGAGCCATCCAGCAGCCGGGCTCCGCGGATCAGCACGTCGTATTGGGCCTGGGCCCCGCCCGCCACAGCCAACGAGAGGACCAAAACCGCCGCCATTCTGGGTAGATTCATCGCTCGTTCCGCCGCCCGGGATTGTGGTGGTAGAGGACACGGAATCTGCAGCGCGGGGTAGGATATGGGGAGCGGCACCGGGCCGGCAGCGACACTTTCGCCGGCCCGCCCCCGTAGGATGGGGTAGCCGGGATCGGGACTCGGGCTTGTCCGCTCGTGGGACCCCGATCCCACAACCGGAATCGGAATCGGCCCTCCGACAGCGATTCTGGAAGCCGGTAACTCAATGTAGTTCAAGCATTTAATCGATCGGCGCGAATTCGGCACGGTCTCTGCACTAGCCTCCATGCAGAGCACAACCGCTTCCACGTCAATACCAGAGGAACGGAAATGGACATCCCTCGCGAGAAGAAAAGAAGCCCAAAGAAATACATTCTGGGCGGGGTAGCCGCGGCGGGTGTGGTCGTCACGACGGTCGGGTTGTCTCAGCTCAAACCCGCGGCGCCGTCCGTGGACCGAGCCGCCATCTGGATGGGGCAGGTCGTGCGGGGCGAATTGGTCCGGCAGGTTCGGGGGCCGGGCACCCTGGTTCCCGAGCAGATGCGTTTCGTCTCGGCGCTGAGCTCCGGACGAGTGGAAGAGAAGCTCCACTTCCCCGGCGACACCATCTTGGCCGGAACCGTGATTCTCCGGATGAGCAATCCGGACATCGAACTCCTGTACCTGACGGCCGAGCAGAACCTGACTCGGGCCCAGGCCAACCTCATCAGTCTGAAATCGAACCTGACCAACGGCCGGTTGGCGCAGGAAGGCGCCGTCGTCACCACCAAGACGCAATATCTCGCCGCCCAGCGTGCCATCGCGCAGAACGAACGGCTCGAGGCGGAGAACCTGATCTCGGAAACCGATCTGCAGGCCTCCCGCGAGCTGGCCTTCGAACTCGAGACCCGGTTGGCCATCGAGGAGAACCGGCTGGAGGTCATGACCCAGTCGATGCAGGAGCAGCTGGACGTGGAAGAGCTCCAGATCGAGCGCCTGCGTCAGATGCGGAACTTCCAACAGAATCGCTTGGCCCAGATGGACATCACGGCGGGCGTCGCCGGAGTGATCCGCGACCTGCCACTGGAAGAGGGTCAGTGGGTGAACGCCGGTCAGCAGCTGGCCACCGTGGTAAAACCCGGCCGCCTACGGGCCGATCTACGGATCCCCGAGACCCAGGTCCAAGACGTCGTGGTCGGGCAGTTTGCCTTCATCGACACCCGAACGGACACGATTCCAGGTCGCGTACAGCACATCGATCCGGCCGCCGTGAACGGGACGGTGCGGGTGGAGGTGCGGCTGGAGGTGGACCGGCTGCCGGCCAGCGCCCGGCCCGATCTCAGCATCGACGGAACGATCGAGATCGCGCGCTTGAGCGACGTGCTCCACATGGGCCGTCCGGCCTTCGGCTCGGCCCGGCAGAAGGTGGGCATCTTCCGCCTGGTCCCCGGCACCAGCGAAGCCACCAGGGTGACGGTGCAGCTCGGTGTCAGCTCCGTCAACGAAGTGGAAGTCCAAAGTGGTTTGGTAGAAGGTGATTCGGTGGTGCTCTCGGACATGGCCCGCTGGGACGCGTTCGATCGGGTCCGCCTGCGGTAACAGTACTAATCTGAAACCTTTCGGACATGGGGACGTACTGAAGAGCACAGATATCTTAGGGTTTGCGGCGTGTTGCCAACCCTGCCGCCAGGCAGGGTCTCGCCGGAGGGGACGAGTCGGGTCCACGCATTTGCCCGAGGCCGCACGCCGCACCCTCTCTCTTTTTCGCAGTGTCTTAACGAGTAGCAGTCATCACCTGAGCCTGGCAGCGCTGGCCGGCTCGAACGTCTAGTAAAGGAATGAGGTCGTCTCTATGGATGCTTCCGCAAAACCACTAATCGAGCTCGAAGGCATCAAGAAGGTCTTCCTGACCGAGGAGGTCGAGACACACGCGCTGTCCGGGATTCATCTGAGCATTCAGCCCGGCGAGTTCGTGGCCATCTCCGGACCGTCGGGCTGCGGCAAGACTACGCTCTTGTCGATCCTCGGGTTGCTGGACTCGCCCACCGAGGGCAATTACCTCCTGGACGGGGAGCCGGCCATGGGGCTGACCGCGTCCCAGCGTGCGTACATCCGCAACCGCCAGATCGGCTTCATTTTCCAGGCGTTCAACCTGATCGGCGACCTCACGGTGTACGAGAACGTCGAGCTGCCCCTGACGTATCGCGGCATGCCGAGCGCCGAGCGCAAGAAGCGGGTGCACGACGCCCTCGAGAAGGTGGGCATGGCGCACCGGATCAAGCACTATCCGGCGCAGCTCTCCGGTGGTCAACAGCAGCGCGTCGCGGTGGCCCGCGCTGTCTCCGGCGACCCCCTGCTGCTGCTGGCCGACGAGCCGACGGGCAACCTCGACTCGACGAACGGCGAGGCCGTCATGGATCTGCTGCGGGAACTGCACCAGGAAGGTGCGACCATCGTCATGGTCACCCACGATCCGCGGTACGAGCACTGTGCCGAACGGTCCATCCATCTTTTCGACGGCCGGGTCGTCGAAGAGAACGCCGGCGCTCCCCAATAACTGGCAGCACCGGCCCGAGCACGGCGGCGCCCTCCAGGCAGGGGGGCGCCGTTTTGGTTGGCACGGGGCTCGGTCGCAATCCGCGATCCCCCGCAGTATGTTTTCTGCCTACCGTCGGTAGCGCCGGTCTCCGGCGCCGCGACTTCGGACTCCACGCGACCGCCAAAGGTCTCATCGATGATCAAGCTGAGAAATCTCGAGAAATTTTACGAGTCCGGCGCCGGCCGGACCTATGTGTTGCGCCAGATCAACGTGGAAGTCGCCGAAGGCGAATTCGTCACCATCATGGGCCCGTCCGGTGCGGGCAAGACCACGTTGATGAGTATTCTGGGCATGCTGGACGGATCGTGGAACGGCGAATACTGGCTGTACGATAATCCGGTGCACGAACTCAAGACGAAACACCGCAACGAGCTCCACAAGCGATACATCGGTTTCGTATTCCAGCAATACCACCTGCTCGACAATTTGACCGTCTACGAAAACCTCGACATCCCCCTCTCCTACCGGAACGTCAAACGATCCGAGCGCGCGGCCATCGTGGCCGATTCGTTGGACCGATTCCATATCGTGGGTAAGAAAGACCTGTATCCGAGCCAGCTGTCCGGCGGCCAGCAGCAGCTCGTGGCAGTCGCGCGTGCCATCATTGCGGATCCCAAGCTCATTCTCGCGGACGAGCCCACGGGCAATCTGCACACGACACAGGGCCGCGAGATCATGGGCCTGTTCAAGCGGTTGAATGCGGAAGGTACGACGATCATCCAGGTGACGCACTCCGAGGCGAATGCGGCTTACGGCGATCGCATCATCGACTTGTTGGATGGCTGGGTGGTCGAAAAGGAAGAATAGACGGTTCCCTTTCGCTCGAGCTGTGCCCTCCGGAAGATCCGGCCTACCGAGCGGTGGAAACCCGCGTCGTCATTACGATGCGCGGACTTGGACGGAATGTATTGGTGGAACGATTCACCGCACACGGAGGCTGCCATACGCCGCTGATGCTGAAGCTCACATCCCTGCCGTCCATCATCGTCGGGATGCAAACGCTGCGGGTCAATCCACTCCGGACGATGCTATCCACGCTGGGCATCATCATCGGCGTGGCGTCCCTGGTAGCCATCTTGGCGCTGGGCGACGGGTTGGAGCAGTTCTCACGGGAGCAGATCGAGTTCACCACCGATCTGCAGACCGTGATCATCACCACGCGCACGACCGAGCGCCTCAACGGTGTCATCGTGCGGCGGTCCGACTACGCCGTGCTGACGCGCGAGCACGCCGAGGCGCTCCGCGCGGAGCTGTCCGACATGGCGACCACCATGTTGACCCTGCGGGGCAGCGCGCCCGTGCGTCTCCCCGGAGACACCGTCCGCTATGCTGCGCTCATCGCGGGCACGCTGGCCAACGTACCGGATTTTCTCGAATTCACCATGGAGGAGGGCCGCTTCTTTGGGCGCGACGAGGTGCAGGGAGACCGGCCGGTGGTAGTGCTCTCCAATCGATTGGCGGCGGCGCTCGCGGCCGACGGTGAGGGCGGACCCCTGCCCGGATCCACCATCGTCATCCGGGAGCGGTCCTATGAGATCATCGGAATCCTCGAGCAGGCAGGCAACGCGGAGACACCCATCGCCTACGTGCCGGTGACCGGTGCGGCCGCGCTGCTCGCGCAGGATCCGCCGCGGACGCCGACGCTCATGGTCAAGGCCCGTCACATCGAGGACGTGCAGGCCGTTGAAGAACGCGCCAGGGCTTGGCTCGACGAGCATGTGGGAACCGCCGACGACCATTTCACCATTGCCACCTCGACCGGCCGGCTCGCGCAGGCGCAGCAGGGCATCCTTGTATTCAAGCTGGTGATGGGCGCCATCACGGGCATCGCCATTCTGGTGGGCGGCATCGGCGTCATGAACGTGCTCCTCGCCTCGGTGACGGAGCGAACCCGCGAAATCGGGATCCGCAAATCCACCGGTGCCAGCCGACGGGATATCCTCGTGCAGTTTCTCGCCGAGTCGGTGGCGATCTCCGGTGTCGGCAGCGGGATTGGTGTGATCACGGGATTGACCGGCGCCTTCGTGATCACCGCCGTCATCCGCCAGATCACCGAAGCTCCCGTGTACGCGGCGTTCACGTGGGGCACGGTGTTTGTTGCCGGCATCGTCGCAGTGTTTGTGGGAATTGTCTTCGGAACCTACCCGGCCCGCCGGGCCGCGAAGCTATCACCCATCGAAGCTATCCGTCACGAGTAGCCTGCACGGCTCGCCTGTGCCGCGCGATCAGCTCCTCGTCCTTCTGGGGCACGAGCAGGTTGTCGGCGATGCCGGCAATTTCCTCTGCTTCCCGCCAGGCCGCCTCGAGGATGGCAAGTTCCCCTTCCAGCGCCCGCCGCTCCTGCTCCTCGTGCAGGGCCATCTCGACGGCGAGCTTAGCGGGTTTCGGAAGCTGCCGCAGCGCGCTCCGCTTGCTTTGCGCCCGCGGTGCTTTGGGCGCCGCCGCGATCTTGCTCAAGGTGTCGGCCAGATAGCGATCCGGATGTCCCGCTGCCTCGATGCGCTGCACGGCGCGTTGCACGACGTCCTTGCTGCCTCCAAAACTGTTCAGCTTGGGCATCAAGATACCGGCGACTCGCATTGCTTCCTCTCCGTCGAACGTCTCTTTGCCCTTGTTGTGCTTTACGCTCAGTTTCCACCCGTGCTCGTCGGAGGGCTGGATCTTGGCGTGGGGTAGGTGGACGTGCCGGATGACCAGCTTGCGGCCGTCGGCGGTCTTGAGCTTGGCGGCCGTACGCTGGTTCATGAGATTGCCGATGTGCGGGAAGAACACCGCACCCACACCGGCGGCCGCCATGCCGGCCACTACGGCACCGACCCCCACGGTAGCAGCCGCCGCATAGATGATCGCCCGCTTGCGGCGCTGGCCGAACTGGTCGCCGTATCTCCAAGCGGCAAACTCCGGTCGCAGCGGGTTGCCGAGTCGAACGAGCTCGAGTCCTTCGGGAAGCTTCGCGAATCCGATGTTGTCGGTGGATAGGCGAATGCGCGTGGACGCGAACTGCCGCTCGCATTCCTCGATGGCCTCCCACCGCTCCTCCATGGGCGTGAGATTCCAGCGCTCGCATTTGCGACACACCACCCACAGCCGACCCTTCGCCGCATCGAACGCCAACCGCCGGCCGAGCGGAAAAGCCTCGATGAGCTCGTTGGCACCCAACGGGTGCGTGCAAAAAATGCAGGTGGAATACATGTATCGAAATCAGCCTCCGCGTACTATCGAGGGCAAGACACATCCGGCGAGCGGTCAATCACGCCGGCCGAACGGTCGCGGGAGTGCGTCGCGTCGGGGCTCTCCTTGCCCCGGGCTGCTCCCAATGCGAACGTTGCGGCCCGGTGGCCAGCGTCGAGTTGCCGGCAACCTACGACCCGTTGAGCTGAGGCACGGACATGTGGACCGAAGAACTCGAATCCCTCGCCGTGAAGACGCCGAAGCACGCGTCTGCGTTCAGTGAAGAGATCGCCATCGACGCCCCCATCGAGCGCGTGTGGAGGGTGCTGGCGGATATCGGGTCCGTCCACGCGTGGAATCCCGGCGTGCGGAGTTCGCGCCTCACCACGCACCATGGCGAAGGTGTGGGCGCCGCGCGCCACTGCAAGCTGGCCGGTCGACGGTACCTGGAGGAAGTGGTCGTGGACTGGGAACCGCTCAAGCGACTCACCGTACGGATCACGGCAACCAACCTCCCGTTCGAAGCCGCCGATGTTCGTTTCATGCTCCGGGCCACCTCGAGCGGCGTCATCGTCAGCGTGTCCCCCCGGTACACCGTCCGATTTGGTTTCCTCGGCACGATCCTGGAGTGGCTCGTCGTCGGGCCGAGGTACCGCCGGGGGATGAAGGCTCTCCTGGACGGGCTCAAGGCCCACGTCGAAAACCTGAGCGCCGCCAAAGCCGGGCCGTAACCCGCCTTCTAACGCTCGTCCCGGATCCGGGGTACAATGAGCCTCATGCGTGCCATGGTCTTGGTCGTCGCACTCCTTCTCGGCGGAACCGGTGCCGCTCGAGGCCAGGCCCGACTCCCCCTCGATTGGCCGGCCGTGGCCCGAAAAGTCGTCGGTTGGCTGGCGCTCCTGCCAGGTGAGCGAGTCCTGCTGGTGGCGCATCCCGGCATGTTCGAGGAGCTCGTGCCCCACCTGCGGTACGAGGTGATGGCGGCGGGCGGCGTCGATCTGGGAGTCGTGGACGTGCTGGCCGGCCCCGTTCCGGCCTCGTGGGACCCGGCCGTCCTGCGCGGCGGCAGCGGACCGGCGCGGCGGGCCTATCGGGAAGCCTTTGCCGCTGTCGATGCCGCCGTCATGCTGCCGGGCGCCGTACCCGCCCACCCGGCGTACGCCGCGATGCAGGATCTCCTCACGGACGGCTCCCGCCGGGTCGTGCACTTTCACTGGCTCGAGAACGGCAGCGCGTTTCCCATCGCCGGACAACCCCTGCCGCTTCCCGATCGGATCGACGCCGTGTATCAACGCGCACTGCTCGAGACAGACTATGACGCGTTGGCCGCAACGCAGCGTCGGTTCGAGGATGCGATGCGCGATGCCGAGATCCGTGTGACGACGCCGGCGGGCACCGACCTGCGTTTCCAGATCGGCCTCCGGCCAGTGAACCGTCAGGACGGCGACGCCTCGAGCGCCAGAGCCGAACGAGCCGTCGTGCTCATCGACCGGGAAATCGAGCTGCCGGCGGGCGCCATCCGCGTCGCACCGCTGGAAGAAACGGTGAACGGGGCAGTCGCTTTTCCGCCCTCCCAATGGAACGGGAGACCCGTCAGCGGGCTCGTGCTCCGATTCGAAGAGGGTCGAGTCACCGACATGGATGCGGACTCGGGAGTCGAGTTCGCCGCCGCCGAGATGCAAGCGGCGGGCGAGGCGGGCCGGCGCTTCCGCGAGTTCGCCCTGGGCTTCAATCCATTGCTTGCCGTGCCGGAGGAGCAGCCGTGGGTTCCGTACTATGGCTACGGCGCCGGCGTTGTACGGTTGTCGTTGGGGGACAACTCGGAGCTGGGCGGCCGGGTGACCGGTGGCTACGTGCGGTGGAATTTTTTCGCCGACGCCACGGTCACGGTGGGCAACACGGTCTGGGTTCGCGATGGAAAGCTCGTGATGGACTGAATGTCAACACAATCACTGACCTATGCAAAAGAACATCGTCGTATTCTCCGACGGAACCGGCCAGGAGGGCGGGAAAAGGTACAACACCAACGTCTACAAGCTGTTCAACATGGTGTTGGATCGCAGTCCCGAGCAAATCGCGTACTACGATCGGGGGCTCGGCACCGGCTGGCGGAAGGTCTTGGGTAACGCCGCCGGCATGGGCATCTCCCAGAACATCCGCGACTGCTATCGGTTCATATTCGAAAATTACGTCGCGGGAGACAGGATCTATCTCTTTGGCTTCAGTCGCGGCGCCGCGACTGTGCGCAGCCTCTCGAGCTTCATCCACTTGTTCGGCCTTCTGCCAAAATCGAGGCCGGAGCTCATCAAGCAGGCGTACCGAATATACAAGACCCGCAACAAAGAGCGGCGGGACGCCGAGGCGAAGCGGTTCATCGCGCTAAACCACACCATGTGGTGCCGCATCGAGTTTCTCGGCGTGTGGGACACCGTGGCCGCGCTCGGCATTCCCTGGAAGGCCATCGACGTCATCGTGGACAAGATTCCGATATTTCAGCACAAGTTCCAAGACCTGCGCCTCAGCGACAGCGTGAGCAACGGCTACCACGCCCTGGCCCTCGACGATCAGCGCAAGACATTCCACCCCACCTTGTGGCAGAAGGAGCTGGCCCCGCACCAAACCGTCAAACAGGTGTGGTTTTGCGGCATGCACACCGACGTTGGCGGCGGCTACGCGGAGCAGCAGCTCTCCGACATCCCGCTCGCCTGGATGACGCGCATGGCGCTGAGCCATGGCCTCAAGGTGTGGCCCAAGCACAAGGTACACGTGCAGGGCGACGTCAACGGGATGATGCACGACTCCCGCGGTAGCTTCTTGGCCAAGTTGTATCGCAAGGCGGAGAGAACTTGGGACGCGGCACGCTGTGACACCCCGGTGGTGCACGAGAGCGTACTCGCACGGACGCGCAATCCCCGGAACACGGACGACCCGCCGTACAAGCCCTGGATCCTCGATCCCAAGTACGACCACCAGGTGGAGCCCGGAGACGACAAGACGCTGCCGCTTCTTTGACGCGATGACATGATCGAGCTCATCTTCGCTCCCATACTCCCGGTTCTCGTGTTTCCGCCGCTGGCATTCATCCCCTCCGTGGTGTTCCTCGTCTACTTCTACCGGTACCGCCCGCGCGTGAATCGTCCCACGATGCTGGCCCTTCTGCTGCCCGCGGTGCTGTGGATGGTCTACGGTGTGTACGAAATCCGCATGTTCTTCTGGTCTCAGACCGTGACCGCCCCAATCCGAATCGATCTCCTCTTGATCGTGCCCGTCCTTGACCTGCTGCTAGCGATCGGGATCGTCGGGTGCATGGCAGCTCGCCGAGCTCCATAGGGATTCCAGATTGGTGATTCGAGATTGGAGGTGGTGAGGCGGAACCGCGGTCGAACCACTTGGCCTTCGCACCAATTGGTTCGCCGCTGCAGGCCGGTGCCTTGCGGAGCGCACGTTGGTGAGCAGCGGCGCTGCTTGGGATCCCACCGAATGAGCGAATCACGCTGCGCGGAGCGAGGCACCGGCCTGCGGTGGCGAGGGTGAGAAAGAGCTTGGCCTACTCCTCGAGACTCTTCAACTCCTCCGCGAGAATCGCCTGCTCCTCGGCCGACAGCCCGGTAGAAGCGTCCACCTCCACCCCCACCGCGACTGCCACCCGATGTGCCCGGCGCAAGTACAGCGCGAGGAAGGCACCCGCGGTCGCAATGAACGCGCCGGGCATGACGTAGGCGATCAGGTTGAACCCTTCGGCCGCAGGAGCCATCAGGTATTCGGCGCCGTGCTCGTTCACGTACGCGTTGATGATTTCCTTCGCGGTCAACCCGGCCGTGGCCTGTTCGACGATCGTCGCGTGGTGGGCGGGCCAGAAACCACATGTGAAATCCGTGAGGCGACACTCGTACACGTTGTGCAGGCATCCACAGGTGCACTTCAGCTTGGTCTCGACGTCGATGATGAACGGGTTGTTGTCGTAGGGGGTCGTGAACAGTTGACCCCGGCGCGGCACGAAACGCTCCCCGTCGCCGATCGGCGCACCCGGCATGCGGCGCTCGCCATTCGAGACCGGCACTTGCCGCGCCCGACCGCTACGGGGGAGCGCGAGCAGTCCCAATCCCAGTCCCAGTCCCGTTCGCAAAACCGCCCGGCGGCTCATCGTCATGGTTTCCATGAATATCCTGCGACTCTCTTCCAGCTCGGTTACAACCTCGACCGCGTCGCGTGACGCGATCGTCATGAGGAAGTTAAGGTATTCTCACCAGCGGGGAGAGGGTGGAGGCCACGCCTGACAGATAGCGGTGTCCCCGCGTGGCGGCGAGCCCCGATAGCCTCCCCTAACCATGTGCAATGAAACAACTTATAATACAAACTCGACTCGTTGTCAGGACACGGCGCTCAAGGCTAAGATGACCAAGCACAACCACGACCCGCACCTCCTCATCGCCGACGACCAGCCGGACGTCCTCGAAGCCCTCCGGATGCTGCTCAAGAGCGAAGGGTTTTCCGTCGACACCGTCACCTCGCCCGCGAAGACCCTCTCCGCCGTGGAGTCCCGAGAATACGACCTGCTCTTGATGGACATGAACTACACCCGGGACACCACTTCCGGCATCGAGGGACTGGATCTGCTCTCCCGCATCCAGGCCCTCGACAGCAACCTGCCGGTGGTGGTGATGACAGCGTGGGGCAGCGTGGAAGGGGCCGTGGAATGCATGCGTCGCGGGGCCAAGGACTACGTGGAGAAGCCGTGGGACGATGGGCGGCTCCTGGCCACCCTCGGCACCCAGTTGGAGCTGGGCCGGGCCCTCCGCCGCAGCCAACGGCTGGAAGATGAGAACCGCCGACTGCGCCGGGACGGTCTCCCCGATTTCATCGCGGGCTCGAAGGCAATGAAGCCGGTGCTGCAGCTGATGGAGCGCATCGCCCCCTCCGACGCCAACGTGCTGATAACCGGGGAACACGGGACCGGGAAAGAAGTCACGGCGCAGTGGCTCCACGCCGCGTCGGAGCGTGCCGGCAACGCCCTCGTCACCGTGAATGCGGCAGGGCTCTCGGAAGGCGTCTTCGAAAGCGAGATCTTCGGTCACGTCCGCGGGGCGTTTACCGACGCCAAAACCGATCGCGTCGGGTGTTTCGAATTGGCCGACGGCGGCACGCTCTTCATGGACGAGGTCGCGAACGTGGGCCCCCGGGAGCAGGCCAAGCTGTTGCGCGTGATCGAAACGGGCGAGCTCCAACGCGTGGGATCGTCCAAGATGCGCCGAGTGGACGTTCGCATCCTCAGCGCCACCAATTCCAACGTGGTCAAAGAAGTGCAAGAAGGACGGTTTCGCGAGGACCTGCTGTACCGGCTCAATACCGTGGAGATCCATCTGCCCCCGCTGCGCGACCGGGTCGACGACATCCCCGCGCTGGCGCAGTACTACCTTGCCCGGCTCACCGACCGGTACCGCAAGTCACTGGCATTCGACGCCGCCGCAATGCAGGCGCTCACCAACCACACCTGGCCCGGCAACATCCGCGAGCTGGCTCACGTGGTCGAGCGATCCATCCTGATGGCGCAGGGTAATACGATTTCGGTGGGAGACCTCGGGCTACGCCCGAGGACCGACAGCAGTTCGCATCTGGAAGGCATGACGATCGACGATGCCGAGAAGCACTTGATTCAAAAGGCCCTCGAACGATACGCCGGGAACGTGAGCGACGCGGCGGAATCACTCGGCTTGAGTCGCAGCGCCCTCTACCGGCGACTGCAACGCCACGGTATCAATGCCGATGGGCCCTGATCGGAAACGCAGGCGAATCAGCCACGACGTCAAGATTTTCTTCATGGCCATCGCCGCCGGGTTGCCGGCGGCGATCTTGGGCTTGGTGCTGCTCTGGACCGGCGACTGGTCGTCGAGGGTCCAGTGGACCCTCACGGTCGTGGTCGTTCTCACCTGGCAAGGTTTCGCGTTTGCACTGCGCCAACACGTGATCCGACCACTCCAAACCATCTCCAACATGCTGGGCGCCCTCCAGGAGGGTGACTACTCCATTCGCGCCCGCCAGTTTCATGCCGACGACGCCCTGGGGTTGGCCATGACCGAGGTCAATGCCCTCGCCGAGACCCTCCGCCAAGGGCGTCTCGACGCGGTGGAGGCCACGGCACTCCTCTCGAAAGTCATGGAGGAGATCGACGTGGCGGCGTTCACCTTCGACGGGGAGGGCACGCTCAAGCTGGTCAACCGCGGCGGGGAACGCCTGCTCGGCGGCACCGCGGCGAACTTGATCGGCCAGACCGCCCAGGAGCTCGACCTCGAAGAGGTGCTGGAAGGGGAGACCCCCCGCCTGATGGAACACGCTTTCGGCGGCAAGGGGGGCCGGTGGGAATTGCGGCGCACGGTGTTCCGCGAAAACGGCTTGCCCCACCAGCTCGTTGTGCTCTCCGATCTCACGCGCGCGTTGCGCCAGGAAGAGCGCCAGGCATGGCAGCGTCTCGTCCAGGTGTTGCGCCACGAGATCAACAACTCCCTGGCGCCGATTCAGTCGCTCTCGGGGACGATGCGACGCATGATGGTGCGCGATCCCCGACCGGCCGATTGGGAGGAAGACCTGGGCCAGGGGCTCTCGATCATCTCCGAGCGCGCGGCGGCATTGAGCCGCTTCATGGCCTCGTACGCCCAGCTCACCCACTTGCCGAAGCCGACCATCAAGCCGCTGGACGTCGAGAAGTGGGTCAGACGTGTGGCCCGCCTGGAAACCCGGCTCAAAGTCGATGTCGTCCAGGGTCCATCCATCTCCATTCACGCGGACGGCGATCAGCTCGACCAGCTCCTCATCAACCTCGTACGCAACGGCGTGGATGCCGCCCTCGAGACCGGCGGCGGTGTCCGCGTCAGATGGAAGCGCCGCACGGATGGCGAGGAGTATGTCGAGGTATCGGTTCAGGACGACGGTCCGGGACTCTCCAACACGGACAACCTGTTCGTCCCGTTCTTCACCACCAAGCCGCAAGGCTCGGGCATCGGGCTCGCCCTGTGCCGCCAGATCGCGGAGGCCCACGGGGGCAACCTCGCCCTCGCGAACCGCGAGGATGGTGGGCGGGGGTGCGAAGCAACGGTCCGGCTCCCGGCCGCGTAAGTGCCCCTCCGAACGCGGCGTCTCCACCGCTTTCTCACCGACCGCAGATCGGGTGCGGCCGAGCTAGCCCAGGCAGCCCTCGCGATCATGGACGACGCCCGGGGCCGCGACGCGACCCCGGCGGAACTCGAACGGCTGGGCCGGCGGTTGTGCCGCGCCCATGCGACCATGGCCTCTGTGTGGAACGCGGTTCACACCACCGAGCCGGCCGCCTTCGCCCGGGCACTGCGACGGGACATGCGCGCGACCGTGCGAACCGCCCGCCAGCATTTCCCGTCCCGCGCCGTCGTGCTCACCTTGAGCTACTCCTCGACGGTGCTGGCCGCGCTGTCACGGCGCGACCTTCGCGTCGTGGTCGCCGAGAGTCTCCCTGGAGGTGAAGGACGCACGACCGCACGCCGGTTGTCCCGCGAGGGCGTGCGCGCGAGCATCGTGCAAGACACCATGATCGCAGTGGCGGCGGAACGCGCCCACTGCGGCGCGGTGGGGGCCGATGCCGTCACCCCGGACGCGGTGATCAACAAGGTGGGCACCCGACTGTTGGCGCTGGCATGCCGCGAGGCCGGCATCCCCTGCTACGTGCTCGCGGA
The DNA here is from genome assembly GCA_027294455.1 of Gemmatimonadota bacterium. Taxonomy (GTDB): domain Bacteria; phylum Gemmatimonadota; class Gemmatimonadetes; order Gemmatimonadales; family GWC2-71-9; genus B3T1B10. Next base: position 42,347 of record JAPULZ010000204.1, read on the forward strand.
CTCGTCCAAGTTCGTCTCGTCCGACTGGCCCCAACCCGATCTCGCGCGGCATCGACTCTTCGAGGCGACGCCACTACCGCTCTTCACCGCAGTCCTGTCGGGACGAGCGGCGGAAACCGGATCGGCCGTTTAGATTCCGTCCGCCAGCGTTATCGCTCTCGACCTCTGGAGCCCCCATGACGTCCAGTCCGGCAATGGTCCCTCCTCCCTTGACGATCCTCTCTGAAGACGAGGTCATGTTCCGGGATGCGGTAAGGGGGTTTGCCGAGTCGGAGGTTGGGCCCCGCGTCGAGGCCATGGAACGCGCCGCGGCGTTCGACCGGACTTTGATCGCGAAGTTCACCGAGCTCGGGCTCATGGGTATCGACGTCGACACGGAGTACGGGGGCTCGGGAGGTTCGTTCTTCATGACGGTGCTCGCGGTGGAGGAGTTATCCGCGGTCGATGCGTCGACGGCCATTCTGGTCGACGTCCAGAACACCCTGGTGAATCTGCCGATCATGGATTGGGGCACCGACGCGATCAAGCAGCGGTTCCTTCCGAGACTCGTGGGTGGCGCGGTCGGCGCGTACGCCCTATCGGAGCCGGGGTCCGGCTCCGATGCCTTCGGACTTCAGACGCGAGCCCGGCAGGACGGCGATCATTGGGTTCTGAACGGCACCAAACTCTGGATCACCAACGGCAGTGAGGCCGAGATCTACCTCGTGTTTGCCACCGTGGATCCCGCTCTCGGCTACAAGGGTATTACCGCCTTCATGATCGAACGGGACTTCGATGGGTTTGCCGTCGGCAAGAAGGAAGACAAGCTCGGCATTCGGGCGTCAAGTACCACTGAGTTGATATTGGAAGGCTGTCGCGTTCCCGCCGAGAATATCCTCGGAGAAGTGGGCCGGGGATACAAGGTGGCCATCGAAACGCTCAACGGGGGCCGGATCGGTATCGGCGCGCAGATGTTGGGCGTGGCGCGGGGGGCGCTCAACGCGGCCCTCAAGCACATCCGGGAGCGGAAGCAGTTCGACAAGAAGCTCGCGGAGTTTCAAGGCGTGCAGTTCCAGATCGCCCAGGCCGCGACCGAATTCGAAGCGGCCCGCCTCACCGTGTACAACGCCGCCCGTCTGCGCGACGCGGGACAGCCGTACAGCAAGGAAGCCGCGATGGCCAAGCTCTTCTCGTCCCAGGTCGCCGAGCGGGTGACCAGCCTCTGCGTCGAGCTGCTGGGCGGATACGGTTATAGTAAGGAATACCCTGTCGAGAAGTTTTACCGGGATGCCAAGATCGGGACGATCTACGAGGGAACGAGCAATATGCAGCTCCACACCATTGCGAAGATTGTGCTCGGCGAGGGGGCCGTCGGTCGGTAGCCGGTAGGGGGAGGCATGGCTCCCCTGCACATCACCGGCCAGATCCCTCTGGCCAGCTCTTACATTCCGTGCCATAATCGTCTGCTTCACCCCCCACCGGGAGCCCATGCCCGATCAGGAGCCGACGCAGCCGACCGAGCCGGACACACCCTACATCGCGGCCTCGAGCGACCTCCCCGAGATCACGGTCAAGGCGGTCGTGCTCGGTGTGTTGCTCTCCATGACCTTGGCCGGCGCCAACGCTTACCTGGGCCTGTTTGCGGGGATCACGGTCTCGGCGTCCATTCCCGCGGCCGTCATTTCGATGGCGATCCTCAAGGTGTTCCGCAAATCCAACATCCTGGAGAACAACATCGTCCAGACCTCGGCATCGGCGGGCGAGAGTCTGGCGGCCGGGGTGATCTTCACGATTCCGGCAATGATTCTCTTGGGGACGTGGACGGAGTTCCACTACCTGGAGACCACGTTGATCGCCGCTCTGGGCGGCACGATGGGAGTGTTGTTCACCATTCCCTTGCGCCGGGCACTCATCGTCGAGAATCCGCTGCGATTTCCGGAAGGTGTTGCCACCGCCGAGGTGCTGAAGGTCGGCGATACCGGTGGCAGCGCCGTCAAATACCTCGTTTGGGCCGGGACGATCGGGGCGTTGTTCAAGCTCGGCGAGACCGGGTTCAAACTCTGGGGTGGTGCCAAGCAAGCGGCTTGGTTCGTGGGCAACTCCGTCGTCTATGTCGGGTCGAATCTGTCTCCCGCTCTCGTGGGCGTCGGGTACATCGTCGGTCTCAACATCGCCGTGCTGATCTTCATTGGCGGGGCCATCAACTACCTCATCGCCGTTCCCATCGTCGCCGCGATTCAAGGGATTCCGGCTGGTGCCCTCGATCCCGTCAGCGCGGCGAACGCGATCTGGAGTACCCAGACTCGGTATCTCGGTGTGGGATCGATGGTCGTCGGCGGTTTGTGGGCGTTGATCAACGTGCGCAGCAGTATTGCCAACGGGATCCGATCGGGGGTGGCAGCCTATCGACGTCTTAAGGCCGGCGAACCCGGCGACCGGCTCGAGCGGGACACCCCCATGCAATGGGTGGGCATGGCCATGGTGTTCTCCGTGGTCCCGATCTTCATCATGTTCTGGTACTTCACCGGCAGCGTCGGCGTCGGCTTCGTCATGGCCATCGTGATGTTGATCGCCGGATTTCTGTTCTCGGCGGTGGCGGGATACATGGCGGGCCTCGTAGGGTCCTCCAACAATCCCATCTCGGGTGTCACCATCGCCACGATCCTCACGGCGGCCCTCTTGCTCGTCGCACTGCTCGGCACCGACAGCGTCATCGGCCCGGCGGCGGCGGTGCTAATCGGGGCGGTAGTAGCCTGTAGCGCTGCCATCGCCGGCGACAACATGCAGGATCTCAAAGCGGGCCGGATCCTCGGCGCCACTCCCTACAAGCAACAGATCATGCAGTTCGTCGGCGTGATCGCCGCCGCAGTGGTCATCGCTCCCGTGCTCTCACTCATCCTCGACGTCTACGGCATCGGCCCGATTCGTGGTCTGCAACCAACGACACTCGCCGCACCCCAGGCCTCCCTGATGGCGGCGGTCTCGCAGGGCGTGTTCACTCGTAATCTGCCGTGGTCGATGATCTTCACCGGGATGGCCATCGCGGTCGTCGTGATCGCCCTCGACAAGGCCTTGGAAGCTAGGGGGAGCGAATTCCGCACGCCCGTGCTCGCGGTGGCGGTGGGCATCTATCTACCGTTCCAGCTTTCCGTCGCGATCGCTTTCGGCGGCCTTATTGCGTGGGCCGTGAGCCGTTACAATAAAGCGGCGGAACGAAGCGCGCCGGCGGACGCGCGTCCGGCACTGCAGGAGGCCAGGACGGCAGGAGACCGGCACGGGCTCCTCTTCGCGGCGGGACTCATCACCGGCGAGGCCCTCGTCGGCATTCTCGTCGCCATACCGATTGCCGTGACGCGCGATGCCGAGGTGCTCGCGTTTTGGGGCGATCACTCCAGCGTCACGTGGCCGGGCATGGTGTTGCTCGCGCTCGTGATCTATGGGATCTATCGCGTGGCAAGCGGGGTCACCCGCGAGCGCCTCCGAGCATAACGGAGAAAACAGGACTAAAATCAATGAACCACGACACGATTCGAACAAAAACGATTGCGGGCCTTGCGCTCGCTCTTGCGCTCGCAACCCCACTCCAAAGCCTGGCCCAGCAGCCGACGTTGGCCCTGGTCGGTGGGCGGGTGCTGGACGGATTCGGGGGACCACCGATCGAAAACGGCGTTTTGTTGATCCTCGACGATCGGATCGTTGCGATGGGCACGCGCGACCAGGTCGACGTGCCGCCCGGCACGCCCGTCGTCGCCACCGACGGCATGACGGTCATGCCGGGTCTCTTCGACATGCACGTGCACATGATGCTGCTAGGACACGGAGACTACGAGAGGTGGCATGATCTGTTCGGCGACAGCTTCGCCGAGGAGGTCATGCCGATCGCGGCCCGGCAGTTGCTCGAAGCAGGCGTGACCTCGGCGCGAGACCTCGGTGCTCCGCTCGAGGCCATACTCGACCTCAAGCGACGCATCAGCGACGGGGAGATTCCGGGACCCCGCATGTTTGTGTCGGGGCCGTTTATCCAACACGCCCCGTACGAACCGTGGGAAGCGGCGTACCGCTGGGGCGTGAACGGTGCCGCCGATGCCCGGCGGAAGGTCCAACAGATCATTGACGCCGGTGTCGACGTCATCAAGCTCATCGATCAAGATCAGCTCACCGATGAAGAAGTTGCGGCCGTGGTCGAGACCGCCCACGCGGCGGGGAAGCCGGTAGTGGCTCACGCGCACCGGCCCGAAGAGATCCGCGTCGGGCTCAAGCACGGGATCGACAACTTCGAACACACCGGACTCGCGACCGCCCCCGGTTACCCGGAGGACATTCTCGAGCTGCTCAGGGAACGCAACACCTCGCTCTACTGGACCCCCACGATCTCGCCGCTCTACGTGATGCAGTACAGCGGTGAGGTGTTTCCCGAACGGCTGGACGATCCCGCGTGGCAGGCGGCCATGCCGACCGCCATGGCAAACGAGATTCGCGCGTCACTCGAAAACATCCCGCACTTGCCATATTACGCCCTGTTCCCGAGCAGGATTCCTCTGCTGCCCACGAAGTTCCAGCAGATCCGGGAGACCGGCGTGCGCCTGCTCATCGGCACCGATGCCGGAATCCCGTCCATGTTCCACAGCGACGCCACATGGCGCGAGATGGCCATGTGGGTCGAGCTGGGCGTGTCGCCGATGGAAGTCATCCAGGCCGCCACGCTCTGGCCTGCCCGGTTTCTGGGGGTCGAAGACGAGCTCGGCACGCTGGCGCCCGGCAGACTGGCAGACATCATCGCCGTGCGAGGCGACCCGTTGCACGAGATGGAGGTTCTAAGAAACGTCGACGTGGTGATTCAGGGCGGGCGGCGAGTGAGGTAGGATACGTCCCGCGCTCAGTGCACGGAGGCGCTCTGCAACAGCGCCTGCAGCTCCTCGACGGACAGGGACTCCAAGTCACCCTGCACCTCGACAGCGAATCCCGCGTAGCGTCTGGGACGCCGGGCGTCGACGCAGGAAAATTGCAGGATCGGGCGGTGCACCCGACGGTTCAGGTAGCCCGAGGTCCGGCCGTGGCTGATCAACTCCGCGCGCCAGCGAGTGCCCTCGGCGTCCTCAAATTCGCGCATGACGTCAATCTACGAGGTGGTAGGTCCGTCGCGGAAGCCGAGTTGCACGTTTGGTGACGTCACGCCGTTACCCTAGCGGCACATTCATCAGGAAGAGGCCATGAAGAAAAAGTCGTTGGCGTTTTTGGAACGATTGCTCGATACACCCGGCCCGTCCGGCTTCGAAACCGCCCCAGCCCGGTTGTGGCGAAAAGAGGCGGAAGGGTTCGCCGCGCGGGTGACCAGCGACGTGCAGGGAAACTCCCTCGCGGCCATAAACCCCGACGGCGCCCCACGGGTGATGTTCGCCGGGCACATCGATGAGATCGGCCTCATGGTCGTCCACATCGACGACGAAGGATTCCTCTACTTCTCCACGATCGGCGGCTGGGATTCGCAGGTGCTGGTCGGCCAGCGCGTGATCCTGGCCACGAAAGACGGTCCCGTGGCCGGCGTGATCGGCCGCAAGGCGGTACACCTCATCAAGGAGGCCGACAAGAACAAGATCGCCAAGGCGAGCGACCTCTGGATCGACATCGGCGCCACCTCGAAAGATGACGCCCTGTCGCGCGCCCGTGTCGGCGATCCGGCGGTCCTGGCGGCACCGATGCTCGAGTTTCCGGGCGGCCGTATCGCGTCGCGCAGCATCGACAATCGCATCGGCGCGTTCGTGGTGCTCGAAGCCCTGCGCTTGCTGGCCGCCGACGACCCCGCGGCAGCCGTGTTTGCCGTCGCCACGACCCAGGAGGAGATCGCCTGGTCGGGCGGCGGCGCCCGTACCTCAGCCACGTACCTCGAGCCCAACGTGGCCTTGGTGGTGGACGTCACCCACGCCACCGACCATCCGGACGTGGAGAAGAAGGAAGCGGGAGACTACCGCTTGGGAGGTGGGCCGGTGCTCTCCAGGGGATCGGCCGTCAACGGCGCGGTGTTCGACCTACTCGTGCAAACCGCCGAGGAGGAGAAGATCCGGTACAGCGTCGCCGCCGCGCCTGCCGCCACCGGAACCGACGCCGACTCCATCCACACCGCCCTGCGGGGCATCGCCACCGGTCTGGTCTCCGTCCCCAACCGGTACATGCACACTCCGAACGAAATGGTGGACCTGGACGATCTCGACAACGCAGCCAAACTGCTGGCCGCGTTCGCCAGACGCGTGACGAAGGAGATGGACTTCATCCCGCGGTAACCTCCACGGCCTTCGCATTTTTCGTTGCGGACATATCTTTCCTAGCCCGCCACGCGGAAGTGGCGGTCTCGGCCATACGTACGCGACCCGGAACGTCCCCATGAGACACAAATCCTCGGTTGTCTTCCTGCTCCTCCTGGCCCTCTCCTCCGGAGCCGCCGCCCAGTCTCCAACCATGTCGACCGCGGCCACCCGGATTCTCCAGGACGTCTCCTTCCTCGCCGACGACGCCCGGCAAGGGCGCGGTGTGGGCACCGCCGGCCTGGATGCAGCGGCGGAGTACATCGCCGACCGGTTCGCTGAAATCGGCTTGGCATGGGGGGCCGACGGTGGCTTCCTGCAGCCGTTCACCATATCCGAATCGGCACCCGCCGCCGCCCACGCGGGGCTGGGTAGCGTGCCCGTCCGGAACGTCGTCGGCATCATTCCGGGAAAGGGGGCGCTGAAAGGGCAGGCGGTTGTGGTGGGAGCACATTACGACCACTTGGGCTATGGGGGATTCGGGAGCCTGGATCCGGACAGCGTCGACGTAGTACACAACGGCGCGGATGACAACGCCTCCGGTACGGCGGTGATGATCGAGATCGCACGCACGCTGCGAGAAAAGTCGGGCGATAACGTGCGGACCTTCGTGTTCGTCGCCTTCACCGCCGAGGAGTTGGGGCTCATCGGATCCGACTATTACGTGAAGAACCCAGCGCTCGGGAACGACTCGACGTTTGCCATGGTGAACCTCGACATGGTTGGCCGCATGGTGGAGAATCGCGTCGCGGCCTTCGGCGCCGAGACGGCCGAGGAGTTCCCATCACTCCTCGACTCGATCAACGCCGACTACCAGCTCACCATCGCCGCCTCGGGCGACGGCTTCGGCCGGAGCGATCAACAGTCGTTCTTCACGCAGAAGATCCCAGTGCTCCACTTCTTCACCGGATCCCACGAGGACTACCACCGCACGAGCGACGACACCGCACTCATCAACGCCGACGGGGCGGCGACCGTGGCGTCGTTCGTGGCGGATCTCACCTGGGCATTGGCGACCAGGCGGGCCCCGCTGAGCTTCGTCGATGCCGAACCGCCGACGATGACCACGTCCGGCGGGTACGGCGCCTACCTGGGATCGATTCCCGACATGACGGAGTCACCCAACGGCGTGCGGCTCTCCGGCGTGCGTGCGGGCAGCCCCGCGGACGACGCCGGCATCGAGGCGGGTGACATCCTGATCCGAATCGGGGAGTTCACGATCACGGATCTCTACGAGATGACCGACGCGCTCCGCGCACACAAACCCGGCGACCGTGTCGTCATCCGCCTGCGCCGCGGAGCCGAAGTGCTCGAAGTCGAAGCGACGCTCGGGAGGCGGGGTGGGTGAAGCGGTTTTGAAATTCGAGCCGATCGCCAAAGCTCTCCACGCGGCCTTTTGTCGTGACGTCGGGCGCACCGAATTGCTGCAACTCGCCGCGACGCACATCCGGTCCGCCGGCCCTCCCTATACGTCGGTATACATGTACATGATGAACGAAAGAGCGGACACGCTCGAGCTGGCGGCGTTCGACGGGAGGGAAACAGAGCACGCAAAGATTTCACTGGACAAGGGACTGTGCGGCAAGGCAGTTACCGACAAGGCCGACTTGAACGTCCCCGACGTCTCGGCATCGCCCGAATACCTCGCCTGCAACCTGGAGACGCGGTCCGAGCTCATCGTGCTCATCCGGCGGCACCAAGAGATCTTGGGACAGATCGACATCGACAGCGATGTCCCCGACGGATTCGATTCGGCCGAGGAAGCGGCGGTGCGGGGAGTGGCTGACGCCCTCGCCGCGCTCATCTAGCACGGGACACTCCCGATGACCGCACACCACGAGGAGGTAAACGGGGTCGACTTGTTCGTGCGCCATGTCGGAAACGGTCCCGACGTCGTGGTGTTGCACGGCGGACCGGGCGCACACCACGACTACCTCCTGCCCCACTTCGACATGCTCGCCACGGGGCGCCGCCTCCGCTATTACGACCAGCGCGGTGGCGGCCGGTCCCCCGTGTCACGGGAGACAGCAACCGGATGGCGCGAGCACGTGGCCGACCTCGACGCTCTGATCACCACGTGGAACATCGCCCCGGTGACCATCGTCGGATACTCCTGGGGCGGATTGCTGGCCCTGTTATACCTGACCGAACATGCCGATCGCGTGGGTCGTCTGGCGCTGGTGTCGTCGGCGCCCGCCCATGCCCCGGCCCGGCGGGAACTCGAGCGACGTCTCGCGGAACGGATGCGGGCACCGGAGATCGTCGAGGCCAGAACGCAACTGCGGGCTTCCGGCTTGCGCGAGCGCGATCCTGACGCCTACCGGCAACGGGCGTTCGAGCTTTCGGTGGCGGGATATTTCACGCATCCGCAGCAGGCCCGCGCGCTCACACCGTTTCGCGTCACCGAGCGCACCCAGCGGGCTGTGTGGGAAAGTCTCGGGGAGTACGACCTGCGGGAGAAACTCGCCGCGGTTTCGGTTCCGGCGTTCGTCATGCACGGCAGGCACGATGCCATCCCGCTGTCGACGGCGGAAGAAACGGCGCGGCTGCTCGGCGCCGAGTGCTTGGTGATGGAACACTCCGCACATGTACCCTACGTGGAGGAGACCCAGCATTTCGTGGCCGCGTTGAACCAGTTTCTCCCACGGGCAACGTGACCCGCCTCCACCCGTTCGATTTCATGTTCGCCGACTTCGCGCGGGAGCATTTTCCAGCGATTCAAAAAGAGGCCCCGAATCCGAACGTCGACCTGGGCACGATGGCGCGGCTCCCGGCCACACAGAACGCGCTCCGCGTCCTCGGCGCCCCGGATGCCGACGCGAGCGCCCCGGCACTGGACGAGTATCTCACCCTGCTGTTTGCCACGTATCGTTTTTGGACCGCGGGCCGGCCGAGCTTGTCGGTGGGCAAGACCCGCCTGGAGGAGGTGCTCGCCCACCCTCCCATGGGACACCGGGCGATCCCCGACGGGGCGTGTTACATCCAGCTTCCGGAGCGGCTGTTCTGGGCCACCATCGGCGAGGACGCGCCCCACGAGCCCGTCGACGGCATGTTCGTCATCGGCAACGCGGCCGGAGGAGACCTCACGGTCGTGGCCGTCCTCGGTTTCCGGGCCGGCCGCGAAGGCTTCTCCCAAGTCACGGTGGCGGCAAGCGTCGCGGAAATCGCCGCGGCGGAGACCACACTGCGAACGCCGCCCTTCGCACCCGTGATGGAGGGAGGAGCCGAAGCCGGGTTTCACTCCGTGACGTCCGAGGCCGAGCTGCTCCACTTGACCCGTCTCGCGCTCGATTCGGCCACCGAGTAGCTTCAATTCACCATATATGAGCAAGAACGAAGTCTCCCGTGTGCTCGAACAGATCGCCGCCTGCCTCGAGCTCAAGGGTGCCAACACCTTCCGCATCAGAGCCTACCGGACCGCCGCGCGGGCAGTCGCCGGTTTTCCCGAAGACCTCGCGGCTGCCGCGGAGAGCGGGGCGTTGGCGGAGCTGAACGGGATCGGGCCCGCCACGCACAAGATCATCTTGGACGTGTTGGTGAATGGCCGTAGCCATGTGCTCGAAGACCTGCGTGAAGAGATCCCGGCGGGCCTCGTGGACATGATGAAAATTTCCGGGCTCGGGGTCGCCAAGATCCGGCAAATCCACGAGAGCCTCCGCATCGACACCCTCTCCGAGCTGGAAGAAGCCGCTCGCGACGGACGGCTGGCCAAGCTGCCGCGCTTCGGTCGGAAGACGGCTGAGAAGGTCCTCCGGGGTCTCGAGTTTCTCAAGCGCGTGACCGAGTTTCGCCTCTTCCATCACGCGCGGGCCGAAGCGCGCGCGATGTTGCCGGCTCTCCGGGAGCTGCCCGGCGTGTCGCGGGCGGAGATCGTGGGCGGCATTCGACGGCGGAGCGAGATCATCGAGGACATGGACTTCGTCGTCGAGCTCGACGGCCCATGGGACCAACTCGTCAGGCGACTCGATTCCCTGGTGGACGTGACGGAATTCGCCAGCGAAGCCGACGGCGTGTTCACCCTCAAATTCGGCAGCGGGTCGGTCGCGGACGTGTCCGCAACGCCGTCGCGGGAGATGGGCTTCCGGATGGTGCGGGGCACGGGAAGTGAACTGCACGTGCAGCAGCTGGCCGAGCGTGCCGCCGGCCTGGGCCTCGTATGGACCGACAACGGGATCGAGCGCGACGGCGAGACCATCGCGTGCCCAACGGAAGAAGACGTCTATGCTGCACTCGACCTTCCCTGGATCCCCCCCGAACTTCGCGAAGGCCAGGGCGAGATAGCCGCCGCCGCGAATGGGCAATTGCCGCATCTGGTGAAAGCGGACGAAATCCGCGGATTCCTCCACTGTCATAGTGACTATTCGGACGGCACGAGCACCGTGAGGGACTGGGCCATCGCCGCGCGCGACGCGGGCTATGAGTACGTGGGGATCACCGATCACAGCGCGGCGGCAGCATATGCGGGTGGGCTGTATCCCGAAGCCATCAGCGAACAACACGCCATGATCGACGAGGTGAATCGAGAGTTCGACGACCTGAGAGTGCTCAAGGGCGTCGAGGCAGATATTCTCCAGGACGGCAGTCTCGACTACACGCCCGAGATCCGCGCGTCATTCGATTTCATCATCGCCTCATGGCACAGCGGATTCGGCCAAGATGGCCCCACGATGACCAAGCGAATCCTCAAAGCCATGGACGATCCGAACATGGCCATCTTCGGCCATCCCACGGGACGATTGTTGTTGTCGCGAGACCCCTATCCCATGGACCTCGATGCCATCTTCGAGAAGGCTGCCGACCGCGGCATCGCCATCGAGATCAACGCCGACCCCCAGCGCCTCGATCTCGACTGGCGTCTCGTCCGAGCCGCCGTCCAGAAAGGGGTCGTGGTTTCCATCGGTGCGGACGCGCACAACGTGGCCGGCATGATCAACATGGATCTCGGTGTCGGGATTGCGCGCAAGGCGTGGTTGACCGCAGATCAGGTCCTCAACGCGCGCACGCTGGATGGTTTCCTGGAACACGTCGCAGCGCGCCGGGCGAATTGACCACCGACGACAAGAAAAAACGCGCGCGAGCGATCATCCGGAAACTCCGCAAGCGGTTTCCGGATGCGGAGTGCTCGCTCAATAACCGGAGCCCGCTACAGCTGCTGGTTGCGACGATCCTGAGTGCGCAGTGCACCGATGCACGCGTGAACATCGTCACCAAAGATCTGTTCAAGCGCTACAAGACCGCGCACGATTTCGCCGAAGCGAATCCGGAAGAGCTCTCAGAGTTGATCAAATCCACCGGCTTCTACCGGAACAAGACCAAGTCCATTCTTGGGATGGCCCAAGCCGTCGTCGAACGGCACAAAGGGAAAGTTCCCAAGACCATGAAGGAGCTCACCGCCTTGGCGGGCGTCGGGCGCAAGACGGCGAACGTGGTGCTCGGCAATGCGTTCGGGATCGACGAGGGCGTGGTCGTGGACACCCACGTCAAGCGGATCACGAATCGCTTGAAGCTCACGAACAAACAGGATCCGGAAAAGATCGAGCAAGATCTCATACTGATCGTGCCGCAGAAGGATTGGACCCTGTTCCCGCATCTCATGATCCACCACGGCCGCGCCATTTGCCAGGCTCGCAATCCCAAGTGTGAGGCGTGCCCGATCAACACGCTCTGCCCGTCCTCCACAAACTAGATGCTATTGCCCACCTTCCGAAGAATTTGAGGCGTTCGTGAATGTCGACTTGGCCCTCGTGTGCGACTACGCGCTGATCGATCAATACGGCAAGCTCTCCGTCATGGGGATCTTCGAGCATATCTGGGTGCAGCAATTCCCGGTCGTCCACCCGCGGCTGCACCTGGTGATGCGTCTGAAAGGCCGGCGTACCGAGATCGGTGAGCACAAAGTGAGGATCAGGCTCGTCGACGAGGACGGGAATGAGATCATCAACGGTGACGGCACGGTAACCTTCAGCGAGCCTCCGGCCGGGGTGCTCGACATCGAAGCGGGCACCGTCCTCGTGTTCGACGTTCCCTTTGAACATGGAGGAACCTACCAGTTCGAGATCGCGGTCGATGGCACGAACATGGCCACGGTGCGGCTCACCGCCGGTATCGCGCCCGACCCGCCGGCGTCGGACTCACTCGAGTAAACGGACCGGCGAGCCGTGAGCCGATGAAGTCCGCCATCGCCCACAACACGTGGCTCTGGGCAGCCATGGCCGTGATGCTGGTCGGGCTCGGGTTCGGCATCGGCGGCTATCCCCTGCTCGACCCCGACGAGGGCCGCAACGCCGAGATTGCTCGCGAGATGGCGGCGACCAACGACTACGTCGTGCCGCGACTGAACGGACTCCCGTACGCGGACAAGCCCATACTCTATTTTGCCGCCGGCGCGGCGATGATGGAGATCCTCGGCCCGACGGAGCTCGCCGCGCGGCTCCCATCACTGGTGTTCACGTGTGCGACGTTAATGCTGGTCGGCTGGTTCGGTCGGCGCGTCCTCGGGCCGGCGGGCGGGTTGATCGCCGTGGTCGCAACCGGTGCAGCACCGCTGACCCTGGCCTTTGCCCGCACCGTCATCTTTGACAGCGCGCTCACGTTCTTCGTCACCCTCTCCATCGTCGGGTTTTACATGGCGGCCGAGGTCCCACGAGCGCCGAGCGACGACACCGACCGCGCGCACGCGGCACGGTGGATCGCGATCGCGTGGGCGGCGCTCGCGCTGGGCGTGCTGACGAAAGGCCTAATCGCCCTCGGGCTTCCGTTGATGGTCATGGTGCCGTACCTCGGCTGGCGCCGGCGATGGGACGCGCTCTGGGACCCCATCGCCGTGCTCCTGTTCATCGCGCTCCTCCTGCCGTGGCTGCTGGCCATGTCGCGGGCGGTTCCGGGATTTTTACAATACGCCATCGTCACCGAGACCGCCCTGCGGTTCGCGACCGACCAGCTTGGTCGCACCGCCCCCATTTGGTATTTCTTCCCCATCCTGCTCGCGGGCTCGCTCCCATGGTCGCTGGCCGTGCTCGGCGCGTGGAGGCGTGGCACACCCGAACGAGACGCCACGGGAAAGATGGATCGCCGTCTCGTGCTGTTGCTGTTGTGGATCCTCGTGCCGTTGCTGTTCTTCACGTTGTCTCAGTCGAAGCGGCCGCATTACGTCTTGCCGCTCATTCCCGCCATCGGGTTGCTCCTCGCTCTCTTCTGGAGTGGAAAGACCGCCCACGCTCCGGGCACCCGGGCGAGCGCCGTCGGGCTCGGCGTGTGCGGCGCCGTGTTGCTCGCCGCACCGCGGATCGTTGGCGCGTTGCTCGACGTGGACGACGCGGTGGCGCGCGCGATCCCAGGCACCGGCATCGCACTCGGCAGTATGTGTTTCATCTCTGGCCTGGTGACGTTCTTCGCCGGGCGTCGCCGGAATCTCGCCGTTCTGGCCCTCTGCCTTCCGGTCGCCTCCATCCCGTTCGTGAGCACTCGCCTCATGGATGCCATCGGTCCCGATCGCTCCACACGAGACCTGGCGACTGCCGTGCAGGCAGTGCTGACTCGCGAATCCGAAATCGTGGCGATCGAGTCGTATCCGCTGTCGCTGCCGTTTTATCTCCGGAGAACCATGCTGGTGGCCACTGCGGACGGTTCCGAGCTCACCAGTAACTACCTGAAGGCGACATATTCCCATTGGGCTGCGGCACCCGATACGCCGCTCCGGCCCGTGGATTGGTGGTTCGACGCTCTGGCCGCGTGCCGCCGGCCACTGGTGTTCGTGGTCCGGAGCGACGACACCCGGGTTCGCGCGCAACTCGATCCGATCCTGCCGCTGATCGCCGAGACGCGCAAAGTGGCGGCGTACGGTCCGTGCGGCATGACCGGTCTCGCCACGCAGCGTCCGGGCTTGGCCGCCGCCAAGCCTTCAGCGGATTGAATTGCCGAGGCGCTGATCGTGTGTGGAATCTACGGACTGGTCTCTCTCACCGAGGCACCCCTCGCGCGAGGGGATTTGCTCGATCGGATGGGCGCCGTGCTCCGCCATCGCGGACCGGATGACTGCGGGGCGTTCCGTTCGCGCCACGCGGCGTTCGGCGTGCAGCGCCTCGCCATCGTCGATGTTCGTCCGCAGGCTCGGCAGCCATTCGTCACCCCCGACCGAACCACGGTACTGGCGTGCAATGGCGAGATCTACAACGCTGCGGCCCTCCGCACGCGGTTCTCCCGCTATCCGTTCCGGTCCCGGTGCGACGTCGAAGCCCTCGTACCCCTGTTGCGGGAGCAAGGCGAGGGCGGTCTGGACCACGCCGACGGCATGTTCGGCCTCGCGCTCTGGCGCGCCACCGACCGGTCGCTCGTCCTCGCCCGCGACCGCGCCGGCGAAAAGCCCCTGTTCTACACGCACCTCGATGGCGAGGTGTGGTTCGCCTCCGAGATCCAGGCCCTGCTCATCCATCCCGGCAACCCACCCAAGCTGGACGGCCTGGCGTTGACACAGTACCTCACACTCGGATACACCCTCGAGCCACGGAGCGTGTTCCAGCGGATCCACAAGGTGCCGGCGGGAACGAGCCTCACCTTTTGCGGTGCCGCCGCGCCGCGCCGCCGGCCCATCGGTGGCCCCCACGTCGTGGTGCCCGTGTCACCGATGGGGGCCCGCGCCCGGCTGCGATCGCTCCTCGAGGACGCCGTCACCAAGCAAATGCGAGCCGACGTCCCCGTCGGCGTGTTCACGAGCGGGGGCGTGGATTCGGCGATCATCACGGCGATCGCCGTGCGCACCGCCACTCGCAAGGTCCACACGTTCACCGCCGCCTTCGTCGACGCCCATCACGACGAGAGCGCGCAGGCGAGACGGCTGAGCCGGGAGCTGGGTACCGAGCACATCGAGACCCGGATCGGCGAGGGGGAGCTGGAGACGGCATTCAGCGCCCTTATGAAAGGAATGGCGGAACCTCTGGCCGACCCCGCTCTGCTCCCGACCTATCTCCTGGCCCGCACGGCCCGGCAGCATGTCGGCGTGGCCCTGTCAGGTGAGGGGGCCGACGAGCTGTTCGGCGGGTATCCCACCTACCTGGGCCATCGGGCGGCCGCGTGGTATGGGACGCTCCCCGCCGCCATTCGCCGGGCCGCGGGGGCCGCGGCCGCCCGGCTGGCGAGCAACCACCGGCCGGTCGCTCCGTCCTTCCTGCTGCAGCGGTTCACCGCCCACGCCGGGGAGCCCTGGTTGGACCGGCATCTCGCCTGGTTCGGGACCGGCCTGGTGGGCCACCTCCAGCCGGAGGCCCTCGACGCCGTCAAGGCCGACCTCCCCGTGGCGGAGTGCCCCAACCCCGTGGCGGCGGCCATGGCGCTGGATTATCGGACCTACCTGCGGGAGGGCTTGCTGGTGAAGCTCGACCGGGCACCGATGCTGGCTTCGCTGGAGACCCGGGCCCCGTTCCTCGATCCCCACGTGACGGCGTTCGCCGCGGGCCTCGCCCCTGGTGAGGCCATTCGGGGATGGCGAACGAAGCACCTGCTCAAAGACGCCGCGGCAGGGTTGGTTCCCGGCTGGGTGCTCAGGCGCCGGAAGCGGGGCCTCAGCGTCCCCATCGCGGGATGGCTGAACCGGGGACTCCGGGCCGAGGTAGACCGGCTCCTCCACCCAGAGAAATTGCGGTGCACGGGGGTGTTGCGGGGGCTTCCCATCGATCAGTTTATTAAGGAACATCGAGGCGGGCAGGCCAATCACGCGCGCCTCCTCTGGCCGATCGTGGTCCTACAGGCCTGGCTCGAACACTGGGCTCCCGGAGAAATCGCCCGATGACGAGGCACGAGGCGCTGGCATTGATGCAGGAGTATACGGAGAACGAGAGGCTCCGCCGGCACATGTACGCGGTGGAGGCCGCCATGCGCGCCTACGCCAGGCGCTTCGGAGAGGACGAGGAGCAGTGGGGGCTGGTGGGATTGCTGCACGACTTCGACTACGAGAAGTACCCCAACGACGTCCACTCGGCCACCGAAGAGCATCCCTCGTTCGGTGTCAGCTTGCTCCGGGAGCGAGGCGTTCCGGAGGTGATCTGCGAAGCCATCTTGGGACATGCCCCGTACTGCGGGGTCGCTAGAACCACGCAGATGGCCAAGACCCTTTTCGCCGTCGACGAGCTGTGCGGGTTTCTCGTGGCGTGCGCCCTGGTGCGGCCCACCCGGAGCCTGCAGGACCTCAAGGTCAGCAGCGTGAAGAAGAAGCTCAAGGACAAGGGATTCGCCCGGGGAGTGAACCGGGAGGACATCCGGGTGGGAACCGAGGAGCTCGCAGTTCCCATGGATGAACACATTCAATTCCTCATCGAGGCACTCCGGCCCAACGAGGAAACCTTGGGATTGGGGGCCGCGTAATATGGGTCACAATGGCAGCCAATTCAGTCCCGCAACCGTCAACACGGCCGACTTGCCGCACGTAGAATGAATGTGAACGAATCGGCGCTCGCGACCATGGCCAAGGCCGGCGATGTGGACGCCTTTGGAGAGCTGGTCGAGCGATACGCGGCCCAAGCTCGCCGAGTGGCCCGAGCGGTGCTGTCCGACCCTGACGACGGTGATGATGCGGCGCAGGATGCGTTTCTGTCCGCGCTCAAGCACCTGAACCGATACGATCCCAGCCGGCCTTTTGGCCCATGGCTGATGCGGATCGTGGCCAATGCCGCCGCCGACCGGCGGCGCCGCCGGAAGGTCCGGGCTGCCGAGGAGCTCTCGGATACCACGGCCGGAGGCGGTCCGGGACCCGACATCGAGACCGACCGCCGGGCGTTCATGGCGGCGTTCCGCGCAGCCCTGCAGGGTCTTCCGGAGCGCCAACGGGCGGCGGTGACGCTCTTCGACGTGGAGGGGTATTCCCACGCCGAGATCGCCGAGATCCTGGAGATCCCCCAGGGGACCGTGCGATCGGACGTCTTTCACGCCCGCCGCCGCCTGCGGGGGACGTTGCAGACCTGGAGGCACCACTGGAAGGAGGAAGTGGTTTGAGATCCTCACCATTTGACCATCGGCCGCAGCGCGATCTCGGCAACGCCTTACGTGACGCGTTGGGGCCGGTGGACGACCGCGAGTTCGTTGAGCGCGTCTTGGAAGATCTTCGCGTGATCGATCTTCGCCGGTTCCGCAGCGACTGGCTGGAGGTCCTGGGGATGTGGGTGCGTCCGGGCCTCACCGCGGCGGCGGCCCTGGTGGTCTTCGCCCTCGCCATGACGTTGTCCATGAGACCCGTGGGCCCGGGCGATGACGTGACGGCGATGGACGACGCGGTGCGGGCCCAAACGCTGGAGACCGACACCTCGGTGCTGTTGGCTGCGCCGAGTCCGCCGCACGTGGCCATCATCCTGGCGACGAACTTTGATCGTTAACACGCCCCCAGCGGCAGGTGTCTTGGTACCGAGCGAAGCGCAATGAACAGGTCCAAACTGGCTGCCGGAGGGCTTCTCTCCGCCGTGTTTATCTCCGGCGTCATCGTGGGCGGTACCGGCATCACTGCCCTCGCGGACCGCGAGGAACGTGAGGAACCCAGGCGGCCTCGCAAGCCGTACGTGGAGATCTTGCAGGAAAACCTCGCTCTGACCCCCCCGCAGCGGGATACCATCGAGGTACTCCTCGAGGAGTTCAACACGGCGTTTCGCCAGGCGTGGCGAGAGCTGCAGGACGAAGAGGCGCAGCGGAACAACGCAATCCGGCAGAACTGGCGTGGAGAGATCCTCCGTGTGCTCGACGAACGTCAAGCCGACACTTACCGTCAGATGCTCGCGCGCAGCGACAGCGCTCGCGCGGACCGGGCAGCCAGACGACGCCGATAACCCGAGAATCATCATGACGCCTACACGGATTTCTTCGTTGGCCGCCATCGCGGTCGTGGTAGTCCTGGCTTCTGCCCCGACGCCAGTCTCCGCCCAGATTCCCACGGTCACCTTGCAAGACGCCATCGCGCTGGCAAGAGAGCACAGTCCCGCGATCATCCAGGCTCGCGGCGACATCCGGGTAGCGGAGGCGAGCAAGCGGGAGTCTATCAGCGACTGGCTGCCGACCCTTTCGGGAAGCGGCAGTTGGAGCAGGGGCTCGAGCAATCGGTTCGACGAGCGGACACAGACCACCGTCGCCGCCGCGAGTTCTTCGTTCAGTGGCTCCCTGAACACGTCGTTCACGATATTCGACGGACTCCGGCGCCCGGGAAACAACCGTTCTCGTCGTGCCAATCTGGAGAGCTCCGAGGCGGCGTACACCTCCCAGGAGTTTCAAATCGCCCTCCAGACGAAGCAGGCGTTCTTCAACGCCTTGGCGGCCGAGGAACTCGTCCGCGTGGCCCAGACCCAGATCGAACGCACCACCCAACAGCTGAACGTCTCGCGGGATCGCCTTGCCGCCGGCGCCGCCATTCGCTCGGACACTCTGAGTTCTTTCGTGCAAGCGGCCAACGCCCAGCTCCAGCTCATCAACGCCCAAACCCAGCGCGCCACGTCGTCGGCCGATCTCGCGCGGCTCATCGGATTCGACGGCGACGTGCAGGCCGTGCCGGATCCGTCCATCCAGGTCGTCGTGGATCTCGATACCGCGGCGCTGCGCGTGGAGGCCCTGCAATTCGGGCCAGGCATGCAGCAGGTCGACGCGGCTGCACGCGCCGCCGATGCCCAGGTCACGGTGTCCCGCGCGGCGTACTTTCCGAGCCTCTCGGCGTCGTATAGCCGCTCGCTGGCCGGTCCCGAAGTCAGCAACCTGAACTCGAGCTGGAGCGCGCGACTCAACTTCTCCATACCGATTTTCAACGGCTTCAACCGCGAAACCAACATGGCCCGGTCCCGCGCCACCCAGGATGCGGCGCACTCCCGTATCGACGATACGCGTCGCCAGATCAACGCCCAGCTCACGCAGCAGTTTGCGGCGCTGCGCTCCGCCCAGCTGCGATTGCAGATCGCGCACGCGAGTTTTGAGGCGTCCACGGAAGATCTCCGGGTGCAACAGGAACGCTATCGGCTGGGCGCGGCTACCATTCTCGAAGTCATGGTCTCCCAAGTGAACGTCGACCAGGCCGAGGTGGATCGCGTGCAGGCGCGCCTGGACTATTTCCTCGCCAAGGCGCAGATCGAGGCCATCGTGGGGCGGGAGATTCAATGAGCGCGCCGCAGCCCACGGACTTTCAGACGGGCGACCTCCCGCAGCCGGATATCATCATCCTGACGTACAAGCTTCACCGGCATTATCACATGGGGTCCGAGGTCGTGCGCGCCTTGCGGGGCGTGGACGTGCAGATCCGCCGTAACGAGTTCACGGCGATCATGGGTCCGTCCGGATCGGGCAAGTCCACCTTGATGAACATGCTCGGGTGTCTCGACACGCCCACCAGCGGCGAATACTGGCTCAACCATCAAAAGGTGAGCGAGCTCTCCGACGACGAGCTGGCGAAAATTCGCAACAAGGAGATCGGGTTCGTTTTTCAAACATTCAACCTGCTCCCGCGCGCCACGGCGTTGCACAACGTCGAGCTCCCGTTGATCTACGGCGGATTCAAATCCAAGGCGCGGCGCGAAAAGGCCGAGCATGCCTTGGAACAAGTGGGCCTCGCCGACCGCATGCAGCACCGGCCCAACGAACTGTCGGGAGGCCAGCGGCAGCGCGTCGCCATCGCCCGGGCCCTCGTCAACGATCCCAGCATCCTCCTCGCCGACGAGCCCACCGGAAACCTCGACAGCACCACGAGCCAGGAGATCATGGAGGTCATGGAACAGCTCCACGATGCCGGGCAGACCATCATCCTCATCACCCACGAACGCGACATAGCCGCGCACGCCTCGCGGCAGATCCATCTGCTGGACGGCTTGGTCTCGGAAGACTTTGCCACGGAGAAGGCGACATGAGGTACGCCAACCCGGTGCTCCGGCTGGCGCGCCTCCTGGCGATCGTGCTCATCGCAGGGTGTCAGGACGAGGTCGAGCCGCCCATGTACCAGATCGTTCCGGTGGTGCAACGGAGCATCACGGTCTCGGTCCGTGCCGAAGGCGTCATCGAGCCCATTCAGACAATCGAGGTCAAGTCCAAGGCCTCCGGCGAGATCATGGAGGTGCTGGCAGAGACCGGCGATCTCGTTCACCGGGGGAATCTCCTCGTGCGCGTCGATCCGCGCGGGCCGCGCAACGGGGTCGTGCAGGCCGAGGCAGACATCGCCGTGGCCGAGGCACAGCTCACCAACGCCGAATCGGAGCTGCGCCGCGCGGAGGCGCTGTACGAGACCCAATCGATGACCGAGCGGGAGTACGACCAGGCGCGGTTGGCCCGGGCGAATGCCAACGCCCAGCTCATTCGCGCTCGGCGTTCGCTCCAGGATGCGACGATCGCATTCGAGGATACAGATGTGCGCGCACCCGCCACGGGCGTCATTCTCGTGCGCAGCGTGGAGGTGGGCACCGTGATCTCGTCGGCCACCGGTGGTGTCAATGCGGGTAGCGTCCTAATGTCGATGGCCAACCTCGAAACGGTGCAGATCCGCTCACTGGTTCCCGAAAACGACATCGGGAAGGTGCGCGCGGGCATGGACGCCACCATCACCGTCGACGCCTATCCCGACCATCCGTTCTCCGGACAGGTGCTCAAGATCGAGCCCCAGGCGGTGGAATCCCAAAATGAAACCCTGTTCCCCGTCCTAATTCGCATTCCCAACGAGGGAAACCTCCTGCGACCTGGCATGAACACCGACGTGGAGATCCACGTGGGGTCGCAGGACCGGGTGCTCACCGTGCCCAACGCCGCGCTCCGGACCGAGCGCGATCTGCAATCGGCGGCCATGGTGCTGGGTCTGGACATGGCAGTGGTCCGAGCACAACTGGCCGCCGCCCGGGGAGAAACCGCTGGACGCACGCGAAGCGGCCAGGCGGGGGGGACCGTGCAGGAGTCGGACAATACGGTCACCTTCAACGGCCGGACGGTGCCCGTTCCGGCAGGGCTCACCAAGGAACAAGTGCAGCCCGTTCTCGACAAGCTCGGACAGGGCGGCGGGCCCGCTACCTTCCAATCGCTTTCCGCCGAGGAGCGGTCGATCATGCAACGGGTCATGGGCAGCCTGCGCGGGAACGGCGGCCGCCGCCGCGGTGAAGGCCAGAGGGGATTCGGCGGCGAGGGTGACCGTGGCGACAGGAGACGGTCATCGACCTCGGCGTTCCAGTTCGGCGGCGACTATATCGTGTTCGTCATGCGAGACACAGGACCCGCCGCGGTTCCCATCCGCACCGGCATGACGGATCTCGACTACGCCGAAGTGGCGTCGGGACTCACCGGCGACGATCGTGTCTTAATTCTGCCGAGCGCGAGCCTGGTGCAGAACCAACAAGAATTCCAGGAACGCATGCGGCGCTTCTCCGGCGGTTTGCCGGGGCTCGGGGGGAGACGCTGATGTTTTCTGCTGAAATCATTTGGGTGGCCTTCGCCGCCATCATCGCCAACAAACTTCGTTCGTTTCTCACGATGCTCGGCATCGTCATCGGCGTCGGTGCGGTAATCACGATGGTCGCGCTGGGAACCGGCGCACAAAAGGCCGTGGAAGAACAGATTCAGGCGCTGGGCACCGATCTCCTGTCGGTGATGGCCGGCCAGTCGTTCAACCGAGGCGTGGCGAGCGCGAACCGTGTGAGTTTGACGTCCGACGACTACTATGCGCTGAAAGCAGGGGCCTATGCCCTCAAGGCCGTAGTGCCCGAGATGTCGGGCAACCGGCAAGTCAAGTACGGCAATACGAACATCAACGTGAGCGTCGTCGGGACCACCGCCGAATATGTCGCGGTCAACCGCTACGATATCGAGGCCGGCGCCATGTTCACCTCCGGCGACGACGATGCTCGCCGCCGCGTGGCCGTGCTCGGGTTCGGCATCCCCAACATGTTGAACACGAACGCCGCCGCCATGATCGGCCAGCAGATCTCGATCCGCGGCCTCGCGTTCGAGATCGTCGGCATCCTGAGTGAGAAGGGCAGCGAAGGATGGAACAATCGAGACGAACAGATCCTCGTTCCCTTCAAGACGGGTGAGTTCCGCGTGTTCGGGAGCAACCGACTGCGTTCCATCAATGTGCAGGTGGTGGATCCCGACTCGATGACCATAGCAATGATCGGAATCGAGCGCGTGATGCGCCGGGAGCACGGAATCCAACCAGGCGCCCCGAACGATTTTCAGATTCGCAACCGCACCGAGTTCCTGAGCACAGCCCAAGAAACCACGCAGACGTTCACCTTCCTGTTGGGGGGCATTGCCGCCGTGAGCCTGCTCGTAGGAGGCATCGGCATCATGAACATCATGCTGGTCTCGGTGACGGAGCGCACCCGAGAGATCGGCATCAGGAAGGCGCTCGGCGCCACGCGAAAGAATATCATGTTGCAGTTCCTCGTCGAGGCGGTCACACTCTGCATGCTCGGCGGTATCGTGGGAATTCTGGCGGGAGCCGGCGGGGCCATCGCCCTCGCCCGGTTGCAGGGGTGGAATACGTTCGTCTCACCCCAGGCTGTGGTGCTGGCATTCCTGTTCAGCGCCGCCGTCGGGGTGTTTTTCGGCCTGTGGCCGGCCCGACGCGCGTCTCTCCTCGATCCAATCGAAGCGTTACGCTACGAGTAGCCATTAGCCGAGAGGCACGTCACGCTGCCCATCACCGTTCGCGTCCCGGCGTCGACATCAAACCTCGGCGCCGGTTTCGACTGTTTGGGATTGGCCCTCGACATCTGGCTCGAGGCCGAGCTCGTTCCCGGACCCGGTCCGCCGGAATATTCTGGGGCGGCCGCCGGGTTGTCGGCCGATGAGGATTTCATTCACACGCAGCTGGCTCGCGGGGGTCTCACGAGTAGCCACCGGCTGCGAGTCCACTCCGATATTCCCATGAGCCGTGGGCTCGGATCGTCTTCGGCGGCGCGGGTGGCAGCGGTGATGCTCCTCAAGCGCGCCTCGAACGCACCCATCGATCCCCATGAGGTGTTTCGGGAGGCGGCGGCGCAGGAGGGGCATCCGGACAACGCGGGACCGGCCGTGTTCGGCGGACTGGTGCTCGCCGCCGGGCGGCCCACTCCGCTGGCCATCGACCCCGGCGTGGGGGTCGCGCTGGCCGTGCCGGAGCGTGCCGTCGAGACCGAGCGGGCCCGGGCCATGCTCCCCGCGGAGTTCGCCCGCGACGTGGTGGTATCGCAGGCCGCGCGGGCGGCGGCCCTGGTCACCGGGTTGGCCCGGGGGGACGGGGAGGCTATCGGCTACGGGATGGTCGACCAGCTGGCCGTGCCGCTCCGCAAGCAGTTGATCCCGGGTTTCGACGAGGCCGTAACCGCGGGCCGCGCGGCGGGGGCCTTCGGCGTCACCATCTCGGGATCCGGATCGACGCTCCTGGCCCTGGCGCCCGTTGCGGCGGTCGGGACGGTGGCCGCCGCTATGGCCGACGCGCTGACCAGAAACGAGAATCCAGCGATGCCACGTGCGCCCGGGATCACCCGAGCCGGCGCAACCATCGTCTAGCGATTTTCCACGTTGGTGGCCGTTACTCGACCACCGCGATGCACTCGATCTCCACCAGCGCTCCCAAGGCCAGGCCGCTACCAGCCACCGTCGAACGCGCCGGAGGGTCGTCGGAAAAGTACCGGGCGTAGACTTCGTTCACGGCCGCATAGTCCGCAATGTCGGTGAGAAACACCGTACACTTGACAACCTGCGCGAGAGAGCTGCCGGCGTACTCCAAGGTGGCCTTGATGTTTTCCATCGTCTGGCGCGTCTCCGCGCGCACCCCGCCCGGCACCACGCCCTCCCCCGGGCGCGTGCCAATCTGTCCCGACAGGTAGAGCATGTTGCCCACGCGCACGGCCGACGAAAACGGCAGATCCGGCGCCCCGGGCATCTTGATCGTCTCGCGCGCCTGGGCAGACGCCGCCACCGGAGCGCAGAGCAACGTGAACATCAACCATGATCTCATGAGTGTCCTCGACTGTGTGGGAACGGGCGTAAGCAGGCTACCGGGCCATGTCGGCGTCGATGATCCGCTGCACGATGTCATCGAAGAGCTTGCCCTGACTCGTCAGCTCGCCGGTTTCTGGATCCGTCCGCACATACCACTCGCACATCTCGCTCATGGCAATCTGCTCGTCGTCGTCGAGTGTGACGACGAAATCGGTCCCGTCCGCCGTGGCTCCCTCGACGCATGCGAGCAGGTTGTCCGGAACTTCCGGCGTGGCCTTCAGTGCCTCCAACATCTCTTCCGACATTCGTACTTCCATCACGTCCTCCAAGTGGGCGAGGTTCGCCCTCTCATGAATCGTCCATGTCGGATACTGCCGTCTCCTCACGCTCGTAACCAGCACATCGCTCCACCGGGAGGCGTGGATACGTGGCGTATCGCGGGTCCGCCGACGCCAGTCGGCACAGGAGAAAAACCGTTCCTCTCTTGGTGCGCACCAGGCGCCGATGCCCGCAGGTTCCGCAAAGGCCGTACGGTGGATCGGGTGCGCACATCGGTATAAAAATTGCGGTCGCGCCTGCACCCGCGCAAGGTTAGATTGCACCCATGACAGACGTGACATGCGCCCGCTGCGGCAAGTCGGGCAACCGGCTGGCCGCGCCGCCCCTCCCAACCGACCTAGGCGGCCGGATCTACGATCTGGTGTGCCAGGCGTGCTGGCAGGAGTGGCTTAAGGAGCAAACCGCGATCATCAATCACTTCGGGTTGAACGTCTTGGACCCCAAGGCCAAGAAGTTACTGACCGAGAAGACCGAGGAGTTCTTTTTTGCGGATAAGCCCGCATAAGTCCACGGCGAAAGTCAAGATCTCGCTCGAGGTAAACGGCGAGCACACCGAAGTTGCGTTTGCCCCCCACAAAACTCTCCTCGAGGTTCTCCGCGAGGATCTTGGACTCACCGGCACGAAGCACGGCTGCGAGCTGGGGGAGTGCGGGACATGCGCCGTACTCGTCGACGGCCAACCCGTCCTGTCATGCCTCGTGCTCGGGCTCGCGAGCGAGGGGCGCTCGGTAAAGACGGTCGAGGGCATGGCCGACGGCCCGACCCTCCATCCGCTGCAGGAGACGTTCGCCGATCTGGGCGCCGCGCAGTGCGGGTACTGCACGCCGGGGTTCCTGCTCACGGCGGAAGCGTTACTCGAAGCGAACCCGGCCCCCTCGCGAGACGAGATCAAGAGTGCGCTCGCCGGCAACCTCTGCCGCTGCACCGGGTACATCAAGATCTACGAGGCCGTCGAGTTGGCCGCCGCGCGAA
The DNA here is from genome assembly GCA_027294455.1 of Gemmatimonadota bacterium. Taxonomy (GTDB): domain Bacteria; phylum Gemmatimonadota; class Gemmatimonadetes; order Gemmatimonadales; family GWC2-71-9; genus B3T1B10. The sequence continues at coordinate 67,849 of JAPULZ010000204.1, forward strand.
TGCGCGGTGAACGGTCCGAGCCGCGGCACGAGTCGATCTATGGCAGCTGACGGCCGCGCCTCCCATCGCGTCGTCGGTCGGCCTCACCGAAAGGTCGACGCGACGGCCAAGGTCACCGGCCAGACGGTGTTCGCCGACGACTTGAGTTTCCCGCAGATGCTGTACTGCAAGATCCTGCGGAGCCCCCACGCGCACGCCCGGGTCATCGGAGTCGATACCGCAAAGGCGGCGGCGTTGCCAGGCATCCGCGCGGTGCTCACGGGCAAGGATCTTCCCGTTCCATTCGGCATCTTGCCGGTGAGCCAGGACGAGCACGCGCTGGCGCCAGAGAAGGTGCGGTTCGTGGGCGACCCTGTCGCCGCCGTCGCCGCCACCACCGAGGAGATAGCAACCGAAGCGCTCGACCTCGATGAGATCGGATCGATCGAAGACGCTGTCGCCAACCCCACGCCGCGGATCCACGACTACGGCGACGACGGCAATCTCCACAAGAAGGTGAGCCTCGAATTCGGCACGGTCGACGAGGGGTTCGCCCGGGCAGATGTGGTGCGCGAGGACCTTTTCTTCTACGAGGGCAGCACGCATCTGCCGATCGAGCAGCACGCCGCCGTGGCGATGTACTCGGCCGATCACCGCCTCACATTGTGGAGCGCGACCCAAACGCCGCACTACGTGCATCGTGCACTGGCCAAGGTGCTCGAGATGCCCGCATCACGCATTCGCGTCATCGCGTGTCCCAACGGCGGGGGCTTCGGTGGCAAGAGCGATCCCTTCAGTCACGAAATCGTCGTCGCCAGGTTCGCGATGGTGACGGGGCGGCCGGTCAAGGTGACGCTCACGCGCGAGGAAGTGTTCTATTGCCATCGCGGGCGCCATCCGACTCTCATGTGGGCCAAGACGGGTATGACGAGAGATGGCCACATCACGGCGATGCATTTCAAGACAGCGCTCGACGGCGGAGGGTACGGATCCTACGGTGTGGCGAGTACCTATTACACGGGCGCGCTGCAAACCGTCACGTATCAGGTCGACCACTACAAGTTCCAGGGGGCCCGGGTGTTCACCAACAAAGCCCCCTGCGGCCCCAAACGCGGGCACGGCACACCGCAACCCCGGTTCGCCCTTGAAGTGCAGATGGACAAGCTCGCCGAGGAGTTGCGCGTCGATCCCGCGGAGCTCCGGCTGAAGCATCTGGTGCCGCCGGATTCGCTCACTGCGAACTACCTCCGTGTCGGCACGATCGGCTTGGGGGAGTGCATCGAAAAGGTGGTGGCGGGATCGCAGTGGCCGACGAAGTTCCGCAAACTCCCCCACGGAGAAGGCGTCGGCCTCGCGTGCTCGAGTTATCTCAGCGGGGCCGGGTTGCCCATCTACTGGAACAACATGCCCCAATCCGGCGTGCAGCTGAAGTGCGATCGGAGCGGTGGCGTCACGGTGTTCTGCGGCTCGACCGACATCGGCCAAGGGTCCGATTCGATTCTCGCGTATATCGTTGCAGAAGTACTGGGCGTCGATCCGTTCGAGATCCGTATCGTCACGGCGGACACCGATCTCACACCGGTCGACCTCGGAAGCTATTCGAGTCGGGTGACGCTCATGTCGGGCAATGCGGCGCTGCAGGCTGCCGAGCGCGCCCGCGATGTCATCGCACCGGAGGTCGCGAAGGCTCTCGACATTGCCGTCGATCGGCTCGTGTTCGCCGAGTCACGAGTCTTCGACGCGGAAGCTCCCGCAAAGGGCAAGAGCTTCGCGGAGGCGGTACAAATCGCCGAGGCGGCGTGTGGCACGATCGGAACCGTGGGCTCGTACACGCCGCCGCGAGGCGCGGGACGGTATCGCGGCGCTGGTGTAGGCCCCTCGCCGGCGTACTCGTACAGTGCGGCCGTGGCCCAGGTCAACGTCAATCCCGACACGGGCATTATCCAGGTCCGCAAGATCTGGATCGGCCACGACGTGGGCCAGTCCATCAATCCCACAGCGGTCATGGGACAGGTCGAGGGCAGTATCTACATGGGGCTCGGCGAAGCGCTGATGGAGGAGATGGCGTACCGCACCAAGGGCCGGGTGCTCCACAAGTTTCCGAGCATGCTCGAGTACAAGAGCCCCACGACGCTGGAGATGTGCGACGTGGAAACCTACCTCATCTCCTCGCCCGATCCCAACGGGCCCTTCGGCGCCAAGGAAGTGGGCCAAGGACCTCTCCTGCCGGTGATGCCGGCGGTGGCCAACGCCGTGTACGATGCCGTGGGGGTGCGCATCGACGAGGTACCCATCACGCCCGAGAAGGTGGTGCAGGCGTTGCGGCGAAAGCGACGAGGCGACGACCCACGGTACGGTCCCACCTCATTTCCCGAGATCCATTGGCCCGAACCGACGCACGTTCCGACCCCGTGGGAAGGCGGTGACGGCAAGGCGCTCGAGCGGGAGGGCCTGGCACCGTCCGGCAGCGCCGGACATCCGGAGCGCCAACACTGATGCTGCGACTCCCGAGCTTCAGCTATCTCCGTCCGTCCACCCTCGCAGAGGCGCTGGCCATGAAGCGGGACGCGGGACCCGACGGCATGTATGTGGCGGGTGGCACCGACCTGTATCCCAACATGAAGCGCCGTCACCAAGACCCCCGCACCGTGATTGCGTTGTCGGGGATCCCGTCGCTTGGGGGAGTCACACCGGCGGAGAACGGGACTACCGTGCTCGGATCGAGTCTCACGCTGACGGAGATCGAGCGCCACCCGAGGCTTCGCCAGCACTACGCCGCCGTCGCCGGGGCCGCGGAATCCGTGAGCACACCGCTGCTCCGCAACATGGGCACGCTGGGTGGCAACCTCTGCCTCGATACACGCTGCAACTACTACAATCAATCCCATGAATGGCGGAAGGCCATCGACTTTTGCATGAAGAAGGACGGAGAGATCTGCTGGGTGGCGCCGAGCAGTCCGCGCTGTTGGGCCGTCTCCTCCAGCGACGTGGCACCGGTGATGGTCGCCCTCGGCGCGCGGTACCGCGTCGCGGGCCACGACGGCGAGCGCGTGGTGGCCGCCGGCGATTTCTACCACGACGATGGCATGGCCTATCTCACCAAGGGCCCCGACGAGATTCTGACGGGAGTGCACCTTCCGGCACCGAACGGATGGGATGCCACGTACTGGAAACTCCGCCGGCGGGGTTCCTTCGACTTCCCGGTGCTTGGTGTGGCGGCGTGGATCGAGTGGGACGGCACGCGGGTGCGCAACGCCCGGATCGTGCTCGGCGGGGTGGCGAGCTACCCGCGACCCATGGACGAGGCCGGAGCCGCCATCATCGACACCACCCTGGACGACGACACCATTGCGGCCGCGGCGCAGGCCGCCTTCCGGCCGGCCAAGCCGATGGACAACACCGATTTCGGCCTGGCCTGGCGCAAAGAAATGACGCGCCACTATGTGCGCGGCGCCCTCGAGGAACTGCGATCACGACGCCAGGGTCTCTAGCTCCTTCAAGGCGTCCTCCAGCACCTCGACGATCTTCTGCCGCTTCTCGGCGTCTTTGCGCAGCCGCCACGAGCTACGGTAGACCTGACTCACCACGCGACCCACCGCACGGTTCACGTCGGGCATGGGGTCGCCAACGAGATGATCGATCATCTCGTCGATCCGGTCGAAGATGTCCTCGACGCTGGATTTGTTCTCTTCCAGAAACTGCCTTCCCGCGTCGGTGATGACGTACACCTTCTTCCCCTCGCGATCCTCCGCCTTCACCAATCCTTCGTCATCCAACCACTGCAGGGTGGGATAGACCGTGCCGGGTGACGGCCTGTAGCAGCCGTGGGTCTGCTCTTCCAGAGCCTTCATGACCTCGTAGCCGTGCATCGGCTTGTCCTGCAGCAAGCGCAGGATCACGTACTTCATGTCGCCCGATCCGAACCACGGCCGACCCCGGCCCCGAGGCCGGCGCCTTCCCCGACACCCGACCCGGAACCAGTCGTCGAGATCGAACTCAAACCCCCAAAAATCATTTGCCTTCATCGTTGTCCTCCGTTTCACGATATATCTTACGATATATCTTATAAGATATATCGTAAGATATATCGGAAAATGTTCCCGGTCAACCTACCGGCGAGGACAGGACGGCAAAAAAAAGGGGGGGGTGAGTCACCTCGCCCCCCTGGACCCTTCACGGTTCCTGGCCGGCTAGAACCGCCGGCCGTCCCTGTCGAACCTCAAGAAATTAAAGGAGTGATCGTCGCGCTCCGGCACCACCACCGCGATCGTCATCCGATTCCGGTCCCGCATGATCTCCAGATTGACGGTTTCCCCGGACTCGTAGGAGCGCAGGAGCCTCAGCGCCCGGGACGGGGTGCGGGGATCCCGCCCGTCGATGGAGAGGATCACGTCCCCGCTCACGAGCGCCACCGCGTCATCGTCCGGCGGATGGATGACCAAGACCCCCTCGCTGGCCCCGAAATAGCGCCCCAGGTCTTCGTTCAAGCTCACGAGCTCGATGTCGGACCAGAGGTCCCCGAACATGCTGATGATCGTCAAGTCCCCACCGCGGCTACGGAAGTTCACCTGGGGGACGCGCACGTCCACCCGGGGCATGGCCCAGGCAACGCCCCCCGGACTGGTGAAGCCGAAGGAACCGGCCCAGATGTCGCCCTCGCCCAGCGTCACCATGGTGCTGTGCGTCTGGCCGTCCCGCTGATACTCCACCGTCACCTCGTCGTCGGGTTCGTGCTCCCGAATGAGGTCGATCAGCTTCTTGGCCGGCTCGGACTCGTCGCGGTCCGCCGCGGGATACCGGCCGGCCAGCTGCTCGCCGTCGAAGGAGGTGATGATGTCACCCCCCTCGAGGCCTGCCTCGGCCGCCGGGCCCCTGGATGTTACGGATTCCAGGAGCGCACCGATGTCGTCCGTGGACTCGTTGGCCGCGGTTTGCACGAACACGCCGAGCTGGGCCCGGTTGGTAGAAAACGTGACGACACCCGGGCCCAAGAACCCCGTCTGGCGCCGGAGCCCTCTCAGCTCCCGTTCGATGTCGCGCAGTTGTTCGCGCACGTCGCGCTCCTGCCGCTCCAGTTCACGCCGCCGCTCCCGCTCCTGTGCGGCAGCGGGGAGAACACCGATCCCGATGGCCAGCGCAGCGAGCGTCAATATGCTTCTTGTCTTGTTCATGGTTTTCTCTCCCAGTTCGTTGCGCGCCGACCCGTCAAAACCCCATCAGGATCACGGGGGACGTTTGGACGTTGACCAACGCGTCCATCAAATCGACTCGTTCCTGCCACAAGATGATCAGGCGTTCTCGCGAAGCCTGTCGCTGCCGTGCTTCGGCGAATTGGAACTCTAGCAGCGAGAGGCGATCTTCCAACGCCGCCATGGCGCCGGCCACACGACCGTTGATGACGCGCCGTCCCGGATGCATATCGCGCAGCGCCTCTTCGAGCATCTGCGCTTCGGTTACCAATTCCGCCAGCGGATCCGGACCCTGCGCCGCCGGCGCCATCAGCCGACCAACGCCCATGGTGAGCGCCACCGACGCGGCTGCCGCCACCGTCAGCCATCCTCCAAACTTGCGCCGCCGCTGCGCGCGCTCACCCATCACCTGTCCCCGCACCACTTCCCACCGATCGCGAGGCGGCGTGAGCGCCGGAAGGGCCTTGAGCTTCGCCACGCGCTGGTGCAACCGTTCCAGCTCCTCGCAGCATTCCTCGCATTCGTCCAGATGGCGGAGCGCCCCCTGAGACCCTTCGCCTTCGCGAATCGCGAGTAATTCGTCGATGGTGCAGTGAATCATCATAGCGACTCCTCGCCGAGCCACTGACGCAGCCGCGCGTGTGCGCGCGACAGCTGGGACTTCGAAAAGCTCACACTCTTGCCCATCAGCTCGGCTATGTCTTCGTGCGTGTAGCCCTCCACATCGTGCAACCACACCACGGCCCGGGACGTCGCGGACAGGCGCTCCATGGCAGACTCCATATCCATGCGCAGACCCACATCGTCGCCGCGTTTCTCCGGAGCTGCCTCCTCGAACAGCTCATCGGTATCCCGATACTTGGCACTCCGGATCTTCATGAGGGCCTTGCTCGCGGCGATCCGCTTGATCCACGCCGTGAGGCTTCCCGCCCCGGCCCCCCGGAACCTCCCGATGCTGCGGCAAATCTCCAGGAACGCCTCCTGCATGGCATCCTCGCCATCCTCCGGCGTCCGGCATATCCGCCTGGTGACGGTGTAGACCGTCCCCTCGTAGGCCCGGTAGACGCCCTCTAAAGCATTGATATCACCAGCTTTAGCTAGCTGAATCGCGATATCGTCGATGGCGGCGATCGAGGCGTCGGTCATGTCAAGAGTATAGATGCCCTATTGGGCGTTGTGGTCGCAGTTCCGGCTCCACCCAACCCCGCCCAAGTCCATCGCGCATCCACGCAGAGGGGGTTGGGTAGAAGGGACTGAGTACTCTGAGTACTGGATACCTGGGGGTGAAAGGGCGTGAGGACTGTCCACCGGGGGAAGGGGACTAAGGGGTTATGTGCTTATAGAGCACGCGGATCATCCGGTACGCCGCGGGATACTCGTCCACGGTGTACCGCAGGGTGCGGGGTCCAGTGCGCTCCAACCAAGGGATCCCTTCCGTGATGTCGGCATAAAGGGGGGTGGAGTACTCGAACTCCACCGTGAACGGCGGGCGGAGTGTGGGCTGGGTAGGGGCGGCGGCTCGCACGGCATCCGCCACGCCGCGGCGTATGGCGGCCGTGGCCGAATCGGGGGAGAGAGTCCTCACGGCCCGGTTCCAGATTCCGGTTTTCACGGCCACGCCCGGGAGACCGGGGATGAGACCTTGCATCTCCGCCACCGCCAGGCTGTCACCGCTCACGAAGACCACGGGGACACGGTACCAGGCCGCGTACAGGGCGTTCATCCCGCCTTCGCCCACCGAGACGCCGTTGATCCGCAGATCGGCGGTGCGGCCGGAGCCCGTATGGGCCGCAAATCCGCCCAGGCTCCCCGCCTTGCCATGGTAGCCGATGAACATCACGGCGGTGAACGTGCCGTCCAATCCCTGCATCATGCCGTACGGCTTGAGGTTGCCGCGCAGGAGCGTGACACGGGGATCCAGGGCGTCCTGTAGCAGGTTGTTGTGGCCACCATGGGCATCGTTCACGACGACCCGCGTCGCACCCGCATCGAACGCCCCGGCGATGGCCGCGTTGACCTCTGCGGTCATGAGCCGCCTGCCCATGGGATCGTCGGTGGCGCTGATACCGGCCACCCCTTCCATGTCCGCCGAGATGTATACGGACTGGGCGGCGAGTGCCCACCCCAGGAACGACAAAGCCAGGGCGAATAGTGTTACACGCATGGTCGGTCCTCTGATTGGATCGCTCAGCCGACGACGATATTGATGAGCCGGCCGGGGACGAAAATCATCTTCTTCACTTCCTTGCCCGCTACGTGCTTCTTGACCCCGTCATCAGCCAGCGCTAACGCTCGCGCATCCTCCTCCGACACATCCGCCGCCGCTGTGATGCGTGCGCGCACGCGGCCGTTAACCTGGACCACGAGCTCGATCTCTTCCTCGCGGGCGAGGGTCTCATCGAACGTCGGCCACCGCCGCGAAGAGACGCCACCCTCATGCCCCAGACGCTCCGAGCACTCTTCGGCGAGAAACGGCGCAAACGGCGAGAGCATGGTCACCAGCGGCTCGATCGCACGCGACGGTACCGGTGCGTCGTCACCGTCCGGAAACTGCGCCCGCAGCGTATTCAAGTACTCCATCAACGCCGAGATCGCCGTATTGTATCGCAGCCCATCGATGTCGTCGGTCACCTTGCGGATCGTCTGATGGAGTTTTCGCTCCACAACGTCCGGCAAGTCCGTCCCATTGGATCCCCCGGTCCGGCCCACGGCATTCCACACCTTGTCGAGAAAGCGGCGAATGCCCGCGATGCCTTCATCGCGAAAGTCCCCGCCCTCTTCATACGGACCGAGAAACATGAGGTACATGCGGAAGGTGTCGGCGCCCCAGCGATCGACGTATTGATCGGGGATGACGACGTTGCCCAGGGACTTGGACATCTTCGCGCCGTCGTGCACGATGGTGCCGTGAGCCCGGAACCGACGATACGGTTCTTCGAAGTCGAGGTGCCCGAGATCGTGCAACACCATCGTGATGAAGCGCGAGTACATCAGGTGGAGCACGGCGTGCTCATTGCCGCCGATGTATTGCGCCACGGGAAGCCACCGCTTCGTCAGTTCCTGATCGAACGGCCTGTCGGCGAAGTCGCTGGACGGATACCGGATGAAGTACCAGGACGAATCGAGAAACGTGTCCGACACGTCGGTTTCCCGCCTGGCGGCCTTGCCGCACTCGGGGCAAGGCACGTGGTACCACTCCTCGTGGCGCGCCAGGGGTGACACCCCGCTTTCGTCCGGCCGGAAGTCATCGATGTCCGGGAGCGTGACCGGCAGATCTTCTTCGGGCACGGGCACGATGCCGCAGGCATCACAATAGATGATCGGGATGGGCGGCCCCCAGTACCGCTGGCGCGAGATGCACCAGTCGTGCAGCCGGTACTGGGTTTGTGCCTTGCCGTGTCCCTGCTCCTCTAACCACTTGGCGACGGCCTCGACCGCGGCCCGACACGATTGGCCGTCGAAGCGCCCGCTGTTCACGAGTGTGCCGTCCCACGTGATGACCGGCAGTTTGGCGTCGCCGTCGCCGTCCACTGGCTCGACCACCTTCACGATGGGGAGACCGTACTTGGTGGCGAACGCGAAATCGCGCTCGTCGTGGGCCGGCACGGCCATGATGGCACCGGTACCGTATTCCATCAGCACGTAGTCCGCTACCCAGATGGGGATGTCCTCGCCCGTCGCCGGATTGCGAGCGAACGATCCGGTAAACACGCCGGTCTTCTCCTTGCCGCCCACCTTGCGCGTCACGAGGTCCATTTCCGACGCCCGCTTGCGGTACGCCTCCACGTCGCCCCGCCGCTGCTGGGTGGTCAAGGCATCCACCGCCGGATGCTCCGGGGCGAGCACCATGTAGGTCGCACCGAACACGGTGTCGGGCCTCGTCGTGAAGACACGAATCGGATCACCGTCCGGCGTGGCGAACGCGATCTCGGCACCCCGGGAACGCCCGATCCAGTTCCGCTGCATGGACAGCGTGGACTCCGACCAATCCATCGTGGCGAGATTGTCGAGCAGCCTGTCGGCGTACTTCGTGATGGTGAAGAACCATTGCTCGAGCATGCGCTGGTACACCGTCGTCTCCGGATGCCGCTCGCAGAACCCGTCGATCACCTGCTCGTTGGCGATGACGGTCTTGCACTCCGGGCACCAGTTGACCGCCGCCTTTTTCCGCACCGCCAGCCCGGCCTTGTAGAGCTGGAGAAAGATCCACTGCGTCCACTTGTAGTACGCGGGATCGGTGGTTTGGACCTCGTGATCCCAATCCGCCATGAGCCCGACGCGCTTCAACTGGCGGCGGAACCGCTCGATGTTTCGCGGAATCAATTTGCCGGGATGCGTGTTCTGCTTGAGCGCGAAATTCTCCGAGTGGATACCGAATGCGTCGAAACCCAAGGGCTCGAACACGTCGTACCCATGCAACCGTCGCGCGCGGCCGTGGATGTCGGCGCCCACGAACGCAAAGACATTCCCCACGTGCAGCCCTTCCGCGGAGGGGTAGGGGAACATCATCAAGTTGTAGTACGGCCTCTTGGCATGGACCAGGTCGGTCGCGTTGGTCTTCCGCTCATCCCACCGTCGGAGCCACTTCTCCTCAATGGCCGCCGGGTCGTATGCCACGGGCTCGCTGGATGATCCGCTCATAATGGCGCGAAATCTACCACAGCTTGCTCCCCATGACAGCCTTCCCTAGCTTGTGCGCTCATGGCCGGATCGATCTCCAAGCTGCGTACCACCATCCTGGTGTCCGGGGTCCCCATCGCCGTCGTCGTGATCGGAGCCATCAGCTATCTCACGACCAGGAATACGATCGCGGAAATGGAACGCACCATCTCCGACGGGCTCATCGCCGACGGGCTCCGGGCGTCCGCCGTCATCAGCCAGTATCTTCGGGAACGTCGCACCGATGTCGAGCACCTGGCGGCCATGCCGGAGGTGGTCGGGGCCGCCCGGGCCGCCGGCAACGCCGTCGCACGGCAAGGCCTCGCCCGATTCTCCGTAGCCGAACTGGAAAGCCGGTTCGCCTCAAACCGCACCCTGGGCGGCGGACCGGCCTTGCGGGATTACCTCGGCGCCTTTCGGGACCGCACGGACTTCGCCGAGATCCTCTTTACCGAACGCAACGGCTTCACCGTCGAGGCCACGAACCAGACCTCCGACTTCGTCCAGTCCGACGAAGAGTGGTGGCAGCGGGCAATGGCCGACGGGGCGTTTCAGGGCGCGCCGAGCAAGGATTCCTCGGCTGGCGTCGTCGCCCTCGATTACTCCGTGTCCATCAACGATCCGGCCGACGGCTCGGTGCTCGGGGTTCTCAAGGGAGTCATCGAGATGTCACGGCTGTCCCGGCTCTTGGGGGCGGGCGCGGGCACGGTGGGTCTCAGGTTTGAAACCATCGACTCGCTGGGCCGGGTCATCATGACCCCGAACCCCGCCGATCTCCTGCAGCCGGCCGAAGATCTGGCATCCATTCCCCGCACCACCCAGCCCGCGGTGGCCACCGTCAGCGTCAACGGTGGTGCAGACCTGGTCGCCTCCGTCCCGGCTGACAACGGTCGCTGGTGGGTCCTGGCGCGCAGGAATATTGAAACGGCCAACCGGCCGATCACCGCCGTGCGCCGGTCGGCCACGGTGACCGCGGGCGTTCTCCTCGTCCTCACACTGATCGTCCTGCTGGCGCTCACGAGCTGGATCGACACGCACTTTACCAAGCCCGTCGAGGCCGCGGGTGCGGTGGCGCGGCGCATCGCCGATGGCGACCTCTCCGTACACGCCGTGGGCGAGGGCGACCGGAACGACGAGGTGTACGAGCTCGTGGTTTCCATCAACAAGATGGTGCACGCCCTGAGTTCACTCGTCGGCGCGATCCACACTACGGCGGACGAGTCGGCGGCCATGGCCGAGGAGATCTCCGCCAGCACCCAGCAGATGTCGGCATCGACGCAGGAGATGGCCAAGACCTGCCAGCACCTCTCCAGCCAGGCGGCAGAACAAGCCAGCATGATCCAGCAGGGCTCATCGGTCGCCAATCGCATCCTGGAGATTGCCTCCAAGCTGGCCCAAGGCACGCGCACCGCGGCATCGCGCAACGCCGCCCTACAAACGGTAGCCGAGCACCACCGCGCCCTGCTCCTGAAGAGCAGCGACGATCTGTCGCGGCTCACGGAGGACATCGCCCGTGGCGTGGAGGAATCCAGGGCCCTCTCGGACATGTCGCGGGAGATTCAGGAATTCGTGGCGCAAGCCAAGGCGATCGCCACTCAGACGAACATGCTCTCCCTCAACGCTTCGATCGAGGCCGCCCGGGCCGGAGCGTCGGGGGGCGAGGGACGGGGCTTCGCCGTGGTGGCGGACGAGGTGCGCAAGCTGGCGACCCAGGCGGCGCGTGCGGCCACGATGACATCGGAGACGGTGGGCAAGGTGCTGAGCACCGTCGAGACCACCCGCGAGCGACTCGAGCGCATCGCCGAGGGCAGCTCGTCGGTGCAAGAGATTGCCCAGGCGGCGGCGGCGGGCCTGCAGGAGGTGTCGGAAGCAGCAGCCAACAATCGCGCCTGGACCGATGAGATCTCGGGTGCCGCCGACCGGGCCCGGGAACTCGTCGAGGACATCACCAAACGACTTCAGGAGATCTCGGGACGAACCGATGCCTTCCTGGCAGCGGCGGAGGAGATCGCCGCGTCGTCCCAGCAACAGACGGCATCCACCGAGGAGATCGCCGGCACGGCCGCGCAGCTCGCCCAGGTCGCCGAGCGCTTGACCTCCAATGTGAGCATGTTCCGGCTACATGGAACTTCGACGGTCGCGGGCAACGGCGACCGCTCCCCCGCCGACTAGTCAGGGTCTCCGAGTCGCACCAACCGCACGTCTGTGACACCGGCGAGGGCCTCGATGCGCTCGAGTACCTCCTGTGCCGGAGCGACATCGACGGTGACCGCGGCCAGCACAGCGCCGCCGTTGCGCTCGGCCGATTCCCGGTACGACCCCACGGTGACGCCCACTTCGCCCAGCACTTCCTGCACGCGATCAGTCACGTCGGGGCCATCGCTGTTTCTGAGCATGAGGAGGTGTCCCGAGGTGGGAATGTCCACCTCGAGACCCTCGATCCGGATGATGCGCCCATCGGTGTCCCCGGCGCGCACGCCTCCGAGAACCGTCGCCCTGTCATCGGCGCTCTCCACGGTCACCGCGACCGTCGTCTCGAAACCTGGGTTCGGCCGGCCCACGCGGCGGTGCACGGTGATATCCCGCTCCTCGGCCAGCATCCGCGCGTTGACCAGAGTCACCGGCCCCACACCGGCACCTCGGAGGACACCCTCGATCGCGGCGATCATGACCGGCCGCGGCGCTTCCTCGTCGTGGCCGCCGTAGTCGACTTCGATGGCGCGCACCGGCGAGCCGGCCAAGACGGCGGCCAGTTGAGCCAGCCGCCGCGCCAGTTCCATCTGTGCACGGGCCCGAACCAACACCACGCTCGAGACACCCGGCACGTTGACCGCTCCGCCCACGTCGCCGGTCCGCAGCGCGGCCAGCACCGTGCGGCAGATCTCCACACTCACGCGGATCTGCGCCTCGTCGGTGGAGGCGGCCAGATGCGGGGTGAGGAGGACCTTGTTTTCCCATCGGAGAGGTGAATCCTCCGCCAAGGGCTCCTGTTCGAACACGTCGAGAGCGGCGCCCGCCAACCGATTTTCTCGCAGCGCCTCCAGCAACGCGGCGATGTCGATCAACCCGCCTCGGGCGGTGTTGATCACCACCGCCGTCGGCCTGAGCAGGGCCAAGCGCTCGGCGTTCAGGATATGCCGCGTGTCGTCGGTCAGCGGCACGTGCAGGGAGACGACGTCCGCACGCTGCAAGAGGGAGTCTAGCTCGGAGAGGGTGACGTTGTGGCGCTTGGCCTGTTCCGGCGACAAGAAGGGATCGCACGCCAGCACCTCCATGCCGAACGCCCTCGCGATGCCCGCGACATGCGCCCCGATCCGACCCAGCCCGATGAGACCCAACACCTTGCCGCGCAGCTCGGTGCCGCGGAACAGATTCCGATCCCACTTGCCCTCACGCATGCTCCGCACTGCCCACGGCACCCGACGAACCAGGGCGAGCAATATGGCGATGGCGTGCTCGGCCGCGCTCACCGTGTTGGCCCCCGGTGCGTTGACCACCGCGATCCCGCGCCGTGTGGCGGCCTCGATATCGATATTGTCGACACCGATGCCCGCCCGCCCCACCACCCGGAGGGACGGCGCATTCATGATGAGCTCTTCGGTCACCTGCGTGGCGGAGCGTACCAGCAACGCGTGCGCCCGCTGCATTGCCTCAGGCAACCGGTCCGGATCGCCGACGGTCGTGACCACTTCGAAATCGGGCTCCTGGCGCAACAGGTCGAGTCCCTGCTCGTCCATGCTGTCGGCAACCACCACGACGTAGGTCACGCCACCACCTCTTCCAGCTGTCCCAGCAGTTGATGCAGCCGCTCCACCGAATGGTCGCCCATGTGGCCGATTCGGATGGTCGATTGCTTGAGGTCGCCGTATCCCGACGCGATGGTCCAGTCACGGTCGGCGAGGGCGTATTGAATGTCCCGCCCGTTCTGCCCTTCGGGCACCGTGAGACACGAAATCGTCCAGCTGCGGCGGCCTTCGTCGGGCAGGTAGCCGAAACCGAGCTTCGCCCCGCGCTCCTCCACCCATCGCTCCACCGCCTGCCGCATCCGCTTGTGCCGGTCCCACCGCGCCTCCACACCCCCCGCTGCTTCGATCCGTTTCAGCTGGGCATCGAGTCCGTAGAGCAAGGAGATGGCCGGCGTGTTGGTGGGCTGATGGTTCTCGGCGGCATGCGCGAACGCGACGAGGTCGAGATAACCCCCGCGCTCAGGAACCGACTTCGCCCGCTCGAGCATGCGCTCGGAGTGGGCCGCCAAGGCAAGCCCCGGGGGAAGCGCCAGCGCCTTCTGCGATCCGGTCAGGACGAAGTCGAGCTTCCAGGCATCCGTCTCGACGGGAGATCCCGCCAGCGATGTCACGGCGTCGACGAGGAGCATCACGTCTGTGAACTCGTGAGCCACATCGGCGAGTTCCTTCAGGGGAGCCAACGCGCCGGTGGAGGTCTCCGAATGCACCAGGGTGACGGCATCCACCTCCGAGCGGATCAGCGCATCGTGCAGCATCTCGGGCTCGATGGTGCGGCCCGGTGCCACCTCCAGTTTCACCACGTCGCGCCCGCACGCCTGCGCGATGGCGGCGAAGCGCTTGCCGAACGCGCCGCTGACCAGCGAGAGCACACGATGGCGAACCCCGGAGCGCACCGCCATCTCCATGAAGGCCGTGGCCGCACCGGTCCCCACCACCGGCAGACCCGACGTCCGAAACAGGGCCTGAAGGGGTTGCTGCATCCCGGCGAGCAACTCCGTCATGGCCTTCCCCCGGTGCGGGATCATGGCCTTGGTCAATGTGGCCAGAACGTCGGGATGAACCTCGGTGGGGCCCGGTAGGAAAAACTGGCCGAAAGATGATGGCATCGTTGGGGAAATCTTTAGAGAACCAAAGACACGGAGTCGAAGGCTGAGAGAGACATGAATACTCGGAGCGCCGCCCGAGAGAAGTTACCCAAGTGATTCCCCAGGAGGGAGTGGCTCATCCGGCTTCTGTCGCCCTCGGGGGCCGACTTCCCTCGCCTGATAATCCAGTCTTCGTTGGCGGTACCACCGCACGCCGAGGGCGTCTCGCAGGCCGACCCCGACTCGCCCCCACATGCGGTATTTGCTCCGGCCGTGCCGGCGCGGGCGGTGCGAGACCGCCATTTCCACGACGTCCTCTCCGGCGAGCCGGAGCAGCGTCGCGAGAAATCGGTGCATGCCGTCGAAACGAGCGATCCGCCGGAGGGCCGCCCGGGGCATCACCTTCAAGGAGCACCCCGTATCCCGCACGCGATCACCGGTGATCACGTCCCGCGCCGCGTTGGCCACCCGACTCTGCACCCGCTTCCACCACCCGTCCACCCTGGGCACCCGGTACCCCACGGCCACAGTGGGGGACCCTGGGCCTCGGACCGCCTGGAGGAGCCTGAGACCGTCCTCCGGCGCGTTCTGGCCGTCGGCGTCCATGGTCAGGATGAACTCGCCTCGGGCCGCATCGAATCCCGCCGCGAAGGCGGCACTCTGGCCCCGGTTGCGCTCCAACGAGAATACGCGAAGGGCTGGCGATCCGTTGCTCAGGCGCAGGAGTTCCTCGAGAGACCCGTCCGTGGATCCGTCGTCCACCGCCACAATCTCGTGGGGCGTCCCAGCGAACACGGTGCCGAGCTCCTCGATCAGGGACGCCAAGCTGGGCCGCTCGTTGAACACCGGAAGAACGATCGACACGACCGGGCGGGGCTGATTCATCGATCCGCAGGTCCCCGTTCGGTTTGCCTCTCTGCCGACCGGGCCTCCGGCCTGAGGCGGGCACCCTCCATCCGAGCCTCCACGTCGTCGCGGTTTCGACCATCGAGCTAAGGACGGCTCAACGCTACGCGCCCCTAAAACCCGAATCAAGTTGACCTTGGGCCGGTGTCCCGTTAAATCCCGGTGCCTTGCCGGTTACCCTTGCAGGGAGGAGGAAGCACCATGTCGAACTCACTTTCCCGCCGTGATTTCCTGGGAGCCGCTTCCGGCGTAGCGGCCGGGGCGACCCTGGGCCTGCCCCTCATCACCCACCCGGGCTTTCCCGCCGTCCATATCCGACAGGGAAGCAAGAACGTGGCGGTGGCATCCGCAAACGGACTGCGCGGCGTCGAGTTGACGGGCCGGCTCGTGGGCGAGGGCATGGACACGCTCGATGCGGCCATCGAGGGCGTGAAGACGCAGGAGCTCGACCCCGACGATTCGTCCGTCGGCTACGGCGGCCTGCCCAACGAGGACGGCGTGGTCCAGCTCGATGCGTCCTGCATGCACGGGCCGACCAAGCGGGCCGGAGCCGTGGGGGCCTTGGAAGGCATCAAGACGCCGAGCGTAGTAGCCAAGTACGTGTTGTTGTACACCGATCACATCATGCTCGTGGGTGAGGGCGCGAAGCGGTTCGCGCTCTCGTATGGCTTCAAGGAAGAAGACTTGATGACGGAGCGAAGCCGGGCGCGGTGGTTGGCGTGGCGGGCGAACCGGGGCCCCGACGATGACTGGATCAACGTCGAGCGCGGCAAGGAGATGGTAATTCGTGAAACCGGCACGATCAACATAAACGTCGTAAACAGCAACGGCGATATTTCCTCGGTGACGACGACCAGCGGATTGTCGTGGAAGATTCCGGGTCGGGTCGGCGATTCGCCGATCATCGGCGCCGGGCAATACACTGACAACGACATCGGCGCCGCGGGATCGACCGGCCGGGGCGAGGCCAACATTCAGGTGTGCGGCGCGTTCCTGACGGTCGAGAACATGCGCCGAGGCCTGAGCCCGACCGACGCCGCACTGGAAACCCTGCGGCGCGTCGTGGCCACCACGGAACCACGCTTGCTCGACGAGCAGGGCCGGCCCACGTTCAATCTCAACTTCTACGCCACGAACAAGGCCGGCGAATTCGGCGCCGGAACGATTTGGTCCGGCGGACGCTATGCCGCATTCGACGGAGCGACTGCCGCCTTGCACGACATACCGTACTTGTACGAGAGGGAATAATTGCGGACGATCGCGTTGTCCATGGCGTTGCTACTCGCGCTCACCGCACAGGGGTGGGGTCAAGACGAGGGCTTCGACCTAGAACAGGACTACTGGTTCAACGTACTCTATCCAAAGGCCTTCTTTACCGTCACCGAGGGACTCTCGATTGGCGGGCACTTGGCATACATTCAACCGGTCCGGTTTCGGGATTTCGAGAATCCACCGCCGTACCGGGCGTCCCTGTCATTCGACGGGCAGATCTCGACATCGGGAAGCCGGTTTCTGAAGTTCGATGCCCGGGCGCCGGGGCTGTCCAACGGATGGCGATTCAGCGCTCAGTTGCTCGCTCGGCGACGAGCGAAGGACAACTACTTCGGCATCGGGAACGCCACCGTGCGCGAGCCCGACAGCATCACCGACGCACAACCCAACTTCTACCGCGCGATCCGCAACCGATACGCGGCCCGCGGCGAGGTGCAACGCACGATCGTCGGCCCCCTGCGGGTGCTGGCGGGATTCAACCTGGAGCGCTGGCGCATCGGCCCTCCCGAAGGGCCCAGTGCCATCGCGACGGACCTGGCCAACGGCGGCGATCCCACCATCGGCGTTGGTACCAACGATTTTTCGTTGCGGTTCGGATTGATCTTCGACACGCGGAACGATGAGGTGGCGCCAGAGCGGGGCGTCCACGTGCAAGCCATCGTGGGCATCGCGGACGCGGACGTGGCGGGTGACGTCACGTACACACGGACGACCGTGAGCGCCAGCGCCTTTCTCACCGCGACGCCGCGGCTGCAGTTCGCCGCCCGGGTGGTGGGCCAGGCCATGAGCGGCACGCCGCCGTTCGGCACGTACTACTTGATCGACGGCGGCGATCACTTCTACAACAGCCTGGGGGGATCCTCGTCGCACCGCGCCCTCATCAACAATCGCTTTCTCGGGCGCGACAAGTTGTTCACCAACATCGAGGTGCGATACACGATCTTCGCGATCCCGACGTTGTATCGCGTCAGCGTGCTCGCGTTCTTCGACGCGGGACGGGTGTTCCAAGCGCAAGGCTTTCGCCTCACCACCGAGGACTTCAAGGCCGGAGGTGGCTCGGGCCTCTTCGTGCAGTTGGGGCGGGCCGGGATCGCCGGGGTCACGCTCGGGGTGGGCCCGGACGGCGCCATCCCAGAGTTTCATGCGAGGTGGACCTTCTAGGTCGTCACGCGCTCCAGCATTCCCAGGACTTCTTTCAGCGTGGTTTCGCCCCGGTCCTTAGCGTACCACTTCCGCACCGTGGGATAACGCTCCTTGGACGGAATCGTGTCCTTGTTCTCCATGACCCACTGCTGAATCTCGGCGGGTCGCGGTCCCCAATGGCCCAGTTCGTGAAAATCCTGATCGAGGGCGATCACGACGGGGATCGATCGACTCCCGTTCGTGAGGTATTGGTCCATGACGTCGGGGTGCTCGTCCCGCAGGATCACCCGCATGTCGAGACAATCCGCTTCATCCCCCAAGCGCGCGAGAATCGGAATCGTATTGCTGGCGTCACCACACCAGTCCTCGACGATGGCCAGCAACCGTACGCCGGGGCCGCGCTGGCACGCGAGCTCATGCGCCCAATTCGGAATCTTGGCCAGCCGATACACGCCGCGCCATAGCGATGCGTTCTCCTCGATGCCCGTCAGGAACTGCTCGTACGGGATCGCGGCGTTTTCCCAAAGCGTGCGAAAATCCAAACTTGTCATCTGCCACTCCTCTATTCGGTCACGTCGATGACGATATTCCGACGACGAAGCTCTGCGACATACGACTCCGAGGGGATGGCCTCGAATGCCGGACACACGCCGGGCGCTCCGGCAGTACCGGCCACCTGCAACTGTCCCACGATCGAGAGTGAGAAGCCCGTCGTGCGCATCATGGCGCTGATGCCGTTCTCCAGGTCGTAACGGTCCAACAGCACGTAACGCCGCTTGCTCGGTTGGCGTTCCTTGGTACCGCTCACCACCACCTTGAGCGCAACCAGATCGTGCCCTTCGGGTTTCCGCAGTTTGGGGGCCACCGTCGCGATGAACACGTCTCGCGGCCGAACCGACATCTCCTTCACCTGCACCGGTTCCTCATCCAACAAACCGAGCTCGCGAATGGCCCGCATGATCTTCGCATGGCCGGGATACCGCAGCGTCTTGTACTCCATCCGCTTGACCCGGCCCGCGAACACCCACGGCATGGTCGAGAGCCCCCCGGCCGTGTGAAACGCCTCGAGGCTGCCGAGGGGCGGCGGGAACTCCACTTCCTCCACTTCCGTCAGGGGAGCGACCTGGACGGGGACGCCGTCGCGGACGACCCACGACGGTGTGGTGTAGTAGTCGAGCGCTCCCTCCAGGGAATACACGATCTGGTAGTTGAGCGGCGGCTCGGGATGCTGCGGCAGACCGCCCACGAAGAGCTGCACCGTCTCGACGGTGTCGAGCCGCCGGATCCCATCGGCCGCCAGGATGTTGACTAGGCCCGGTGCGAGCCCACAGTCCACGACGACGCTCACCCCGCGCTCGGCCGCGCGCTCCTGCAACGTTTCCTGCTGCCGCACGATCTCGGTATTGCCCCCCAAGTCGGCGAAGTGCGCTCCCGCCTCGACGGCGAGTCGCGCCAGATCGAAGTTGAAGTAGTAGGGCACCGCACTCATCACCGCGTCCCGGCCCTCGAACGCCCGCGCCACCGCCGCCTCGTCCCGCACGTCCAGCTCGATGCGCTCCAGACGGTCGCCCGTCCACTGTTTCAGGAAACCGGGGAGGTCTGACAGGACGTGATCGGCCAGCCCCACGCGAGCGTCGGTCGTCTTGAGAAGATCGTAGGCGCACGCCGAGCCTTGGCGGCCGGCTCCCAGCACGAGCATTTGCATCGACTTCGTGACTCCGTCTCGAGAGGCGGGTTCGAGCGAGGCGAAAATTAGGTAGTCGGGCTCTGGTGTTCCACTCCTGGACCCAAGACCAGCCGGCCCCACCGTCCGTAGGCAATCCAAAATGGGCTGGAAGTGGGCTGTGTCGGGCGTATCTTTGCGAGTGATGCCTCACACGACCAAACCAACCGGAAAACCCACCGCCACAGCAAAACCACGACGACGCGATCCGAAGAGCACTCGCGAGCGTTTGGTTCGTGCCGCGCTGGAACTCTTCACGTCCCAGGGTTACCACGCGAGCACGACCCCGCAGGTCGCGCGGCAGGCCGGCGTGGCCGAGGGCACGATCTATCGCCACTTCACCAGCAAGGAACAATTACTGAACGAGATCTACCGGGGAGCCGTCCGGCTGTTCACGCAGAAGGTGAAGGACGTCCCGGGCGCCATCGCGTGCCGCGACCGGCTGGCCCAGGTGGCCGACCGCTGGGGCGAAGTGGCTTCTGGTGACCCGGCGCTGGTCAAGCTGGTGTTTTCGGCGCCCCCCAGCGCGCTCCTCGACGACCAGAGTCGCAACCTGCACGAGGAGATGCGCGCCGAGCTGGAAAAGGTGGTGGCCGCGGGCAAGGCCTCGGGGGAGATCAGGCCGGGACCCGCCTATCTCTGGACGGACATCTGGATGCAGCTGGTGGCCCTGATGCTGAAACGGGTCGCGTCGGGCACCTGGTCGATCCAGCACACCGCCCCCCGGCAAGTGATCGACAGCGCCTGGGACGCCATCGCCGCACCACTCAAGAACGCTCCCTGATACGCTCCACCGTCAGCAACAGATTCCCGCCGGATCGTTCGTCCGCGTCGCGACAAACCTAGACATCACTACGATTTGGCGTAATGTAGGGAAAATTTTCCCCTTTTAAGGATTGGCAATGGCCTCACCAACCGGTTCCCCGCAACGAGACTCCTGGGGCTCGCACGCAGGCTTCGTCCTAGCGGCCATCGGCTCGGCGGTCGGGCTCGGCAACATGTGGCGTTTCTCTTACGTGGCGGCCGAAGGGGGCGGGGCGGCGTTCGTCTTGCTCTATCTGGGATTCGTCGCGTTCGTCGGGGTGCCGGTGATGACATCCGAGCTCCTGGTGGGCCGCCTGGCGCAGGTATCGCCCATCGAGGCCCTCAAGAGGCTGGGGGGACCCCGGTGGGCCCCCTTGGGGATGCTGTTCGCGTTCTGCGGTCTCGGCATCCTGTCGTACTACTCGGTCATCGCCGGGTGGACGATGCGGTACTCTTTCGATGCGATACGCGGGGCACTCCCCGACGACGCGGCCGGCTATTTCGCCCGGGTGGGGACGGGCATGCCGGCGGTGCTGACCCACGTGCTCTTCATGGCCATCACCATCACGATCGTGGTGGGTGGCATCAAGAAGGGGCTGGAACGCACGGCCATTGTGCTCATGCCCCTCCTGTTCGTGTTGCTGGTGGGGCTCGCCATCTGGGCCACGACGCTCTCCGGTGGCGGTCCGGGCTACGCGTACTATCTGCGTCCGCGTCTCAGCGAGCTGCTCGATCCCGCCATCATCACCGATGCCGCCGGCCAGGCGTTTTTCTCGTTGAGCCTGGGCATGGGGGCGCTAATGACGTACGCCTCCTATCTCAGATCCAAGGAGAACCTGGTCAAGGAAACGTTGACCATCGCCGTCGCCGACTTCGGCGTCGCGTTCCTCGCCGGGCTGTTCATTTTTCCAATCATCTTCCACTTCGACCTCGTGGAGACCCTCGGGTTGGGCGGCGAGCTCAACACCGACAGCACCGTCGGTACGTTGTTCATAGCGATGCCCGCCGCCGTGCGCAGCCTTGGCCGGATGGGCAACGCGGTCATCGCGGCGTTCTTCATCATGCTGTTCTTCGCCGCGTTGACGTCAGCCATCTCGCTGCTCGAGGTCGTCGTGTCGGCGGCGATCGACAGCTGGCACTGGAGCCGCCAGAAGGCCGCGATCGTGGCCGGGGCGACCATCACGCTGCTCGGCATCCCGTCGGCGTTAAACCTGAACGTCCTGGACGTGGGCGACAAGCTGGTGGGGACGGTGTTGTTGATGGTCGGCGGATTTTTCACCAGCATCATGGTGGGATACAAGATCCTCCCGCAAGCGGAGCAGGAGCTCTCCCTGGGACTCGACAACCCCATGGCGATCAAGGTGTGGAGAAACCTAGTGCGCTACCTCGTGCCTCCGGTGCTCCTGGTGGTGCTGATCTTCTCGATCCCCAAGTTGGTGACGGCGGTGAAAACGCTGTTCGGCGTGTAGGGTGGGCGACACAGGACGTCGCCCCTACCCGGGTTTCAGCGGGAATCGGCGTAGACGTCGCGCAGCGCTGATTCGGGATCGGGCATGTTCGACTCGCGGCTCACCAGCGCTTCGTCGGCCGCCCGATCGATTTCCTCCGTCGCCTCCAACTCGACTCGCTCGAGTTCAGCGCGCTCGACACCATGCTCGACAAGATACTCCTCGTACAACCCGATGGGATCGCGGGCGCCCCAGTACGCGAACAGCGCTTCCGGCAGTGTCCGCCGCGCTTCCTGTTCGTCGTGGGTGGCGTGACCGCCCATGCGGAACGTATCCACCGACAACATGACGGGCCCCTCGCCCGCGCGGCATTGGTCGGCCGCGAGGCGCGTCGCGGCGTACCCATCCAGCACGTTGTTGCCGTCGAACGACCAGCCTGCCATGCCGTACGCCTCGTGCAGCTCGTCGAAGTTGCCGGGCAGATGATGCACGGCGACCGGTGTTCCCAGCGCCACTTGGTTGTTCTGAATGATGAAGATGACCGGAAGCCGCTGCACCGCGGCGAAGTTGAATGCTTCGTGGGAGGGCCCCGATTTCACCGAACCGTCGCCGACCCACGTCAGCGTCACGCCGTCGATCTTTTTCAGACGAAACGCCAGCGCGATGCCGACCATGACGGGCGGCACGTTGCCGATATTGGAAATCGGCTGCAACACTCTCAGGCCGAACGCGCCGACATGCCCGTCGCGGCCCCCCGACGGCGAGTCCGCCGTCCCGAGGTATCCCCGAAGCATGTCCGCCACCGATATGCCCATCTCGCAACATGCCCCGGCATTGCGGATCATGGGGCCCACGACATCGACCTCCCGGTTCAACGCGTGGACCGGCCCCACGGTGGTTGCTTCCTCCCCGGTGCCGAGCCATGCCTTGGAGATCACACCTTGCTTGACCCACCGTTTGAGGGCAAGGTCGTGCAACCGCGTCCGCAGCATCCCCCGATAGAGGTCCAAGCGCGCGGCCGCGGACAAGGCGTCGACGATTGCCCGCCGGGCGGGATCGGCGGCGTACGTCTCGGCGAACCGCTTGACCAGCTCTGGGTCGGGCCGCCAATTGAGGTATTCCGGTGGATCGTACGCTGGAAACTTTTTCATGGCCGTGTAGTTTGATCAGCTGGGAAGATGGCGTATTTTCAGGAGAAAGTCATGGTGACGTCTCGTAGCCTGGTTTCCCCCGGGAGGGCAGTGCCCGTGGGCTTGATGCTGGCCGCCGCGATCTCGGCTTGCGCGAGTTCGGAGGACACTCCCATGTCTGATTCTCCCCCGGAGGTCATCGCCGACTCCCTCATCGCCCTCTGGATCGATTCGCTGGGCGGCATGGAGACCTACGAGGCGTTCCGGTCCGCATCATACACCATAACCACGGTCATCTACGACACGCTGAGCGGCCGGACCCGCCGCATGCGCCCCAGGTATGTCTGGATCAAGCGGGGGCCCGACGGCCAGGCGACCCGGGTCGAGCGATGGGAAGGTGACGATTTCATCACTCAGGGCTTCAACGGGCGGGACGCGTGGGCCACCATGAACGGCGAGATGCTCCCCGACACCGCCAAGGACTGGCGGGAGGTGCGCTACGTGGCCGGCGACCTTTACTACTGGCCCGGACTGCCGTATAAGCTGCGCGACGACGGGGTCTTTCTCCACTATCTCGGCATGGTGAACCGGCCCGGCGCCGAACTCCGCGCCGACCCCACCTCCGCCAGACAAGCCCTCCCGGACGACGGCTACCACGCCATCGCGGTCACGTTCGGTGAGAACGTCGGCGACCACCAGGATGCCTGGGCCTATTACTTCGCGCCGGGAGAGGGATTTCCCACCGAGGTGACCTACATCGAAGATGGTCGAACCGACCTCAACCGGATCATCTGGGGGCCGACCGAACGGTTCGGCGGAATCGATTATCCCTTCGTCAAGCGGCGGGACTGGATCACGGAATCCGGTAAACGCACCAAGGCGCTGGTGGTGAGCGAGGTCGTGATCAATCCCGAGATTCCGCAGGAGATGTTCGAGAGACCGGAGATGTAGGCGCCCGGCTATTCTGCCACCGGCTCCTGACCGGCACCGTCGTGCGCCCGACGGTGCCACAGCACAAACAACACCGTCACCCCCATCATCATGAGCCAGGCGCTCCCCACCTTCATGACCACACCGGCGAGCTGCTGATCGTCGATCGCCGAGGTCCCGGGAAGCGGAGGGGCGAGCTCGTACGCGGCGTACATGGGATATTTGGCATATAGCAGCATGAGCGACACGGGCCTGATCAACAACCCGTTGAACGCCAGATACCCGATCTTCATGAGCATGGGAAACTTGGCGCGCTCGGGAACGGCGCACACCACAGGCCACCAAAAAATGAGGCCGCTCACGAGCCACGAGATGTCAATGGCAAACGATCCGAGTTGCGACGGCATCAACGCATCCACGACATTCGGCCAGTGACTGAACGTCATCACGACGTTGAAGATGATGAACGCCACGAGGGGATGCGTCGCCTGCTCCAGCAGGCTGAAGACTCGTGGATGCCGCCGCAAGCTCTCGATGCTGCCGACCGGCGTGCCGAGTAACAATAGCGGTGGAGCGACGAGGGCGATGAGCAGGAACTGCATCATGTGGACGCTGGCGAGATATGACGCCCCCAGCGGCCCCAGCGGCCAGTCCAAGGCGGCCCACAACACCGCCAGGCCGGATGCAAAAAAGACGGCGTACCGCCGTCGATTGGGAATCGCCTTACCGCGGAGATGCAGGCCGTATCCGACGGCCAACACCAGGATGAACAGCCAAACCCCGACATACGGCCGCCACGTCCAGTCCCACGCCACGCTTTGTGAAGAACACCACCACCGCATCAGTCACCAAGGAAAGGGTCACACGGCGTCGCCCAGTGCGTCACCGAACTCCTGCATGGAACTATATCGGTTATCCGGCGATACCTGCATGGCCTTGAGCAGCACCTTCTCCAGGTCGGCGCTGAGATCGGATCGATGCTTGCGAATGGGGACGGGGGCCCCACGCAGCCGCGCGATCATCATCTCCTGGGCGGACCGGCCCTCGAACGGCAGCTTGCCCGTGAGCATCTCGAACGCCAGGATCGCGAGCGCATAGATGTCACTGCGGGCATCGATCTCCTTGCCCCGTACCTGCTCGGGGCTCATGAACTCGGGCGTGCCCAGCACGATACCGGTGGCGGTGAGCTTCTTCATGGCCGCCGACCCGCGGCCCTTGGCCAGCCCGAAATCCATGACCACCGCGCGCTCGGGCCCGCCATCGTCGACGACCATCACGTTTTCCGGCTTGAGATCCCGGTGGATGATCTGGAGTCCATGAGCATGGTGGAGCCCGTCGCAGATCTGGTGCACGAACGGGATGGCCATATCCAGGGGCATGGGGCCGACCTTCGCCTCCCGTTCGGAGAGCAGCTCCCCCTTGAGGTAGGGCATGACCAGGTAGATCAGGCCGCTCTCGGTCTCGCCCAAGCGGAGGATGTTGCAGACGTTGGGGTGGTTGAGACGCATGGCCAGGCCAGCCTCGCGGCGCAGGCGCTGGAGCGCCGTCTCGTCGGCGAGGAGCTTGGGTGTCAGCACCTTCACGGCCACAGATTTGTCGGTACTGATTTCCCGGGCCTCGTAGACGTAGGACATCCCGCCCTCGCCGAGGCGCCGTTCCACGCGATACCTACCGTCCAGGATCTGACCCTTGAGCGTGGCCGCCTGATCCAGGGCCGGGCCGGATTGACGCTGGACCGCGGCGCGCACGAGGGTCTGGGGCGTAGGATGTTTTCCCTTGCTGGGGGCCTTTGGGACACCCCCGGCGACGTCCACCAACGGACTCCCGTCGCGGGGGCAAAAGCGGGCGTCTCCCTCGTAGACCGTCTGACACCGCGTACACCGTCGGCTCATTGCTGCACCTGGTTCCGACCGCCTTTCTTGGCCCGATAGAGGGCCGCATCCGCCCGTTCGATCATGGTCTCCGCGGACACCTTCTGGTCCCCGCTGTACGTCGCGATACCGATCGAAACCGTCACCATGAGCGGATCGGCCGTGGGAGTGTGGTCGTATTTCGCCGCCCGCTCACGGAGCCGTTCTGCAAAGATGACTGCACCGTCAAGGTCGGTGTCCGGGAGAATGATCGTAAACTCCTCTCCGCCATAGCGGGCCACCACATCCACCGAACGCGCCTCATCCAGCAGGATCTCGGCGAGCTGGCGCAACACGGCGTCTCCCACCAGGTGCCCTCGAGTGTCGTTGATTCGCTTGAACCAATCCAGGTCGATCATCATCACCGTGAGGGAATGGCGATACCGCTGGGCTCGGTCCAGCTCCCGTTCCAGCCGTTCTACCATGGCGCGCCGGTTCACACACCCCGTGAGAGGATCGGTGTTGGCCAGGGTCTGAAACCGTGCCCGATCAGTCTTGGCCGCCTCCAAATCATAGGCCCGCTCGATGGCGTTGACTGCGGCGTGGATCACTGCTTCGGCAAATGACGCGTCCTCGGCAGACAGCGGCGCGTCGTCCTGGGTGGTCCGCAGGAAGAACACGCCGGCTTGCTCACCCCGCAGGGAAAACGGCACTACGATGGCCGAGCGGGTCCGGACCGAGATCCCTTGCTCCGCCCATTGGCGCCGGGTTTCTTCATAGAGGGGATCCGTGTGGACATCGGTCACGAGCACGGTCCGCTGGCTCAAGAGGGCCTTCCTCAGCTCGGGATACTTCGAGAGAGGAATCTCCAGATTCCGCAACATGGGGTTCTCCGCCGCCGCAACGACCAGCCCCATGTCGGACCCCGGCTGGGCCGACACCATCGAGCATTTCGAGAGCTGCAGCGCGCGAGATACCCTGCGGGTGAGGAGATGGTAGATCTCGTCCGGCTTGAGAGAATCCGTGACCTCTCGCAGGATATCCACCATCTCCGCGCGGGATTTCACTTCTTCCCGCACGCGCCGCAGTTCGTGGGCCTGCCTGAGCCTGGCGTCTACTCGCGCCAATAATTCCCGCACCTTGAACGGCTTCGCAATATAGTCGGTGGCACCAAGCCCCAGCGCCCGCACGGTGGCGTCTTCGGGGGGCATGGAGGAGAGCATCAACACCGGCAAATCCCGCCAGCGGTCGCCGGACTTGAGCTGCTCCAACAGCTCCAGGCCGTCGATCTTGGGCATCAGGATATCGAGGAGCAGCAGATCGGGCCGGTCGGATTCGAGTCGGGCGAGGAGATCAACCCCGTCGGCGAGCGTGGTGACGTCGTAGCCTTTGTCCGTGAGAATCCAGCCGAGGGTTTGCAGCAGGGCTTCGTCGTCATCGACAACGAAGATTTTCGCCGCGTCGCTTGCCACTCGACGCTAGGCCACGGCCCGAAGCGTGGGAATCGATGTGACGTCGATATTGCCGCCGCTCACGACGAGGACGGTGGGCCCGTCGATGTCCAGGACCCCGCTTTGGAATGCCGCGGTCGTCGTCGCCCCCGATGGCTCGGCGACGATGGCGGCCTCCCGCAGCAACCATTGGGTGGCGTTCACGATATCGGTGTCGGAAACGAGCACGGACCGGACGTGAGGGCGCATATACTCGAAAGTGAGGCGGCCGACCTCCAGAGGCAATAACCCGTCGGCCACGCTGGCCGTGGCGTCGAGGCGCACCGGCTTGCCCGCCTCGAGAGCGGCGGCGTACGCGCAAGACCCGTGAGGCTCCACGGCGCTCACCCGCGCCTCCGGGCGCAAGGCCTTCACCGCCGTCGTGACCCCGGCGGCCAGGCCCCCACCACCCACTGGAACGACCACGTGGGAGAGCTCCGGGAGATCCTCGACGATCTCCAGACCCACGGTGCCCTGGCCGGCGATCACGTCGGGATGATCGAAGGGCGGGATCACCGTGAGACCCTCCGCCGCCACGATCTCCCTAGCCCTGGCCAGGCGATCCTCGGAGGTCGTGCCGGCCAGAACCACCTCCCCCCCCCAGCGCTTCACCCCCTCCATCTTGGCCGCGGGCACCGTCTCCGGCATGACGATGACCGCCCGCACCTTCAGGCGCGCCGCCGCAAACGCCACCGCCTGGCCGTGATTGCCGCTCGAGTACGTAATCACCCCGGCTTGCCGACGCGCCTCTGGAAGCCGGCGCACAGCCGTCCACGCGCCCCGGAGCTTGAACGCGCCCGAGGGCTGTTGGTTTTCGAGCTTGAGGTAGACCGGGTAACCGGCCTGGTCCGAAAAGGCCTCTATCCGGCGAAGCTCGGTGCGCACCGCGACACCCTCCATGCCGCGGGCGGCGTCGCGGATGTCCTCGATTCCGACGCGGGAGTCGACCTGACCCTGGGTTGTTGTACTCATGGGGCCCGAACGATTAGACGTCCATCTCGCGTTGATCCTGCCCTTCCGATACCACCACGGTTTCGGCGGTTTCGGCGTCGTCTTCATTGACGACCCGGGCCACGTCGACCACCGTGTCGCCGGAATCCAGGTTCATCATCTTGACGCCCTGCGTGTTGCGGCCGATGACCCGGATCCCGTCCACCGGCAACCGGATGATGACACCGTGACGCGTGATGATCATCAGCTCGTCCTCGGCCAGCACTTCCTTGAGTGCGATGATCGATCCCGTCTTCTCGGTGCGCTTGAGCGTGATGATGCCCTTGCCGCCGCGCTTCTGCACCCGGTAATCGGCCACCTTGGACCGCTTGCCCATCCCGTTTTCGCTTACCACCAGCAACGTCGCGTCACGGCGCAGGGCGACCATGCCGATCACGCGGTCTTGCTCAACGAGCTGAATGCCGCGCACACCGGTAGCCGTACGGCCCATCTCGCGGACGTCCTTCTCGCTGAACCGGATGCTCATGCCGCTCTTCGCCGCCAGCACGATGTCGTTGGAGCCGTCGGTGACCAGCACTTCGATCAACTCGTCGCCCTTCTCGATATTGATGGCGTTGATGCCGGTGGCGCGCGGATTCCCGTACGCCGACAGCACCGTCTTCTTGACGACGCCCTTGGCCGTCGCGAACACGAGATACTGTGAGTCGGAGAACGCGCGCACGGCCTGGAAGCCGGCGATACCCTCGCCTGCTCGCAGGCCGATCAGGTTGACGATGGGCCGTCCCCTGGCGGCGCGTCCCGCTTGGGGGATGCTGTGCACCTTGAGCCAGTACACGCGCCCTTCGTTGGTGAAGAACAGGACATAGTCGTGGGTCGACGCGACGAAGAGGTGTTCGACCCAGTCGTCTTCTTTCGTGCCCATGCCGCTCAAGCCGCGCCCCCCGCGGCGTTGCCGCCGGTACGTGGAGACGGGTATGCGCTTGATGTAGCCCGAGCGCGAGATGGTGATCACCATGTCTTCTTCGGCGATGAGATCTTCGACCGTGAAATCGCCCTCGTCGGTCACGATCTCGGTGCGCCGCTTGTCGCCGAACTTCTTCTCCATCTCGGCCAGTTCGTCCTTGAGGATGCCCATCCGCTTCTTCGCGGAGCCGAGGATGCCCGTCAGCTCCTTGATGAGCTTGCGAATTTCCTTCAGCTCCCCGTCGAGCTTGTCGGTCTCGAGCGCGGTGAGCCGCGACAGTCGCATGTTGAGAATGGCTTCGCTCTGCTTCTCCGACAGCTCGAAGCGCTTGCGCAAGGCGGCGTCGGCGGCCGGCGTATCCTTCGAACCGCGAATGATCTTGATGACCACGTCGATGTTGTTTACGGCGATCTTCAATCCTTCGAGGATATGCTCGCGCGCCTGTGCGTGATCCAAATCGAACTGCGTCCGGCGGGTAATGACCTCGAGGCGGTGGCCAATGAAGGGCTGGAGCAGCTCCTTCAGATTCAGGATCTTGGGCCGCCCGTTCACCAGGCCGAGCATGATGGCGCCGAAGGTGATCTGCATCTGCGTCCGCTTGTACAGCTGATTCAGCACCACCGCCGGGGTGGCCTCGCGGCGTAACATGATCACGACCCGCATCCCGTCGCGGTCCGACTCGTCGCGTAGATCCGTGATGTCGGTGATTTTTTTCGTGCGCACCTGGTCGGCGATTTGCTCGACGAGCCGCGACTTGTTGACCTGGTACGGAATCTCCGTGACGACGATCTGGACCTTGCCCGATCCTTTCTCCTCCACCTTGACCCGGGCCCGCACCATCATCTTGCCGCGCCCCGTCTCGTAGCACTCCTTGATCCCTTCGCGGCCGTAGATGAACCCGCCGGTCGGGAAGTCCGGCCCCGGCAGGTGCTTCCGCAGTTCGGCGACGGTGGCGTCGGGATGGTCCACGAGGTGTGTGATGGCGGCGACCAGCTCGCCCATGTTATGCGGCGGGATGTTGGTCGCCATGCCGACCGCGATGCCGGCCGAGCCGTTCAACAGCAGGTTGGGCAGCTTCGACGGGAGGACGGTGGGCTCTTCCAGGCGGTCGTCGAAGTTCGGCGCGAAGTCGACGGTGTTCTTGTCGATGTCCTGTAGCATCTCGACGGCTATGGCCGTCAGACGGGCCTCCGTGTAACGGTACGCCGCCGCGCTGTCCCCGTCCACGGAACCGAAATTCCCCTGGCCGTCCACCAACGGATACCGCAGCGAGAACTGCTGGACCATCCGGACCATCGAGTCGTATACCGCCGAGTCCCCATGGGGGTGGTACTTGCCCAGCACGTCGCCCACCACGGTCGCCGATTTCTTGTAAGGCCGACCGGGGACGAGCCCCAACTCGTTCATGGCGTAGAGAATCCGGCGGTGCACCGGTTTCAAGCCGTCGCGCACGTCGGGCAGGGCCCGTGACACGATCACGCTCATCGAGTAGTCGATGAACGACTCGCGCATCTCGTCTTCGATGAGGCGGGGAAGAATGCGTTCGCGCTGTGTGGGGCTCGTCATGGCGTCCTGCGATCTGGGACCTAAAAAACGGGGCCGGTGAGACCCCCTAAAAAGTCCTTGAAACTTATGCTAGGGCGTGTCCAAAATCAAGGACATTCCGACCCGTAAAACGTTGTGGGGTAATGAATTACAACCCACCCGACCCGCTCCGGTCGCGGCCAACCACCACGCGCTCTCACCGCAGCGTACGACTCAACTCCCTCGTCCGTCCCCGCTCCACCGTGGAGGGTTGCCCGAGATCAGCCCGCACCAAATAAGGCACCTCCAGCTCGTCGGTGGTGGTCGCGTAGAGCTTACCGTTGCGGAAAATGGGGGTGGGGTAAGACCGCAGCGTGAAGGGAAGCTCCAACCGGCCGAGGTAGCGGCCTTCTGCGTCGAACACGTCCAGGACCCGTCCCGCCAGGGCCGGCTCGGTCACCGGAGTGACGAAGATCTGTCCCCGGCGGTATCGAACACGGAGATGCGGGAGTTGCCGGGATCGACCACCCCGGCGAAGTGATTGGCGCCGCCGGCCCCGCCGCCGCAGCCGAGCAGCAACAACACCGTGGCCGCGAGCAAACCAAACAGGAGAACGGCTCGCTGGGACTGAGAAAGGGAGTTCATGGGTGTCGGGTCCGGTGAGGCGGGTGGAGACTCCAAGAAATCAGGCATTCACTTCCGTCTGGAACACCCCGCGCAGTTGTTGGATGCGCCGCGGCACGAGAGGGTTGCAACGGCTCCGCCCGAGATCTCCAGGTGCACCACGTCACTGCGGCGTGATCAGCCGCCAGTCAGGTAGACCTCGAACGTCCTACCAAGGCTAAGAGCCTCACAAACGCTAGACAGCCGCGCTGCGCCGCTCATCATCGACGGGTGCGCGACCGCGCAGCCAAATGAGCGTTGCGGCTACGGTAGCACCAAACAAATTCGCAACAAGATCCCAGCCGGTATTGCGATACCCCCCCACATTGGTCTCCGGTATCAGCAGTGTCGCGACGAATTCAACTACCTCATTCAAGGCGCCAAACCCCAGGCCGGCAGCCGCCGACAGTACCATCAGACCAAAGGTCGGACTCACCACCCCTGCCCGACGCCGCACCGCCGCACGCAATCCCTGCCAACACACCCAGGTGGTCATCCCAAAGCCGTACGCGTGCACCACATGGTCGTACTTCAATCGACCGGGCAATATCCACATGGTATAGAGAACGCGACTTGCTTCGTTGACGGGCCACCCCTCCGGCACCACCAGCAACCCGCCGGCCATGTGCGCGAGGCCCCATATGCTCAGGCCCCACAGCACAGCACCGCTCAGGCCAACGTACCGATGCACCACCCACACGGTACCGATCAGGATCAGCATGACCGCGATGTAAAACAAGAACTC
>JAPULZ010000205.1 GCA_027294455.1 Gemmatimonadota bacterium
GGATCGATCCAGAACGACTGGTGGTCGCCGTGGACGCCGCGGGCGATGCGCTCGAAGCTACGGCCTCCGTCGGTGGACTTGGACAGGCCGCCCGACAAGGTGTAGAGCGTGTTGTGATCGCTGGGATCCACGAACACGTCCGCATAGTAGAAGGGCCGGAAGTTGAGGTCCTTGCTGTCGTTGATCATGTCCCACGTCGCGCCGTAGTCGTCGGAGCGGAACAGGGTCCCGGCGGTGGGATACTCGGTGATCATGTAGACGATGTTGGGGCGGGACTGGGCCACGCTGATGCCGATACGGGCCATGGGCTCGTCGGGCGTCGTGGTGACCTTGTTCCAGGAGTCGCCGCCGTCCCGGGAGATGTAGAGCGCCGTCTCCCGGCCGCCGTCGTCGAACCGCCAGGGGCGGCGCCGGAAGGTCCACATGCCGGCGTAGAGGTTCCGGGGGTTGGAGAGATCGATGTCCAGATCCGAGCAGCCGGTGTCCTCGTCGATGTAGAGGACCTTGGTCCAGCTCTCGCCGGCGTCGGTGGTCTTGAAGACGCCCCGTTCTGCGTTGGCACCCCATTCGTGCCCCAGGGCACAGACCAGTGCCACGTCGGGATCGCGCGGGTCGACCACGATCCGCTTGATCCGCTCGGTGTCGTCGAGGCCCAGATGGGTCCAGCTGGCCCCGCCGTCCGTGGAGCGATAGACGCCGTTTCCGTAGGACACCGAGTTCCGGGGATCTCCCTCGCCCGAGCCCAGCCAGATGACGTTCCTGTCTGAGGGGGCCACGGCAAGAGCGCCGACGGAATAGGTTTCCTCGTCCTGCCACTGGCCCTCGAAAGTGACGCCCCCGTTGGAGGTCTTCCACACGCCGCCGTCGGCACCGCCCACCCAGAAGGTCTTCGGATCGCCGGAGACCCCCACGATGGCCGATACCCGGCCCCCCATGTTCACGGGGCCGATATTGCGCCATTCCAGGTCGCCCAGGGCGCTCCGGATGGCGTCGGTGCTCTGGGCCGCTCCGGGGGCGGCCCAGAACGTGGTGATCGCCAGCGTCGCCATGAAGGACCGGCAAGTGACTCGAGACATCTCTCCTCCTCTGAAAATCCACGGGCAGGACGCCTCCGAGAGGTTTTCCGCCCCACCCTACATGGTGTCCGCGTAACCTGCTGAAAATGTTGTCCGGTACGGGGGTTGGCCAGGCTGGGGTCGGTGCCGACCCATGGTAGCTCCGGCCGCACGGGATCAAGGGCAAAATCAGGTGGGGGCGGGTTTTCCATGGCGATTGGCGGTGTACCGATAGACGACATCCATTTTTTCCAGCCCGTGATTCCTCTCACTCCCTAGCGCCGCCCTCCGCCTTCCACCGATCGTACCGCATCCGCAGCGTCATCACCGGGTTCGCGTTCTCGCCTTCCACGATGTCTTGATCGGTGACGTTGATGTACATGGAGTACTCTCCGTCATTGAACGATTCCCCCTCGGGGTCATCGGGTTTCGCCGCCAGGATGTACGCCACGTGGGCGTTCTTGCTGCCGCAGACCACGTCGAGCACCGGCTCCGACTCGCAGGTGCAACGCCGGTCGCCGCCCGCCTCGTCGGCCGCTTCCATGGCCGCCATGACCCGATCCGTCAGCGAGCCGTCTTCCTCCTTGAACGCCCGGATTGCGTCACGCACGACGTCGTCCGATGCCAGGATGTTGCCCTGAATGGACACGTAGAAACCGGTCCCCGGAACGCTGTCCTGTACGGCCAAGGACGCCTGGCCGTTGCCGCTGCCGGAGAATCCGGTGAAGCGACCTTGCAAGTCCAGGATCCCGAATTGCCGGCGCTCGATGTCTTCGTCCTGCTTGAGCATCTCGAGTATCTGCACCGGGTGGGTGCCCTTCTTCAGCTCCCGATAGACGAGCGACTGGTTGGCGCGCGTCCGGTCCACCCCGGCCTGCGCCGCGGCGACGCCCACTCCGGGCACGACGATGGCCTGAACATCCATGAGCCCCTTCGCCGGAAAGCCGAGCAGCCGCGCCTGCGGCACACATGTCGCCGAGGCTATGACCACCATTCGCGTGCGCAGGTCGACCGCGATCACCGACCAAGTGGCCGAGAGCGACGAGGGAATGGTGGCCAGGGCGACGGTCACGAGGCTCAATCGTGTGAAGCCAACTACGAGACGGCGCATCGGTTTCTCCTGGGCATTGGCGTGAGAGTCGTAAGAGCGAACGGGCGAGCAGGTCAAAGACCCGCTCGCCCGTGTCGTGTCAGTGGACTGCGTGTTAACAAGACCGACAGTTGTGGTTGTTCTCGGCGCCGAGGCTCTCGAGCAGCGCGATGGTCTCGGGGAACGGCTGCACCCGCTGCTGGGGGCCGTTCGCCATGTCGACGGTGGTTTGGCCGCGGCGGCTCACGAACGTCACGTCGGCACCCTGCGCCACCAGGAACTCGATCACGGCATTGTCTCCCCGGGCCGCGGCATGGTGCAGCGCCGAGTAGGCGTCATGATCGCGCACGTTCACGTCCAGGCCGAGCTCCGCTACGAGATACGTGACCGCCGGAAGCCATCCGTCGGGTACATGCCGATGCTGCTGTCCGACACGCGAAGTGCCGTAGCCGACGCCGGATGCCGCGTGAAGCGGATGAACGGCCGGGCCACCTACGGGCACTTCTTCGAGTCCCGAAGGGTCCGTCTCGGTCGTGTCGGACGTGGAGGTATCGGGTTGCGAGCCGTAACGACGACGCGCTGCCGGCTTGATAGTCCGAATGTTCGGATCGGCCCCGTGTTCTGCGAGGAGCCGCATGGCTGCGACGTCGGTGGCGTAGGCGGCGCGCCAGAACGCCGTGGCGCCCGCGAAGTCCACACCCATGCGCCCGGCGTTGTACGACGCGTACCAGATATGCGTCTTCACCCGGGCGTTGGGATCGGCACCCAACAGGAGCAGCGTCTCCATCAGGTCGAGGTACGACGTTTCCTGCTGTTGCGACGCCGTCGGCTGCGGATACCACGTGCGCAACGCCCACTCGTTGTTGATCGTCGCGAACAGCGGTGCGGCGCCGTCTTCGCTCGTGATGGTGGGATCCGCCCCCGCTTCGAGCAGCATCAGTGCTAGATCGAAGTTGCCGTTGATGATGGCGACCAGCAGCGGTGTCGAGTGGTCGCCATCGGTGACCTGATCGATGTCGGCGCCGGCGTCGAGCAGCATGCGCGCCGCGTCAATGCGTCCGTCCCGCGCGGCGTAGTGGAACGCGCTCATACCACCCTGGCGGCCCACTAACTCGGTGTACGACAATGATCGGGGCGCTCCCGCCGTCCCGCCACGACGGGCCGCCGCCAGACTATCCGGATCGGGAGGCGTGGTCGGGTGGTCGGGCTCCGGCGGGTACTGTGGGATTTGCCCGGCGGTGTCGGCCACGGCGGTGGCGGTATCGGCCACGACGGCAGCGGTGTCGGTCACGGCGGTGGCCGTGTCCGCCGCGACGGTGTCGGGTGCTGCCTGCGCCGTGGTGTCGGCTTGGGCAGGCCGCGCCTGGCGCTGGGCGCCTGGCCGTCCCTGTCCCGGGGGGCGCTCGTCCTCGGGCTCGGGGTCACGGGCGGCGCGTTTGATCCGGGTACGCCGCGCGCGGTCTTCGTTGTCGACCTCGGCGATGGCGGGGTAGTCCTTGACCGTGGTGGTCAACGCAATGTCCGCACCGGCCCCGATGAGCGTCGCCATGGCGTCGAGTCGATTCTGCGCTGTCGCAAAGATGAGCGGCGTGCGGTCCGCGTAGGTGTCGCGCGCATTGACGTCCGCGCCGTGTTCGAGCAACGCCCGGATGGCGTCCGGCCGCCCGGCCTGGGCCGCGAGATGAATGGCGCTCACCCCGGTCGAGGTCATCGTGCCCACCGCGCTCCCGGCTTCCAGCAAGACGTCCACCGCGTCGCCCACGCCCTCGCGGCTGGCCAGGTGGAGGGGGGTGTAACCGCCGAGGCGAGTGGTCGCCGCCCCATTGGCGCCCGCATAGAGCAGCAACTCGGCCATGGCCACGTTGTTCTTCATCGCGGCCCAGTGAAGCGCCGTCATGCCGTCGGGCTGGGCCGCGTTCACGTCTTCCCCGTCGCGCAGTAACGAGCGGACCGTTTCGATGTCGCCTGCCATCGCCGCGTCGGCCACCGGGGACTCCGGCGCCGGCACCCCGAGCAGCAACACCACGGTCAGCGCACCCAGCAGATTTGCGTGCATGCCATTGCGCATGGTTGCCTCCCGGTTCACTGACTTTCCGTGGCGGTGTCCGGCACGTCGAAGGAGAACTCGCCGTTGCTGTTTCCCAAGCTCTCCAGGTCGGTCACGCCGAGTTTGTGCAACAACGTGAGCATGACGTTGGCCATCGGCGTGCCGTCCTCGGCGCGCACGTGCAGGCCGCCTTTCAACTGGCCCCCGGCACCGCCGGCCAGGAACAGCGGGCAGCGGCGGTGGTTGTGGAGATTGCTGTCGGCCATGGCCGATCCGTAGACGATCAGCGACTTGTCCAGGAGATTGGTGTCGCCGTCCATCGTGTTCTGCAACCGCTCCAGGAGATAGGGGACCATGGAGACGTGGTACTCGTTGATCTTGGCGAAGTCGCGCACGTTCTCTTCCCGGCCACCGTGGTGCGACGCCGAGTGAAACGCCGAGCTGACGCCGCTCTCGGGATACACCCGCGCCGACGCGTCACGCCCCAACTTGAACGAAAACACGCGGGTGAGGTCGGATGCGAACGCGAGCACTTGCAGATCGAACATGAGCTTGACGTGCTCTTCGAAGGAATCCGGCACGCCGGCCGGAGCCGACGGCAACTCCCGCGCTTCGCCGCTGCGGTTGCGCGCTTCGATGCGCTGGATGCGCTGCTCGATCTCGCGAATGTTCTCGGCGTACTGATCGATGCGGATGCGGTCGGCCGGGCCGACTTCGCGGCGCAGCGCCGCCATCTCGGTCATGATCCAATCGAGAATGCTCCGGTCGGTGCGCCGGCGCGCGGCGCGCTGCTCCGGCGTCCCGCCGGCCCCGAAAAGCTGCTCGAACACGGCCCGGGGATCCCGCACCATGGGGAGCGGCTCGGTGGCCGACGCCCAGCTGATGGTGTCGGTGTACACACACGCGTATCCGTACGCGCAACCGCCGGCCTGATCGACGGGCTCGATGGAGAGCTGCATCGAGGGGATCGGCGTGTCCTGGCCGAAACGCTGCACGTAGAGCTGGTCCATGGACGGCCCCACGCGGACGTCCGAGCCCTCGGTTTGCTTGGGATGGGCCTGTGTCAGGAAGACGGCACTCGAACGGAAGTGGTCGCCCCCGATCTCCGCCGGCCGATACGCTTCGGCCATTATCGAGTCGCTGTTGCTGACGATCGTCAGGTAATCCCGGAACGGCTCGAGGGGCTTCAGGCTGCTCGGCGCCAGATCGAAGTCCCGGCCCACCGCGGCCGGCGCCCACAAGTTGAGCTCGGCGCCCAGCTCGTTACACCCCGCGGCACCGTGCACCTGCTCGATGCAGATGAGCCGTGTCCGCTCAGCCGATTTGGCCGCCGAGGTATTGGCCCACAAGCTTCTGGCCGGAACCATGGCGTCGAGGAGTGGCAGGCCGACGGCGGCACCCATGCCGTGCAGCATCGTCCGTCGGGAGATGTGCTTGCCGGTGATGAATTCCATTCGCTGGTATCTCCTGTTTAGCCTGGGCGACGCGGTGCGTCGCCCCTACAAGTCGGTAACGGGCGAGGGATGCCTCGCCCCTACATTCCTTCTTCGACGGTCATCTCGACCCTGCTCATCTGGAACGCTGCGCTGTTGACGACACCCAAAATGAACGCGGACATGCGGTTGTCTTTCGCGGCGGCGTCCCGCGCTATGGCGCGGACGGTCGGCATGTCGTAGTACTCCACCCGCCGGCCGAGGCCGTAGGCCAGGAGGTTGGCGGTGAAGTTGCGGATGATCGCGTCGGGACGCTTGAGCAACGCCTGCAACAGCTCGGCGGGATTGGTGATGGGTGTCCCGTCGTACAGCTGGCCCCGCGTATCGAGGGGGATGCCGTTTTCCTTGATGCGCCACTGGCCGGTGACGTCGAAGTTGTCGAGGGCCAGGCCGATGGGATCCATGAACTGGTGACACGAGAGGCAGACAGGGTTGGAGCGGTGTAGCTCCATCCGCTCCCGGGTGGTGAGCATGCGGCCGTCTTGCGTGCCCTCGGTGGCTTCCAGGTCCGGCACGCCCGGCGGCGGCGGCGGCGGCGGCGTGCCCAAGATGACCTCCATCACCCATTTGCCACGCAGCACCGGAGACGTGCGGTTTGCCACGGACGTGAGAACGAGGACGCTGCCGTGGCCCAGCAGGCCCTGCCGCGCACCGTCCGGATAGGTCACGAGTCGGAAGTCGGGTCCCGTGACGTCGGGAATCCTGTAGTGTCGTGCGAGCCGCTCGTTGACGTAGGTGTAGTCGGCCGTCAGGAATTCCAGCATCGGCCGGTCTTCCCGGACCAGATGCGTGAACAGCAACTCCGTTTCCCGGCGCATGGCTTCGGCGAGGCGCTGATCGAAATAGGGGAACGTCAGCGCATCGGGTTGCACCTTCTCCAGGTCTTGTAAGTGGAGCCACTGCGCGGCGAACCGGGTGGCCAGGGCCTCCGACCGCGGGTCTGCCAGCATGCGGCTGGCCTGGCGGGCAACCCGGTCGGCGTCGGAGAGCGCGCCTTGGTCGACCAGAGCGAGCAGTTCGTCGTCGGGCGGGGAACCCCAGAGGAAGAACGACAGGCGCGATGCGAGACCGATGTCGCTGATGCGGTAGATCTCGCCGGGGGCCGCGCCCGGCGGAGCCGCTTCCATGCGGAACACGAAGTGGGGGCTGGCCAGGATGGCCTGTAGCGCTGTCCTGATGCCTCCTTCGAACCCGCCGTCTTTGGCGCCCTGGTCGAAGAACGCCATCAAGCCGTCCACGTCGCTGTCGCGCAGCGGCCGCCGGTAGGCCTGCCGGGCCAGGCGCGCAATAATGCTCTCGGCGCACGGAAGGGCCTCATCCGGCGCGGTCGGCCGGCAAGAGAAAATTCGGCGGCGGCTCGCCGTCTCGGACACCCCCGTCACGTCGAACGGTCCCACGATCGAGAAGCGCCGGAGATGAGGCATCGTGGTGACGCCGTAGCTGAGACCGATCTGCGTGTCGGCCAGGGTGTTGTCGATGGGCGTGATGAGATCGTCTTCCAGGCCTTCGAACCGCTTGATGAACGCCGCCGTGACCCGCCGAGCGCCGGCGCGCACGTGGATGGAATCGGTCAGGATCGTGAAGCCGCCGGGATCGGATTCCGACATCCACCGGTCGAGCTCGATCAGGGCGACGCGTTCGCCGTCGATGGAGACTTCCATCTGCTCCTTCCCGATGGGGCGGCCGAAGAGCTCTCCCTCCGGCGACGGATGGGGCGTCACCTGGAACACGTATTTGCCGTCGGCGGGGAAGTTGTGGATCAGCGAGAGGCCGCCCCGCGTGCCGAACGGTGCTCCCTCGACGCGGTCCTTCTGGGACGCCGTGCGCGGCACCCGGTAGGTGGTGGAGCCGGCGTCGGCGTCGGGGTCGCCTACGGCCACGCGGCTGATGTATCCCGCCGC
Source organism: Gemmatimonadota bacterium (assembly GCA_027294455.1). Lineage (GTDB taxonomy): Bacteria > Gemmatimonadota > Gemmatimonadetes > Gemmatimonadales > GWC2-71-9 > B3T1B10. The sequence continues at coordinate 7,587 of JAPULZ010000205.1, forward strand.
CCGGAGGTAGCCCTCGATCAACGTCGCCGAGGGCATCTGCACATCCGCGATATTGTCGAAGTTCGCGCTCTTGGTGTCGAGCGGGAGAAACGCGTCCACGTCGATCTCCAACCCGAGCAGGGCGCGTACGGAGGCCGTGTATTCGGCGCGGTTCAGCCGCTGGAACGGGCGCGAACCGGGGTTCGGGTTGGCCGCCGCCGCCTCATCCAGCTGGGTTTCGAGTGTCGTGCGGAGCAGGTCGAGCGTGTCCGGGCTCGGCCGCATGGCCCCCGGCGGCGGCATCATGCCGGCCGTGAGTTTGCGGATCATCTTCTCGGCCGTCTCGGCGTTGGCCGCCGCCGCGTCGACATCGAACGCCTGGAGCGACAGGTTGCCCGTCAGCGCCACGTCGTTGTGACAGACGACGCAGTACTGCATGATGACGTTGTTGAGGGACGCCGGCGTGATCGTATCGACCGTCGTATGGCGTGCTAGGGCGGCCAGCGGGATGGCATCCGGCGGTGCCGACCGAACCCGATCCACTTGTGCGGCGAGGCCGGCGAACGCCAGTGCCGGAGCTACCAGGTTAAACGCGAACTTCTTCATTCTTGCCTCGCAACACGCGGGAAGGAGGGGTCCCGATTCCAGGCAAACGAGTCGTGAAGCGCCGTTCACACGATACGGCGGATTTGGGCCGTTGGCCAGGGTCTCCGGGCTATTCCTTAATAAAACTGTTGCCCGAAAATAAAACTGTTGCCCGAATGAAACTGTTGCCCGGGCCCCGGCGTTGAAGCTACGGCCCGGCCAGCCCGGACGCGCCGAAGCCTGATGGTGTTGTCGGCCAGATCCGGCGCGGTCTGGGTGAGCAACACCTCGGGACCGTCGAAATCGAGTGTCCAGCTCGGAGCGACCCGGTGAGCTCGTAGGTGAGGGTGTCTCCTACCATTTCATAGCTTCCCACCAAGGCGATGGGACTCGTGCCCTGTCCGGGAAACGTGATCGTGACGTCGACGGCCATCAGTCCGTCGTCGAAGAACACCCAGGTGCCCGACGTCGCTGCCACCCGGCTTCCGTCGGTAAAGCCGATGAAGAACCAGGTCCCCACGATGGACGTGTCTTGCGGTTCGAGGGGGTCGGCGCCGCACGCCCAACTCCCCGTGCCGAGGACCAACACCGCCATCGCCGCGGCCAGCGCCTTGCTCACCGTTGGTTTCTCCAGAGGTCGCAGGTCGTGGTTTCGCAGCAAATCCTCGTCCAGGAATATAGGCAGCCGCGGCCTTGAAGAGCCTTGGTCATGGTTATATTATGTATCACACAATAGGTGATAAATAGTATGTGCAATCAATTTACATCGTGGGTGAGCCGATCATGGGCGAGATGATGCGGGTTGAACAGGAGTTGCTCCGGGGCGCGGGGATGCTCTCGGTCATCAAGTTGTTGGGGCAAAACGAGATGTACGGCTACGAACTGGCCAAGACCCTCGACCGGCAGTCCGAGGGGGTGCTGGCCATGGGCCACTCGACCCTCTATCCCATGCTCTACAATCTGGAGTCGAAGAAGCTGATCCGGCCCATCAGGCGCCGATCCCAGGAGGGCCGCATGCGCAAGTACTACGCGCTTACCGCCGAGGGAAGAGCGTGGCTCGAGGCGCGGGAGGGCCAGTGGACTCGCCTGGTCAAGGCCATGCGCAGGATCGGGCGTGGGGCGGAGCAGGTGCAGGCGGAGGGCGAAAGGTGATGAGGGATCTTCCGGAGAGCCTGCACGGAGTTTTGGCGATCCCGCGGGCAGTTCGGCTCCTCACCGTGACGAAGCGCGCCACGGCTTCAGCGTCGTGCGCTGAGCGCGCTTCCCCAGGAAGATTCCCATCTCCTCGTGCGACCGTTCTTCCAGTTCGTGTCTTCGGCACCCGTGTCTCGGAAGACTCCGTCGGCGTGCAAGTCGCTATCATCAATGAATTGATGGCCGAACGGATGTTCCCCGATCAGAATCCGCGGGGGCGCCGGGTTCGCTCGTGGCGTGATGAGGATAGCTACCGGGAAATTGTGGGTGGTGGGCAACGTTCGATTGGACAACGTGGCAGACGTCCTGCAGCCACTCTTCATCGTTCCTGCGAAGCAAGTGACTTCGGCGCGCAATCGGAGCGTGGTTCGTGAGCATCACCGGGGGCTTGCTCCTGGTGGCCGTGCTCGCGTCGTACATGCCGGCGCGACGCGCGACGCGGGTGGACCCGGTGAAGGCCCTGCGCGAGGAGTAGCGCGCCCGTCCGAGATTCGGTTCGCCTGTCCTCGACCGGGCTTGACAGCGGGAAAAAATCACCATACCTAGCAATTAGCAACGACTTAGGAGAGGGTGCGCGTTCAAGCACCGCGGAGCCTCTCCGTTCGACGGTTCCGCAACTCTGACGTCCGGTGAGCGACCCCCCCCAATCCGGCACGCGGAGCCGGGCGGTCGTGCTGTTCCGTATTCCCGGTTCAATTTGTAAGCGAGGCGATCAAATGAAATCCCCATTCGTGCTGGCTGGTGTGTTGCTCATGTGTGCCTCCGCGCCCGCGGCGGCGCAGGACGTGTCCGGCCGCGTGTGGGTCGGCAACAGCGGTGCCGCCCAGGCCGTGGTCACGGTCTCGTGCGGCGAGGGAGGAGCCGTCAGCGCCACCACCGACGGCAACGGTGTTTATCGGATTGTGGCTCCCGAACTCGGAGAGTGCACGGTGCAGGTCTCGTTTCAAGGCAAGAACTCCACCCGCATTGCCCTGCGCGTGGCCCAAGGGCGGACCACCGCCAACCTCGAGCTCACGGCACGCGGCAATGGGTGGTCCCTGACGAGGAGAGGATAGCGATGCCGGCCGACGCCGGCGGGTCCCCTCCCGCCGAGCACATTCCCGACCCCGCCCACGAGGGCAAGCCGCCCTCGAGAAGGCGGTCCAGCGAGGCGGTTCGCCGTCAAGAAAAATCCGGCCGCGACATTTGGTACTACATCGACGTGCTGGGACGGCCGGTCTCCGCGCTCTTCGCCGCGTTGGCGCTGGGGATGTTCGGTTTCTTTGGCCAGATGGCGCTGGAGCACAATCAGAACGCGCGCATGTACGTGGAGCTGATGAGCCAGCGGGAGCAGGCCGAGAGCGGGATTCGCAGCGACATGTTCACGACCATCCTCAGCGAGTTCTTCACCATCGGAGCCAGCGGTCCGACGGACATCTCGGAACGGTTACTGCAGCTCGAGATGCTTGCCCTCAACTTCGGCGAAACCCTGAGTCTCCGCCCACTCTTCCGGGAGCTGGAGCGCGATTTGGAAAGGGTGCGCTCTTCCGACGACTTGGAAACGGCGCGCCCTTCCGACGGCATGGTCTGGCGGTTCAACAAGACGCTCTATATGAAACGCTTGCGGAGCTTGGCGAGCAAGGTAACGGGCTGGCAGCTCTCACGGCTCTCCATCAACGGGGCGCGCTTCGCAATCGAGGTCCCGCTCGCGAAAGCAGCGGGGGACTCGAGTTACGTATGGCCCGACACCCAGGCTCATCGTGACTGGGCGCTCAACGCGGAGGGCAGCGATGAGGATCAGCACACCTGGATCGCAGAGACAACGGAGCGGATGGCAGGGTTCACCATCGGCGGCATCAAACGAAGCTTCACGGCGACGTTCTCGGAGGCGAACCCTGATAGAGGTACCGTCCGCGTGTCTCTGAAAATCGTGTCGAGTGATCAAACGCGTCCAACCGAGATGGAATTCGACTTGGGCTACTTCGACTTTCCGATGATCGACAACACGCGGCTGTCGGAGGATCATCGTTTCGCCATGGTGATGGACGGTTTCGAAGACGACTACATCAAGCTCGTTGCGGTGTCGTTCCCCGGGCTGTACGCGAGCCAACGGGAGAAACCATTTCTCAACGAGGTCATCACGCAAGTTCACGACCAAACCGAACGGTGAGGCACCAGGCGATGAAGCGCAAATTCCTGCAAACGTTGATGTGCATTCCGGCGCTAGCTATATGGGCACCCGGCGCGCTGGCCCAAGGCACCACGAAGGCTTCGAAGGGAGAGTTGATCTGGGTGGGAGCCCCGCCGGCCGATGTGACTTTCGACGTCACGGTGACGTTCGATACCACGAAGGCGATCAAGCTGGTGCTGAACGGCATCGTCATGGATTTCGAAGGGGACAAGTACCCATTTGCCGATATCGATTGGGATGGCACCCGCATCAACTTTTCCCTCACCCCGGGAGACGGGCCCGTCTTGTGTGTGTTGAAACGCCAGGAGGGTGAGCGTTTCGCCGGCCACTGTCCGCGAGATGGTCCCGAGCGGGATGCGTTGATTCGCATCACCATCGATTCGCTGGAGCTACCGGCCGTCAAGTCAGAAGAAGCCGGAGGGCGCTCCTTACAGCGCGGCGGCGCACCGATACATTAGCGCGTCGCCCTCCGGGGGCTTCTGATGTGCAAGTGTTCCATCTTCGCTCCAGCGTGAGGCCCTCGAGCGGCTGGTGACGGCCCCAACACGATCATGATAGTAGGTCACGGGGCCGTGCGCGGCCGGGTGATGGGAGAGGACTTCCGGCGCCCGGCGCGCCCCGACGAGATCGCACAGATGCGGCAACTGGTCCGACGGTCCTTGGCGGAGAGGGCGTGGGGCATGTCGGCCGGGTCGGGGTACACGCCGGGACGTTGGCGCACGACCGACGAGGTCGTGGCACTCGTCGAAGAGGATGTCCCGACTGGTCTCGATGGTGGTGGCCCAGTTGGCGCCGGGCTTCCACACCTTGCCCCAGGGTATCACCAAAGCGCGATTTTGACCGGATCGGGCTCATCGATCTTCAATCGCAGTACCCTCCCTCGACGGTGACCGTGCGGAGAACGGCTTGCGCGGCCGTCCGATCGGCGGGCTCCGCGAGTTGCACGGCGGTATCGGCCTGGGCGATGGCGAGCTCACATTGGCCGTCGGCGGCGGCGGCCTCGGCCACCATCGCCCGCAGCCTCCACGCCTCCGGGCGTTGCCGCATCACCGAGAACAACACGCTCACCGCCCCGCCCGCGTCGCCCGCACGTTGCAGCATCTCGGCCCGCACCAACGCGATTTCCTGGAGGTCTCCATGTATGTGGGCCGCGGCCTCGAGTGCGGTGAGGGCTTCGGCGACGCGGCCGGTGCGGCCGAGAGCTATGGCGAGCAGGATCCTGGATGAAAGTAGGGTGGAATCGATGGAGATGGCGTGTTCGAGTAGCGGGATCGCCGGCTCGTAGCGCCCGGTTGCCGTGTAGAGGCGGCCCAGGTCCTCGAGCAGCGGAATGTGGTCGGGGTTCAGCCGGACCGCCGTCCGCATTTCCCGATCGCCCAGCACGCTGTCGCCTCGCTCGAAGGCCAGGCTGCTCAGCACCCAGTGACTCTTGAACGAATTGGGAGCTTCGCGGAGCATTTGCGCGGACAGCGTCTCGTTGGTGCGCCACATCCCGGCGCGCAGCATGCTCCGGCCGGCCAGCGCGATGAGTACGACAGCGGCGAGCAGCGCGAGCCGGCGCTGGTGGACTTGCCACGTCGTAGCTGCGGTCGCCGCGAGTCCGCCAACGGCGAGAGCCCAACCAACCGAAGGCAAGAAAAGGAGCCGCTCGGCAAGCAGAACTTCCAGCGGCACAACGACATTCGAGACGATGGAGATCGTTATCGCGAACAGGGCTGCGCCAACCACCGCGGGCTGCCCCCGCTCGCGAGCGGTCCACACCAGCACGGCCAATGCGCTCCAGACGACGAGGGCCAATGCATGGGTCGGACCCAATGACGGATCGGGTACCAGGTGGCGGGGTGAGTAGTCGGCCGACAGCCAAACGGGAACGAACAGGATCTGCAGCCACTTGAGGGATACGGGGAGCATGACGGCCGTGCGTGCCGCGACGGAGCTGGGGTCTAGGCCCGTTGCCAAGCCACCCGAGTCCGCCATCCCCGCGGTGATCTGCGCCCGCAGCACGAGATAGATGCCCAGCACCGTCACGGTCGTGACCCCGACCAGCCATTCTCGCCGCACGACCCTGCGGAACAGCCCGCCGTGTCTCCTGGCGTGGACCCACCAGAGGAGAAGCAACGCCGCCGGAAAGGTGATGACATGTTCCTTCGCACCGACGCCGAATGCCACGGCCATCGCGGCAACGGCAAGCAGCGTACCACGGGTCGGGGTGTCGTCGGTTTGGCAACGCCGCCATGCCGCGACGAGCGCGACGAGATATCCGAGTGCGGCCCACAATTCCGCCTGGCCGACCACGTTGGCGGTGACTTCCACATGGACCGGATGCACCGCAAACACGAGCCCGGCCAGCAAACCAACCGTTGGGGTGAACAGCAGCGTGCCGAGTAGCGCCACCAATCCGGCAATCACGCTGTAGAGGGCGATGCTCACGGCATGGAACACCGCGGGGCTCCCGCCGCCGACTGCCCACTCGACTGCGAACCCGATCAACGTGACCGGCCGCCATAGGACGCCACCGTGTTCTTGGGGCCAGTACGGGGCCGCGAACAATGCACCGAGCTCACTGAGCTGGTGCACGGCCTCCCGTTGCTCGACAATCCACATGTCGTCGTACACGAATCCGTTGACCACGGAGGGTAGTGCGACGACGAGCGCGGTGAGGGCCGCCGCGAGCACCGGCAATCGGCCTCGGATGACGACATTTTTCACGGCTGCTCCATTGGTGCGCGGAGGAATCGCCCCTATGATAAGAGGTAACCGCCGCAAGACAACACATCCCGGCCCGTTTGCCCACGGACCGGGATGTGTGTCGTGCAGTGTTGGCGGCGACGGCCGCCCGGCACTGCTTGCTACCGCAAGAACGCTCTTGTGGTTGCGTCGTATACGCTCGTCTTGACGACCGCGCCGCCGCGTCGCGGGTCGACATAGTCCACAGAAATGACGGCGGGGTCGTTGCGCGACCGCCGGAGGATCCATGCGCCGGCCGGCGCTTCCCGGGAGATGCCGCTGCACGATCTCGACCGGGCTTGCTGCGAGTCGGCTCGTCCCGGCATCCACACGCGGCACTGGCCTATTCGGGGGAAGTGGCGTACTTCGACACTCAGCGGAGGTTGTCCGCCGGCTTCCAACGGAGTGTCGGCTCCGGCTCCACGACTGCCGGGTCCCTCCTGGTCGGTGCCCCGGGCCTGGGGAGTGCTCCGGCCGTTACCGCTGTTGGAATTGCCGGCGTTGGCATTCGCGTTGCCGTTGCCGCGACGGCCGTTGTTGTTGGCATTCCCATTGTTGGAGCGGTTGCTGCTTGTGGTGTCGGCCTGTGCCGTGTCGGCTCCACCCGCCGAGTTGCCACGGCCATTCCCGTTGCCATTGCCGTTTCCGACGCCGTTACCTCTTCGTCCGCCGGCGTTGGTGGTGTCGGCCCCGCCGCTGGAGTTGCCTCCACCGTTGCGAACGCGCTCGCGGCCCGGGGGCGTGACGGGGCGGCCGGTTTCGGGTTGCCGCTGCACCGGGGTCCGCTGCACCACGATGGGCGCCATGTTGTCATCGTCCTCGGCCAGGGCGAGGTCCTGCAGGTATCGGCCCGATTGGGCGTCATAGACGCGGACGGCCACGATCCGGCCGGATCGCCGCTGGTGGACGTACCGCACCCGGATGTGGTGGCGCAGGTGGGCCGGCCGGTACAGGATCCAGGATCCCGCCGGCGCGTCTGCCAGGATTCCCGGACAGCTCTCCTGCCGGGCCTGGCGGCCCGGTGCGACGTCCTCGAGCCACACTCGGCACATGCCCGAGGAGGGCAGGTGGCCACGGGGCACGCCCAGCCGCGGGACTTCCCGCCGCGCCGGCGGTGGTGTTGGGCGGGGTGGCGGCTCGGGCTCCGTGGTTCTGGGCACGGGTCTCCGCCGTGGGGTGGGCTGGGGCGGGGTCTCCGGCTCGTTGTTCTCGGGAGCCGGTTTCCGTTCGGCCGGCTTGATGACGACCGTACAGGCGCCCGAGAGGAGGCACAGGAGGCCGATTGAGGCAAATCGTGACATGGACATCGTGGCCGTTCCTTATGTAGTCGGCCAACAGATTATGGGGTGCACCGGGTCGATGCCGTGGCTCATGTCACAGGTTGATTCTCGGGAGATTTTCGGGGGCGATGGTCCCCCCCTTCCCCCTCAGGCCAGGGAATTGGAGGGTCAGCCCGTGGGGCCGATCGGATCCCAGCTACGCCAGCGGCCCGGTGCCGTCGAAGGCCACCGCCCGGTCCTCGCCACCGGCGTAGGTGTTCCTCCGGACCATGAACTCGCCGGTTCGGCCGTCGTCCAGCGTGAGCTGGTAGCGGTTGCCGGCGGTCAGGCCGGCCTGGAACCTCACCGAGATCGTGCCATACCAGCGGGCAGGTTCCTGATCCTTCACCTCCTCGAGGGAGACGTCCACGTCGGTACAGACGACGGTGCCGTCTTCGAGGATGGTGCAGCGGTGGAATGCCATGGGTCCTGGTCTCCTGCTAGCGTTGTCGAGTGTCGGTGCCGCTCACAAAGATGACGATCACCGGGCCGGCGAGCAAATGCGACCGCCCCTCGCGGGGCCCCCCGGCAGACTGCATCTTACCGATCCATGGCCGCTGCCCCCCGTCTCGCCAAGCAATTCGACCGATCCATCGTGGAGGGTCCCATTCCCCGGGCGGTGTGGCAGCTCGCGTGGCCGACCATGCTCCACAACGTCATCGGCGGCTTTCAAGGCATCGTGGATCACGTCATGGTCGGGCACTACGTCGGGTTCGCCGGCAACGCCGCCATCGGAGTCGCCTGGCAGATCTTTCTCGTTGTCATGCTCTTCGTCAATTCGCTGTTCGTGGGCATGGGCGTGCTGGTCGCCCGGTTCGCGGGGGCCAACGATCCGGAAAAGGTCAACCGCACCGTGTACCAGGCGCTGCTCACCACCTTGGTGATGTCGTTCGGCCTGCTGGCACCGATCGGATATTTCCTGTCGCCGACTCTGCTCGATCTCGTGAACGCCACGCCGGAAGTCCGAGCCGAGGCGCTGCCGTATCTCAGGATCATGTTCTTGTTCAGTATCGGCATGATGGTGTTCTTCATGTTGGGCGGTGCGCTCCGTTCGGCCGGAGATGCCAAGACGCCGCTGCGGTTCGGCTTGGGACTGACGTTTCTCAATCTCGTATTGAACGTGATCTTCATTCGGGGCTTGGGGCCGATTCCGGCGTTCGGCACGACCGGTGCGGCCATGGGCACCGTGATCGCAGGTGCGCTCGTGGGCCTGGTCGCGCTGCACCGGTTGTTCTTCTCTGACCATTGGGTCGTGCAGTTCCATCGGGGGATGAACTGGCGGCCGGACTGGTCCATCATCCGCTCGCTCTTCAAGTTCGGCATTCCGGCGGGTTTTCAGGGCGTCGCGATGAACGTGGGCGGCGTGATTCTGCTCGCGTTCGTGGGTTCACTGGAGCAGAGCGGACAAGCTCAGGCTGCCTATGCCGTGAGCTATACGCAACTGTTCTCGTTGATCACGTGGACGTCGGTGGGGTTGATGGGCGCGGCGGCGGCCGTCGCCGGGCAGAATCTGGGTGCCGGGCATCCCGACCGTGCCGTACACGGCGTGCACGTCGCGTCGGTGATCGGTCTCGCCGTGGCAGGCGCCGTCGGCCTGCTGTTTCTCACGATTCCCCGTGCGCTTCTCGGCATCTTCGGGATGGAAGATCCCGTGGTGGTCAACATCGGCGAACAGCTTCTCACCTATTTGAGCGTGTCGGGGCTATTCATCGCCGTTGCGTTGTCTTACACCGGCGGCCTCCAAGGCACCGGCGACACGAAGGGGCCACTGTATATCTCTCTCGTCTCGCAGATCGCCGTGCCTATTGGCATTTGTAGCGTGATTCAGGCGACGACAGGTTTGGCGCCCCGCGACATCTGGCTAGCGATTTTGGTGGGACACGTGACGCGATGCGGATTGAGTGTCCTACGGTTTCGGCAAGGCCGATGGCGGGAGATTGAGGTGCATATCGGAGGAGCGGCGACTGGAAAGTAAAACTTGGATTGGGCCGGGTCGATCCCGGGGAAACATCCGGGCGGAGTAACGCTCGGCCGAGCGGTCTCGTCTAGGTCTGTCGTAGAGCTTCCGCCGGAGCAATCAACGTCGCTCGCCGTGCCGGGATGAAGCACGCGGCAATCGCCACGGCCGTCAGTGAAACGGCGGCGGCCAAGAGCGCGAGCGCGTCTCCACTCGACACGCCAAAGATCAACGACGACAGCAGCTTGCCCAAGGCCAGCGCGCCGACACTCCCGAGCACCACCCCAGCCGCCGCGAGTCGAGCGCCGTGCCGTAAGAAGAGGCGCAGCGTATCACCTCGTGCCGCGCCCAACGCCGACCGCAAGCCGATCTCCCGTGTGCGTTGCGTGACGGAGAATGCCACCACGCCGTAGACACCGAGGCCGGCGAGCAGCAACGCGGCCAGGGCAAACGTTCCCATCAACAGCGTCGCGAACCGCGTGGGACCCATCGGGCGGGCGATGTGCTGCGAGAGCGTGGAGACTTCGTAGAGGGGAATGTCCATGTCCACTGCTCGTACCGCTGTTTGGATCGGTGCGAGGGAGGGCTCGCCTGTCGTGCCGACCACGAAGTACAGTTCTTGCATCGGGCGTTGTGCCGCCGGATAGAAGACGTCCGCCGGGGAGTCGAGCCCTCCCGGTGTCGGCACGGGGCCGTCCCACATCGCGTCGTCCGCCACGCCCACCACGCGCCACAGCGTGATCTCGTCACGATCGACTCCAGCTGGGGCGAACGGGTGGAGATACTGGCCGATCGGATCTCGTCCCGGCCACAGCTGTACGGCGAGAGTCTCGCTCACAATGGCCACCGGTTGGGTTCCCAGTCTATCCGCCGTGGTGAACTCCCGACCCCGGCGCACCGGAACCTGGAGATCTGCGAGTGCCCCTGGACCGATTCGGTGGGCCCTCGCACGGGGGGCATCGCGCAACTCGTCCACGACCATCCCCTGAGGCACGGCGGTTCCGGGTGCGGACGCATATGCCGGGAGCCCCGGGCCCCATGGTTGCGCCCACTCGATCCCCGGTTCGGTGGCGACGCGCTGTCGCAGTCGTTCCGTCACGCTCGCAAGTGCCTCCGTGGTGCCATACTTGGCCGTCGGCAATCCCACGCGGAAGGTCAGGACGCGATCCGAGCGATATCCGACGTCGATCTCGCGAATGGTGTTCATGCTCCGCAACAGGACGCCGGACGTCGACAGCAACACAGTCGCCGTGGCGATCTCGAACACCACCAACCCGCTGCGCAGGCGACTTCCCCGGCTTGGATCCGCAGGGGCCGTTCCGGCCAACGGCGTCCGCAGGTCGACGCGGGTGACGCGCAGCGCGGGCAGCACGCCGAACACCACGCCGGCCAGGACGCACATGGCGCCGGCGACGAGGATCACCGTGCCGTTCATGCTCACCTGAGCCGCGGGGGGAAGCTGCGTAGCATACACGCGCAGCGAGCCGCTCACGATACTGAGCAAGACTGGAAGCCCGGCGTTGGCGAGGAGCACACCGAGGGTCCCGCCGGCCAGCGTGACGAGAAATGCCTCGGCCGCGAGGAAGCGCAACAAGCCACGCCGGCCGGCCCCGAGCGCGAGCCGCACGGCGAGCTCCCGTTCGCGATGTGCACCGCGGACGAGCATCAAGTTGGCGATGTTGAAGCAGCCGATCAACAGCAGCACCGCCGACGCGGTGAGCAATACCAGGAGTGGGCCGCGGGCCCTCGCGGTCCGCGACAGCGACGTGAGCCGTAGCTTGATCCCGTATCCACGGTTCGACGTGGGATGATCCTCGGCCAACTGGGCGGCGAGCCGGTCCACTTCTTCTTGCGCTTGCTCCGGTGTGACGTCTTCCTTGATGACGCCGAGGATCGAAAATGCCCTGGCGGTGCGTTCGGCGAACAACGAGTCCCCTCTCGCGTGCGCGGCGCCGGCCATCATCGCCGGCGCCCAGAGATCCACCTCCGACCCCAGATCCTGGCCGAAAGGATACGAGAACTCCGGATTGAGTACGCCGACCACGGTGTAGGGGGCACCGCTCAAGTTCACGGACGTGCCGAGGATCTCGGGATCTCCGCCGAAGTAGCTCTGCCAGATCTTGTGCGTGATGACGACGACGGGATGCCCGCCGGGGATTTGATCGTCTTCGTCATCGATCATTCTACCGAGTTGCGGACGCGCCCCGTACATGTCGAGGAAGCGCGGGGTTACGTACCGTACGAAGAAACGTTGCGCCTGGTCTCGACCGGTCAGGACCGCGCTTCCCAGGCGCACGCCTTCGAAGATCTCGAATGACGTCGCGCGCTCTTTGATGTAGCGGTAGTTCTGGTGCGACCAGTAATACTGCAAGACTCCGGTCCCCAGCTGCTGCCGCGGCGCATACACTTGTCGCTCGGCGCCCGGGAACGGCGGCGGCACGATGAGCACACCGTGGACGACGCTGAAGATCGCCGTGGTCGTACCGATGCCGAGACCGAGGGTCAGCACGACCACCGTGGTGAAGCCGGGCGCCCGCCTGAGGGAGCGGAGCGCGATCCGGAGGTCCTGGATGAGATGGGCCACGGTGGAGTCTCCTCCTCCCGGGCGGCGCAGTGTGTGTTCGGGGGACTGGCTGCGAGGGCGGGTTATGGCCGCGGCGGAGGCCAACGCGTGTCGCCAATACCAGCGGGCGGCCGCGCGACGTCCGCGATGTCGTACCTCGGTCTCGAAGCCTTCGCTGAGGTCGCCCAGGATCACTTCCCGCGATTCGCCCCGGAAGCAAAGGGCCACGAGGCGTTGCGCGAGCCGTGGCGGGCGAGGAGGCCTCATCCGGCGGCCAGCTCGTCGAGGCGTTCCAGTCGTCCCCGGGCCATCGTCGCCAGCATCTCGTAACTGGTTTTGAGGGCTCGGGCCCCGGCGGGCGTCAACGAATAGAATCGCTTGCGCCGGCCCCCGCGGATGGGGGTTGGATCGCCGAGAGAGGACGACACGCATCCCCGGCGTTGGAGTCGCTCGAGGGTGAGGTGGATCGAACCCGGCGAGCGTGCTCTCCCCGTTTCCTGCTCCACGAATTCGCGGACGGCGTTTCCATGGGCCTCCTCGCCCAAGGCCACGAGTGCGAAGAGCAATACCTGCTCGAATTCTCCCAGCGCTCTGCCCATGCTCGACTCCCGTGAGGTTCGATCTATTAAACACACAGTGTAGGTAAAAGGTCCCCGGCGCAACCCCTCACGTCGTTTCCGGCTTCTCTAGCCGCTCCAGTTCCACACGCCTATTCTTTCCCCACCCACCTACTCATCCGAGGTGATGTCATGAGACGCTTTCCTTTATGTCTGGCCGTCACGATGGCCGTCGCGGCGCAGAGCCTGTCGGCCCAGGTGACCGCCCGCCGGCCGTTCCTCTTCAAGGACGCCCGCAGCGAAATGGCCGCCGCCAGGGCTCGGGGCGACGCCGACGTGTTGCTGGTGATCGCGTCGATGCCGGGCGCCAACGAGCGGGTCGCGACCCTCATCACGGCCTGGGGTGGGGACATTCAGTTTCGGCAAGATGCCGTGGACTACCTGCGTGCACGCGTTCCGGTGGACAGCGTGGAGGTTCTGGTGGTCCACCCCGACGTACACAGCCTCGACGTCTCCAAGCCGTCGGCCAACAGGCTGGGACGGGTGAACAGCGACGGGGCCGCGCCGCTGCCTGCAGAGTCCGCGTTACCCACCATGCAGCAGGATACTTTGTGGCCGCCCATGCTCGGCGACCAACCGCTTTCCAACCGCTACAGTCCCCTCGGCGACCTCAACGCCCTCGGGTTCCTGGAAAAAAATCCGACCTTCGATGGCCGGGGGGTCACGATCGCCCTGATCGACGGCAATCCGGATCCGCTGCTCCCCGAGCTTCAGGTGGCCACGTCCCTCGACGGGCAATCGATTCCGAAGATCGCCATTTACGAGACCGTGGTCGACGCGGAAGAAGAACCCGACGGGCGCTGGGTTCCGATGAGCGACGAGGTGGTGGCCACAGGGACGCAGTTCACGTTCGACAGTACGGCCTACACGGCACCGCATTCCGGCACGTTTCGCATCGGGATGTTCGACGAGGCGTGGCGCGACTCGCTGGGCAATCTGGGCATGGATGGGGACATGAATCGGGACGGCAACCCCGAGGGATCGAGCCGGCTCTTTGCCGTGTTGTGGAGTGAGGGGACGAACGACGTGTGGGTGGACACCGATCAGGATCAGGACTTCAGCGACGAGACGGCGCTGACCGACTACAACGACCGCCCGGTGTTCGGCGTGTTGGGGACGGACGACCCGGAGACGCCTATCCGCGAATCGGTGGCGTTCGGGATTCAGACCGACGCGGCCAAGCAAATGGTGGGTTTGAACCTCGGTGTCGAGAGCCATGCGTCGCTGGTGGTGGGCGCAGCGGTGGCGAGCCGGGGGGAAACGGGCCGGTTCGACGGCGTCGCCCCCGGGGCTCGACTCGCCAGTGTGTCGGAAGGCGGGGCATCCTACGGGCAAACTGAAGCGCTCATCGTCGCCATCATGAATCCCGCTGTGGACCTCGCGTATCTCGAGCAGAGCTCCCGCATCACGCGGGCCTACCTGTTGCGAGACGGGCGCCTGGTGCCCACGGTGATCTACGGTCGCCTCATCGCCAAATACAGGAAGCCCATCATCGTGCCGACCCACAATTATCCGATCCTGGGCGGCATCGACGACTTCGTGCTGGCGCCCGGCGCCATCGGGATCAACGGACACGAGAGCAAGGAGAACTTCTTCCTGGTCCACGGCGTGCGTGTCGAGCACGACGACAACCTGCTCATCACCGGTGGTTACGGCCCCATGGGCAATGGCGCATTCCAGCCCGACGTGATCTCGCCGTCCAATTACATCAGCACCTGGCGCGGGTTCCAGGAAGGGCGTGCCATGGCCGGGTTGTTTCAGCTGCCTCCGGGATACACCGTCGCCGGCGGCACGTCCACGGCCACGCCCACCGCGGCCGGTGCGGTGGCGCTCCTCATCAGCGCGGCGAAACAGTCGGGAGTCCCGTACGACGCCTTCAAGATCAAGCAGGCACTCACCATGTCGGCGCGCAACGTCCCGCATCTGCCCTCGTACAAGCAGGGGAACGGCGTGATCGACGTTGCCCGCGCCTGGGATCTCCTGCAGGCGATGGCCGCGGCACCCGAAGTCACGATCACGAGCCGGGCATCGGTGCGGCACGTGTTCAGTCATCTCTTGCCAACGCCGCACGAGGGTCTGGGGCTCTACGAACGCGACGGCTGGAACGTCGGCGATTCGGCGGAGCGCACCGTCACGTTCACACGCACGTCAGGACCCGACGGGCCGATGACGTTCACGCTCGGCTGGGTCGGTAACGACAGTGCGACCTACTCGGCCCCGGCAACGGTCACCCTACCGCTCAACACGCCCGTCCCGACCACCATCGGGGTTGCACCCAGCACGCCGGGGGTGCACACCGCGATCTTGACGCTCGATCACGAGAGCATTCCGGGACACGCCCATCGCATGCTGATGGCGGTGGTGGCGGCCCAGCCGCTGATCGCGGCGGACAGCTTCACCATCGAGCAAGAGACCGAGGTCCCACGTCCGGGGATGCGCAGCTTCTTCTATCGCGTACCCGCAGGCGTGAACGCCCTCAAGGTCGATCTCGAAGCGCCCGAACGCGCGGTGTCCCTCGCGGTGATCCGCCCCGATACGCGCGCCGAGAGCACCCGTGGCCTGGGGAGCGAAGCCGGGAGTACCTCATTCGTGGTGAACGAGCCCATGGCGGGGTTGTGGGAGATACGGCTCACCGACGTGGCCGACACCCGCACGTTCGATTGGGAACAGGCCAAGAAACCGGAACCCGTGCCGCCGACGGAGGCCACCCTGACCCTCACGGCGTACGCCGCCGAGGTGGTCGCCACCGAGACCGGAGGTATGACCCACCACGTGTCGATCAGCAACGGGATGGCCAAACTCACGGCCAGTGCCATGAGCCTGCCGCTGGGAAGCGCGCACCGCGAGCGGCCGACGATTCGCCACACGGAACAGCAGATGTTCGCGGTGGAGGTGCTGCCGGGCTCACCGTTCCTCCTCGCACGCGTCCGGGGGGTGTCAGATCCTGATGCCGACCTCGACGTGTACGTCTACGATTGCACGGAGGAACGGTGTAGCCAGGCCGCGAGCGACGCCGATCCGCTGGGTGACGAAACCGTCCTCGTCCGCAATCCGGCGGCCGGGACGTGGAAGATTGTGGTGGATGCTCACGGCGTTCCGTCAGGCAGTACGACCTACGAATATCTGGATGTCGTGTTCAATCCCTCGTACGGCTCAGTGGCGGTCACGGATACGCCCGACGAGCGGGGCATGGGTGCGCAGTGGGCCACCACGGCACACACGTGGACTGCCCCCATGGAGCACGCACCGGGCCGGGCTCCGTTTGCGGCGGTGTTGATTCAAGGACAACCCAAGGGTGGGGATGCGTTCTTGGTGACCCTGCAGGAACTGGTGGCGGGAGTCGCCACGGCAACGGAATCGGGTCAACGCTGAGCCGTCGGTCTGGGAAGCCCGTAGGGGCGAGGCACTGTCTCGCCCCTACGGGTTGGCGTCTACCCGCCCGCCCGCCTCCGCGGCGCCGGCGCCGGAAACTCGTAGGCCGGCGGCGGTTCCGCACCGAGCAGGTGCCGCACGAAGTAATCCCACCGGCGGCGCATCATGTACGGCTCGTTGCCGAAGCCATGGCGCCGATTCGGGAACAGGATGAGATCGAAGTCCTTGTTGGCCGCGATGAGGGCGTCCACCACGAGGAGCGTGTTGTAGGGCGGCACGTTGTTGTCCATGGTGCCGTGCGCCAGCAGCAGTTTCCCTCGGAGGTTCTCCGCCAGGAGTTGGTTGGCCTGGTTGTCGTAATTGGTCGAGCCGTCGGGATGCGCTTCGAGCAGTCCCTGCCACTTCTCGCCCCAATCGTCCTCGTAATTGCGGTTGTCGTGGTTGCCTGCCTGTGACACCGCCACCTTGTAGAAGTCCGGATAGCGCATGATGGCGTCGGCGGACGCGAACCCGCCTCCCGAATGCCCCCAGGTACCCACCCGGTCGAGGTCCATGAAGGAATGCCGCCGCGCCAATTGGCGGATCATGGCGATCTGATCCGGCAGACCGTTGTCTCCCATGTTACCGTAGTAGGCTTCGTGGAATGACTTCGAGCGCATTGGCGTGCCCATGGCGTCGACCTCGACCACGATGAATCCCAGCTCGGCCAGGGCCTGCTTGTCGCTCCGCGAGGCGCTGAAGCTGCGACTCCCCACACTTCCCGATTGCGGGCCTGGATAGAGGTAGTTGAGGATCGGGTAGGATCCCGATGGATCCAGGTTCGTGGGCTGGTACATCAACCCGTGCAGATCGGTGCTGCCGTCGCGCGCCTTGACGGTGAAGGGAATGGGTGGCTGCCATCCCGCGGCCACGAGGCGCGAGATGTCGGCCTCTTCGAGGGCGAGCAGGGACTCTCCCCTTTTGTTCCGGACGACGGTGACGGGAGGAACGGTTGGCGTCGAGTAGCTATCGACGAAATAGTCACCCGACGGTGAGAGCGTGACGGTGTGGTTCGCGCTGTCGGGGGTCAGCAAGCGCAAGTTGTCGCCGTCCAGGCCGATGCTGTAGAAGTACTGGAAGTACGGATCGCCGGGTTTGCGACCGGCCCCGGTGAAGTAGAGGGTGCGGTTCTCTTCGTCGATCCGTCGCACCTGCAGCACGTTCCAGTCGCCGCTCGTGACTTGATGCTTGAGCCGGCCGGTCTGAAGATCGTAGAGGTACAAGTGGCCCCAGTCGTCCCGCTGGGAAAACCACAGCACTTCGTTCGATCCGCTCAATAGATGCCAGTTGATGGCGCCGTTGCCCGATTCGAAGAACGTCTCGACCGTCTCTTCCAGCACGTCGCGCACTTCGCCGGTCTCCGGATCGGCGATGCGCAGCTGGGCCTGTTTGTGATCCCGGGAGTTCGACACGAACGCGAGGTGCAAACCGTCCGGACTCCACTCCACGTCGGAGAAGTCGGCGCCGCGGCAGCGAATGTGGTCGCAAAGGCTGGAGCGATGCTGGTCGGGCGGCATCTGCAGCCGCACCACCTGCGCGGCGGCGACGTCGATCACCACGCGGTGGATCCGGAAGATGACACTGTCTTCCGGCAGCGGGTACTTCCACGCCTCGAGGGTGGGGTGGCCGACGTTGGTGGAGACGAGATACATCTCGCCGACGCCCCGTTGGTCGTGTTGAAACGTCGTGATCTTCTTGGAGTCGGGAGACCACAGGAGCACCGGACGCTCGCTCTTGGTCCAGCCGGCGTTGTCCGTCGCATAGCCGAAATCCTTCACACCGTCGGTGGTGAGCGGCCACGCCTCGGAGGTTCCCGTGTCTCGCACCCACAGGTTGTAGTCCTGGATGTATGCGGCGCGGGTGCCGTCGGGCGAGAGCACGGCGTTCTCGTTGGCTGCTGGATCGCGGCTCGGGTCGGCGGCGCAGGTGTACGCCAGGATGTTACACGAGTAGAAGCGGTTGCGCACGTCGAACGTGATCGCACGGCCGTCATCGGCGAACTCGAACGCGGTAAACGGCAACGCGAAGGCCGTGTAGTCGTTGCCCGAGGCGGCGGACAGCGCCGCGGCGAGCCGCCCGTGATCGAAGGCGCGCTCCCGAGTCCCCGATTCCGGATTTGCGAGGACGAATTCCGCTCCGTCCGGGATGGTGTTGCGGTACCACAAGCGGCCGTCGTCCAGCCACGTGGGCCGTACCGTCGCGCCGAACACCAGTGGGGTCGTGTTGGCACTCAGGAACCGCTCGGCGCGGGCGTAATCGGAGGCGGTGAGGGCGCGGATGGCTTGTTGTTGCGCGACGGCGGGAGCCGCCAAGCCGAGAATTGCGAGTAACGCGAGATTGGATCGCATACTGTCCTCTATGAGAATTTCGTGAAGGCATGAACGGCTGTAGCGTTACCGCGGGGTCCTCCGCGGCGGCCGGCACTGCCCCCATTGTCGGGGCTGCCCGGTGCGTGGGTTGTTCGGGAGCGCCGCTTTGTCGCGTCCCATACGCTCGGGATCCTCCGAGGCCATGTAGGCCAACATGGCGGCGACCGTAGCGTTCTCCTTCAAGTCGTCGAACACGATCTTGTCGTACGTGTCCCGGTTCGTGTGCCAGGTGTACTGGCGATACTCGTCGTACGGCGACTGCAGGCGAAATGCCGGCGCGCCGGCGCACACGAACGAGGTGTGATCGCTGCCGGAGTTGGCCTGAGGCCCTGGGAACTGCAGCTCGATGTGCTCGGAGAATTCGGTGGGGACGGCGGCCATGTATCTGGTGAAGTGGCTGCCGGCGTCGGCAAACCCCTGGCCCTCGATGATCTCGAAGCGCCAGGTGCCGTTGTCCTGGTTGAATGCGAGCTGCAGGCCCTCCATCACCTCCGGGTGATCCTCGCGGAAGGAGCCCGAGCCGATGAGGCCCATCTCCTCGGAGCTCCAGTGGCCCACCAGGATGGTGCGCCGGGGGTTGGGATACGTTTCCTTCAGGATGCGCATGGCCTCGAGCATGGTGAGGGTTCCGGTGCCGTTGTCGGTGGCTCCGGTGCCGGCATGCCAGGAATCGAGGTGGGCACCTAGCAGCACGTACTCGTCTGGCAGTTCCGTCCCGCGCATTTCCGCTACCACGTTGAACTGCGGCACGACACCGAGATTCTGTGACTCGGCGTTGACGCGAAGCACCGGGGTCTGGCCGTTCTCGGCCAGGCGGAACAGCAAGCCGTAGTCTTCACACGATACGTCGATCGCGGCCGCGTTTTGCGCTCCGGTGCGGAACACCTTGTTGACTCCCCAGCCACCCGACCAGCGCGAGGACAGGAGGCCCAGCGCCCCGGCCTCGTCGATCGTCGACTCCAGCAGCCGTGGGTTGCCCAGCGGCGCGATGCGCGTGGCCCAGCCGCGGAACGAGGCGATGCGCAAGGAATCGAGGCGCTCCACGGTTTCAGGCCGGGCGTAGCGCTCCAGTTCCTGGTGTGCCCGGCACGTGGGCTCGGGGGCCGACATGAGCACGAACTTGCCCCGGACCGACTGCAGCCACTCCCGCGCCGTTGCCTCCGTCAGGCCTGTCGGGGGGAGAGTGACTTCTCCATCCACGGGTCCGTTCGTACTCGGGCTCCACGCCAGCAGCTTCGTTGCCAGGGTATGGACGCGCGGCTCGAGCATGTCCACGTGGAGGATGCCCTGCTGCCAGCCGTTCCAGGTGCCGTACTCCTCCTTGCGGGCTGACACGCCCCAGCTGCCGTAGAGCTCTACCAGCCAGTCCTGGGCGGCGGCCAGGTTGGGGGAGCCGGCCAGCCGGGGGCCGATGACGTTCAGGAGGTGATGCGCCAACTGCTCCGTGTGGGAGTTCTCGATCCCCACCTCCCACATCCGACGGATGACGGGATCCTCGGTGGGGAACGTCTGGGTGGCGGCCCTAGCAGGGAACGTGCTCAGGATCGCGATGGTTGCCCCGACTGGGACGAGCTGAATCAGACGAGCAGTGCGCATCGGTTCTCCTCGGGCGTGGCAATGGGCCCCTGACCATGAGCGCGGGCCGCGTTTCGGGGCTCGGACCGGGCGGCCGGCTCGGGCGTGGAAAGATAGGCGGTCCGGCCTCCGACTGCAGTTCCCGGCCAAGGGCCGCGGTGGCCGTCACCGCGTCGCCACGTCGACCGTCAGAATCGTTTGCGATTCCTGCGTGGCTGCGAGCACCTCATTGCCCCGCCGCCTCACCAAACTGATTCCACCACCCCCGAGAGCGGTCGGCATCCCACTCGCGGGCGTCGCGGCATCGTCCGAGCATGACGTTCAGCGCCCGCGCACTTCGGGGACGATAAGCGGGCTTCTTGGCGAGGCACGAGAGAACGATTTCCTCGAGATCGAACGCGGTTCGATTACTCGCAGATCGGCTCGTGCCGGGCACTTTGTAACGGTGCGGCATCCCGCTATCTTTGACCATTGGGCTTTCCTTATTCATGACGACATCGGGGCTCCTCACCGACACCCCATGTCCCAAGCCACAGGCTCTGTCGTGAAATCATCCAAGAAGGAACACGGCAAGCTGGGGAAGATGCTCCGGGACCGTCTCAAGGAGAACGAGAAGACGCCCGAGGAACTCGCCGACGCCGCTCACGTTCCCATCGAATACATGCGAGACCTGCTCGCCGGCCGTCGCCGGCCGCCGCGGCCGGCTCGGACCGACATCTACGAACCCATGACGACCTTCCTCCGGTTCAGCCGGAACGAACTCGCCGAGGCCGCCACGGCCGAGCGCGCGGCCACCGCGCCCGCCAAACCGGCGTCACCCAAACCCAAGGTGCGCGATCGCATGCTCGAGCTGTGTGACCCCAAGACGGCCAAGACCCTGGAGAAGCGGCGCGCCAAAAACGGCAACGCCGAGATCACCGGCTTCTTGCAGCGCGTGTTGGACGTTACCCAGGGGGCTGTGCGGCGCGTGCTGGCCGATCAGGTCACCCTGCGCATTGCGGCCGAGCGCTCCGGCGGGACCTATCCGGCCATGCGGCTCAAGGTCCTGGAATTCCTGGACACCACGCCCGATACCCTCACCCTCGACGATCTCACCCGGTTTCTCATCCCGCGCATCAGGCTGTGGGACGTGGATCTGGAGACCGGCGTGTTGCGTGTCGTGATGCATTCGAAGACACCCGGCGAACGCGACCGCCGCGGATCGCGCATGCCCCCCAACGGAATTGCTGCCATGTAGTAAAGGCGAGGCATGCCTCGCCCTCCAACGACTGCACTCGTCCGTCCCAGTATTGCCGGAAAACACTTCTAAAAATTATACTCTCTTGCATTATAGTCGGTATGCGGTAGAATCTCCTGACGCCGTGGAGCGAAGCCCGTCGACCCCCAGCACCTCTCTCAGGAGCCAAGAACCGTGATCAGATCAGGCATTGCCGGCATTGCCCGGACAGCCCTCCTCGTATCCGCCGGGCTCGTGGCCGGCACGTCGGCCGCGGCCATGCAAGTGTCGGTGGAGGAACAAATCGCGGCGGCGGTACTGCCGCTCGGTCACGAGCATCGTGGCGAAGCAACCGTGTTCGGCTATCGAGACAGCTTACACCTCGGGGTCCTGCGATGGGGATCCAACGGGTTCGTGTGTGAGAGCGACCGTCCGGGAGACGCGCGCTACCAGGTGCGGTGCTTCGACGCGGCCCTGACCCAGTTCTTCCGTCGGCGTGATGAACTGAACGCCGCCGGGATCCAGGGCGATGCCCGCTGGGAGCTCATGGAGGCCGAAGTGAAGACCGGGATTCTCGAACTGCCGCCCGGATCAATCGAAGTGGCGCTCAAGGGTCGCATCAACGAATCGACCGGTGAGCCGGACTCGCTGACCATCACCCATTACATCTACCTCCCCTTCGCCACACCGGAGTCGACGGGTCTCTCGACGACAGACGGCGGCGACGGCAAGCCGTATCTCATGGATCCCGGGCATCTCGACGCCCACATGCACGTGCCCGGACCCACTCGGCCGTTCCGGCGGGGTTCCAATTTACGGTAGCCCGGTACCAAGATTCAGAGTAAGAATGTAGGAATGTCCTTCTGCAGCGAGGCCGCCCGTGACCCTGATCCAAAATTTGCACTTCGCCGCCCGCAGCCTGTCCCGGTCCCCGGGCTTCACGCTGGCATTCGTCCTCACCTTGGGGCTGGGCATCGGTGCCAACACGGCCATCTTCAGCGTAGTCCGTGGTGTATTGTTGCGACCCCTGCCGCACCGGGACGGCGACAACCTGGTCTATCTCCGACAGTCCGCCGAGCTGGCCGGCGTGGACAACACCCTGTTTTCGGTCCCCGAAATTCTCGATTACCGCACGGCGTCCACGACGCTTTCCGGATTTGCCGAGTTCTCGGCGATGACGTTCAACATGCTGGGCCAGGGAGATCCCGCCCAGGTGCTCGCCGGCATCGTCACCGGCGATTTCTTCGAGGTCATGGGGTTGGGCCCCGTGGTGGGGCGCGTGTTCGATTCGGGTGATGACGGCGAGGCCGCCGCACCGGTGTTGGTATTGACCAACGAGTACTGGATGCGCGCGTTCGGCGGTGATCCCGCCATCGTGGGCAAGACGGTTCGCATGAACGGCCGCACCCTCACGATCGTCGGCGTGCTGCAGCGCGCGCCCCACTATCCGGAACAGACCGACGTGTTCGTCAACATGGTGACGAGCCCGCACCACCTGAGCGCGACCATGGCGCACGGCCGCACGCACCGCATGACGGAGGTCTTTGCCAGGTTGACGCCGGGGCACGACGTGCCTGCCGCCCGGGTCGAGCTCGACGCCATTGCCGCCAATGTCCACGCCGAGTACCCGGAATCCTACGAAGCCGCCGCCGGATACAAGATCTCGGTCACGCCGCTCAGG
This sequence comes from Gemmatimonadota bacterium, assembly GCA_027294455.1. Classification (GTDB taxonomy): domain Bacteria; phylum Gemmatimonadota; class Gemmatimonadetes; order Gemmatimonadales; family GWC2-71-9; genus B3T1B10. The sequence continues at coordinate 30,950 of JAPULZ010000205.1, forward strand.
ACGGTGCTGACGCAACGCGCCGCGCTCACGTTGTACGTCCTCCTGGGCACGGCGGCGTTCGTGTTGCTGATCGCGTGTGCCAACGTGGCCAACCTCACGTTGACGCGTAACATACGGCGATGGCGCGAGCTGGTCGTCCGCGCCGCGCTGGGGGCCGGGACGGGCCGCCTGCGCCGGCTCTTGCTCTACGAGAACCTGGTGCTGTCACTCGCCGGTGGCGCCGTCGGTTTGATCCTGGCCTATGCAGGTGTCGATTTCTTGGTGGCGTTCGCGGAGCGGTTCACGCCACGGGCGGCGGAAATTCGTCTCGATTGGGCCGTGCTGGCATTCACCCTGGTGCTGGCCATCGGAGCGGCGGTGGCGTTTGCCTTCGTTCCCTCTCTGCCGGAACAAGCCACCATGGGCGCAGCCATTGCTTCAGGCAGCACCCGCAGCACGGGCGGTCTTGCGAAGGCGCGCGTGCAGCGTGGGCTCGTGGTGGCACAGCTCGCCGTGTCGTTCGTGCTGCTGACCGGTGCCGGGCTTTTCGTGCGCACGCTGATAAACCTGTACGGCGTGGACCCAGGCGTGGATTTGGAGAACGTCCTCACGATGGAAGTTCCCGCGACGGAGGCCGGGCGCACCGACGCGGAGGTGCTGGAGTACTACGAAACGATGCGTGACCGGATCGCGGCGGTGCCCGGCGTGGAGGAAGTGGGCATCGGTTCGGCGATTCCGTTGCGGGCCTCGGGGTTCCGACTCGAGGTCAAGGCGGAGGGCCGTCCCGTCGATCCCAACGAACCCACGCCCATGGCCGAATTCCGCACGGCGACGCCGGAGTATTTTCGCGCGGCGGGCATTCCCCTTGTGCGGGGACGGGAATTTCGCAACACCGACCGGGAAAGTTCCGGCAAGGTGGTCATGCTCAACGAAACCTTGGCGCGGCGATTGTTTCCCGATCAGGATCCCATCGGCCGGCGCGTTGCGTGGATGGGAGACGTGTTGCGGTTCATTCCCATCACCGGCGAGTGGCGCACGGTGGTCGGCGTGGTGGGGGATACCAAGGACGCCGGATTGGATGAAGCGCCGGCCTCCGTGATGTTCCATCCGTTCGCGCAGGAGATCTGGAGCGGTAGCCTCGTGATCCGCACGGCGACCAGTGCCGCGCCCATCGCCCGGGCCGCCACTCGGATAATTCGCGAGCTGGACGCCGAACAGCCCATCGAAAATGTGCTCACCCTGGCCGAGATCCGCGGCCAGACTGTGGCACCCAATCGATTGAACGCGGCACTGGTTGCGGCGTTCGGGGTGCTGGCGCTCGTCATCGCCGCCGTGGGCATCGCCGGGGTGCTCGGTTTCTCGGTGAGCCAGCGGACCAACGAGATCGGGATCCGCATGAGTCTCGGCGCGGACGGCGGCACGGTGCAACGCATGGTCTTGCGCGAGGGCGCCCTGTTGTTGGGAATCGGATTGGCGATCGGGGCATTGGGATCGTTGGGCGTGTCCCGCCTCGTCACCGGCCTGTTGTTCGACGTCGCACCATCGGATCCGCTGACCCTGGGAGCGGTGGCGTTGCTCCTGGCAGCGGTGAGCATCGGCGCATCGTGGGTGCCGGCAGCGCGGGCCTCGAGCGTCGAACCGGTGGAAGCGCTTCGCTTCGACTAACGCTTCGACGGACGGGCGAGGCATGCCTCGCCTTTACAACAATTGCCCTTGTCCCTAGGCCAAGGACTTCTCTTGGCTCGTAGGGGCGGGGCAGGGAGACGATGCATGGGTAGTGTGCGATTGGGCGTTCGCGAGAACGGGGCGCAGATCTCCGTCCTTTTGCTCGTCGTGGTGTTCATCGGTGCGATCGTCGGGGTCGAACGATCCGTCCTTCCGCTCCTGGCAGAGTCGGAATTCGGCCTCGTGTCGGCCACCGCCACGGTCAGTTTCCTCGTCGCGTTCGGCTTTGCCAAGGCCGTGGCCAATTTCCTCGCCGGCGACCTGGCAAACCGCGTGGGCCGGCGCCGCATCCTCCTGATCGCCTGGGGGTTCGGGATTCCCGTTCCTCTACTGCTCATGTGGGCGCCGTCGTGGGGCTGGATCGGATTTGCCAACTTGCTGCTCGGCATCAACCAGGGCCTCGCCTGGTCTACGACGCAGATCATGAAGATGGATCTCGGCGGACCGCAACGGCGGGGCCTCGTCATGGGGTTGAACGAATTCGCGGGGTATCTCGCGGTCGCCTTTGCCGCCCTCGGGGCGGGGTACCTTGCGGCCGCGTATGGGCCCCGGCCCGCACCCTATCTGATCGCCCTCGTGGCCGCCGTGCTCGGGTTGGCGGTGACGCTCTTTGCG
>JAPULZ010000206.1 GCA_027294455.1 Gemmatimonadota bacterium
CGTTCTCTGTGTCATGGTGTCGTCGAACGACGTCGAGGAGGATCGCGCTGCACAGGCGGCCAGGAGGGTCAGCGAGATCGTGGCGAGTGCCACTTCGAGACGTTTCATGGTGCCTCCTCTTTGCGGTGACGACCGCCGGGCTACATCTCGGTACCCGGTCAGGTAACCGAGGTTCACTGCACCGTCAACTTCGCGGCTTGATCCATTCGACAAATGGGGCATAGTCGTGCATAGCCTGGAGATCGGCGATGAAATGCACGTCACCGTCGAAGCGATATCCCTCCGACTCCGCCATTCTCAGGTAGCCCATCGCCTCCTCGCGATCGCCGAGGACAGAGGCTATCCGCGCCCGCCAGAATGGCACCCCTCCGAAGTCAAACGGGCGCCGTTGTTTCTCGAGGGATTCGGAAATTCTCAACGCCTCCTCTCGATCCTCCAGGCTGGCGGCAACGGAACCGAGGTACCCCTCGTACGCCAGGCTGTCGGGGTGGTCGGCAAACAGGCTTTCGAATAACGGTCCCGCCTCGCGGTACTCACCGGCGACGTACAACGACCGAGCCAAACCGTAGCGGTGCTCCTCGAGTTCCGCGGTGCGCGGAGCGAGTGAGCGATACCACTGGATCGAACGCGCAAGTGTCACTGCGGCGAGCGAATCCCAACCATGAGTCCGGGCCTCCAGCACGGCCAACCGTTGTGTGTCCCCGATGGACTCCCCAAACGCCGTCACAGGGGACAGTGACTCGGACAGGTCCCAGAGGCTGTCCACCGACTCGGTCTCGCCAATTGCGTAGAGCGCTCGGAGTTCGCTCCCCACCGTGATTCGCAAGTTTGGGTATTGCGCGCGCCCGCGACGCGCCTGCTCGAGTTCGTCCTCATGCCTCCCGACAACGTGCAGCGATCCGGTGAGAAAATTCCAGTACAAGAAGAACTCGCTGGCGAATCCACTTTCAGGATCCAGCCGTTCGAGCGCGGCGATCGCCTCGGCATGTCGGTTGGTCCATATGGCGCTCAACGCCACGAAGATGAGCGTCTCGGGCCCCGAGATCTCTGCGGCGGAACGGATGGCGGTGAGTGCGCCCGCGAGGTCGCCGTCGGCCAGGCTCAGTACCCAGTCGAGTTGGTGACGCTCCAAGGGAGCCAGGGCGTCGCGCGATTGCGCGACCATCCGTGCCAGCGAATCGGCTTTATGCCACTCCTCCATGGTGGCATAGGCGAACGCCGCCATGAGCCGCGCCGTCACGAAACTCGAGTCCAACTCTACCGCGCGGAGGAAATGTTCGATGGCCCCCACCTGGTTGATGCGAACGAACTGCGTCATCCCCTCGACGTACTGTTGGTACGCCTCATAGGATGGAGGTTCGCTGATCGCTCTCGCCGCCGGTCTCAGCCGCTCATCTACCAGGGTGGCGAGAGCCCCCATCACTCGCTGCCGCAACAACTCCACCGCCACCAGGGGGCTATCGAGGGGGCCGACGACCGGACTCAGTCCAAGCAGGATTTGACCCTGGGAATCGGTGATTCGCGTTTGAAACTGCAGTTGACCACCCTGCCGGTAGTAGGCTCCCGACACCACCATCTCGGCGCCGGTCTTCTCGACCAGCGAATGAATCCGGCGAGCGATCGGGCGGGTGGGCGTCCGGGTCAACTCGGCCAACCCGCTCCGGGCGACCACGACGTTCAGCAAGCCGGTTTGCGCCAATCCCTGCGTAATCCAATCGGTGGCCATCGGCCCCAGGTGGGCCAGTCCCGGGTCGCCCGTTTGGTTCTCGTACAGCGCCACCACGACCCTTTCCGGCGTGGCAGGATTGCCCCCGCCCGGGAGCATCAGGACCACCACCAACGCAACGACGATCACCGCACCGCCCGCGAGTGCCCCGAGGTGAAACGCCCGTCTCTCGGTTGAGACCGGCAGGCCACCGCGTTCGAGATCGCGTAACGCTTTGGCAAACGCGTCTGCCGAAGCGAAGCGGTCCGCGGGGTCCACGGCCAGCGCGGTCCGCAGCACCGACTCCAAGCCGGCCATCGTCGCGGTCGACCCCTCGACGGTCTGCACAGTGTTGCGCACGGCGCCGAGACGGCTCTCGGCGCCCAGCCCAGGTTGGCTGCTTCCACCCAGCATCTCGAATAGCACGCACCCCAGACTGTATACGTCGGTCCGGGCGTCAACGCTGGTGCTGCCTCCTGCTTGCTCCGGGCTCATGTAAGATGGTGTGCCGACGGCGAGCCCAGCCTGCGTGAGGTTCTCGCCGGCCACCACGTCAAGGGCGCGCGCGATGCCGAAGTCGGCGACCAGGGCGTGACCACCCGTCAGCAGGATATTCTCCGGCTTGACGTCCCGGTGGATCACCCCAAAACCGTGGGCGTAGTGCAGTGCCCCCGCGACTTCGCGTGCGATCGTGAGAGAATCGTCGAGGGAAAGCGGCCCTTGCCGTGTCATGCGCAGACGCAGCGATTCGCCGTCGATGAACGGCATAACGAAGTAGAGCAGGTCGTCGGCCTCGCCGGCCGCGAACAGCGGCACGATGTGCGGGTGGGCCAGCTTCGACGTCAGGTTCACCTCGCGCAGAAACCGCTCGCGCAGGACGCGCGAACCGAAGTGGGGCGACATCACCTTGATGGCGACCTT
>JAPULZ010000207.1 GCA_027294455.1 Gemmatimonadota bacterium
TCAACGTGATGCTCTCGCCGCGGAGTAAGGTCACCGGACTGCTCAACGCCAATGATATCCAGGCTATCCTCACAGGGCCCGACAACGCAAGCGATCCGCTCGTCATCAAGCGGGTGGACTCGTATTTCCACTCGAAGGTCATGGTTTTGGACTACGCCTCGCCCAACGTGTATCTGCCCAGGCCCGAGTGGGAATCACAGGTGAACCGGATGGTGGAGCAGCGCCAGGGCGAAAAATGGTTCGCACGGCGTATCCGGCGACTCGCGTATCGGGACGACGACGAGACGATGATCAACACGAACCCCATCGTCTACATTGGGGCGGACAACAAAGGCCCGGACCAGCTCCTGGCTCCTCCCGGAGGCTCGAATCGGGACTCCCATGGTACGTTCCCCCTGGCCGGGACCTACAAAGGCGTGGGTCCCGCCGGGGCGGCGGAGCACATCGGCAATTACTTCAACCACCGGGCGTACTTCAGTGACACGACCCGCGGGCTCCCCGCAAAGGTCGAGCGGTTCGACCTGCCGGAGCGTATCGACCTCGTGCCCGATTGGGAGCGTGTGATCGACCTCGCCCGGACCAACGCGGACGTGCGGGCGGAGTGGAGTTGGATGCTGTTGCCGATCCGGTGGGGGTATCCGGCCCACGAATCCCCGTTCGCGGGCGTGGTATCGCACGCGGAAACGGGGAATCTCTCAAGCCCGGGTCCCAACTACAACAAGGGGTGGAACCGCACAGGCGAGAATGCCGGGTACTCGCTGTACGAGCCGCACCGCTTCGTCTCCGTCTTCCCCCTGGGGATCGAAGACAGCTTCCAGAACAAGCTGGGATTCTTGAATTTTTTCGTCGCGCCGTTCGTGGTGCTGCCTCCGTTTGAAATGGCGTGGCGCGTGCTCGGCGCCCCGGTTCGAGCGATCACGGGGAAGAACAAGCCGCTCTTCTACTCAGCCGAAGACATCCCGTTCCGATTCCTCGGGTTGGGCATCGGCCAGGCCGTGGTCTCGATGAACGGTGACTTCGCATTCCTGCACTTCAACGATTTCCAGTTAGCCGATCTTGGGCAGGCATTGGCCGACGCCGGGCTCAGCACGGAAGCCGACTCGCTCTCCGTGGTAGGGACGGACGCGGCGACCATCGCGGCACCCATATACACGGTATCCCTTTTTCTGGGAAAGAGACTGGTGACCGTGAACCGGCTCCGACACTCGCGCTCGGACGTTTCCTTGACGATCCTGAGTCCGTCGCAGAGCGGTGGTGTCGGATCCATCGTCGTCAACTCGACGCTCGACAGGTGGGAGTACATGGGGAGCTTCCGGTACAACCTCCGGACCGGAGGGTTCCAGCCGTTTGTCAAATTGGGATACGGGCTCAGCTGGTACCGTCTCGAGGAAACGGAAGCCAACGCCCAACCGCTGGCCAATCCCAACTCACCCTGGGTGCGACAGCCGCAGTTGAAGGGCCTCAAGAACATCTTCCCGAATACTTGGCACGCGGGCGTGGGGGTGGAGTGGCTGCCCGTCCGCAGCCGCGCGCCCATTCCCCGAGGTATCGATATCGGACTCGCGGCCGAGTTCACGCTCTTCGCGCACGATCTTGGTTTGAGCGAGGTGACCGGTCTTGCGGGACCGGTGCAATTGGCGGATTTGACGATCTGGCGACCGGCGACGTCGGTGGGGTTGGTGATCGGATTCTGAGATTGGTTCTTTAGTCGATGCCGATCTCGAACCCGACGATTACGCGCATGCTGCGGTAAACGAAGGTGGCCTCGAAGTCCGCGTCATCTTCCTGGAGGGCGTCGGTGAGTCGCTCATCCACCTTCCGTCCCCAGGCGTAGCCGAGACCCAAGGTAAAGCGGGCGGACCCGATCCCGAAGTCCGTGCCGGCCGAGATCGAGCGGATATCTATGGGAAGCACGGAAAGACTCGCCCGTTCGATGTCATCGGTCAACCCGCTGTTGTCCGTCGAGTAGGACATGTACGCGCTGAGGTTGGGTGAGAGCGCGTGCTCGAGGCCCGCACTCCAATTGAAAGCTTCTGCCAACGCCTGCTCCACAGCCACCGGGACGATTGTCGCCGGTTGCTGTGCGACGAACTCCTCCCCCTGGATCACCCCGTACGGCGCGAAGGCATCAGACCAGTCACCGCTCGCGTGGAGTTGCGTCGCTCCGATCCGCACCGCGCCACCGGCGCCCACCGACAGGGGTGATTTGAACTCCGCCGGTAGGTTCGTCTGAACGCTGGCCGCCAGCACGGCGGTGTCCTGCCCCACGGTACTGATGTTGACCCCAATTTGACCGCTGCCGGAGATGTGAATGCTCGGTGTGGTCACGGTGAGCCCGCCGCTGAACGGTCCGGCGGCGGCAAAGGCGCCGAACTTGAACAGGGTTCGGGTGGTAGAGTACTTCCCACCCCGAATGTCGAGGCTCGTCAATCCCGTGCCGTCCAACGCGATGCTTTGGGAGACCGTTTCGGACCGCCGCTGCTGGCTGCGGAGCGCGCCGTACCAGGTAACGCCAAGTCCGAAGTGAGACCCGAGCGGCTGCGAATATGTGAGGCCGGCCCAGAGATCGTTGAACGCCCCTTCGAACTGCACGAGGCCGGCCAGATCCTGCAGCTGGCGAGAGGGGGGGATGTCGGATCCCGATTGGATTGCAAAACCAGAAAAATCCTGCGTGCCATTCACCCGCGTGAGGAGGGAGTACGCGAGGACGCCGCTCCCGAACAAATTGCGCCGCAGCACTCC
>JAPULZ010000208.1 GCA_027294455.1 Gemmatimonadota bacterium
GGTCGTTCACCTGCCGGTCCAGCCGCTGGAAGTCGTATGCGAAATGCAGGCGCCAATGACCGTTATCCGGCCCGATCATGGTCCCGAGCCCCAGGTCGAACGCCACGGGCGCCGTTCCGCCTCCGCTGAACCGCGGTGCCACGAAGTAAGCGGCACGTACCTGGATCGCGGCGATCCGCGTCAGTTGATTCTTCGCCCGGAGCCCGACCGTAAAACTCCCCACGTCCTGCGCCGCGAATTCCGGATCGACGGCACGGTGAATGAACCCAACCTCGGCCGCGACCATCGGCGTCACCTCGTAAAGCAAGCGTACGTTGCCCTCGAGGAGCGTGAACGGAATGAGGGCACCGTCATCGGAATCCATGGACGCCCGGTACCCCACGCCCTCCAGCGCCAACCGACCGAGCCGCAGGCGAAACATCGCTCCGTAGCCGATGCCGGTTGCACGCAGGTTCTCATCCACCTCGATGTGCGTCACCGCGACGCCGTGGGCACCGATGGTGAAGACCTGCGCGGCGGCCGCGTACCACGCCCCACTTCCCGCGGCCATGAGCCCGACGATCGCGATCATGCGACGGGTCACCGGCTCATCTCGGGACGGATGATGAGAACGACTTGCCGACGCCGATTTGCGTTTTCCTGCGCGATCTGAGCGTTACGATCGTCGACCATCTGATCGAGCAGCTGGTTGTACAACACGTTGGACGGAACCGGCCGGGGATCGGGCTTCTTGATGCTCAGCACCAGGCCGGTGAGGAGCGACGCGACGCTCACTGCAGCGATCTCTCGCTTCGCCCCGCCGAGGTCGGAGTGCTCCAGCGCGAGCGCTGCCCCCGTCGCCACCCCGGTGAAGATCGAGACGATACCCAGGGGACGCCAATCCCGGGGCGGGGTTTCCAGCTCGGGTTGCTTCGTGAACCCCGGCATGTTGTCCACGTGGCGCAGCGTGTCCACCGCGGCGTGGGAGACCCTGACCGTGACCAGCCCCTGAAACTGATTGCGCTCCTCGATCGCCGTGATGATGAGCTGATAGGTTCCGGCCGGCAACGGCTCGCCCATCGGGGTCAGGGGATTCCAATTCATGCGAATCGGGCCCGGCTCGACGAGCTGCGAATCCACCAGAGCGTTCATCCCCCCACCGATGATCCGGGCGGTGGCCCACGCGGGGCGGGACACCTCGAAGCGGATGGGTATTGTCCCCTGCCCCGCGATCAGTTCCGCGCTGTCGATGGCGACGTGGCGTACCACCAAGACCCGAGCCAGGGCCTGCGTGTACAGGTTGACGAGGCGAGGCGAAAACCGTGCGGGATCGGGATCCCGGTCGGGATCGAGCACGATGAGGGAGCTGAACGTGGCCACGGCTTGGGAGAGGGAATCGAGGGAGCCATAGGAGAACCCCAGCACCTCGAGGGCGGTGATCTCATCGGCGTTGCTGAGGGACTGCAAGAGGGCCTGTTGGGCCAGCACGATGGCCCTGGGAAACTCGAGTTCGTCGAATGCCGTGCGCGCGGCCCTCACGGTCAAGTTGTCCTGGGCATGGAGCGTCAACGAGGTCCCGGCCCACAACAGACCGGTCAGGAATAGCCCTCGAATTGTCATGACTATTGGATGAGTACTTTCCGCAGAATTGTCGGATTGGCGCTCGTGATGGTCACCGTGTCCACGGTGGTCTGATACCCGGTCCGCCTCACCTCGACCACATACTCGCCGGGAGGAAGCTCGTAGCGACTGAGGGGGGTGTTGCGGATCTCGACACCGTCGATCAGAACGGTGCCCCACGGAGTCGAACCCACTGTCAAGAGACCGACAGCCAACTGCTCTGCGGGCTGCTCGGCGGGTTCCGCCGCCGACGTCGCAGGCCGCGAGCCAGGCGGGGCCTCACCTGCCGCCTGGGGCCCCCCTCCCACCGGGAGTGCCGGGCCCTTTTCGCCCGCCACCGACGCGGCAGCGGGGTTCGAATCCCTCGCCATTCCGGGTCCCGACACCGACGGATCGGCCCCCGCTTCCCCACCCAGCCCGGGGGCGAACCACAGGAGCCCGGCGATGCCCATGACGGCGATGGCTCCCCCCGCACCCAGCATGCGCTTCTTGCGAATCGTCGTCGTCGACAGCGGGGTCAGCTCCGTCTTGGCGTCCGAGGCCGCCGAACTGCGAATAGCGATATTTCCCGACCCCGGCGTGGGCGTGACGGGATTGTCCGGCCACACGGCGACGGCGAACTCCCCCATCGTGGGGAAGCGGCTGTCGGGCTCCTTCCGGAGCGCCCGGTGGATTGCCTGCACCAAGAAAGCCGGCGTCTCGGGCCTGAACCGCTGTAGCGGAGGCGGATCCTCGAAGACGTGCTTGTACAGCACGGTGTGGACCGAGTCGTCCTCGAATGGGAGTCGGCCGGCCAGCATGCGATATGCCACCATCGCCAGGGAGTATTGATCGGACCGGCCATCCACGGGCTGTCCCCTGGCCTGCTCGGGACTCATGTAGGTGGGCGTGCCGATGACCTGGCCGGTGGCCGTAAACTGGGTGGAGGCCCCCTGGGCCTTGGAGATGCCGAAATCCGCGAGCACGGGCCGGCCCTCCCCATCGATCATGATGTTGGCCGGCTTCACGTCCCGATGCACCACGCCACGCTGGTGGGCGTGGCCCAGGGCGCCGGCTGCAGCCCAGAGGATGCGCTGGCACTGCTCGATGGGCATCGGCCCGGCCCGCAGGTCCTCGTCGAGCCCGTGGCCCGCGACGTATCTCATGACGAAGTAGTGCAGATCACCTTCGTCTTCGACGGAGTAGATGGGGATGATATTGGGGTGGTCCAGATTGGCCGCCGTGCGCGCTTCGCGCTGGAACCGCGCCAGCACGTGCTCGTCCATGGACAACCCGGGCGGAAGGACCTTGATGGCGACGAGCCGGTCCAGCTTGCGTTCCGTGGCGAGGAAGACCGCCCCCATGCCCCCGTGCCCCAGCGTCCGGTGCAGCTCGTAGCGGTCGCTCACCGCGACTTTCAGCCGCTGGAACAGCTGGCTCAGGCTGGTCCCAGGATCGGCCTGCGGGAGCGATGACGGATCGGAGCTATCGGTGCCGCACGCGGGGCAGAACCGATAGCCGTCCGGCAACGGCGTCGCGCAGTTGCGGCAGGACACTGCATCCTTGAGGTCTGTCACTACCCCCATCCGGTTCGGACTCCGTTTCGGGCTTGCGCGGATTTGCGGACCATAGATATGGACGCGATGTGGAGCGAAGTCAAGCAAACCGAGGTTGTCACGTAAGGCGTTGCGAATAGGGAGCTTATCAGCAATCAGCGCCTCCCGCAAGCCAGTGTCCAAAGCCTGTACATCCCCTTGACACTCCCTCCGGCCTCAGGTATCTCACAATCCCTGTTTACCCCGAGCAACGCAGTGACGCAGCCCAATCGAGCCGCCCTAGCCGTTTCCCTCGCCCTGCTGGGGCTTGGCTCCGGGTGTATCTATCCCACGGAGCGAAGCGGCGAGCTACGCATAGAATTCGTCGACCCCGTCTCTCAGGTGTTCGTCGGCGACTCCCTCCAAATGACCGCCCGAGTGGTCGACGCGAACGGCACCGTGCTTCCCAACGTGGCGGTGCGATTCAGCTCATCCGACGATGGGGTGGCCCTGGTGAGCGGCGCGGGCCGGCTCTTGGGCATCGGCCCCGGCCAGGTGAACGTCGTCGTGGCTCCGCGGCAGCTCGAGGCGACCCAACCGGCCACCCTGCCGGTGCGCGTGTTCGAGGGCATGCAAATCTTCGCACTCCACCCGACGGTGACCACGTCCCCGGACAGCAGCAGCGTGCGCTTCGGCGAGCTGCTGGAGGTCATCGGGGCAGGCCTCGATCCCGGCCAGATGACCCTGATGCAGGTGGGCGCCGCTGCCATCGTCGTGCACAGCTTCGTCCCTGCCGACCTCAGCGACATCAACAGCCTGGACACGCTGCGGGTGTACATCCCCTCGCCCCTGCCGTCGGAGGCGGACCTGGTCCTGGTGGCAGCCGGCCGGGGATCGGCCGTGCGGACCCTCCAGATCCTGCAAGAGGACGTGTACGAGGTCGTCACCGGCACCGTGCCGGATTTGGGTGTGGTGGCAGGCGCGCTGCTCCTCCCTGGCCTCGTCCTGGAAGCCGTCCCGGCCGATGTGGATCCCGATACGCTGCCGTTCCAAGGCCGCGCCATGGACTTCTATGCGGCCCACGTCAACAGCGGATCCGGCATCTCGGTAGTGCTCAAGACGGAGAACGGCCTGCCACCCGTCGAACAAGGCATGACGTTCGGGGTTTCGGATTTACAAAACGATTCGGGAGATTGGCCGTGGTCGGCGCGCTATCCGGCGCACAAGGACTATGGCGCGGCGCAACTCTGTGGCGCTCGCTGGATCGCGCTCCACTCCGAGGCCAGGAGCGACTCGATCGTGGTGGCCATGAGCGACCTTCCGACCATGGGCATCGACCCCAACGGTTTCATGGTGAGCCTGTCCTCGGCGGAAGCCCTGTCACAGCCGCTGGGGTACAGCCTGCGATTCACCACGGAATACCTCGCGACACTGCCCCCCGACGCAGGCGAGGAAAACGACGTCTGCGACCTGGCCCACCCGATTCCGCTCACCGGCGAAACGGTGAGCATGAACTACGACAACGAGTACGACGTCGATTGGTACAAGTTCACGATCAACGGCCCGTCGCCGCCGACGGCCGCGGCCAAGCTGGCCGCCGCCATCACCGAATCCGAACCGAACGACACCCTCGCCACCGCGAACTTGGTGACGCTCGGCGACGTGTTGACGGGTGATATCTCCGACCCGTTGCTGGACGTCGATTTCTTCAAGTTCTTCGCCGAAGCGGGGACCGTGATCGACCTGGACGTCGACACGCCCGCCCCGCCGCCGTTCTCCGATGGCGTGCTCACGTTGTACGACAGCACGGGCAGCGAGATCGCTTTCGTCGACGACGACGACTTTGGCCTCGATCCTCGATTGACCACGGTCATCGAGGCGACCGGATGGTACTTCGTGAGCCACCAGACGTTCGGCCGGTGGTCCGGCTTTCCCGGTATCGAAGACGCGGCCCCCTACACCCTCACGTTCGGCGCCGTCACCGACGTCAACTTCGTCACCATCGAGGTGGTGGCGTCGGACGAGTTCGACGGAGAGATCGTCATCTTCGAGGCGCAGACCGAAAAATCCGACGTCCACGACTTCATCCCGCCCGTCGTCGGCTCGTGCTGTGCGGAACCGTTTGAGGGCGGGTACCGCGCCACGCTGCAGGGACTCATGCCCCCGGGCGATTTCATCATGATCGTCAACGGCGGCGGCTACATTACCGACTACACCATCGAGGCCAGGCTCTTTCAGCCTGGTGTCACGGCGCCGTCGTCCTTCGAGCTTCCCGCACCGGTGCGCCACACGATCCGGTCCAAGCGGCGGCTCACCGCCCTGCGAGCTCTCAGGCAGCGACCCGGCAGCCTCATCCGGTAAGCAGTACGAGTTGTCGGAAGAATCTGTAGGGGGCGAGAGGCATGCCTCGCGCTACCGAGGCCCGCTAGTCGATCGTAATCTGCGAAACGTCGAACGACGGCGCGGGAAACTCCATCGCCAGCGACTGCAGCTTCTCGACGATCACCGACCCGACAGCGAGATCGCGGAACCATTTCTTGTCGGCGGGAATCACGTACCACGGCGCCCAAGGTGTGCTGCACCGGCTGAGCACGTCCTCGAACGCCTCGGTGTACGCGTCCCAATGGGGGCGCTCGGCAAAATCCGCCGGTGAGATTTTCCAATGGCGTGTCGGATCGTCCAAGCGATCCTGCAAACGCCGCTTTTGTTCGTCTTTGCTGATGTGCAGGAAGAACTTGAGCACGACGATCCCGTTTTCCGAGAGGTTCTTCTCGAACGCGTTGATCTGGTCGTACCGACCCATCCACACATCGCGCGGGACGATGTCGTGGACCCGCACCACCAGAACGTCTTCATAGTGCGATCGATTGAAGATCCCGATGTCCCCGAGCCGGGGCATGGCCTTGTGAATGCGCCACAGGAAGTCGTGGTCGCGTTCTTCGGCCGACGGTTTCTTGAACGACGTCACCGAGGTCCCCTGGGGATTCACACCCCGCATCACGCGCCGAATCGTGCCATCCTTGCCGGATGCGTCCATCCCCTGCAGCACGATCAGTAGCGCCCGTTTGTTTTCCGCATAGAGGCGATACTGGAGTTCGTCGAGCAGTTGCGTCACGTTCTTCAGCGCCGAGCGGCCCTGCCGCTTGGTGGCGAACCCGCCGGTTTCGTCCGAAGAGTAGTCCGCCAGCCGCACGGGCACGCCGGCCGGCACCGTCAGACGCTCGGTGAAGCTCAATGCCAGGGTGCGGGAACGGCGTCCGGTTTTCCGGGCTCGATGCCCGTCCCGGGACTTGCGGCTTCGATGCGCTGTTTGATGGCCTTGAGGTCCCGGAAGCCGACGAGGCGTCGCTCATCTTCGTCCCACAACGTCATCCACAGCGTCCTCACACTGGCCCCGACGCTCAGCCGCGTAACCTGTTGCAGCTCCGGGTTTTCGTCCAACGCTTGCTGGAGCCGATAGTTGGGAATGCGGCTCGACACGTGATGGATGTGGTGGATCCCGATGTTGCCGGTGAGCCACTGCAAGACCTTGGGCAACACGTAGTGGGAGCTGCCCTGCAGGCCGGCGGCGTAGTATTCCCAGCCTTCGTGATAGCGCCAATACGTGTCCTCGTACTGATGCTGCACATAGAATAGGAATACGCCAAGCGAACCCGATATGAGCGTGATGGGCAGCTGGATCAGGAGAAACCGATCGATGCCCACGGTGAACCACATGATCGTGACCACGACCAGCAGGGCGAGGTTCGTTCGATGGATGCTCGCCCACTCGCGTTTCCAGGATCTTGGCGTGTCGAACGGGTATCGATGCTTCAAGATGAACTGATAGATGGGCCCCAACCCCAGCATGATCACCGGGTTGCGATACAGCCGATACCGCAGTCGCGTCAGCTTCGACCGACTGAGGTACTCCCGCACCGTGAGGGTGTCGATGTCGCCGAACGTGCGATGATCGAGATCGCCCGAGGTGGCATGGTGGATGGCATGCGTGCGCCGCCAATAACGATACGGCACCAACGTGAGGACACCGATGATGAACCCGAGGGTATCGTTTGCACGGCGCGACTTGAAGAACGAGCCGTGTCCGCAATCGTGCTGGATGATGAACATCCGCACCAGAAACAGCCCGGAGGGAACCGCCAGCAGGAGCGTGATCCAATACCCCCTACTCAAGCTCCACAGCATCAGGAGCCAGAGGGCAAGGAAAGGAATCCCCGTGTTCACGAGTTGAAAGATGCTGCGCCACGGGCTCGCCTTGCGATAGGGAGCCAGCATGGCGTTCCAGTCGATGTCGGCCTTGTTCGGGGTCGATGGCGTCGTCAAGAGAGCCTCATTGGAGCGGATTCAGCCTAACAGTGTGGCTAGGGGGGGCCAAAAGCGCTAGCCCTCGCATCACACCCAGCCCACCGCACTACCGGGCCGGCGCGGCTCCCATCTGGTGTCGCTCGTCACTATCTTCCGCCCCGACATGCCACTGACCTCCCGTCCCCTGGCCTGGCTCAGAGCCGTCGAGGCCCGCATCAGCCAGCGCGGCCAGGCCCTCATCAGAAGAATACCCGCCCTCGGCATCGATGAGAGCACGCTGCTCATCGGCTTCGCCGTGGCGATCGGCGCCACAGTCGGGGTGGCCGTCATCCTCTTCTACGGCCTGATCAACTTCTCGCAGTCGTTGGCCCTCTCGGCGGCCGGCCGCCTCACGGGCATGGGCAGCCTCTCCATCGCGGTCGTGGTGATCGCGGGGCTCATGCTGGCCCGGGCCATCGTCAGGTACGGGGCCAACGATTCGGACGGAGAGAACATTCCCGATGTGGCCCGGGCCGTGGTCAAGCGCGGCAGCATCATCCACTCACTTCCCGTGGCCGTGAAGACCGCCGGGGCCGCCGTGGCCATCGGCGCGGGCGGCAGCGTCGGCGCCGAGGGACCGGTCGCCGTCGCGGGAGCGGCGCTGGGATCCCGCACGGGGCGTTTCTTCCGCTCCAGCGCCCAGCGGCTCAAGATCCTGGTGGCGTGCGGAGCCGCCGCCGGTATCTCGGCCGCGTTCAACGCGCCCATCGCCGGCGTGTTCTTTTCCCTCGAGAAGGTCCTGGGCACGTTCGCGGTCAACGCCTTTCCCCCCATCCTCGTGGCCAGCGTGATCGCGGCGGCGGTGTCGCGGGCCGTGTTCGGCAACTCGCCGGTCATCGAGATTCCCGAGCAGTACGGCATCGGATCTCCCACGGAGCTGATCCTCTACGCGGTGCTCGGCATCATCACCGGCCTCGTGGCGGTGGTATTCACCCGCTGGACCCACGCGACGCCGCAGCTGCTCGGCCGGATGCGAAACCCGTGGGCGCAAGTCGCCGTGGCGGGACTCGTCGTGGGGGCACTCAACATCGTGTTCCGGGCCGATCTCTGGGGTCGCGGCCACGAGACGTTGAACATCGGCATCATCGGCACCCGGCCGGCCTACTTCCTGGTCGCTCTTGCCTTCGCCAAGCTCGTGGCGGCGGCCACCACCCTCGCGGCCACGCGCACCGGAGGGGTGTTCACGCCCGCGCTCTTCATCGGCGCCACCCTGGGCGGTGGACTCGGTGCGGCCGCGGCGGGACTCCTGCCGGGCTTCACGATCCGGCCCGAGGCCTTCGCCGTCGTGGGCATGACGGGCCTCGTCGCCGGCGCGACACACGCGCCGTTGACGGCGATCATGATTGTCTTCGAGATGACCAACGATTACGACCTGATCCTCCCCCTCATGCTGACCGGGGCCATCGCCTACATCACCGCCAGGCGGGTGCACCCGCACTCGATCTACTCGGAATGGTTGGTGCGCAAGGGCGAACACTTCGCCCACGGCCAGGACACGGCGTTGCTCGAGCGGCTCTACGTCCGGCGCGCCTACGACGCGAATCCTCATGTGGTCGGTGAGACCGCCACGGTGCCGCAGATCATCGCGGCGATCGGGTCGAGCACCCAGACCGAATTCCCGGTGGTCGACTCAGAACTCCGGTTCGTGGGTATGATCACCTATAACGACCTCCGGAAGGTGATCTCGGATGCTGAGTCCCTCGGGCCGGTGGTACTGGCCGGAGACCTGGCGAACCCCGAGGTCGAGCGCGTGACGCCCCGGGATTCCCTCCGCACGGCGTTGCAGCGGCTCGGGGCGCGGGGAAGTCACCACATTCCGGTGGTGGACGAAGCGGACGAGAGCAAACTGCTGGGACTCATCAGTCGAGAGGAAATCTTTGCCAACTACGATCGCGCCCTCCTCACCGAAACCGGGAAATCCCTGTGACTGGGCCAGGCTCTCCTCTATCCATACCTTGCTCCGGCTCATGATGATCGACGCGTTCCGCTCACTCGTCGCGCGGCCCCAGGCGTGGGCTTGGCCTCTCGCCGCCGCGCTCGTGGGTGCGGCGGAACCGGCCGCGGCGCAGTACATCGACGCGCGCTTGATCCCGAAGGGTGCGCTGCGCATCGATTTCTCACCGCAATACACCAATTTCAACCAACGCTTCTCGCTCGGGACGCCCGGATTGATCGACGGCGCCCCCGAGCCGCTGGGAGCCGACCTCACCGCCGACTCGACGGGCGGCAACGTGTTCCCGTCCCTGCGCGGCGCCGACGAGGCCATCCGTGCGATCATCGGCGATCCCACGTACACGATGAACGTCGGGGCGTTCAATACGGTCCGTGACGGCGACGTGCGGCATTTCCCGTTCGGATTCACCTTCGGGTTGACCGACCGCATCACCCTCCGGGTCCACATCCCCCTCGTCACGACGCGTTCACAGGTCACGTTCACGAACGACACCACCGATGCGAACGCGGGGCTGAACGGCGCGCGCACGGAGGGCGGCGACGCCACCTCGGCCGTGCAAGCCGCCGCGTTGATCAACGAGCTCACCATGGCCATCGGGCAAGTCGAAGGCTTGATCGCCGGTGGAAGCTTCGGGTGTCCCTCGAGTCCGTCCTGCGCGCAGGCCATGGCATCGGTCGTGCGGGCGCAAAGCCTGCTCAACAACTTGCTGGTCATCACCGGGCTGGGCGCGGGCCAGGAATTCGTGGCCTTTGCACCCCTGGCCAACTCCTCCGCCGGACAGGCCATTGCCGCCGAGATCGCGGCGGTCGCGGCGGAGTTGCAATCTCTCGGGTCGTCCGCGGTCACCACGACCCTGCCGCTGCCTGCCGGCCGGGCCGCCGAGGGAGACGTCAACGGCGTGTTGGCCGGCCAGGGGTTTGCCGCCGCCCCGTTGGCCTTCAACCGCCAAACCAAACTGGGCGACATCGAGGTAGGTGCCCGTTTCGGCTTGCTCACCGGCACCTCCGCCCGCGCCGTGCTGGTGTCCACCGTGCGGCTGCCCACGGGCCGTCCCGCACAGGCCGACAACTTCGTGGACATCGGGACGGGCGACGGACAAACCGACATCGAAGTGGGGTTGGAAGCGACGTTCGAGCCGGGCCGCGCCGTGGGGTTGTCGTTCGCGGTGTCCTACACTCTGCAGCTCCCCCACCAACTCGACCGCCGCGTCACGACGCCGAGTGCTCCGCTCGTGCCGGTGACGAGACAAATCCCCGTCACGCGGGACCTGGGAGACATCATCCGGCTGAGCGCGTATCCCACCCTGCGCCTCGCCGAAGGCTTCAGCGTGTTCGCGTTGGTGAGCTACTACCACAAGGCGGCAGACAGCTTCCGTCATCCGGGCGCCGCGCCGACCGATCCCCTCTTGATGGACCTTTCACCGCTCGCCGTGAAGACGAAGCAAACCGCATTGAGCTTTGGCGGCGGGATCGCGTATCGATCCGCGATGGACGGGAGCGGGCGGAAGCTGCCCATCGAGGCGGGGCTCAACTATCGGGCGGCGTTTTCGGGCTCCGGAGGGTTGACACCGAAGATGAACACGATGCAGGTGTATTTGCGGTTGTTTTATCGGATTTTCGGGAATCCTGTCGCTGCGGAGGCGGAAGAATCGGTCGGGCAGCGGTGACATTGGACAGGCGCCATGCCACGCCGTTTCACGGGCGAGGCGCGCCTCGCCCCTACGAAACCGTTACGCCAGATCGGCCCACCAGGTCGCGAGCATGCTGCAACAGTACCGAGTCGGTGGGGTCGCCCAGCATCCGGGCAATTTCTTCGACCCGAGCGTCGCCGGTGAGGACCTCGACATCGGCGGTGGCCATGTCGCCCTTGGCCCGCTTGGTGATGCGCAGATGGTGGTCGGCACGGGCGGCGATCTGCGGCAGGTGGGTGATGACGAGGACCTGATGGGTGCGCGCGACTCGCGCGAGCGCCTCGGCGATTTGCTGGCCCGTCTCGCCACCGATCCCTTGGTCCACCTCATCGAACACGAGGGTCGGCAACATGTCGTGGGCGGCCAGCACGACCTTGAGCGCCAGCATGATCCGCGACAGTTCGCCGCCGCTGGCGACCTGGGCCACCGGACGAGGAGCTATCCCCTTGTTGAGCTGGGCTAGGAAGACGATGTCGTCCCGGCCGTGGGCGCCGATTTCGGCCGCGGCGGCCACGGCCGCGTGGAACGTGGCCCCGGGCATGCCGAGCGCCGGAAGCAGCTCTCCGACATCGGCCGACAGACGGTGCGAGGCGGCCTCGCGCTTCGCGCTCAGGGCGGCGGCGGCTTCCTCGAGACGCTGTTCCGCTTCGGCCCGACGCTCGGCCATCTGCTCGAGATCGAAATCGGCCGTGTCCAGCAGGTCGAGCTCGCGACGTGCCTCGGCGGCGGTGTGGCGGACCTCCTCGATGGTGGCGCCGTATTTCTGCATCAGCCGATACAGTCGATCACGGCGCGCCTCGACCTCGGCGAGCCGGCCGGGATCGACCTCGATGGAGGATGCATACTCACGAGCCTCGCGCGCTAGCTCGGCGACATCCGCCAACGTCGCCTCCACCACCTCGCCCCACCGTTCGACACTCCGGTCGATCTTCGTGAGCTGATCGAGCGCCTTGCGCGCGGCGCCCAGGACGGCCGTGGCGCTCGCCTCCCCCTCGCCGTCCAACAACTCAGCGAGTTGCTCGGCTGCCCTGGTCAAATCCTCCACGTTGGCGAGGCGCTTGGCCTCGGTGGCGAGCCCTTCGTCTTCCCCCGGTTCGAGCGCGGCCTCTTCGATCTCCTTGGCCACATGGCGCAGGTAGTCGGCCCGCTTGACGACTTCGTCACGGCGGGTTCGCAGCTCCGACTCGCGCGCGCGCAACGCGGCCAGGGCCGCGTGGGCGTCCCTCACGCGACGTCGCTCGTCGCCGGCTCCTCCGAACGCATCGAGGATGTCCCGCTGGGTCGCAGGGCGGAGCAAGGATTGGGCTTCGTGCTGCCCGTGGAGGTCCACCAGCGACCGGCCCAGTGAGGAGAGCGTGGCGACCGTGGTGGGGCTCCCATTGGCCCATGCCCGGTTGGGCCCCTCCACATTGATGTCCCGCCGCACCACCAGGATCTCTTCGTCGAGCTCGACGCCGGCCTCGTCGGCGTCGGAATGGACCGCGTCGGCCCCGCCAACGTAAAAGGCCGCCTCGACCACGGTTTTCTCGGCGCCCGGCCGGACGATATCGGTGCTAGCGCGCTCGCCCAAGAGGAGTGAGAGGGCATCCACCAGTATGGACTTCCCCGCACCGGTTTCCCCGGTCAGCACGTTCAATCCAGGTCGTAACGCAAGCGTGGCGTCCGCAATCACGGCCAGATCGCGGACGCGGAGCTCCGTCAGCATGTCACGGCTTTTCCCGGTCGGTGAGATCGCCCCACTGTAGTTTCACCCGGACCCGATCGAAGAACCCTTCTGTCCCCAACCGTACCAATTGTATGGCGAACGGGCCGCGTTTGATGCACACCACGCTGCCCTGGTCCAGAGTGAGATCCACCTGTCCGTCGTACGACACGAGCACTTCATCGGTGTAGGGACTGAGCTGTTCGATCTTGATCTCCGACGTGGCCGGCACGACGATCGGGCGCACTGCCAGGGTGTGGGGGCAGATCGCCGTGATGACCAAGGCAGCGACACCCGGCACGACGATGGGGCCGCCGGCACTCATGGAGTAGGCCGTCGAGCCCGTGGGGGTCGCCACGATGATCCCGTCGGCGCTGTACTGCGCCACCATTTCGTCGTCCACCAGCACCCGGAAACGGAGCACGCGGGCGACGCCCGCCTTGTGGACGACCACGTCGTTCAGGGTCACCGCTTCGTGACCGTGACCGTGTTCGTCCTCGATGGTGGTCGTCAAGGTGAGGCGGGATTCCAACGTGTAGCGGCCCTCGGCGAAGGCCCGCAACGCGTCTTCCATCGTGGCCAGCGGGGAGGTCGTGAGGAAGCCGACGCGTCCGAGATTGACGCCGAGAATGGGAACGTTCCGGTCGCCCAAGTAGCGGGCACCCCGTAGCAACGTGCCGTCGCCGCCGAACGTCAGCAGCAAATCCAGCGCGACAGACTCGTCCAGCGCCGCCACCGGCGCAGGCCAGAGGTCCGCCAGGTCGGGCTCGCTGTAATAGGTGACGTGGTGTGCGGGAGCGAGGGCGACTAGCCGTTTCAGAATCTCGCGGAGGTCACGATATCGCGCGTTGCCGATGACCCCCAGATTCATGCCGTCGAAAAGCTTTCCTCGGCGTGCCGCGCCCGCACGCGGTCGGCGATACCTTCCGCCGTCAAGCCCACCCAGGCCAGCTGCCGGCTGCGCGGGGCGTGTTCGTAGGTGCGATCGGGCACACCCATGACGTTAACGCGAACGCCGGGTGCGATGCGATGGACGAGCGAGGACACGTACGACCCGAAACCGTTCACCTCGGTGCCGTCCTCGACCGTCATGAGCAGCCGGTGGTTCTGCGTTATCGTCGTGAGCAAGTCCATGTCCACCGGTTTGATGAACCGGCAATTGATGACCGACACGTCCAGCCCGTCGGCCTCGAGCAGCTCCGCGGCCTCCATCGCCGGCTGGCACATGACCCCCACGGCGAGGATCGCACAGTCCTTCCCCGCGCGCAGCGTCTCCCACGTCCCATACTCGATGGTGCCCACCTCGGCAGCCGGTGGCGCGGCGGCCGGGGCGTTGTCCCGAGGGTAGCGCAGGGTGAACGGGCCGTCCTTGTGCGCGAGCGCGCAGCGTAACAAACCGATCAACTCGGTACCGTCCTTCGGCTGGGTCACCGTCATGTGCGGCACCGCGAGCAGATAGGCAATGTCGTACAGTCCCATGTGCGTCTGGCCGTCCGCCCCGACCATCCCCGCGCGATCCATGCAGAAGATGACCGGCAGCTTCTGAATCGCCACGTCGTGAATGATGCTGTCGTACCCGCGCTGCAAGAACGTCGAGTAAATGGCGACGATGGGCCGAATGCCCTGCGTGGCGAGCCCGGCGGCGAACGTCGTTCCGTGCCCCTCGGCGATGCCGACATCGAAGAACCGCTCGGGCCACTTCTTCTGAAAGATGTCGGTGCCGGTGCCCGACGGCATCGCCGCGGTGATGGCCACCAGTTCCGGATGCTCCGCCGCCAGCTCGGCGATGGCCGTGCCGAAGACCTTGGTCCAGGCCGGGGGCCCGTCACCCCTGGACGGCTTGAGCACGCCCGTCACCGGATCGTAGGGCTTCCGGGCATGGAATTTTTCCGAGTCCGGCTCCAGGGGGAAGCCTTTACCCTTCTCGGTCAGGACATGGAGCACCCGCGGCCCCTTGATGGTCTTCATGGTGTTGAGCGTGTTCACCATGGCCGCCACATCGTGGCCGTCGATGGGCCCGAAGTACCGGAAACCGAGTTCTTCGAACAGCGTGCCCGGCGACCAGAGGTTCTTGATACTCTCCTCGACATTCTTGGCGAAGTCCACCATCCGCTTGCCGCCGATGAACTTCGAGGCCCGCTTGATGATCTGCTTGGCGAGCTCTCGCATCTTCACGGTCATCGGCGACGCATCGAGCGAGCCGAAGTACTTGCTGATGGCACCCACGTTGGGGGCGATGGACATCCCGTTGTCGTTCACCAGCAAGATGATGTCGCGATCGGAGTGTCCCGCGTTGTTCATGCCCTCGTACGGCATGCCGCAGGTCAGCGCGCCATCCCCCACCACCGCCACCACGTGAAAGGACTCCCCCTTGACGTCGCGCCCGGCGGCCATCCCGAGGGCCGCCGACAGGGCCGTGCCGGCGTGCCCCGCCCCGAACTGATCGTGTTCGCTCTCCACGCGGCGCAGAAACCCCGAGAGACCGTCCTCCTGCCGCAAGGTGGGTAGGCGATCGTTGCGTCCGGTGAGGATCTTCCAGGGATACCCCTGGTGGCCCACGTCCCAGAGGATCTTGTCGGTGGGGGAATCGAAGCAGTAGAGCAGCGCGATCGTCAGTTCGACCACGCCGAGACCCGCGCCGATGTGGCCACCCGTCTCCGACACCACGTCGATGAGCCGCTGCCTCACCTCGTCCGCCAGCTGCGGCAACTGCTCGCGCCCGAGACGCTGGACGTCTTGGGGACCGCGAATCGCCTCGAGTAGCGCCATGATGTCGGATATGCCTTTCGATTCTCAGGAGCGTCGGTTCACAATGAAGTTAGCAAGCCCCTGAAGGAGAGAGGAATCTATCCCGCTCTCCCCCAATAGGGCTATGGCCCGGTCGATGCGCGCTCGGGCCTCCTCCATGGCCGCCTCCGGCCCCAACAGGGTGGCGAACGTGGCCTTGCGCTGGCGGGCGTCCTTCCCAGCCGTCTTTCCCAGCTCCTGAGACGTCGCCGTGGTGTCCAGGACATCGTCGGCAATCTGGAAGGCCACCCCGACCTCCCGACCCCAGGCCCGGACGGCCGCGAGCCTCGAAGGGGCCGCACCGCCGGCGATGGCCCCGATGACCGCGCTGGCCTCGATCAAGGCCCCGGTCTTGCGCCGGTGGATCTCCCGCAGGTACTCGATGGCGACGGGGCGGCCCTCGGCCTCGAGATCGAGCACCTGGCCCCCGATCATCCCTGCGGCACCGGCGGCCCGGAACAGCTCGGCCGCAACCCGGCCGAGCACCTCGTCGGAGCATCCGAGCCTCGTACAACCCGCTGCCAGCACCCGGGCGGCCAGGGGCACCATGGCCAGGCCGGCCTCCCCCGCGGTCGCCACGTCGAACTGCCGATGGGTCGTGGGCCGTCCACGGCGCAGATCGTCGTTGTCCATGCACGGCAGATCGTCGTGCACCAACGAGTAGGTGTGCACCACCTCGACGGCCGCCGCGATCTCGGACACGTCGCCGTTGCCACCCAATTCCTGGTAGAGGGCGAGCACCAAGGCCGGACGCAGGCGCTTCCCCGGGGCGGAGAGACTGTAGGCTATCGCTTGCCCCACGGGACCCGGGATCTCCCGGCGGGCCCGGTCGCACCAGGTCTCGAGGACCGCGTTGGTCGATCGGCGGGCCTCGGCCAAGAAGGCCTTGAGGTCAGTCGTCGACGTCGTCACCAGACAGGGCGGCGTCCGCTGCGCGGACGACCTTCTTCACGGTGAGTTCGGTGTTCTCCAGGAGTCGCCGGGCGTTCTTGAGCCGCTCGACGCCCTCCTGGAACAGCTCCAGTGCCTCGTCGAGATCCACCTCGGAGTCCTCCAGCGAGCGCACGATGGTCTCCAGGCGCTCGAGCTCGGTCTGGAAGACCACTCGTTTCGTCATGCGTCTCCTCCGCGCACTCGGGCCTTGACCTCCCCGTCCGCCACGGTCACCCTGAAGTCCATGTTCGGCTTGAAGCTCTCGCGGGAGCCCAACACGTTGCCGGCCTCGTCCCGCGCCACCGCGTAGCCGCGTTGCAGGACTCTCAGCGGACTGAGCGCCTCCAACTTGCCGGCCAGCGTCGCGAGGCGCGACGATCGACGATCCAGCTGGGCGGCCATGCCGGCGTGCAACCGATCGCCGGTTCGCTCGAGCCGCTCCCGCCCCAATCGCGTCCGGTTGCCGAGAGATTGGGCCAACCGGCCGGCCAGCGCTTCCACACGCCGGGAGACCTCCAGGCGATCCGGCACCACGGCCTCGGCGGCGGCCGACGGAGTCGGCGCCCGCACATCGGCGACCAGGTCGGTGAGGGCCACATCCTCCTCGTGACCAACGGCGGAAATGATGGGCACCTGCACGGCGGCCACGGCCCGGGCCACCCGCTCGCTGTTGAAGGCCCACAAGTCCTCGCGGGATCCACCGCCCCGCCCCACGATGGCCACATCCACGGTGATCCTGTTCAGGAGCTCCAGCGCCCGGCACAGCTCGCGCTCGGCCAAATCCCCCTGTACTCTGGTGGGCAGCAACAACACCTCGGCGGCCGGCCACCGTCGCTCCAGGACCGTGCACAGGTCGTGGAGCGCGGCGCCGTCGGGACTCGTGACGATGGCCACGCGGGAGGGATACGCCGGAAGCGGCCGGCGGCGCGCCGGATCGAGCAGGCCGTCGCGTTGCAACGCCGCCTTCGCCTCTTGCAGCCGGACTTCCCACTGTCCGTCGGCGTCGGTGGTGATGAGCCGCTTGACCGTGATCCGGAATTCACCGCGTTCCTCCCAAACGGTGGGCCGGCCCTCGACGAACACCTGCAAGCCGTCTTCGGGTTTCACCGCGATGCGCTGATTGTCGGTGCGCCACATGACGCAACGTACCTGGGCCTGGGAGTCGCGCAACGAAAAGTACCAGTGGCCGCTGCGATAGGTCTTGAAGCCCGACACCTCACCCTTGATCCACAACGGACGCATACCGGACTCGACGAGCTGACGGGCCCGACTCGTGACCTGAGCGACCGTCCATGCGCCCTCCGAGGAGGAGGGCTCGCTGGGTAGGAAAAAGTCTAGGTCGCCGCCCACCGTTGCGCGGCCTGGACCGTGTTGTAGAGCAACATCGCAACCGTCATCGGCCCCACCCCGCCCGGCACCGGCGTGATCGCCGACGCGACCTCGCTCGCCGCGTCGAAATCGACGTCGCCCACCAACTTGTAGCCTTTGTCCGTCGACGGATCGTCGACCCGGTTCACCCCGACGTCGATGACGACCGCACCAGGACGCACCATGTCGCCCGTCACGAATTGTGCGCGGCCGATCGCGACGATGAGAATGTCAGCCGATCGCGTCACGTCACCGATGTTCTTCGTCCGCGAGTGACAGACGGTGACCGTCGCGTCACCGCCATTGCCCTTCTGGAGCAGCAGCGAGGCCATGGGCCGCCCCACGATGTTGGAGCGCCCGACGATCACCGCATGGGCCCCCGAGGTCTCGACGCCGGAACGCAGCAGCATTTGCTGCACGCCGGCGGGCGTGGCGGGCGCAAACCCACTGTCATCGCCGATGGCGACCTTGCCGACGTTTTCCAGGTGAAATCCGTCCACGTCCTTTCGCGGATCGATGCGCCGCAACACCTTGTTGGCATCGATGTGACTCGGCACCGGTAGCTGGACGATCATGCCGTGGATCTTGGGATCGCCGTTCAGACGATCGACGGTGGCCAGCAGCTCGTCTTCGGAGGTGGTCTCGGGCAGGCGCACCGTTTCGCTCAGCATCCCCGTCTCTTCACACGCCCGGCCCTTCATCCGCACATACACCTGGCTCGCCGGATCCCCCCCGACCAACACGACCGCCAACCCCGGTGTCACGCCCCGGGCCTTCAGTTTCTCGACTTCGGGTCGCAGCTCGGCCCGAATCTCCTGCGCGATCTCTTTTCCGCAGATGATCTTAGCGGGCAATATCTACCGCCCTCGTCTCCCGAACCACGACCACTTTGATCTGACCCGGATATTGAAGTTCTTCCTCGATCCGTCGGGCAATCTCCTCGGACATCGTCACCGCTTCTCCGTCACTGACTTTGTCCGGAGTCACCACGATACGAACCTCGCGACCGGCTTGAATGGCGAACGTCTTCTCCACGCCCTTGAAGCTATTGGCGATCTCCTCCAGCTTGGTCAGCCGTTTCACATACGTTTCCAGCGCTTCCCGCCGCGCGCCGGGGCGCGCGCCGCTCGCCGAGTCGGCGGCCTGCACGATCACCGAGATCGGCGTTTCGTGAGGCACGTCGTCGTGGTGCGCGGCGATGCAGTTGATCACGACCTCATGCTCGCCGTACTTCTTGGCCACCTCCACACCCAACTCCACGTGCGTGCCCTCGTGCTGATGGGTCAACACCTTGCCGATGTCGTGCAGCAGGGCACCGCGCTTGGCCAGGTGGACGTCCAGCTTCAACTCGCTCGCCATGATCCCGGAGAGCCAGGCCACTTCCTTGGAATGATGATACATGTTTTGTCCGTACGACGTACGGAACTTCATCCGGCCGACCAACCTGACGAGTTCCGGGTGCATGCCGTGAATCCCGAGCTCATAGGTGGCCTGCTCGCCCGCTTCCAGCAACTGGTGGTCGACCTGATCGGTCATCTTTTTCACCACCTCTTCTATCCGCCCCGGGTGGATCCGGCCGTCGGAAACCAGCTGCTCCAGTGCCAGGCGAGCGATCTCGCGACGAATCGGATCGAAGCACGATACGACCACCGTATCCGGGGTGTCGTCGATGATGACATCCACGCCCGTGGCCGTCTCGAACGCCCGGATGTTCCGTCCCTCGCGTCCGATGATCCGGCCCTTCATCTCGTCGTTGGGGAGCGCCACCGCCGAGACGGAGATCTCCGACGTGTAGTCCGAGGCGATCCGCTGCACGGCGAGCGCCAACAGCTTGGTCGCCTCCTTCTCGCCGTTGCGCTTGGCTTCTTCCTTCATATCGCGCACCAGCGCCGCACACTCGCTGCGTGCCCGTTCTTCGGTTTCGCGAAGAATTTGTCTCCTGGCTTCCTCGGCCGAGAGACCGGCCACCTGCTCGAGGCGCCGTCGATAGGTGTCGATGGATTCGGTGACTTCCTGCTCTTTGGTCTCGAGAACCTTGCTCCGCTCCGCCATGGCTTGTTCCCGCCGGTCGGTCTCGGTCTCGCGCTCTTCGAGGGTGGTGACCTTGCGGTCGAGATTCGCAGCGCGTTCGTCGAGTCGCCGCTCGACGCGGATGATCTCGTCGCGGCGTGTCTTCTCGTGCTGCTCCCACTCCCCCCGGGCCCGAAGGACTTCTTCCTTGCCCGCGAGGACGGCGCCCGCTTTCGCCGCCTCCGCGTCCCGGGTGGCCTCGGCGATCAGGCGCTCGGCGTTCTGGCGCGCGGTGCGCCCCTCGGCCTCGCCGAGGCGGTGCTCCGAACGTCGGCCGAGAACGTAAAAAACCGCCCCGGACAACACTGCAATTCCGAGAGCGGCCAGTACGATCACAGCCACGTTTCCTGACATTATATCTCCAGCGGCCGCACTACCAGCCGTGGCGCCCGCTCTGTAGCCTGAAAGTCATGCCCCGAGCCCGTCCCTCCGGCCGGAACTATGGGAAACTAGCTCTCGTCGGCAGAAGTGGCAAACGTACCGGACGACCCGGAAGCGCGTTTTGGAGGGGGGATGAGGCGGGATACCTGCTCGGTCAGCGACTCGAGTCGCTGCTCCATCTCTCGGCCGGCGAGCCGGACCTGAAACAGATCGTCGGTGATGGCCAGCGCGGCCAGAATCGCCGCCTTGTGGCTTTCCACCAGTCGCCCGGCGGCCAGCGCTTCTCTCACGGCCCGATCGACGTGATCGGCCACCGCCTTGGTGTAATCGTTCGAGCGATCGGAACGGAGGCTGTACTCGTCACCCGCGATGGTGACTTTCACCAAAGTCCTCTTGGGGCTCATCGGCGACTGTCTCCCGTGATCATCTGCTCTTCGAGGAATCGCAACCGCGTCATCAGCTCGGTGACGCGGTTCTTCGCGTGCTCGATGCGATGACGCAGCTCCTGATTTTCACCTTCCAATTCCCTGACGCGCGCCCGCCCGTCGACAAGACTGCCATCGCCGCTCAGGTTGGGCCGATCCGCCTCCGCCTGATGCGCACGCCGCCGCCAATGGCTCAGCTCTTCGGTCAACGCTTGGATCGTCTCTTCGAGACGAGCCAGCGCCTGGAATTCAGGTCTCTCGTCGTTCGACACCGAGCTGCTCCTTCAGCTGCGTGAGAATCTTCCGCACCGACCCATCGACCTCTTTGTCCCGCAATGTCCGTTCGGGAGACCGGAACACGAGCCGCCACGCCACACTGCGCCCCGGCACACCCTCACCCCGAAATTCATCGAACGCCACAGCCGACTCCAGCAACGGGCCGCCCCGCTCGGCGATGATCGCGTCCACCGCCGCCGCGGTCACACCATCGGGAAGCACCAACGCGATGTCTCGCTCCGCCGCCGGCGTGCTCGGCAGGGGTTCGAAGTGCACCCGCGGCTCGGGCCTCGCGTGGAGGGCCAGTTCGAATCCGAGCAGCGGCCCGGCCCAGAGCGGCCGGTTGGCCTCCAGCTCGCCGGCTCTCCCGAGCATCTGGCCGTCGCCGCCGCGCGCAATCCACCGGTCCCCCACCTGTTCGATCGACCCGGCCACACCCGCTCCCCGGATGGCTTCCTCGAACAAAGATTTCACGTCCCACCGATCAAAATCAACAGCTTTCTCCGATGCCGACCAATGAGCCGGCGCTCGACCGCCCGTGATGACCCCGGCGATCCATCGCTCCTCGGCCGGAACCTGTCCGGCAGGCGCCGCGCGGAAGACGGTCCCGATCTCGAACAACCGCACATCGCGCTCCCGCACCGCCCAGTTGCGCTCCGTCGCGCGCGTGAGACCCGAGAGCAATTCGGTCCGGAGAAACCCCTCATCGGCGGAGAGCGGATTCAGCACGGCCTGGGCGTGTTCCCCGGATTGCGCCTGCAATGAGGAACTCCGTGCCTCGTGTAACCCGCGCGCCGTGAATATCCGCCGTAACCGGGCCTCTATCGCTTGAGCCGGATCGTCCGGCACGGCGCTGGGGCGTAGCGGCAGCAACCGGGCCTCGAAGGAATCGTAGCCGCGCAAGCGGGCGATCTCTTCGATCAGGTCTTCCTCGCGCGTGACGTCGGGACGCCACCCGGGAACGTGCACCGCCAAGCGGCCGTCCTTGGGTCCCACCGTGAACCCGAGGCTCGTGAGATACCCTTCGATTTCGGACTGCGGGATCTCGACACCGAGGACGCGGGTGACCCGGTCGAGGCGCAAGAAGATCGTGGGGGTCGGAATCGTTTTTGGGTACACATCCACCGGAGTGCCGGCCTCCTCGCCGCCGGCCACGGCGATGATGAGGGCCACCCCGCGGCGCAGCGCGTCCGGCAGGCCGTGCAGATTCATGCCCCGCTCGAATCGATAGGAGGCCTCCGTATTCATTTTTGCGGCCGTGCGGGTCTGGCGAATGCGCTTGGCTTCGAAGTTGGCGGCCTCGAGCACCACGTCGGTCGTGGCCTCGGACACCTCGGAATCCCGGCCCCCCATCACGCCGCCGATGCCCGCGGGGGCGTCCGCATCGCAGATGAGGGTCATCTCTTCGTCGAGGGTATGCTCCTGCCCGTCGAGCGTCACGAGCTTCTCGTTTGCGCGCCCCCGACGCGCGATCAACGCCGGCCCCGCGAGCTTGTGCAGATCGTAGGCGTGCATCGGCTGATTCAGCTCGAGCATCATGTAATTCGTGGCGTCGACCACGTTGTTGATCGGGCGCTGGCCAACGCTTTGCAGCCGGGTTTGCAGCCACTCGGGCGACGGTCCCATCTTGACACCCTTGATGACCGCCGCGGTGAATCGCGGACATCCCTGCTCGTCCTCGATGGCGATCTCCACTCCACCTACCGTGCCGCGCTGCTCCACCCGCTCGGGCGCCCTCGTGTC
This sequence comes from Gemmatimonadota bacterium, assembly GCA_027294455.1. Classification (GTDB taxonomy): domain Bacteria; phylum Gemmatimonadota; class Gemmatimonadetes; order Gemmatimonadales; family GWC2-71-9; genus B3T1B10. The sequence goes on from JAPULZ010000208.1 coordinate 22,787, forward strand.
GGCAGGCGCCCCGGGAATCTTCGGAAGCTTGACGGGCAACCCCATGGCGGCGCCGAGGTCCCGGGCGATGCCCTGGTGACTCAAGAGATCGGGCCGGTTGGGGGTCACCTCGACGTCCAGGCAAAAGTCGCCGATGGGTAACACGTCGAGCAGCGGGGTGCCGGCGTCGGCATCGGTGTCGAGCTCGAGAATACCAGCGTGATCGGTGCCGAGCCCCAACTCGTCCGGAGAACACAACATTCCGTTGGAAGCGATGCCGCGGATCTTTCGCCCCTTGAGCTTGGTGCCTCCGGGCAGGACGGACCCCACCGCCGCGTACGGATATTTCTTGCCCGCCGTGACGTTGGAAGCGCCGCACACCACTTCAACGACGCTGGACCCGTTGTTCACGCGGCAGAGGAACAGCCGATCCGCATTCGGGTGTTGCTCCACCCGTTCCACCTCGGCGACGATGATGTCGGCGAGATCCTGGTGGACCGCCTCGATGGATTCCACCGGCGCCCCCAGCATGGCCAGGCGCTCGGCGGCTTCCTTGGGATCGATCTTGGTCCCCAGCAATTCGGAGAGCCAGTTCACGGAGACGTTCATCGGCTACTCCACGAACTGGCGCAGAAAGCGCATGTCGTTGTCATACAGCAGCCGGATATCGGGAATACCGTGGCGCAGCATCGTGATGCGATGCGGTCCCATGCCGAATGCGTATCCGGTGTACCGCTCGGGGTCGATACCGCAATTTTCGAACACGGCCGGGTGCACCATCCCGGATCCCATGATCTCGAGATAGCCCGCCTGATGACACGTAGCGCACCCGCTCCCCTTGCAGACCTGACATTGCACGTCCACTTCAGCCGAGGGTTCCGTGAACGGGAAGTACGACGGGCGGAAGCGCACCGCGGTGTCCTTGGAGAAGAATCGCTTCACAAAATAGTCGATCCCGGCCTTGAAGTCGACGAAGCTGATGCCCTCGTCGACGACCAGCCCTTCGATCTGCTCGAATACGGGCGCGTGCGACGCATCGAATGCGTCCCGACGGTAGACCAGACCTGGGACCACGATGCGGATCGGCGGGGCGTATTGTTCCATGGTACGTGCCTGCACCGGCGAGGTGTGGGTGCGCAGCACGACGCCCGGCGAGAGGAAGAACGTATCCTGCATATCCGCCGCCGGGTGATCGAGAGGGATGTTCAACTTGGTGAAATTGTAGTCTTCGGTCTCCGCCTCGGGCCCCGACACTCGCGAGAAGCCGATTTCACGGAAGATGTCGCAGATTTCATCGATGACCGCGGTCACCGGATGCACGGCTCCGCGCCACGCGTCCCGAGCCGGCATGGTGAGATCGCGCGCTTCGGAGCTGCCGATACAGTCGATGAGTTCGGCCTGGCGCCCCCCGATGGCCGATTCGATCTCTTGCTTGAGCTGATTGGCCCGCCGGCCGATGTTCCGCCGCTCCTCCGGCGCCAACGTGGACACGGCCCGCAGGATCTGGGTGAGCTTGCCCGCCTTGCGGCCCAGCAGCTCGACTTTGAGCTCCGCGAGGCGGGTTCTGTCCGCCTCGCGGAGCTCGATCAGGGACCGTGCGACGGCCTCGAGTTGGTCGTTGGGAGAAACGTCCGGCATGTCTCGTCCGTGGTCAGGTACCGCGCCTGGCGACGACTACAGACTCTTTCTAGCAACCTCCGCCAGGGCACCGAAAGCGATCGGGTCTCGCACGGCCAGATCGGCGAGGAACTTTCGATTGACCTCCACGCCGGCCCGTTTGAGACCCGCCATAAATCGGCTATACGACAGATCGTGCAGCCTGGCGCCGGCGTTGATACGGACAATCCACAAACGACGGAAATCGCGCTTCCTCTGGCGGCGGTCGCGGTACGCGTACGCCATGCCGCGCTCGACGTTTTCCTTCGCGGTCTTGTAGAGCTTGCTGCGCCCACCCCGCGCGCCCTTCGCGGCGCGCATGATTTTCTTCTTGCGCTTCAGGCGGGCAACCTGGCTTGTGACTCGTGGCATGCCCCCCCTATTTCTTGCCGAGTAGCGGACGAATGCGCCCTTCATCGGCGTGGCTCATCGTGATCGGCTGACCCAGGCGACGTTTCCGCTTCGGATGTTTCTTCGTCAAGAGGTGGCTCTTGTTGGCCCTGCGGCGGGTGATCTTCCCCGACCCCGTGACCTTGAAGCGCTTTCGAGCAGCGCGCCGGCTTTTCATTTTCGGCATGTTGCGTATCCCTTCTTCACCCTACTTCGGTGCTAAAACCATCGTCATGTTGCGGCCCTCGAGCTTCGGTTGCGTTTCCACCTTGGCGAGGTCCTGCAATTCCTCGAGCACCCGGGCCAGCACCTCTTGCCCCAACTCGGGATGCGTCACCTGCCGACCACGGAACATCATCGTGAGCTTCACCTTGTCGCCGTCCCCCAAGAATCGCCGCGCGTGCCGCACCTTGAAATCGAAGTCATGCTGGCTGATGCCCGGGCGGAACTTGACTTCCTTCATGTGAATGACGTGCTGCTTCTTCTTGGCCGCTTTCGCCGCTTTGTCTTGCTCGTAGCGGTACTTCCCGAAATCCATGATCTTGACCACGGGCGGACGTGCGAGTGGCGCGACCTCCACCAGGTCCAGTTCGGATTCTCGAGCCAGTTGTAGGGCCTCCTCGACCGGCAACACCCCGAGTTGTTCTCCCGTATTCCCGATCACCCGCACGGGACTGATCCGAATCTGGGTGTTGACGCGGGTGCGATTCTCCCGCTGCGGTTGTGGCCGTGTGTTATATGCCAGTGACGCTACCTCCTAGATTCCGTCGACAAAAAAAGCGGATCCTCTTTTAAGGAATCCGCGACCCTCCGGGGAACGTGTCCCGGCTTGGTGGTGGACCCTGAATGCTCGCGAGCAGCGGCAAAAAAGGTGAAGCGCAGCCAGCGCTTACTTGCCAAATTGTGGGTCGAAGCTACCCGTCTCGGGGCGGAGTGTCAACCATCCACTGCCTGGAACTCAAAGGACTTACGCCCCCGTACGACACGGCCGAGCCCGTGCTCGGGGTCGTGCTCGAAGACGAGCAACCAGCCTTCGGCCTCGGCCTTGTCAAGCAACCCCCGCTTGTTCTCCAGGGTGACGAGAGGTTCGACGTCGAAACCCATGATCCAGGGTAGCGGGAGGTGGGCGGTGGTGGGGACCAAATCACCCAGGAAACAGGCTGTCTCGCCGCCATCGGAGACGAGTACGGACTGGTGATGGGGCACATGCCCGGGGGTCACCATGGCCATAATCCCCGGCAGGATCTGCACGTTGCCGTCCAGCAGCCGCCAGCGGCCGGCTTCCGAGATCGGTGCGAAATTTCGGGGGAGGTAGCTGGCGGCGATCCGCTCGTTCGTCTGCCCGCCGAACTCCAGCTCTCCAGCCTGCACCACGTAGGTGGCATTGGGAAATGCGATCTGGGCCTCGCCGCCGGCGCCGATCATGGTATTGCCTCCGGCATGGTCGAAATGCAAATGCGTGTTCACCACCCATCGGACGTCCTCGGCCCCGAACCCTGCCTCGCGGAGCGCGTCGTCCAGCTGCGTAGGCCCCTTCCGGCCTTCGTTCTCGACTCCGTAGATCTCCCGGAATTTTTCATTTTCCTTATTGCCAATCCCCGTATCCACGAGGACCAACCCGTCGGGATGTTCCACGAGAAGGCAGCGTAACCCTAAGGGAATACGATTGCGCTCGTCCGGCTCGATGCGCCGGCTCCAGAGGGGCTTCGGCACCACGCCGAACATGGCCCCGCCGTCCAGCCATTGCCGGCCGCCCTCGAGGGTGTGACACCTGAGCCCGCCGACCCGAAACGTCCTGATGAGGCTCATGCTTCTTCCATGGACACCGGCAGCGCCCGCCGGCGTTTGCGCTGTTTCCGCTTCTTGCGTCGCCGAGTCAGGTCTTCGAGCTCGTGGAGCGTGTCGATGCCCCGTTCGCCGGCCAGATCGATGAGACGGTTGAGGATCGCGGCGGTTGCCATGGCGTCGCCTCCGGCCCGGTGCCGGTGCTCGATCTCGATGCCGAAGTACCGGGCCACGCTGTCCAGTCCCCGGGACTTGAGTCCCGCAATGAGCCGGCGGGAGAGCAGCACGGTGCACAGCCGCGGGCCGTCGAGGGTGACGTCCAGGGCGCGCCCTACCTCGGCAGAGACGAACGCCCAGTCGAATCGCATGTTGTGGGCGACGAAGACCCGGCCGGCCAGGGCCGCCACCACTTCGCCGGCGAGGTCTCGAAAGGGCGATCGGTCCGCCACGTCCTCATGGGTGATCCGGGTTATCCCGGTGACCGCGCGGGGAATCGGCCGCCCGGGGTTGACCAGGGTGTCCATGACCATCTCCACCCGCCCCCCCGACAGCGTGGCCACGGCGATCTCGATCACCCGGTCGCCCCGGCTGGGGCTCGATCCCGTCGTCTCCACGTCTACCACGGCAAACGTGCAATCCACCAACCGGGGAGAGCCCGCGGCGCTGCGCACCAGTTCCCAGCGCGCGTCGCCGCGGCGCCGGACCCGAGGGTCGGCCCCCAAGAGCGCCGTCGCCAGCCGGTCGGCAATGGGCGGTGTGGCCGCGGGCACGCCCATGACCTGATGGGCCAGGACGAGGCTCTCGACGGGCCCAGTGGCGAGCAACTCCAGCGCGCGGTCGACCAGCGTCCCCGACCGCTGCGCCCGCACCCCTGGGGAGGTCAAACCTCGTCCCGCCTGAGCGGCAGGGTCATGCAGCGCGGTCCGCCGCCGCCGCGCACCAGCTCGCTGCCCCGAATCGTGATGATGGCCCGGTCGCCCTCGGCGATGTCTTCTTCGCCGAGGAGATACGGTTCCGATCGCACGATGCGGTAGCCGACCTTGGCGAATTCCTCGAGGGTCGCCTCGTTGCGGCGGTAAGCGATGGACACACCGGGACGCACGGTGAGCAAATTGCAGCCGGAGGCCCATTGTTCCCGCTCCTGCAACGGCCGATCCGTCCCGCCACACAGGATCGGCTCCATGGCAAAGTCCGCCTCCTCCAGCGCCTTGAAGAAGTTGGGCATCTCCCGAACCCCTGCCTGTCCCTTGCAGCGGTGCAGCACGGCCAGCCGGGCGGGACCGATGAACTGGGCCGGCGAGACCACGCACAAGCCCCGGTCGACCTGCGTGAAAATCATGTCCAGGTGAATCGCCGCGGGCTCGGTCGGCATCACCACCACAATGATGTCGCTGATCCCGCACTGCTCGAACGCGAGATCGCACATGTGATCCAAGGCCATGGCGCTCGTGCGGTCGCTCAAGCCCACGATCAACAGATCGTGGCGCACCGGATGAACGTCCCCGCCCTCGATGGTGTGGTCGAGACGCCGTTCCGCCGATCCGTCGTAGAGCATGCCGTCATTCTGCAGATCGGCATGGTGAAGAAACAACGCCTTCACCAGCAATTCTTCCGACCACCGCGCGCCGTGCCGCATCGAGCCGATGATGACGTGCCGATTGAGGACGATCCCCACGTCCCGCATGAAGAAGAGATTGGGCAACGGCGGGAGCGCATACCCGCCCGCATTCAGCATCTGCGCGATAGGACCGCGGTCCTCTTCGGTCCCCTCGATCAGCATTTCGACGAGTTCTTCGGGTGGACGGTCCACCAGGCGTTGGGCGATGTCACCGGAGCGCACGACCGGACTCGTCTGGGTGGCCAGGAGCTGCCGGGCATCCTCCCCGGCGAGCACCTCGCCCAGCATGTCGCGCACGTGGAAGACGTCGGCAAACCGCTCGAGCACGGCGACCATGGTCCGGTGCTCGGAACGCGCAATGTCCAGCTCGATGATGTCTTCGTAGAGAAAGTCTTTTCGGGTACCCGGCGTAACGGCGAGGACTTCGTTGCCGGGTTCGTGCACCAGGACGGACCGGAGCGGACCGATTTCCGAGGAGATTTGAACCGAAGGCATCGCCCGGAATCTACCGGTTTCTCAACCCATAACTCAACGCTTCGAGTTCCAGGGCGAGGCTCACGGTCTTCACCACGACGTCATCGGGGACCTTCAGCTGAACCGGCGCAAAGTTCAAAAACGCTTTCACCCCAGCCCCCACGAGCCGGTCCACCAATTCTTGGGCCACCGAGGCCGGGGTCACGATGATGGCGATGTCGGCCAACTCCTCGGCCATGTCGGCTTCCAGATCTTTTTGATCGCGCACGGCGAGCCCGTTTCGCTCGGTGCCGATCTTCTTGGGATCGCTGTCGTAGAGCGACACGACGTGGAATCCGTGCCGGTCGAATCCACTGAAATGCACCAGGGCCGCCCCGAGGTTCCCGGCGCCGATGACGGCCACCCGGTAAGCACGGCCGAGCCCCAGGATGTCGCGAATCCTCGACGCCAACTCCGGGACCGAATAGCCGAGCCCGCGCTTGCCGAAGGACCCGAAGAAGGAAAGGTCTTTGCGGACCTGGGCTGACGTCGTGTGCCCACGCGTGGCCAGGGCGTCCGAGCTGACGGTATCGATCCCCTGCTCTTCGAAATCCTCGAGGAAGCGCAGGTACAGGGAGAGGCGGCGGACGGTGGATTCGGCAATCTTGCGCATGATATTGTGAAATTTTTCACAACATATCCCCCCCCACCGGGCCCGTCAACGAGGCACGGCACCGAACAGCATTGCAAACTCATGCGGTGTGATGACTTCTGGCCTCGCCGCCGCGTCGAGACCGAGCTGGTCGAGCAGGGCCTCGACCTCGTCCGCCGAGAGGCCGGTAACCGTCCGCAGCGCCCGCGTCAACTGCCGCCGGCGTTGTCCGAACAATCCGGCGACGAAGCGGCGAAACGCCGGCCGGTCGGTACTCGCCACGACGGGGTCGGCCAACGGTGCCAGGCGGACCACGACCGAGTCCACCTTGGGGGGAGGCCGAAAGGATCCGGGCCGCACGACGAAGAGACGCTCCACGGCGGCCGCGGTCTGCACCCCGACCGTGAGTCCCCCGTAGGTCTTCGTGCCCGGTGACGCGCCCAGCCGATCTCCCACCTCGCGTTGCAGAAGAAACACGATGAGATCGGGAGGCGGAGGGTCGAGGGCCTTGTCGATGAGCGGTGTGGTGATCGCGTAGGGAATGTTGCCCACCACCTTGTACGGCTGCGCCGGGTCGCGTCCCGCCGCCCACTCGACCTCGAGGGCGTCGGCCGCCACGACGGTACAGTTGCCGGCCAGCTCATCCCGCAGTGCCGACGCGAGGCTTTCGTCGCGCTCGATCGTCAAGACCGATCCGACTCGGGGTGCCAGACGCCGCGTCAGCGTGCCCCGCCCTGCGCCAATCTCGACGACGAAATCGTCTGGATCGGGATGCAACGCGTCGACAATCCGGTCGAGGATCGCCGGATCGAAGAGGAAGTGTTGACCGAGACGACGCCCCACTCAGGCCTTGAGGACGACCACGGTCTGATCGTCCTTCTGAGATTCGCAAAAGGCGTCCACTTCCGCGAATACGGCCTCCACGATGGCCGCCGCAGCTTCGTCGTGGTGCGCCCGCACGACCTCGAGCACCCGCGACTCCCCGAAGGCTTCCCCGGCGGCGTTTGGTACCTCGGTGATCCCGTCGGAGAAGAGCACGAGGAGATCGCCATCGTTCCACGGGACGACCGCGCCGGGGGTTTGGCCGGCATCACCCAAGCCGAGCGGCGGTGCAGTCGCCTCGAGGCGCTCCGGTGGGGCGCCGCGTGGGACGCGAAAGGCGTGGGGATGCCCGGCGTTGGCGTAGTGCAATCGACCGGCATCCGAATCGGCGGCGCCGTAGAACAAGGAGAGATACATCTCGGTCTCGCTCAGTTCCGACCGAATCGAATCGAGCAACCGGTCGAGGGCGTTCTCCGGCGACTCCGCGGCCACGGCGTGAATGGCCGACGCCGAGAGGACCAAGGCCATGATCAGCGCGGCGGAAAACCCATGGGTGGACACATCGCCCAACATGATGCCCACGCGCGCGCCCGGCAGGCGGACGAAATTGTAGAAGTCCCCACCCACACTCTGCGCCGATCGGCACCGCGCGCCCACGTCCACGGCGCCCTCGAGGACTCCCGGAGCGGGCATCAGCCGGAGCTGAAGGTCCTTGGCGAGCTCCAACTCATGGCGCACGCGTTGCCGCTGTTGATCGAGGGCGACCAAACGTGCGTTCTCGATCGCCGCACCGATCTGTGGGGCGATGGCACTCACCAGCTTGGCGTGCGCCTCGGTGAAGATGTCCTGTTCGACGCGATCGGTCAGGTTGATGACGCCCACGGGGCGGGCAACGCCGCGCGAGTCGGGATAGACGATGGGCACCGACAGGAAGGCGCCGCCGCGGTAGTGACGGGTGGCCCCCCCGGAGCCCTGCGTGGCGGTCGACGCATTCCGGAGGACGGCTTCGCAATCCCGGAACACCTTCGCTGCCACCGACGCTTCATCGTCGACGGGCACGGGCGTGAAGTCACTGACATCCACGCCCCACCCGGCGACCACCCGCAGCTGGTCCCCTTCGGGATCGTGCACGAGGATCGATGCCCGCCGGGCCCCCACCACGGCGCTCACCTCGCGTACGATGACGTTGGCCGCTTCCCGCAGGTCGAGGGTGCGGCCCAGAACGTCGCTGATGGTGTAGAGGAGATCGATTTCTTCGTACCGACGCGCCAGTTGCTCGGCGACCTTGAGGACGTCGCGCTCGCTCAGCAAGACCTCCGAGACCACACGGCCCAGTGCTACCGGATCCCACGATTCCGGGGCGTCGTGCTCGAGGTAATAATCCGGCGCCCCCGGCACGTCGATCAACCCCGGTTCACGCCCGGCGCCGGTGGCGGGGACGTTGGGAGGCGATTCGCCCGGTTCCAGTGCCAAGCCCGCCACGAGCTCCAACCCGTTGGTGTTGGCATGCCACAACCGGAATCTGGCATCGGCCAACGATCCCAGCGCGCCGAGCGCGGCTTCGAGCCGTTTTAGCCGCGGCGCAGCGTCATGCAGATGGAATTTCCTCGATCATTGAAGGCAAGCTCATCGACCAGTTGCTTGATGAGAAACAAGCCCCGACCCGCCGGTCGGTCCACGCAATCCGGAGTTCGAGGGTCGGGAATGCAGTCCGGATCGAACCCCTCACCCTGGTCTGCGACGTGCACTTGCACGTCCTGATCCACTTCGCGAATGGCCACGTGCACGTGTTTTCTGGGATCGAGGCGGTTGCCATACACGATGGCATTGGCCAATGCCTCGGACAGCGCCACACGCAGATTGAACCGGACCGCCCTGACCGACAGTCCGCAGGCCAGACAATGCCGGGCCACGAGGTCGACGGCGTGCTCGACGATCTCGAGATCACTGGGCACCACGACGGTCATGCGTGTGCCGGGATCGACCCCCTCGGGGCCGCCCGGGACCGGGCGCCGCACGCAGAGACGCAGGGGTACGCACACCGGCTCAGAAGTCGTTGACGGCATCCTCGATGGTGTCGCAAATCTTGAAGAGCGTGTCGAGCTTGGTCAGCTCGAACAGCATCCGGAGATCCTCGTTGAGGCCTCCCAGACGTAGATCGCCTCCCGCCTCGCGAATCTTCTTGGACACCGAGACCAGGACGCCGAGGCCGGAGGAGTCGATGTACCCCGTCGAGGAAAAATCGAAAGCGAAATTCGAACCGCCAGATTCGAGCGCCTCGATCGTCAGCTTCTTGAGCTCGTTCCTATTTCCCACGATCAACTGACCGTTCACTGACACGACGACTACGCCGTTGGGGTCATTGTTCACAGTGAACGCCATGCTCCCTCCTGCTGAGTGGTTGATGTTCCGTCTGCTTGCAGCACCCCCACGGCGGCTGCATCGACGATGTCGTCCACGGAGGCCCCACGCGAGAGGTCGGCCACTGGTCTGGCCAAACCCTGGATGATCGGCCCGACGGCAGCGGCACCGGCAAGACGCTGTACCAGTTTGTACGCAATGTTCCCACTGTCAAGGTCGGGGAACACCAAGACGTTGGCCCGGCCCGCGACGGGCGATTCCGGAACCTTCCGGCCGGCGATTTCGGGAACGAGGGCGGCGTCGACCTGCAGCTCACCATCGCAGGTGACCTCCGGCGCCAGGGCCCTGAATCGCGAGCACGCTTCCCGCACCTTGTCCACTCGGGGGCCGGCGGCACTCCCTTTGGTGGAATAGGAAAGGAACGCCACCACGGGCTCGTCGCCGACGATGCGGCGCCGGTCGACCGCGGCGGCCCAGGCAATTTCCGCCAGCTGCCTTGCATCCGGGTCGGGAACGATCCCGGCGTCGGTGAACGTGAGCACGGACCGCGCGTCTGGCGCGTCCGGGGGAAACATGTAAAAGGCACTGCTGATGGTCTTCACGCCGGCTGCCGGACCCAACAACCAGAGGGCAGCCCTGGTAACGTCGGCCGTGGGGCAGGTGGCTCCCGCCACCGCGACGTCCGCGGCCCCGAGCGCCACCAAGCCCACGGCGTGGACCACGGGATTCGCGACATAGGCGCGGGCCGCCGCGTCATCGGCGAATCGATCTGGTCGGCGTTCGCGCGCGAGGGCGGCAATTTCTTCAACCCGGGGCAGCGCGCCGGGCTCGAGGACCTCCACCGAGGCCAGGCCGGCGCCCTCGATGGCCCGCGCGGCTTCGGCCACCCGCTCGTCCCAACCCTCCGCCAACACCACTCGTCCGCCCAGCGCCGCAGCACGGTGCCGGAGATCGTCGCGAAATCCCATCTAGCGCAGCTTCTGCTCGAGCGCCTTTTGCACCGCCGGATGCACGAGATCAGACACGTCGCCCCGGAGGCTCGCCACCTCACGAACCAAACTCGAGCTGAGGAAGGTCAGATGCAGTGCCGGGACCAAGAACACTGTCTCCAGGCCGCTGTGAAGCTTCCGGTTCATGAGGGCCATTTGGAACTCGTATTCGAAATCACTCACCGCCCGCAATCCCCGAACGACCAGATTGGCCCCGGTCGTGCGGGCGAAGTCGGCCAGCAGTCCGTCGAAGCGCTCGACCGCGACGCGGTCCTCGTCGGCCACGATGGTGGTCAGGAGTTCGATGCGCTCGTCCACGGAAAACCACGAGCTCTTGGGGCTGCTCGCCGCCACTCCGACTATGAGACGATCGACGAAGTGCAGACTCCGGCGGATCAAATCCTCGTGGCCCCTGGTGGGCGGATCGAACGACCCGGGATAGATAGCGACTTGGCTCACGGTTGATAACAAAAGGTCAGAGCGGCATCACCATAGCGGCGGGTCTCCTGCCCGCCGACGTCGTCACCCGAATGATGTTCGACGGTGAGAATTCGCGCAAACGGGTGTCCTTCGAAACATGCCACCAACCGGCGCGCGCCGTCGCCGGCATACGGAGGGTCGGCGAGGGCGATGTCGAAAGCGTCCACGTTCAGTGCCTCGGCGAATCGCAGCGCGTCCGCGCGGTGGACACGCACGCGGTCCTCGGCGTCGAGATTGGCGATGTTCTTTCGCAGAACCGATAGGGCCGACCTCCCCCGCTCGACGAACTCCACCGAACGCGCACCTCGCGAAAGGGCTTCGAGGCCCAACGCGCCGGAGCCCGCATACAGATCCACGACGAGTGCGCCGGGCCATTCTTCGCTCAGGATGCTGAACCACGCCTCGCGCACGCGATCCGCCGTGGGCCTCGTGCGCCGATCAGGTGGGGGTTGCAGCGAGCGGCCCCGAAATTCACCGGCGATGATCCGCATCAGCTCGATGGGCGCAAATCGACGACGCGGGCCTGTAGGCTGACCCTTCCCTGGAATTCGTTTTCCTCGAGACGGAACGCGACGTCGACGGGTCCTTGCAACCATTCGACGGGCACGCGGTCGGCTCGCTCGAAGGCGATGGCGTCGAGACCGCCGGTCTGGTCCTCGATCCGGAACTTGAGATGGTTATTGCCCACCTCGCGCACGTCCGCCGCCCGCGCCCCCATGACCGCAAAGACCGGTGCCGGGTTGCCCATGCCGCACGGTTCGAGGTGGCGCAGGAGGCGTTCCAGATCGGGGTCGAGGCGATCGACGGACGCAGTCACGTCGACACGCTGCACGTTCACGAGATCGTCCTTCGAAAGCTCTGCTCGCGCGATGGCGTTGAACGCTTCGCGAAAGGCATCGATGCGATCCCGGTGGATGGTGAGCCCCGCCGCCATGGGGTGTCCGCCAAATTTGACCAGATGATCGGCACACCGAGTGAGGGCGGCATGCATGTCGAATCCGGGCACGCTGCGACCCGAGCCCTTGCCTTCGGCGCCGTCGAGCCCGATCAGGAACGTGGGGCGCGCGTACCGCTCCACCACCCGTGACGCCACGATGCCGATGACCCCTGGATGCCAGCTGTCCTTGGCCAGCACGATGGCGTGGTGGCGATCGAGATCCACGTGGTCGTCGATCTCCTCGACAGCCTCTTGCAAGATCTCCCGATCCATCGCCTGACGGCGCGCATTCAACGCCTCCAATGCTCGCGCCTGATCGCGGGCGGCGGCCTCGTCATCGGTCAGGAGCAGCCGTAGCCCGTCCTTGGCATCGCCGATCCGGCCCACGGCGTTGAGTCGCGGGGCGAGAATGAACCCGACGTGACCGGCTCGTATGCTCTTGCCTCCCAAACCGGCGACATCGACGAGCGCACGCACCCCCGCCCAGCGCGATTGGGCAAGCACCTTGAGACCGAACCGCACGAGGGTGCGGTTCTCACCGGTGAGGGGTACCAGGTCCGCGACCGTAGCCAGCGCCACCAGATCCAACACGTGCAGCGGCGCGTTGGCCGGCAGGCCGAGCTCGGTCACGAGGGCCTGCGCCAATTTGAAGGCCACGCCCGCGCCGCAGAGTTGTTTCGAGGTTGAGGGACAATCGGGACGGTTGGGGTTCACGATGGCGTCGGCCGGCGGCAGCGCGCCGGGCACGTGGTGGTCGGTCACAATGACCTGCATGCCGCGCGCCTTGGCATCGGCCACCGCCTCGTGCGCGGTGGTGCCGCAATCGCAAGTGATGATCAGCGACGCACCCTGCTCGGCGGCGAAGGCCACCCCGGCGGGCCCGAGGTCGTACCCGTCCCGCACGCGATGCGGGACAAACGGCCGCACCTGGGCATCGGCCAACCGCAGGATTCGCGTCAAGAGCGCGGTGGCCGATTGACCGTCCACGTCGTAATCGCCGTGCACCACGATCGTCTTGCCCGCGCGGACCGTGGCGGCAATGAGGGCGGCGGCTTTGGGGAGATCGATGAACTCGGATGGGTCGCTCAGGGAGGCCAGCGTTGGTCGGAGGAACGATTTGGCCTGCTCCACCGATCCGTGGCCGCGTTGCACCAGTAGCTCGGCCAGGGTCGCCGGAATCCGGAGCGCCTCCGCCAACTCATCGCTGCGATCCCGATCCGGCTGCTCGCGGTATTTCCACCGCGTGGGAACGATCGACACTATTCCGCCTGATAGATCAGCACTCCGCACGCCTCACACGTCGGTAACGCTTCACCGGACCCGATCTGTTGACGAAGATGCATCGGGACCGAAGTAAAGCAATGCCCGCACGCGTCCGCATGCAATTCGTACATGGCGAAGGGCGCCCTCCCCTTCTGAATGCGTGCGTACACTTGCAGCAAGTTCCGCTCGACCTTGGCGGCCGCCTTTTTGCGCACTTCGCTCGCCTCCGCGAGCCGCGATTGACACTCCTCCTGAATCTTCGCGATTTCGGCCCGTCGATCGACCTGCGACTCCACCTCGGCGGTGACGTCCGCCGCACCCTGCTCCACGCGGGCCTCCCTCTCCTGCACCTCGTCCGCCGAACGAATCCAATCGGCCTCTTCCTTCGCCAGGACGGTGCGGGCCAGGTCGATCTCGGCCATCAGGGCCGACGCTTCCTTGGCGCCGCGGACCCACTCGAGCTTCTGGCGGCGGCGTTCCTGCATGACCTTGTAGGTTTCCATGCGGGTCTCCAAATCCTGCCGCCGCGTGGTCGCGTCCTCCAAAGCACCTCGCACCGCCACCAGCGCATCCTCGGCCCGCTGAACCGAGCCATCCAGCAGGGAAATCTCCGGCTCCAGCGCCTCGAGCTCGGCCTCCATCGCCATGATGACCCGATCCGCATCCTGCAATGCCAACAATTTTTTCAACTTAGGTTGCACTACTCCTCCCGGTTTCGGATGACTTTCCAACGTCCTGGTTTCAGTTCCGACACGCGACGGCTCAGCAGATCGATCTGCCGCATCAACGTCACTTTTTCTTGCTCTGGCGCTACGGAGATACGGCGTTGGAGCGATGTCAACTCCCGCTCGACCCCACGGCTCGCAAGATCGTTGATCGCGCCGTCGACCAGGGCATCCACGTCGAGGCTGCCCCACGGCTCTTCCAGCAAGTCGGCCAGAACCAGCCGCGCTTCGCCGTCGAGATGGCCGAGCATTTCGGCTCCAGTGACGTCGGTCGGTTGGCCCGACAGGTACTCGAACAATTCGCGGTCGGGTTGCGCAAACACCGACGAGTCTGCGACTTGCTCGGCGATACGAGATCGCCATTCGGGCTCGTGGACCATGACCCGGGTGAGGCTGCGTTCCGCCGGCGTGCCGGCGGGACCGCGCCGCACGCGAGGCGGGGCGCCCGGTGACGCGCGGCGGGGCCCATGCGGACCCGCGCCGGTCTCGATTTCCCGGCGAATGGACTCGGGTGTGATGCCGATGACCTCCGCCGCCCGGCCGACATAGAGGTCCCGGGTGACCGGATCCCGGGCGGCTCGCAATGTCGGCAGCAGTTTGTCGAGGGCCTTGCGCCGACCGTTCAACGTGCCCATCCACCCGCCACGCTCGAGGAGCTGCAGTTTCCGCTCGAACACATCCAGGGCATCATCGATGACTTGCGCGAGGGCTGCCGGCCCACCCTTGACCACGAGGGAATCCGGATCCTCTCCGGTCGGGGGGGTCGCGATCACCGCAGCAATCGACATCCGCAGCAGCTCGTCCGCGGCGCGGAAGCTCGCGCGCATCCCGGCCTTGTCACTGTCGTACAACAACACCACCTCGGACGTGTAGCGCTTCAACAAGGCGGCCTGATCCGACGTGAGTGCGGTTCCCAAGGGCGCCACGACGTTTTCGACGCCGGCCTCCACCGCCTGCAACACATCGAAATACCCTTCGACCACGAGCGCCTTCTCGGCGCGCCTGATGGCGGGACGGGCGTGGTGCATGTTGTACAGCAGCTGTCCCTTGTGGAAAATCCGGGAGTCCGGGGAGTTGAGGTACTTGGGCTCGCCGTCGCCGAGGACTCGTCCCCCGAACCCCACGATCCGCCCCCGAAGGTCGTGGATGGGAAACAAGAGCCGCCCCCAAAAACGCGGCCGCACCGAGCCGTCGTCGCGCCGCACCGCCAGGCCGGCCTCGAGCAAGGTCTCGTGGTCGATCCCCAGCTTGCCCATCGCGTCCAGGAACGCGTCCCCCTTGGGCGCGAAGCCCAATCCGAGGAGATGCCATGCGTCGACGGACAAGCCGCGCTGCGCCAGATAGCGGCGGGCCTGTTCAGCGTCGCGACTCTCCCGCAATCGGTTGGCATACCATTCCCCGGCCACGGCGGCGGCGGCGAAGAGCGGCTCCCGGGGATCGGGCCCGCCAGTGGGGCGATCCGGAATGACGATGCCGACCTTGGCCGCGACTTCTCGCACCGCGGTGGGGTAGTCCATCCCAAGGTGCTTCATGAAGAACGAAAAGACGTCGCCGGCCTCGTTGCAGACGAAGCAGTAGAACATCTGCTTCTTGGCAATGACGGCGAAGTTGCGCTTCGTGCCGCCGTGAAACGGACACGGGCCCCGGTAGTCGGTTCCCGTCCGCTTGAGGTCGACATATTCGCTCAACACGTGGATGACGTCGGCGCTGTCGCGCACCTGCTCGATCAACTCGTCGGGAATCGTGGTCACGATGTGAGTTCCGCCACGGTGACACCCCACCCGCCTTGGTAGGAGGGCGGAGATCCGAATGATTGCACCCGAGCGTCGCGCCCCAACACCACCGACACGCGCTGCCGTAGTACCCCGGTACCCTTCCCGTGAATGATACGCAACGTCGTCAGTCCGGCCACTACCGCATCGTCCAGCGCGCGCAATACGGTGGTTTCCGCATCGTCCGCCAGCAGCCCGCGCAGATCGACCTCGGCGGCCGCACCCGCCTCGTGTCTGTCCGGGTCTGGGCCCGCCCGGCGTTTCACGTTTCGCCCGACAATGGGTCGTGAGACGTCGGGCTTGGGGCCGGGTCGGCCTCCGCGAATCGTCCAGCCCTTCTTGCGGGCCTCCATCTCGAGCTTCTCGAGGGCAGACGCCTCTTGCTGGACACCTTCCTCTACGAGTCGTCTGACCTCTTTGGCCGTCGTCTCCGACACTGCGGCCTGTGCCATCCCCAAGGCTTGCTCGACCCGCTTCCGCGCATCCAACAGGAACTGGCGCGCGTCCTCCCGACCCGTCGCTTCCAGGCGATGCCGCTCTTCCTCCAGGGTCTTGGCCCTTTGCAACAAGTCGTCCCGCAGTTGTGCGAGGCCGTCCTGCTCCGCCGCCAGCCGCGCCGCCTGCGATTCGGCCTCCGACTCGCGTCGGGCGACCGCCCGGTCGCGCCCTTCCAGGTCGGCCAGGAGCGCCTCCATGGAGCGCTCGGAATCGGGTAGCAGTTCTTCGGCTACGGCCAAGACGCGGTCGGGAAAGCCGAGCTGCCGAGCGATTGCCAACCCGTAGGATCGACCGGGCACGCCTTTGACAATCCGGTATGTCGGCTGGAGGCGTTCGGCGTCGAACTGCAGTGATGCGTTGACGGCGCCGGGGGTCTCGGCGGCGAGACGTTTGAGTTGGTTCAGGTGCGTGGTGGCTATCGTCAACCCTCCTCGTTCACACAGGGTCCGGAGCACCGCCCCAGCCAAAGCGGCTCCCTCCGAAGGATCCGTCCCGGTGCCGAACTCGTCGAGCAAGACGAGGGACCGGTCGTCCGCGGATTCGAGGACGTCTTTGAGCGCCCGGAGGTGCGCGCTGAAGGTACTGAGGCTCTCGGTAATGGACTGGTGATCGCCAATGTCGGCGAAGATCATGGTGAAGACCGGCAGGGTAGTGCCCTTCCCTACTGGTGGAATTACGCCTGCCTGGGCCATCACGTTGATCAAGCCCACCGCCTTGAGCAATACGGTTTTGCCGCCGGTGTTCGGCCCGCTGACGACCACGACGCGTTCGTCCGCCTCGGTGTGCAGATCGAAGGGCACCACGGTGTCCAGCTCGGCCAACAGCAGGGGATGGTGCCCTTGCCGAATCGTGAGCGGCGCGGGTGCGGCAACCACGGCCGGAAGGTGGGCGTCGACCTCGAGGGTGTACCGCGCACGGGCGTAGAGATCGTCGACGCGGATGCACATGCCCCAACCATCCTCGACGAGGTCGGCATGGGGTCGGGCCAGATCGGTCAACTCCCGCAGGACCTGCAGCACCGCCCGCCCCTCGGCCGCTTCACACGCGCCGAGCTCGTTACCCAGTGGCACGGCCTCCTCGGGTTCTACGAACAGGGTCGCCCCGGAGCCCGATTCGCCGTGCACGATCCCCCTCACGCGCGACCGTGCTTCCCGCCGCACAGGAATCACGTACCGCCCTCCGCGCATCGTGACCACCGCATCGCCGGCCGCGACGATGGAGGCGCGTTGCTGGCGCACATCGTCGAGGAGTTTGATGAGGCGCTCGCGCGCGATCCGCACGGCCCGCCTCGCCCGGGCCAAGTCCTTCGACGCCCTGTCCTTCACACTGCCGTCGACATCAATGGCATCCGACAAACGCTTTCCGACGTCCGCCGGGGGCGGATCCACGGCGAGGGCCGCAACCCGCGGGTTGTCCCTGCGGATGCGCGCCAGGTCGGCCGCCAGCCGCACGACGGCCTGGATTACCTCCCCGAGCTGCGTAAGCTGGGTACCCTCGAGCACCGACCCGGGAATCCGCAACTGCTCGAGCACCGAGCGTATGTCGGGGATGGCCACGGGCGAGAACTGGTCGCCGTCGCGAAGCAGGTCGGCCAGCTCGGCCACCGCGGCGAGCTCCTCGCCCACGTCGTGGGTTGACGTCATCGGCCGGCGGGCGCGTACCGCCTCTGCTCCCACCTCCGACACCGCAAACTTTGCGACCTGCGACAGGGCTTCGCCGAACTCGAGTTCGTCGGAGGTGGTCCGACAGATCATCCTCCGAACGCCTCCTTCATGCGGCTCCAGAACCGCCGGCCGAGACTCTCGTCCCCCGGAGGATCGCCCTCCAACTCGGCGATCTGCCGGAACAGCGATTGCTGTTCGTCGCTGAGATGTTCCGGAGTCCATACCTGCAGACGCACGTGGAGGTCGCCGCGTCCGCCGTGCGACACGCTGGGCAACCCCTTCCCGCGAACCGTCAGGACCAATCCCGTTTGGGATCCGGCGGGGACCTGCACAGCCACATCGCCCAGCGGTGTGGGAACAACGAAATCCCCCGACAAAGCCGCCTGGCTGAACGAGACCGCCAAGTCGTAGACGAGATCGTCGCCGTGGCGCTCGAACCGGGGATCCTCCTCGAACTCCAGCCCGACGATGAGATCGCCGGGGGGGGCGCCGCGCATGCCGGCGCCGCCCTTGCCGCGGAGCGTGAGGTAGTTGTTCTCGGCCACGCCGGCCGGTATCTCTATCTCCACGACCTTGTCGCCCCGGCGTCGCCCCTCGCCGAGGCAGTCCCGGCACGGGTGATCGATCGTCTTGCCTTCCCCCGCGCACGACGGGCACACGGTCACCGAGACGAAGTTGCCGAAGAACGACTCGGTGGCTTGGCGCACCTCCCCCGTGCCGCCGCACTGGCGGCATGTCTTGGTGGACCCGCCCTCGGCCGCACCGGTGCCGTCGCAAGTGGTGCATCGCTCGAGGGCGCGAATCTTCACCTTGCGCTTCTTTCCCTTAGCGACCTCCTCGAGCGTGAGCCGGAGCGAGATGCGAATGTCCTGGCCGCGACGGTTGTCCCGACTCGAACGCCTCCGCCCACCGAAGATCCCCTCGAAGCCACCACCCCCGCCGAAGTCGCGCATGAAGATGTTGAGCGCCTCGGACAGATCGAACGGGTGGAACCCGCCAAACCCACCGCCACTGGTACCCGCCTTCAAGCCGGCGTCCCCGAAACGGTCGTACCGGCTCCGCATGTCGGGATCGAGCAGGACCTCGTACGCTTCGGCGGCTTCCTTGAACTTGGCTTCGGCCCTTTTCGACCCGTCGTTCCGGTCGGGGTGGTGTTCCATCGCCTTCCGGCGGTAGGCCTTCTTGATTTCGTCGTCCGTGGCTTCTCGAGAAACGCCTAGCACCTCGTAGTAGTCACGCGCCATCCATCATCACTCCAACCACGCTTCCCCGTTCATCGGCGCAGATCTCCTATGAGACGACTGGTGTGCTCCACGATCGAGACGATCTTCTCGTATGGCATGCGGGTGGGGCCCATGACCCCGAGGACCCCGGTGAGTCCGTCGTACTGGTAGGTCGAGGTGACGAGCGTGAGCGAATTCAACTTGGGATTGCCATGTTCTCCCCCGATCGTGATGGTGAGCCCCGGTTCTTCCCGCGCGCGGAGGGCACCCATCAACACGTCGTGCCGTTGGGTCAGCTCGATCAGGTCGCGCATCTTCTCCTGGGAGCTGAACTCGGGCTGCTCGGCCAGCATCCGAGCGCTGCCCAGTAACACCGATTGGTCGGATTCCGTCGAGACATCGAAAATGGTCTCGGCCTCTTCGACGAAGATGTTGAGCAAATCCCGTCCCTTGCCACCGCCCTTCACATCCCGGAGGCGCTCGCGGACCGTGGCGCGAATCTCGCGGAGCTTCGATCCGCTCAACCGCTCGTTCAACACCATCGCGACTTTGCCGATCGCTTCGGCGGGGAGATCGCTCGACACCTCGACGAAGATGGTGCGGGCGGCACCGTTCCTGAGCACCAGCACCATCAGGATGCGGTCGCTGGAGACCGGCAGCAACTCGAGCCGGTCGAGGATGGCATCCTCGAACGACGGCGACACCGCGAATCCCAATTCCTCGGTCAACACCCCCAAGACCTGGGCCGTTTTCATCAACAACCCTTCGATGGCCGAGACGCCGTGGTCGAGCTCACGGGCAATGGTCTCGTGCTGGTCGGGTGTCAGTAGTGACCGGGCCATGATCCGATCGACGTACACGCGGTAGGCCAGGTCGGTGGGGACCCGCCCGGCCGACCTGTGGGGATGGTAGAGATAGCCTCGCTCCTCGAGGTCACTCATCGTATTCCGGATCGTGGCGGCCGAGATGCCGAGCTGGAAATTCTTCGCGATGGTACGGGATCCCGCCGGCTCGGCGGTCCCGACATACGACTGAATTACCGCCTCGAGAACCCGCCGCTCCCGATCGGTGAGGTTGTGTTCTGGCATGTCCAAGCTGTGCGTTTTCAGTAATTTACCCACCATCGGGCGAGGTGGTCAAGGCCGAAACCAAGGCGTCCAATCTGAGCCACCCCTCGGGCGTGGCCCGCACCACCGCCCCCTCGAGGGCGAGCCAGCCCTGGCCCAGTGCGGCTTGGACCACCTGATCGCCCGGGGTGCCCGGGGCGGGCGGGGGGACCCCCTCCCTGGTGCGCAATCCGAGGTAGAGCCGCTCCAAATCGACCTGCTCGGCCGTGAGGAGCTCGTCTCCGTCCCGCGGATCCGTCCCGCTTCGCACCGTGGCCTCGTACCGGGCCCACTCCCGGAGGTTCCAGCGGCGCACCGCGCCGTCGAAGCTGTGAGCGGACGGTCCGAGCCCCACATAGGGACGGCCGCGCCAATAGGCCTGGTTGTGACGACTCCGCCTTCCGGGCCGGGCGAAGTTGGAGACTTCGTAGTGCTCGAACCCTGCCTCGGCCAGCGTTTCGTGTACCCGCAGGAATTCCCCGGCATACGCGTCGTCGGGCGGCACGGCCACCGTGCCGCGAGCGCTCCACCGGGCGAGGGGCGTACCCGCCTCCACCGTCAATCCGTAGGCGGACACATGGTCCGGGCCAACCTCGAGGAGGCGTCGCAGATCGTCGGCAGGATCGGCACCGAGCCCCTCGGGCAGCCCGAAGATCAGATCCACGGACACGGACGCCAGGCCTGCGTCCTTGAGCAGCGCGACGCCCTTGAGTCCATCCTCGGACTCATGCACGCGGTGCATCCACTCCAGGACCGCCGCACTCAGAGACTGCACGCCCAGGGACACGCGGTTGACGCCACCGCGGCACCACAACGCGGCGCTCATGCCGTCGACATCGTCCGGATTGGCCTCGATCGTGATTTCTGGGTTCGCCGCAAATCCCACCTCGTCACGGAAAAACGCGATGAGGCTTGTCAGGTCGCGCGGGTGCAACAGCGAGGGCGTCCCACCGCCGAAGTAGAGCGTCTCGATCTCGGCGTCTCGCGTCTGGGCGCCCAACGCCGAGCGTCGCAGGGCCCACTCCTGCCGTATCCTCTCGACGAAGCGCTCCGACGGCACCGTACGCCGCACGGCGATGGCGAAATCGCAATACGAGCAGCGGCGTCGGCAAAAAGGAACGTGGACGTAGACGTGGCGCATGGCGAAACATAGCCTGCACCGCCCTTCTCCCCACCCGGCGGACTACTGTTTACCGGCTGGGAAGGACGGGGCGGAAAACGGCGCCCTCCGAAACACCTTGCCCGACTCCTGCACGACGAGGCCCCGTATCTCCAGGGACGTAAGCACCGCCAGCGCCTCTGCGACGTCGCATCGCAACCGGCTGGTCACCGCATCGATCTGTTCCGCCCCATCCATCAACGCATCGAGGGCGCGGCGCTCGCCATCCGAGAGGTCGGCGGGAAGGCTCAAGGCCGGGGCGGCTTCCACCAGCCCGTACTCCTGCAGCACGTCGTCCAGCGAGAGGACCGGCGTGGCACCCAACTGCAGGAGCTTGTTGGTCCCGGCGGAGACTGCGCTGTCGATGGGCCCGGGAACGGCCATGACGTCGTGGCCCTGCGCGAGCGCGCAATCGGCGGTGATCAGCGCCCCCGATCCAGCCCCCGCTTCCACCACGAGCGTGGCGCGGCACAAGCCGCTGATGATGCGGTTGCGGCGGGGAAAGCTGCCCGCGTGGGGACGCTCTCCCGGAGGATGCTCGGTCACGAGACAGCCGTGCTGCCGCACCCGGTCGTACAGCGCATGGTTGGCCGCGGGATAGACGACGCCGAGTCCGTTGCCGAGCACGCCCACCGTTCCTCCTCCCACATCGAGGGCCGCCCCTTGGGCGACGGCATCGAGGCCTCGGGCCATCCCGCTCACCACCGTCAGGCCATGCCGGGCGACTCCCCCGGCCATATGGCGCGTGACCTCGGCACCGTACCTGGTGTGGCCCCGGCTGCCGACGATCGCGACACTCGGAGTCTGCAACAGCTCCAATCGACCCGCGGCAAACAGCAGGACGGGCGCTTGCGGAATCTCGCGTAGCGCGGATGGGTACCTCGAGTCTTCAGGAGGGAGTGCCACGCCCCCCTCCACTGCGAGGTCCCGCAACACCGCCTCGCCGTCTTCCGCGGACGCGTCGCGAATGGCCGTGGCGGCGGCCTTGGAGATACCCCGCACCACACAGAGGTCCCGCCACGACGCGTCGAGCACGGCTTCCGCCGTGCCGAAGGCCCGGAGCAGGTCTTCGAACCGGACCAGGCCAATACCCGGGACCAGCGACAGCGCGATATACGCCGCGTGCGACATGGTCCCTATGGAAGCTGGACGGATGCTTCGGACGGCGAGCGCGCCGAGCGTGCGACGAGCTTGAAGAGCTGCTCCTTCATGGCATCGAGTCCGAGGTTGGCGACCGCGGAGATGGTGATCACCGCCTGGGCCTCGGGCGCGTCGAGCGAGGGCACCGCGGCATCCGGCGGCAACAAGTCCCGCTTCGTGATGATCACGACGTGGGGCTTGGCACCGAGCTCGGGACTGTAGGCAGCCGCCTCCCGGCGCAGCAGCGCGTACACCGCCTCGAGATCCGGGCTATCGATGGGAATGAGATACGCCATCACGCGAGTGCGTTCGACGTGCTGAAGAAAACGATCTCCGAGCCCCTTGCCGGCATGCGCCCCTTCGATGATCCCGGGGATGTCGGCCACGACGATCGTCCGCGAGTCCGACAGTGACGCGACGCCGAGTTGCGGCTCGAGCGTGGTGAACGGATAGTCGGCGATCTTCGGATGCGCCTCGGAGATGACCGAGAGTAGCGTGCTCTTGCCCGCGTTCGGCTCGCCGAGCAAACCCACGTCGGCGATCAGCTTCAACACCAGCTCGATGCGCCGCTTCTCCGCCGGCCCGCCCGGTTGCCACTCTCTCGGCGCCTGATGGGTGGGGGATGCGAAGCGTGCGTTGCCCCAGCCCCCACGGCCGCCCTTGGCGACGAGCAGCTCGTCGTCGGGCTGGACGACTTCGCCCAAGGTCTCGCCCGTATCGGCATCCACTACCATCGTGCCCGGGGGTACCGGCAGGTACAAATCGGCCGCTGATTTGCCCGTCTTGTTAGAGCCCTGCCCGTTGCGCCCCCGGTCGGCCTTCCAATGCGAACGGTACTGATAGTCGAGCAACGTGGAGAGATTGGCCGAAGCGCGCACGAACACACTTCCGCCACGGCCGCCGTCACCGCCGTCGGGACCACCCTTGGGAACGAATTTTTCCCGCCGGAACGACATGGCGCCCGACCCGCCCGGGCCGGCAACCATCTCGACAACGGCGCGGTCAATGAACATCAGTCCACACTCTCGAATTGAGGCACGAGGAATCTACCATGGCCTTCCCACCCGCGATCATCTATTCCTCGCGAGGCGTGGCGTTTTCGCGCAGAGCACGGCGGGGCTCAAACGACGGACAGCGTCCCCGACGCCTCGTAGCGGCCAACGACATCGCCATTGGTATTGGCCATGACGGGGGATGCGTAGTCTGCCAGGTGCGAGGAGGGGGTCGGAGCGAGGCCCAGAGCATCGAGCACGGCCATGAGCGCGACACCCGACGCCATCAGGTTGCCGTCCAGCACCTTGATCGCGATCCCAAGGCCCTCCTCGAGCAACGCGGCCCCGTACACGCCGGCGGCACCCAGCTTGGCCAGGATACGGCCCGGATACGCCTTCATGAGCGCGGTGCACGTTCGCCGCACGCCGGCCACCAGACCCGGGTGCGTGGTCATCGCCGAGACGATGGATGCCATGGGTCCGGTAGCGCGGCTCGCGCGTGCGTACCCCAACGCCATCGCCCGCAGGGGCACCGCCCACGACACCACCCCACAGCCGTCGAGCGTGGTTCGGAGCGACGCCATGTCGAGGTCGAACCACTCCGCGATGGCCGCGCCACAGCGTTGCTGCACCGGATGGTCGGCCAGCGCGTACCCCTGCGGCGACCACCCATGGTACTTGGCCAGCGCCAGCATCCCGGTGTGCTTGCCGGAGCAATTGCTGGCCACGCGTGACGGCGGGGCAAGCTCGACCTCCTGGAGTGTGCCGTCGCGCCGGCGCACCCCTGCCTCCTTGGCCAAGGGGCGGTGGGGCCCGCAGACCAAATCGGATTCCTTCACCCCGATGCGGCTCATCCAGTTGGCGACCAATTGGACCTGATGGACCTCCGAGTTGTGCGATGCACAAGCCAAGGCGAGTTCCTCGGGGCTGATGCCCAACCCATCCACCACGCCGTCGGCCACCAGCGGGAACGCCTGGAAGGGCTTTGCCGCCGAGCGGATCGGGGTGACCAGATCGGCGTCGCCGTGCCGCACCACGTGCCGGCCGGCGGCGTCCACCACCGCGACGACGACCTCATGTGTGGTCTCGATCAACCCACCGCGAATGGAGTGGACCCGGAAATCAGCCAACGTTTCGCCCTTTCGACTCACGCTCCGTGGCGCCGCATGGATGCGCAGCAAAGTAACCTGTCCGGGCCGTCATGTCGGCGGTTCGCTCGCACCGCAAATCCGTAAAGATTCACGACACCAGGCGAATCATTTCTTCACACGTTTGCTTCGGTGCGGTGGCGCAAAAATTGGTGCGTGGCCATGGTTGACGAACCGATCACCGGCCTCTAGCTTCTGCTGGGTCAAACTCTGGGTAGCCGGTTGCACATCGACTACGGCAGAAGATGCCTGACGCGGGGGCTTTGATCCGCGAGAAGAAATCGTAGTCGGTAGGTACGGAATTTCCGGAACTCCGACACAACACCACAAGGAGTAGGAAATGCGTACCACCGGAACAGTAAAGTGGTTCAACGACGCCAAGGGTTTCGGATTCATCACGCCGGAAGACGGACAGAAAGACTGCTTCGTCCACCACTCGGCCATTCAGGGCGACGGCTTCAAGTCCCTGGCCGAGGGAGAGCGCGTTGAATTCGACGTCGTCCAGGGGCAGAAGGGCCCTGCCGCCGAGAATGTGACGAAGCTCGGCAACTGAGCGTCACGACTCCAAAGGCATTGGGGCCGCCCTGATCACCGTCGGGGTGGCCCCTTCTTTATGAAACCGCGTTACGGGAGATAATGACAGAAGTCACGATCAGGGATGGCGACAGACTCGAGTCGGCCATCAAGGCATTCAAACGCAAGGTCCTCCGCTCCGGCATCCTCAAGGATTTGCGGAAGAAGCGCTACTACGTAAAGCCGAGCACGGCCAAGCGCTTGAAGGCTGCGGCGGCGCGGCGCCGGCGCCGGGCGGATCTCCGCCGCAGACCACCAAGGACGTAGCGCCGGGTTTTCCCGTCTCCTCCCGTTCACACCTCCCGGTGTGACTAGTCACTGCATGAAGGCCCTGGAGGCTAGTGTACTGGTTGCGCGGCGCCGAGCACTGCGGCGATGCGTTCGAGCGCCCACTCCAAATCGGCCTTTTCCACCACCAGCGGCGGTGCAAAGCGCACGACTTGCTCGTGGGTCTCCTTGGCCAGAATCCCTTGCTTCATCAGCGCCTCGCAGAAGGGTCTGGCGGATCCGCTCTCCGGCTTTATCTCCACCCCGATCATCAAGCCCTGGCCGCGCACCTCTGCCACGTGCGGCGACTCCAGTTTCGTGAGCTCGCCCATGAACCAATTCCCGAGTTCCAGGGCCCTTTGGGGCAACGCTTCGTCGACGAGGACCGCAAGTGCCGCCCTAGCCACGGCGGCCCCGAACGGATTGCCACCGAATGTGGAACCGTGGTCGCCGGGCTTGAAAACGCTCATGACGTCGTCGTTTGCCAGCATGGCCGACACGGGATAAAAGCCGCCGCCCAAGGCCTTGCCGAGGACCATCACGTCGGGATGGACGCCGTCCCATTCGGAGCAGAACATCTTCCCAGTGCGGCCCAGGCCGGTTTGGATCTCATCGACCACCAACAGGACGTTGTGCTTCTTGCACAGCTCCGCCGCTTTGGCCAGATAGCCCACCGGCGGGACGATGACCCCCCCTTCCCCCTGGAGTGGCTCCACGAGAAACGCCGCCGTGTTGGGCGTGATGGCTGCTTCCAAAGCGTCCAGGTCCGCGTAGGGAATGATCTTGAACCCCGGCGTGAACGGGCCGAAGTCCGCGTTGTACGACCCCTCCGTGGAAAAGGAGACGATCGTGGTCGTCCGGCCGTGGAAGTTGTTCTCGCAGGCGATGATCTCCGCCTGATCCGACGGAATGCCCTTTACCCGGTAGCCCCAGCGGCGCACCGCCTTGATGGCGGTCTCCACCGCCTCGGCGCCGGTATTCATCGGCAGTGCCTTGTCGTACCCCGCGAGCGTGCACAGTTCGTGGAGGAACGGACCCATCTGATCGTTGTGAAACGCACGGGACGTGAGGGTCAGCCGCTCGAGCTGCTCCTTGGCCGCGGCGAGAATGGCGGGATGGCGATGACCCTGATTGAGCGCGGAATAGGCTGCGAGACAATCCAGGTATTTGTTGCCTTCGAGATCCCACACCCAGGCGCCCTCGCCGCGGGAAAGCACCAGCGGAAGCGGCAGATAGTTATGGGCGCTGTAGTGATCCACTTCGGCGAGATAGTCGGCTTGATTCATCACGGTGTCCTGAACGCAAGGGTCGGTGCTGCTGGTGGTGCCGCTGGGCTATGTCACATAATCATACGCTCAGATGCATTATTATGCAATCCCGTTCGGCGTGCCGCTTCTCGGGCATCTGCCCAACCAAAAAAAACCCCTCCACGAAAGATACGTGGCGGGGCATCGGTCGTTGGGCAATGTGCAATGGGCAGTGGCGGATTCGAACCGCCGACCTCCGGTATGTGAATTGCCCAACCCCTTTTGTACTTGGAGACGGCTCCGGCGAGAACCGACACTTTTCCTAGGGAAACCGGGGCGTTCGTTGAAAGGGATCTCTAATGAAAGACGGAGCCTTTTGTATCTGGCTCCGTCTGTTTGTTCCTGTCTGCGGGCAGTTGTGTCCAGATTGTGTCCACGAAGTTTCAACTATGAAGGTCGCCGCAATAGCTGTGCAACCTGCCCATAGAAAGGGCCGGTGACGCCGGTCAAAGTATGAGAAATGTCTTCGGCCTTTCCCAACTTGCTGGTCCACTCGCCGGTCGCAAGTTGGCGGGCGGCATGAGTAGGCGTCCCATTCACGTCGGCGTAGATAGCCACCTTCTCATATCCAGGCTCTAGATTGGAATCGTTGCAACGTTTGTAGCCCAGCGTCGCAAACGCCTCGATGAATGCGGGAAGGGTAACTTCGACGGGAACCCCTGGGGGCCAATATCCGTTGGGATCTGGCCACCACGCCTTAGTGTTATCATCAGCCGCCCAAGCGATGCAGTTGTAGAAGGGGTCGAAAGCGCTAGTGACCGAAAACCCTGTGCTAACGAGATGCGGAAAAAACGGGTTGGTCACGGCTCACCAGTGGTAACCGGCCGCATCGGCCCAACGGAGCCAGTCGTCTCTCATCTTACCAATCTGTCCACGATGGGCCTGCCGGACCGGATCGGCCTGTGTAAGCGCGGAGAGCGCCCAAAACCACTGGTCTGGTCGTTCAGAGAGTTCCCGGAGAATTAGCGGGACCACGGAGGTGCCCATAGCGACGATGTGCAGGTAGGCCCGATCGGCTACCATGGCGGTGATCGACGACTGGAATTGCGTATTCTCTCGCCAGGTCGTGACAAGCTCGTGGAACTCTTCCTGCAACGACATTCGAGTGATGGGGATACCAACATGTTCCCAGACGTGCCCCCATTCATCTTTCATGGTTTCCGAGTCTTGTCCCACCGCCGCAGACCCAGATCCATACATTAGCGTGTCAGGATGCGTTGCGAGCATGTTCATTTGAATAGAGCCTTTGCTTGGTCCGTCATCGTGCTGTGGAAGATTTCGTTCTTAAGATCGCGAAGCTTGTCCAGGATCTCCCAGATGGCTTTGTCATCTGGCTCTAGGCTCACCTGTCTGAACACATCTATATCAAATATTAGGGGCAAAGTTGTCGAGTTGGGTTGACCGGGTTCGATTGTTTCTGTGACGATGGCCTGGGCTCGATATTCCCGATATGGCATCACCATGCGCATGAGAAACGAGTGAAATTCGACCGGAAACGTCCGCGGAGTCGACGGGGCTACCAACACGTACTCGCTGAGGTCGGTTATTGGAAGCGGGATTTCAATCCGATTCACGTACCGCAAGGCTATTCGCGACACGTATTTTGGGCGAGCGATCTCGACATAATGACTCCACAGTTTGTGCGCTTGGTCCCGCAACGCTTCCCAGGTGTCATACGGTTTCAACTTGTTAAACGTGAAACCGTCCTTCCGGGCTTGCACCATTTGGCTGCTATCGTTCGATACAAAGATATACCCGAGCGACGCAATCGTTGATCCCTCTCCGAGCTGAATCCCTTTATCCTCGCTGATTGCCATCTCCGCCTTGCCAGCCATTCTGGTGCGCCGGCCAGGATACATATCACGAATGCTGTCCTGGAAACCAGCCAACTGGTCTAGCGACGTATTCTCAGGCAACTCCACCTTCAGATCGAGAATAGCCTCAGTGATCGGAGGATTGGAAAACCTTGGCCAGTTGCGGCCGTGGGGGCTTTTCTTTTCAGGCACTTTGTTCCCTTCCTTGGTCCCGCTCCATCGCCGGCGGACTCGCCAATGGCCGCAGATGTTCTTTCACAAGATGGGTATAGCCCATCGTCGTAGCTAGGTTGGCATGCCCGACGGCTTCTTTGACCAACACGGGCGATTGTCCTTCGGCGAGCCACGTCGTCACGCGCCGGTGCCGCAGATCGTGTTGCACAAAATCCGGTGAGAGCTTCGCCCGTTTGGCCGCAGCCTTGAAGCTCCGGTAGAAGGACTGGATCCGGGCGCCGGCTGGCTGCGACCGACGGGCACAGGTGAGGTGGAACAGCCACGGGGTTGGTTGGTTGCCGTACGTGACGAATCGGTACCGGGCGAAATGAGCCTTCATCGCCTGGGCGAGCCGCGGCGTCATGGGCGTCCACCGCGTCTTGCCGGACTTCGTGCGATGGCCGTCACGCCCGCTCACTACCTGGACGAACCCGCCCTCGAGGTCCACATCCTCCCAGCGCAGCCACAGCGCCTCCGAGTGGGACCGCATGCCCGTTTCCCCGAGCACCAGCACGTAGAACTTGAGCATCTCCCGATCGCCGCATGCCTCGAGCAGTTGCTCGTATTGTTTCGCGGAGAGGATCACCGGCGTCCGGTCGTCTGACTTGATCTTTTTCGTGTGACGAACGGGGTTGCCGTCGCGATACCCCAAGGTCTCGGCGAGGTCGAAGATCGTATGGAGCACGCTGCGATCCTTCGCCTGCGTCCGGGCCGACACAATCCCCTCGTGGCCGTCTAGTCGGTGGGCGCGGCGCCAGGTGAGATAGCCGTGCACGTGCTTGGGCTTGACCTGGTCGACTCTCTGGTTCGTCCCCTCATCCACGAAGTAGATGCGGAGCGGTAGCAAGCTGTCCGCATAGGACCGCTGCCCGCCCGGTGACAGGGTCGGCATCACCTCGAGTTCGAATTGGTCGAACAGCGCCTTCATGGTGACCTGGCCCGGCATTCCCTCGGCGTCGCGCTCGGCGTCGGTCTCGAGCTCGACGTGCTTGGAGCGGACGAACCGCACCGCCTCTTTGCGGTCGCTCGTCCGGAGCGTCAACACGTGCCGCGTGCCGCCGACACTGACCCGCCAACGGTAGCCATTGCCGTGCCGATCGAGGCAGCCGGGGTAGTCCTTGCGCTTGCGTGTGGTGGTCATGTGTCCCTCCTAATCAGTTTCGGCTGTCGTCTCGGGGCTGCTCACGGGGCATACGAGACACGTCGCCGATGTCACATGAACCTCGTCGAGCATTTCTTGTATCTCCACCGTGTCGAGTTCCTCGGGGTCAGGCAGGGCGAGTCCAATGTCGTGTTCTCCTGCACGAAGCAGGGCGTACAACACGCCGTTTGATTGAAGGGTCTCCATCCACTCCGTGACGCCGTCCGGCGGACGGTCCACTACAAAAACCAACTGGATGGTGGCTGACAGTCGGGTACCTATTTCCTCTCTCGGGTCTGGCATGCGCCTCTCCTATCGGTCCAGGGCGTCCTTGACCCGTTTCAGGGCCTCCTCGGCCTTCGCCTGCCGCTGCCAAGCCTCGAGGGCGGCGATGGCAGGCCCGGGGATAGTCCTAGCACCCCGCGCCCATCGCTGCACAGTGGACACCTCGACGTAGAGCCGGCGGGCGGCCTCGGACTGAGAAAGCCCCAGCTGCTTGAGCTGCTTGCGGAATTCGGTAGGGCTCACGGGGACAGAGAATAGCGGACCGTCCCAAGTCCAGCAATAACGCGGCATTACCCCTGAATTTAGGGCCATTGGCTCTAGTCGTCAAGTGTCGTTATATGGGGCGATTCTTGACATAGATAGGGCCAGTGGCGCATACTGGTCCCCCCAGACGAGAAAGGCCAGCCGGCTCCCCCGCAAAGGATCCCCGACTGGCCCCAGAATCCGCCCCCCGCAGGAGGCTCCGCCCAATGTACACGCGGGGCCGCCTGCGGAACAGTCAAAGGAGGAGCCCATGTCGAAGACGCATCGCACCCCACCGGGCACCATGCTGCCCGCGGGTGAATTGGCGGCCCGGCTCGAGGGGATGGACGCCGCGGAGCCGCGAGAAGGCCCTGTGATGACCTGGAGGGAACGCCTTTGGGTCGTGCCGCCTGAGACCAGAATAGGACGGGACGAGCTGCTGGAGGCTGTGAGTCGGCAACCCTCGTGGCTGTACCGCCACACGGGCAGCAAAGCCAAGTGCTCGCGCATCCCCTGCCGCAAGCTCGACGGTGAGCTCGTGTTCCTGGTCGGTGAGGTGCGGACCTGGTTGCTCGCCCATGAGGAGATGGTCGTGCCGGCCCGGACCGAACCCCTTGTGGTTCCCATTCGACGGAAGGCGTAGGCAATGACACACCCCAACCTGGAAGGCCATTATTTCGACAGCGAGAGCGGCCGTGAGGCCGGCAAGGCGTCGGCCGAGCTCCTGACGGCGGACCTATCGGCGCAACGTTACGAGTTCACCCAGGACGGCCGGATCAAGTTACTCGGGGAGGGATGTTGGTAGTTCGCCGCCTGACAGCTCGTCGGTAGCGAGCCCGGCAAGCCTTGCAATATCTTCCCCAAACTTTATGAGCTTGTAGCCTTTTGTAAGAACCGAGTACACCTGGGTCCGGATGCCCTCCCATTTGGATGGCTCTACATCAGCATGGGTTGTGATCAATGTGCCGAATGCATGATCTAGCGCAGAGCGGAGGAATTCGTCGCCATATACCCTGTAATTGAGTGCCGCCTCCCTGACGGCATTCAATCGGGACACCAGAATCTTGATGAGTTCGCCTGGGAGATCTGAATTTACGATCTCGGCGATCAACTCCTGACATGAGTTGAGGATCGCCATCAACAGTTCTTCGTCCTCGGGCTTCAGGGCGAGCTGCCGATCAACCATGTCTTCGGCGTATTTCAGATTTGGCATGACTTCTTGTAGGGCCTCAGTAATTCCCGAATTGCCGGAGCTGAGGTCCAGGTCACCCAGCAGGCGGTCCAATCGATTCAGCGGACGTAGGTACATTTTTCGCAAGTTCTTGCCCTGCGCGGCTTTCTCGATCGTGTGGCGAGCATGAAGGCTCAACTCCATGAGCCGTGCAAACTCGTGTAACACCAACTCAGGGCGCTTCGGATCAACGTCAAACGCGGCCGCGAGGGTGTTTCGAGCAGAATCGCTCCCTTTGCGTGAAGCCGTCCAGATCTTTTCAAGAATATCGCCAAGGGCTTGAACTGGATGCGTAGGGGCGCCTGCCGGGGACCCATCGTCGTTACTCACCCTACTCTCCTTTCCTTGACCCGCTAGACGGATCAACGAGGAGCGGAGACCGTCGCCTCAATTCGATCGGACAGTTGGGAATTGAGGTTGGAGGGGTCGCTCCACACGATGTGATTGTATTGTCTCGTGTCAAAGTGCAGCTCGTCGATGTCGTCTTCACGACACGTCCAAATGACCGGAATGCCGAGCCCTTGCGCATATCCGGCCTCGTAGTAGACACCGGAACGATTGCCAGTGAAGTCGGCGACGACTAGTCCGCTGCTGCGGATCTCGGCAATGATGCGGTCACAGATCTTTTGATTGTGATGAACGAGGTCAACCCGCACTGCGTCGTACCCGTTTTCCGTGAGCGCGGGTTTGAATCCGTGTTCCCACGCATCGTCGGTCGACGGGTCGAACCACATCGCGACGAACCCCTGGTCGGACTTGGCACCGGTGGCCCGCAGTTCTTCTACCCGTTCCCAGCCTGCAAGTGACAGGCTGAGACTCTGACCGGATTCCCACTGTATCAGGCCCGCATCCTTCATCTTCAGGAGGTAGTATTCTGATTCCTCTGCATTTGTTGCGAAAAGAATCGGCCAGAAGTGTTCATGTTCTAGATTGACGGGATAGACAAAGTTCGGTGCCTCAGCTGCTAGATAGAGCAGCATGCGATCCATGGCCTCAAACAGAGTCCGCGGAACGGGGGCTTCGTCGATGAGCCGCTGAACGTTGTTGCCATCCAGGGTGATCACCTGACCAAGTTCCGAAGCGTTGCGCAGGGCGCCAGCCAGGACGTGGCGGGGTTCCTTGATGTCCTCCTGGCTCAGATAGATCGCGTAGGGGCCGTCCACTTTGTAGAGACCGCAGTTCTTGCACTCCACGACGAGCTGATCGATGCGACCGCCCGTGTCTTTGCTGACCTCGGCGGCCGCCTTGCAGATAGGGCAGGTCTTGGCCTTCACGGTGCCGGCGATGCTTTTTGAGGCGTCCATCGTCTTTGTGTCCAAATTTGTGTCCACCGACGGACTGGCGATCGGTGGGCGATGGTATAACAGCGTATTTGGTAAGGACTTACGGGATGGGCGGTGGCGGATTCGAACCGCCGACCTCCGGTATGTGAAACCGGCGCTCTAACCAACTGAGCTAACCACCCGAATCCGACGACGAGAAAGCTTAACGAGTCGTCATGGGTTTGCCAATCCGCGCGTGTCTTTGCGGTTTGGACAGTTCCTGTTAAATAAGGGCCGGCCAGAATGTTTGGATGTCGGCCGCAAGATTCGAAGAACTGCGCAGGTAACGCTCCATGAGTGATCAATGCAATATTCTCATTTCGTCAGCAGGGCGGCGAGTGGCTCTCCTGCGTGCGTTCAAGGAAGCGCTTGCCCACTTGGGGGTGTCTGGCAACGTCCTCGCGGCCGACATGTCAAGGCTCTCCTCAGCATTCCATATTGCCGACGATGCGTTCGTGGTACCTCGCTGCACGTCAACGGAGTTCATTCCGACGCTGCTTCGTGCATGCCGAGAACGAACCATACGACTGGTCATCCCGACCATTGACACGGAGCTGCCCGTCTTGGCAGCGCATCGCGATGAGTTTCGGGA
>JAPULZ010000209.1 GCA_027294455.1 Gemmatimonadota bacterium
GCGGATGGCGGCTTCACGATTCCCGATGTCTTGTGGCCGCTCCGGTGCAAGGTCGTGTGCTCTTCCGCCGATGGGTTGATCCATTTCGAAACCGACACGACGTTGGCGATCCGGGATCGTGACAGCCGGGTCATCAGGCTCGTCCTGAAAGTCGAGGAACGCTCGGTGATCGTTGGGTCCGTCGTCAACGAGTGGGGTGATCCGGTCCCCGGAGCGCGGGTTGTCGTGAGCGTGACGAGGAAAGTGGGCGAGAAGGGCTCCCGGGAAGACCTGCATGACGCGATCGCGGGCACCGACGGGCGGTTCCTGATGCGCGTTGGTCGGGTGAAGCGCACCGACTCCTTGAGAATCGGTGCGATCGCGAAGGGACACATGCCCGCGGAGGGGCAATGCCGGGTCCTGGATGCGGTCCGGTACGAGACCGAAATCAGGCTCAAGGAAACGCGCGTGCTAAAGCGACGTGTCGTCGATGAGAAGGGCCGGCCGGTCGCGAACGCTTCGATTGGACTGGGTTCGCAGATCACGTGGATCCAAACCACGGAGCGCCTGAACGGTTGGCTCTACGGCCGTATCGGATCCGGTGTCACCGGGTACGGCCCGACGAACGGGACCCAGTTCACGGAAGTCGTGGTCGCTTGGGGGCGAACGGACGACGCCGGCAGGTTCGAGTTGACCACGCTGGCACCTGGATCACGTTACTACTTGATCGCGCGCATGGAGGGTGCCCCCACGCATCTGAGTATCTTCCCGGCGGCTCGAATGGAGGCGAGCGATTTCACCGTGGACCGCATCGAGCTCCGCAGGCCGGCGAAGCCGATGGCCTTGCGGCTGGTGTACGGAGACGGCTCTCCAGCGGTGGGCGTCAAGCTCACGTTCCAGATGGTTCCGCAGTGGCTGCAGATCAACTCGGGGTGGTTGCGGGCGGATGAAGATGGCGTAGTCCGTTCGCGGGCGCTGGCAGAGGACGTCGTCTACACGCTATACATCCGCGGCGGTCCGCGAGACATCCACAAGAACGTGGCGGGTTTCTTCGCGCGGGATAACGCGACTGTCGTAGTCGATTGATTCTCACAACATGACCAACAACAGGAGGTAGACAATGACATGGTTTCGATGCGCGTTGATCGCATGCAGCTTGGCAACGCTCGGTGCGGAAGTCCTGGCACAGTGCTGTCTGCAAGCCGGCATGCAGAGCTTGCCCGGTATCAATGGCCTTCCCGGTGACCCGGGGAGCCCTGGGACGAACCGGAATGATCCCGGTGACCGCGGCAGAGATGGAGCCAACGGAAACGATCACCTGGTCAACGTGGGTAGCAAACTCACGATCAGCGTCCTGACAGGGATTGGCGGGAAGGGTGGCGATGGCGGCAAGGGCTACGACGGATGGGGGCTCACGTGGTGGGGCACCTGGGAGTGGGGCTCCAACGGTGGCCGCGGCGGGGACGGCGGAAGGGGAGGCGACATCGACATCACGACGGGCGTCGACTGTGATGTCATCGCTACCGCCGGTCGCGGCGGCATGGGTGGGAACGGCGGCCGGGGCGGCCACGGGTCGTGGGGAGGCGCTGCCGGGTACGGGGGCAACGGCGGCGAAGGTGGCCGCGGCGGCAACGTCAAGTGGAAGGTCGGCAACGGCACGGTCATTATCGTCAACCATACGGGGTCGATGGACCATGACGGCCGGGGCGGCGACGGTGGCGATGGAGGCTCCGGCGGCACGGGTGTCACCGGGGGCGGCGGAGGTAACGGCGGCGACGGTGGCTGGGGAGGCTTTGCCCAGGGCAACAAGCCGGCCCCGACATTCTGTCCGAGCAAAGTCAAGGCCAAGCCGGGCGATGCTGGCGAGCCGGGCAAGGGCGGCAAGGGCCCGAACATCCGCGGCGGCAAGCAAGGTCTTCCCGGCAAGGGCGGCATGGGCGGCTCGAGCCTGACGCCGGGGGGGATCGCCGGCTACGGCAAGGGTGGCTTCCTCGGCGACGGCGGTTTCGCGTACGACGCGAACGTGGCGGTGGCACGCAAGGAGTACAGAGAGGTCAAGACACAACAACCGCTTCACGGCAACGGTCAATAGGTATCCTGTGAGGAATGCCCGAGGTCCGGTCGCTACCCGACGACATCTCCATTCCGTTCGAGGGGTCCGCGAATCTGTTGAAGCTGCTGATGGACGGAGCTATCCCGATCACGCATGCGTGCGGGGGTAGTGCGAGGTGTTCCACATGCCGCGTCCGGATCCTCGAGGGCAGCGAGGCTTGCTCGCCGCGAACCGCGGCCGAAAGCGAAATCGCCGGTCGGCTCGCGCTGCCCGACGAGATCCGGCTCGCCTGCCAGACGAAGGTGGCCTCGTCCGTAAGCGTGCAGCGGTTGGTGCTGGATGCCGAGGACGAGGCCCTTTCGTCCTTGCTGCGTGCGGATATCGGGCCGGCCGGCTGCGATCGCGAGTTGGCCGTGCTGTTCGCGGACGTTGCCGGGTATACCGCGCTGGCCGACGCGTTGCCCGCGTACGACATCGTCCATGTCCTGAACCGTTTCTTCAACGCGGCGGAGAAGGGCATCGTCGCGGCCGGAGGGTGCATCGACAACTACATGGGCGACGCCGTGATGGCGCTCTTTGGCCTCGACCACGAGGAGGCGCCCGCGCTCGCAGCGGTGACGGCGGGGCTCGCGCTGCTCGAG
The DNA here is from genome assembly GCA_027294455.1 of Gemmatimonadota bacterium. Classification (GTDB taxonomy): domain Bacteria; phylum Gemmatimonadota; class Gemmatimonadetes; order Gemmatimonadales; family GWC2-71-9; genus B3T1B10. Next base: position 2,674 of record JAPULZ010000209.1, read on the forward strand.
GCTGCGGAGTCGGTATCGAAGTACGTCCAGGCGCTCTACGATCGCACCTTCGCGATCCGTGTGGGCGTGCACTTCGGTCCTGTCGTCGTCGGTGCCCTGGGCGGCGCTAACACACGCCGCGAGACGGCGATCGGCGACGCGGTGAACGTGGCCAGCCGCGTCGAGGCGGCGAGCAAGGAGACCGGAACGAGATTCCTCGTATCCGACGACGTGCGCAAGCTGACTCGCGAGCAAGTGCGATTCGGGCGCTCCTTCGACCTGGAACTCCGCGGCAAGGAGGGGCGCTTCTGCGTCCACGAGGTCGAGGGACTCGTGGAGTGAAGCACGACGGCTTCATCTGGTGTATCGCTCAGCGAGGTGTTCGCTCGTCCTTGGGCGCGTTGCGCGTAACGGTCTCGTAGAACGCGCGCGCGTGCTCGAGAGGCGCCCCGCTCAACGCCGGCATGCCGTGGCTCAAGACGAGCGCGTGCCACTTCACGGGGATCCGGCGGGCA
>JAPULZ010000021.1 GCA_027294455.1 Gemmatimonadota bacterium
CAAGAGGCATTTCGCGAGCGAGGACATTCCGCCTTTCCGTCCTCCCGTCTTCTGTTGGTAAAAGAATGAGGCGAGCCACCATTCGGTAGCTCGCCTCATTCTTTACTGCCACTGATGCAACCCAGTGGGTCTACTGCGCGAGGCTCAACCTCAGCACTCGAAATCCGGGTTGAGGTGACAGTTCGCGTCCAACTCGATCTTGGTGATCGGGAGGAACGACCCAGGGTTGGTCACTGCCGAACTGGAAGCCTCCCACATACTCGACTGAATGCCGAATCGGTACATGTCGTTCAAACGCCGGCCCTGGAGGAACAGATTCACGCGGCGTTCGTGGATCAGTAGATCCTGCGCCGCGGGCATCCCCGCCCCTCCACTCACCCAGGGGGTCATCCCGCCGAAAGCGCGCACGGAGTTGATCCACTGCTCGAACGAGTTCGCTCCTGTCACGTTCCCGTTGGCCAGCGCGTCCTCTGCCAGGATGAGATGCATCTCGCGGGCCGAGAGTATTGTCAGGTCGGCGTACCGTTCCCCTCCTTCGAAGGCGGTCATGATCACGTCGAGCCGTGGGTCCCCCACGGCGTCGATCGGATCCTGGAGCCTGACGCCGCGATCGGGGGCCGTGAGATCTCTCGTGTTGTCATCCGACGCGGCAACGATGTAGTCGTCGCTGAAGCGCAACTCGAGACGGGCATTGACCTGCCACCCGGCATCATCCCAAACGGTCGACGCGCCGTAATCGAACACGAAATCCCAGTCAGAGTTATCGACGGACAGGGCCGCGGTCGCGTCTGCGACGGCCGCCGCGTCACTGACCAGTGGGTTGGCCACCGGGAAGGACGCGCCGGACGGGCCGATCATGTTCCACACAGCGCCGGCGTGCCGCGCTCGCGCACGCATTGCGAGCATGCTCCGCTCGAGGTCGCTGCCCGATCCGCCCACGATCCCCAACCCCGATCCTAGGTAACCGATCGCGGTCGTGTACAATCCGCCCATGTTGTCATCGCCAATCGGCGGTCCCGATTCCCTCCTGTCCGAGAAGGCGAAGTCGTCCATCCAATCCGCAATGTTGACGTACGACATTGCGGCGAACAGGTACGCACGGGCGAGATCCGTCTCGTCCGCCAGGACACCGTCGGTCTGGTGCTGCACCAAAATCTTGATGGCCTCGTCGGCCATCCAGCGCCCCTGCGCAAAGAATGGAAACGCGCCATCGACGAATTCATTCGCCGGATTCCCCGGCGTCCCCAACTCCAACTCGAACCACGCGTCGCGCGAGCCGATCCAGTGGAGTTCGTCGGACACCGTGGAGTACGGGGCCAACATATACCCGTACCCCTCCTGCACCGTATACAAGGCCCCGTTGGCTACCGCGGTGGCAGCCGTGGGGTCCAATAAGTCCTCGCCAACGACGTTGTTGGGGTTCGTGACGTCGAGCAGGCTGTCACAGCCGCTGACGGCGAACACGATCCAGATGGCGAGCATCGGCGCGCCTCGGAACCGAGGACGCACGCGACGGCGTGGGTGTGTTGCTGTCGTCTTCATGTCGTAATCTCCTCAGATTCTAAGTTAGAAGCCGACCTGTACTGCCAAGGTGTACCGCCTCGGCAACGGCAGCCCGAACGCGTCCACGCCATCGAGGAAGTTGCAGTCCCTCGAGGCGGTGCCCCCTTCGTTGCACCTTGCGCGTGCATTCATCTCTTGATCGATACCGGTGTAGCCGTCCCACTTGAACAGGTTCCGCCCGGTGAGGCTGACCGTGAGATTGGTCATGCCGAGTCGGCTTGCGAACGACGCCGGTACCCTGTAGGCCAAGCTCAGCTCGCGCCACCGGACGAACCTCGCGTTCTCGATGGTGTTGAGGCCGCTGAGCGGTGCCAGCGCTTTGAGCTGGGTCGCCCACTGCATCGCGGCGTCAAACCGCGCATCGATATCACTCACCGTCGCCGGATTGAGCAAGGTCGATTCGACCTCCGCTGCCTGCCTGATGTTCCGGCCAATCGAAGGATTGGACTGGCGGAAGGCATCGGTGAGATTCGTCACGAAGTAGTTTCCAGTCTTGAACTCGAACACGGTGTTGATCTGGAAATTCCGCCACAGCGTGACGTTCGCGCCCACGGATCCTTGCCAGTCGGGCGTTGGTTTGCCGAGAAAATGGTCGAGCAGGTCGCCGTCACCGTCATCGTCACGGATGAGCGGACTCATCGCAGAGCTGCCCAACTCGATGGATGGGTTCGCGGCCAAGAAGGCCCGGAACTCGGCCTCGGTGTCCGGCATGCCATCACCATTCGTATCATACGGCACGTTTACGCCGGGTGTGAAATCAATCAACGCCGCGCCGAAGTACGACCCGGGGGCGAAGCCTTCTTTCAAGAAGTTCCGGTAGCGCGGGTAGCTTCCCCCAACCTTGATGGGAGGCGCGGCGCCCATGGAGTTGATGATTTCGTCGAGGTACGAAGCGTTGGCGAAGAGGCCGACCGAAACGTTCGCCTGGCTTATCGCCAGCCAGTCGAACTTTATCTCGAAGCCCGTGCCCTCGAGCTCGCCGATATTGTCGAGCTGGGTCCGCGTGAAGCCACCGGTCACCGGGAACTGCCGTGCGATGAGTGCATTTTTCGTCACCCGGTTCCAATAGGTCACGTCGAACGCGGCACGGTCGTTAAACAATCCGAATTCCGCACCGACCTCCCACTCAGTGGACTCCTCGGGCACCAGATCCTGGTTTCCGAGGTTGTCAGGCTGGAGACCGGGACCCTGCGACGTCGGCCCCGGGCCGAACGTCGTGAACTTGTCGAAGGCGCCCGGCTGCAAGCCGGATTTTCCGACGGCCGCGCGCACGCGAAACGTCGAGAGCAGGGAGCTGCCCCAGCTCAACATGTCACTGGGGACGATCGAAATGCCGGCCTTCGGGTAGAACGCACTGCCGGCGTTCTCACCAAACGCGCTCGCGCGATCCCATCGGCCCCCGAGCGTCAGGTACACGAAATCGTTGTACCCGAGCTGCTCCTGAGCGAAGAATCCCGTGTTCACGTTCTCGTTGGAGGCCTCCTGCAGGCTCTGGTTGGCCGCAGCTTCGGCCACCTCGAGCCCCGGACCGGGGAACTGGGATCCAAACCCGCCCGAGGTTTTGTTTTTGGAGATGAATATCTGTCCGCCGCCGACGAACGTCGACGAGAGGTCGTCGCCGAACCGGGTCGACCAGTTTGCCTTGACGTCGAGGGATATCTCCCGGTGGTTCCGCTGACCGATGTTGCGGAACCCGTCGACGTTGTTGCCGGTGAAATTGTCCAGATCGTACCCAAACGCCGCGAACTCGAACGACCGGCCGTTCGTAGCATCGATTCCGAACTGGCCTTCGAGGCTCAACGACGGCGCGGCCTGGTACGTTACGGCAAAATTGCCGTTGAAGTGCTCGGCATCCTGTCGCGTTATCTGCTGCATCGATTCGCGGACGGTCTGGAAGGCGATCTGGCCAGTGGGGTTCCCGGACGTCTCACACACTGGCGTCGTCTTGCCGATCATCTGGGACCGGTCGATGTCCTGCTGGCCATCGCCGTCGATGTCGTCACAACTCGCTAGCTCGGGCTTGCCGAACATTGCCAGAGACACGACACCGAAGATGTTGTTGCCGTTGTTCGGCACCTCAAACCTCGAATCTGTAAACAGACCGCCGACTCGGAAGCTCAAGCGCTCGCGAGGGAAGATCGAGACGTTGAAACTCCCCTGGATCTTGCGGTTGATATCCCTCGCGGGGCCAAGCTGCTCACCGCCGAACGGCCCGTCGTCATTGATGACCCGCCCGGACACGAAGTACGTGACGTCCTGGCCCCCACCCGTCACGCTCGCCGAGTAGGCCTGCTGGCGCCCGGTCTCGAACATGTCCTTGACGAACGAGCGCTCGAAGACCTCGAACGGTTGCAGGTTCAAGCCGTACAGCTCGTTGATCGTGCTTGCCTGCGCGGCGTCGCGGGCGAATCCCGCATTGGGCTTGTAAACGTCGGGGTAAGTCGAGACGCCCTGTTCGAGGCGAAAGCTGAACCGGGGAGCGCCTTCGGACCCGCGCTTCGTGAAGATTTGAATCACGCCGGAGGAGGCCTGGCTGCCGTAGAGCGTGGCCGCGGCGGCTCCCTTCAGCACCTCGATGCGTTCGATGGACTCCGGGTTTATGTCGTCCAACCTTGACGGTCCGGCGGCAGTCGCCGTGACGTTACCATCGAGGCCACCGCCGTTGTCGATGCGCACGCCGTCCAGATACACGATCGGCTCATTCGACATCGAGAGGCTGTTGGTGCCTCGGATGCGGATTCGCGCGCCGGTACCGGCGAGCCCACCCGAGGCTAGCACGACCACGGAGGGTTCGCGGGCGGCGAGCACCTCCGAGAAGCTCTGCACCGGCGCATTCTGCAGTTGCGCGAGGTCGATGACGGCGACCGTATTGCCGAGCTGTTTCAGCTGGGTAGCGGCGCCGGTCCCGGTCACGACGACTTCATCGATCCTGATGACCGATCCCGCGAGGAGGAAGTCCTGGGTGGCCGGCTGTGTCAGCGACACAGCCACCGTGACCGACTGGGTCGAGTACCCGATCGCGCGGATCTGTAGGCGTACGCTCCCCTCGGGTACGTTGACGATTTCGTACAGGCCCTCACGGTCGGTAACCGTACCGAGCCGCGTGGACAGCACCAACACCTGAACGTTCTGAACCGGCAGGCCGGTGTTGGCCGCGCGTACGACGCCGCGGATGGTGCCAGTCCGTTGTGCGGCGGCCTCCGTCGTGCCGCTCGCGAAGAGCAGCCCGACAGCGCCCCACAACAGCATGGCTCTAGTAAAACGAGGACATTGCATGCTCCACCTCCTTGGGGTAGACCAAACGGTGATACGACTGCATGACCCTGCTGCGTCGGTCGCAGCAGGATTCAAAAACCTCGTGGTATTCCCGGCAGCAAAACTGCGTGTTCCCGGTATGGGTCGGCCACGTTTAGGAGGGGGCCGATACCGTAATCCCTAGTATGCGGTAATATCCCGTGGGGCGGTGTCTGTCAAGGAGGGTGACTGCCTCTACCGAGCAACTGGGCTCTGAGGGCCGCCAAACCGGCGTTTTAGCGAGCACCGGCGGCGGCCTCGAGCCGCCTCAAGAACTCCGCCAGTCCAGGGTCGTCGGGGGCTCGTCGTGCCGCCTTCCTCGCCGCGGCCACCGCGCCGGTCAGATCTCCCTGTTCCAAGAAACTCCGTGCCAGGGCCAGATGTGCCTGGTGGAGACCTGGATCGTACCGCACGGCTCGCTGGTACGCCGCCGTCGCCTCGTCCGACCGGCCTTGGGCATACAGCAGGTTCCCAAGGTTGAAATGAGCCAGGGCGTGATCCGGCCTGATCGCCAGTGTGCGAACGTACGCTTCTTCGGCAGCCACGCCGTCGCCCAGTCTTTCCAGCGCCACACCGAGATTGAGCCACGAGAACGGTTGGTAGGGATCGATCGCGAGTGAGCGGCGTAACGTGGTGGCGGCAGTGACGTTGTCGCCGGAGGACAACGACGCGAGACCGAGATTCCTCAGGACGCCCGCGCGGTTCGGCTGCAGCTCGAGTGCCTTCAGGTAGGCCGCGCGGGCGGACGTCCAGTCCGCCGCCACGCCGTAGTTGTCCCCGAACGTCCCGAGGGCGAGGACCCAGCGGGCACGGAGGCCGGCCGCGTCCGAGCCCGCCCGGTCGAGTGCCCGTACGAGCCGACGCCGCGTGCGCCGGTCCGAGCCACGGGCCAGGTGGATCGCAGCCAGGGCCACCGCACGTACGTCCAGGTCGTTGCTGTCCGCAATGCGCCAGAGTGCGGCGGTGATCTGCGGCTCGATCAGCGGCATATCAGGCCGGAGGAACCGCTGGGCGAAGAGCCCGACGGCCGCGACTTGTGCCATGGGGTGCCCGGCGTCTGGGCGGAGCAGTGTCCGCGTTGCCGTCAGGACGTCGGGGAAGGTCGCTATCCGCTCCAATCCCCTGACGATCGGCTGGGCCGGCTTGAGGTCTCCGAACCAGGACTCAACGCTATCCTGGAGTGCCTGTACAGACTGCTCCGCGTGGCATTGACGGCACGCATTGTCCACTGCGAGACGATCGTCGGCAACTGGACGCGGAATGGCGATGCTGTGATCGGACCGAGCGTAGCGCAGCTGGCGACCCACGTCGGGCTGCTGGAGGTACGGCATGTGGCATGACACGCACCGCCCTCCGGCCGACTCGGCAGGATGATGGGTGTGCACCTCCGGCTGGGCTGCCTTGCTCGGATGGCAACTCGTGCATTGTCCATCGTCGAATCGGTCTGGCAGCGGGGTGCCCCACACATCACGGGGACCCTGGCTGTGCGGATCGTGGCAGTCGGTGCAGGTCATGGACCCGTTGAGATAGCAGGCGCTGTACCGGTGATTGCCCTGATACGCGAACGTTCGGACCCGCCCGTCCGGAAAGAGCGCTTGTTCTCCGAGTTGGGGAAGTCCCAACGAGTAGTATTGCTCGAGCGGCTTTCCAGGTAAGTACTCAGGCTCGAGGACGTCCTTGAGGGCGTGGCACTGGAAGCAGATCTTGAGCGATTCGTCCTTGGAGAGACCGGCGAGCGACCGCATTCCGATGTCGGATTGCCTGCTCAGTTGTCCGTTGCGCGCTTGCTGCACGTGCCGTCGACCGGGCCCGTGACACGACTCGCAATTGATCGTGTAGCTCACGAGGCGGGTGTCGTAGCGAAAAGTGGCCGTGTCGAAGCTGATCGCGATTTGACTTCCGTGGCACTCTTGGCAGTTGGCGAACCGCTGGTCCGTGCCGAACACCCGAATCGGCGGCCAATCGCCGCAATCGGCGAGCGCCACGTCGGGCGTGATCGGAATCCACCCCTCATTCGTTCGAGTAGCGCTGTTGCAGAACCACTGGTTCTCTTGGCGGATGAAGTCGAACGGAAGGAACCGGAGGGTTCCATCGGCGAAGGCCGTGAGGAACCCTTGAGTACCGCCTCCGACCATGTGCCCACCCCCAACCACCCCGGCCACGTCGAAGGCAATCGGCTCCTCCGCCTCCGCTTCCACAACGAAGCGGAACCTGCCGTCAGGGGTGATCGTTGGGATCACCACCGCATC
>JAPULZ010000210.1 GCA_027294455.1 Gemmatimonadota bacterium
GGCGTAGACCACGTCGTCGGCGATTCTCGCAGCCAGGGTTTCGCAAAACGCCCCTTCATTGCGATACGCCCACAGATAGAACTTGAGCGCCTTGGATTCGAGACAGCGCTCCGCGGGAACGTACTCGATGGACACGCTCCCAAAATCCGGCTGACCAGTGCGCGGGCACACCGACGTGAACTCAGTGGCTTCCATGGTCACCACTTGCACGTCTGGCGCCGGAAACGATTCCGCCCTGAGCATCTCCCGCGCCTGTGCGAGACTCTCAGGCCGAGGCAGCGGGCCCGCCGCCGGCAAACGGTCTTGCTTGTCGCTCATGTACGGCTCCTCGGAGTGTCGCGTCATGGTCTATATTCCGATGATAATGAAACACCAATCTCCTGGTGGGCTCAATGGCCGGCCGGCCGTCGTCCTGCTGAGTGGCGGGCTCGACTCGGCCACGGCCCTCGCCGCCGCCAAGTACCAGGGATACCAGCCGTACGCGTTGACGGTTCGCTACGGACAACGCCATCACATCGAGGTCGACGCGGCGCGCCGGGTCGCCGCCGCCATCGGCGTCTTCCGTCACGTGGTGACCGACCTGGATCTGAGCGTCTTCGGCGGGTCGGCGCTCACCGACGACATCGACGTCCCGAAAGACTCAAGGCTCGAGGAGATCGGCTCGGAGATCCCGGTAACCTACGTTCCCGCGCGCAACACGATCTTCCTCTCGCTCGCCCTGGCCTGGGCGGAGGTGCTGCAGGCCGCAGACATCTTCATCGGCGTCAACGCCCGCGATTACTCCGGTTACCCGGATTGTCGTCCTGAATTCATCGCGGCGTTCGAACACCTGGCCCAGCTGGCCACCAAGGCGGGCGCCGAAGGGTCGGCCAGGTTCACCATCCGTACGCCGCTCATCCAGTTGTCAAAGCGAGAGATCATCCTACGGGGTGTCGAGCTGGGCGTGGACTACTCGATGACCATTAGCTGCTACGACCCGTCGCGCGACGGCGAAGCGTGCGGCCGCTGCGATGCGTGCGCGTTGCGCAGGCAGGGATTTCTCGACGCGGGCGTGCGCGATCCCACCCGGTATCGAGCGGGAGTGCACGCCTCGTGAGCACGTACTCCGTCAAGGAGATCTACTACACGCTGCAAGGCGAGGGATTCCACACGGGCCGCCCGGCGGTGTTCCTGCGGTTCTCCGGCTGCAACCTGTGGTCCGGCCTCGAGTTCGACCGGGCAACTGCCACGTGCAATTTTTGCGACACCGATTTCGTCGGCACCGACGGACCCGGCGGAGGTAGATTCACCACAACCGTGGCCCTCGCCGAAAGGGTGCGGCGAATCTGGGACGAGAACGACACGACGGACCCCAATCCGTTCACGGTGTTGACCGGCGGAGAACCTCTGTTGCAACTGGACGAGCCGCTGATCGGCGCGCTACACGACGCCGGCCTCGAGATCGCCATCGAGACCAACGGAACGCTCGAGGCGCCCGACGAAATCGATTGGGTCTGCGTGAGCCCGAAAGCCGAGGCGGAATTCGCCCAACGATCAGGCGACGAGATCAAGATCGTCTTTCCACAAGAGCGCATCGATCCCGCGGATTTCACGGCGCTCGATTTCGATCACTTTTTTCTTCAGCCCATGGACGGGACCGATCTCACGCGGAATACGGAAGACGTGGTGGCATACTGCGAGGTTCACCCCCAGTGGAAGGTGAGCTTGCAGACGCACAAGATTCTGGGGTTGCCGTAGGCAGTGCCCACCCAGTGGGGACAGTGGTTACGCTGAGCGCTGCTGGGCTCCGGCTTGGATGATCAATTGTTCTAGGATCTCGTAGGGCTGCGCGCCCACTACGGCTACGGAGTTCGCCACGAAGGTGGGGACGCCGGTTACGCCGAGGGCTCTCGCACGGGCCCAATCGGTATCGACAGCATCGCGTTCGGAGCGTGCCTCGAGCATCTCGCGCGCCTCGACGCCTGACAGGCCCACCGACTCCGCGATCCGCGGTAGCTCCTCGATCTTCGCGAGGTTGACACCGTCGACGAAGTAGGCGCGGTAGAGCGCGCCGTGGATCGCCTCGCCACCTGGCCGGCGGTCGGCCCACTTGGCGAGCTCCTGCGCCAGACGGCTGTTGTACGTGTGGGTGCGGTCACCGTAGGGCAATCCTTCCTCGGCCATCAGCTCCGCCATGCGCCAGCGCATGGCCTCGACATCCAGCCGGCTGCCGAACAGCTCCTCCAGGGCCAGGCCTTCCTCGGGCGTGTCCGGGTGGAGGGGAAACACGGTGTGTTGCAGGCGCACGTCGTACTCCCGAACCAAGCGATCAGTACGCACGGTACTGAGGTAGCACCAGGGTCAGATGTAGTCCGTGAATATTTCGAGTGTCGGCACTGTAAAACGGCGATCCTAGCAGGTTGTTGAAAACGTAGGGGCAAGGGCTCACCAATCTAGAATCACTGATCTAGAATCGCAGCCCCCAGTGCCGCCGACCCATACATCCTGACTATCTTACAGTTCTTCCGACCGGTAACCACCAAACCCCGCAGGGACCGCAATGACCGCCACTGTGGAACGCCACGAATTTCAAGCCGAAGTCCAGCAGGTGCTGGAGCTGTTGGTTCACTCGCTCTATTCCCACAAAGACATCTTCCTGCGAGAGCTCATCTCGAACGCGTCGGATGCGCTCGACAAGTTCCGGTTTGCTGGCCTGACCGACCCTAAACTCCGGACCGACGAAGAGCTCCACATCCGCATCACCCGGGACACCGAGGAACGGACCCTGGCGGTCTCCGACAACGGGATCGGCATGAACCGCGCCGAGCTGATCGAGAATCTGGGCACGATCGCCCACTCCGGGAGCACACATTTCCTTCGGGCCCTACAGAAAAGCAAGGACGAACAGGGGTCCCTTGATCTGATCGGCCAGTTCGGGGTGGGCTTCTATTCCAGCTTCATGGTGGCCGACAAGGTGACGGTCCTGAGCCGCCGGGCCGGTGAAGAGAAGGCGTACAAGTGGGAATCCACGGGGACCGGCGAGTACACCGTCGAGGAGTCGGAGCGCACCGGCAACGGCACGACGGTCATGCTCCATCTGCGTCCAGTAGATGAAGAGGACGGCCTACAGGATTACGCGGCCGAGTGGGTCATCAAGGGCATCGTCAAGCACCACTCCGACTTCGTCGCCCACCCCATCAAGATGGAGGTGGAGCGGGAGGAAACCCCGCGAGACGAAGAAGGAAAACCGCGGGAAGGGGCCGCGCCCGAGAAGGTGGTGACCGATGAAACGCTCAACTCCATGCAGGCCATCTGGACGCGGGCCAAAGAAGACGTCACCGAGGAAGAATACCAGGAGTTCTACAAGCACATCACACACGATTGGAGCAATCCCCTCTCCCATCTCTCGATCCGCATGGAAGGGGCGGTCGAAGCCCGGGCCTTGCTCTACATCCCGTCGCAAGCGCCCATCGATCTCTACCATCACGAGATATCGTACCGCGGGCTGCAGCTGTTCATCAAGCGCGTGTTCATCATGGACGAGTGCAAGGACTTGATGCCGCCCCATTTGCGGTTCATCAAGGGCGTGGTGGATTCCGACGATCTTTCCCTCAACGTGTCGCGGGAGATCCTCCAGCAAGACCGGAAGATCGGTGCCATCCGGAAGTTTCTGGTCAAGAAGGTGATGGAGGAGTTGGCACGTCTCCAGAAACACGAGACCAAGACCTACCGTGACTTCTGGAAACACTTCGGCCCGGCCATGAAGGAGGGATTCCTGTCCATGGATCAGAAGCATGAGCCGCTTCTGGATCTGTTGCTGTGTCATTCGACGCGCAACGCCGAAGAAATGACCGCACTCGCCGACTACGTCGTCCGCATGCCCGACGGCCAGGATGCCATCTACTACCTGACCAGCCCCACCATCGACGCGGCTCGCCAGTCCCCGCACCTCGAGGTGTTTCAGAAGAAGGGGTATGAGGTGTTGCTGTTCACCGACCGGGTGGACGAAGTGTGGCTACCGAACGCTCCGGCGTTTCAAGAGAAGCAATGGCGTTCCGTCGGCCAGGGGAGCGTCGACCTGGGAACCGAGGAAGAACAGAAGGAAGCTTCCACGGCGCTCGAGACGCAGACAAGAGATTTCAAGGACCTCACGACCCTCTTTCAGGAACTGCTGGCCGACGATATCAAGGAAGTTCGCCCCACCAACCGACTCACGTCGTCACCGGCGTGCTTGGTCGGCGAACCCCTCGACATGTCGCCGCAGATGACGGAGATCCTGCGGCAGATGGGACAGGACGTCCCGAAGGTCAAGCGCATCCTCGAAGTGAATCCCGCACACCCCATCCTGCAGAAGCTCCAGGCCCGGTTCGAGAAAGACGAGCGGGACCCGGTCGTGCGCGAATTCGCCGAACTGCTCTACGGACAGGCACTACTGGCTGAAGGAAGCCAGCCCAACGACCCTGCAGGTTTTGGGAAGAAGCTTGCAGACGTGTTGCAACGAGGGTTGTAGGCAAGCGTCTTCACGGAACCACGCATCATGAAGCCGGCTTGGCCTCCGGTTGCACCGGATTATTCCAATACTGGGCGGGACCGGGTTTCTTCACCTCGCGAACTCCGAAACCGCATTTCTCACATCCGGTCTTCTCGCCCCAGGGCCCGAACCCACACTCCGGGCAGGTCGGGCGGCGAGTCTGGACCGGGCGCCGATAGCAGCCGTTCTGGCACCGCTCCATGAGCATACCGTTGCCGTCACTGCTCATGATCAACGCGCTGCCGCACTCACATCGAGGGTCCGAAGCTTCCAGCATGGGGCCTTTGGACCAGCTTCGAGTACTCACATTTGCCTCCTAGACTTCGATGGCCACAGCCGTGCGCCCACCCGGAACGCACGGGTGAACGGGCCGCAGATGACCGCGGCTCCGGGGTGACCGGGATGCTCGGTGGGGTTGATGACTACGCCGTCCGCTGTGCCCGCCTCGCCCTACGGGCTTCGGCACGGCCACGGCGACGAGCGGCGGCTTTCTTGAGTCGCCGAGCCAAACTCGGCTTCGTGTAGTAGCGTTTTTGGCGTAGCTCTTTCAGGACGCCCGACCGCTGTACCTTCCGGCGGAACGCCTTGACCGCCCATTCGACGCTGTCTGATTCTCGGAGTCGTATCTCGCTCATAGTGCTCTGAAATCCGTCGCAATCGATCGGGGGGACCGATGAAAAAAGGACCGGCCGGAAGGACCAGGTCCCGAATTCCATCCCGTATGCACCCCCCGCGCCGCCGAAGTCTAGTCAGGTAAGCCCTCTCTGTCAAACGACATAGCCACTCCGGCGGGTTCCATGGGCCCTCCCCGGGGACCCACGGAATACTCAAAAACGCGTCAGGCCTACCAGAATCCGCCAAAAACCCGCAACCACAACGGGCGCAAAGACTTGTGGGAATTGACAGCAGCCCCGGCCATCACTAACGTGGGGGTCCTTCGGTTGCTTCTATGTGGCTTCTATGAGAAAGACGGGCCCATGACCGTGGCGCATACCTTGAAGAGCATTCCCCTGTTCCAGCACCTCCGGGAGCAGGATATCGATCGAATCGCCTACTTCGCTCGAGAGCGGTCCTATCCCAAGAACAGCGTGATCGTGTTCGAGGAGGACCCCGGCGATTCCCTCTATGTCGTGATGGAAGGACAGGTCAAGGTGGTATTGATCGGCGAGGACGGGCGCGAGGTGATTCTCACCACCCCCGGCAAGGGGGACTTTTTCGGGGAAATGTCCCTGATCGACGATCAGCCGCGCTCTGCTCACGTGATCGCCATGGAAGACTCGCATCTCATGGTGCTCCGCCGGGAAGACTTCCACCAATGCCTCAACAGCATGCCAGGAATCGCCATCGGCCTCCTGCGGGCCATGTGCAAACGGCTGCGGCAGGCCGACGACAAGATCGGCGGCCTGGTCCTCCTCGACGTACCTGGCCGCGTGGCCAGGCTGTTGCTCGAGATGGCCGACGAGAACGACGGCGAGCATATCACCAAGCGAATCACCCACCATCTGATTGCCCAAATGATCGGCTCCAGCCGCGAAACCGTCTCCCGAACAATGCGAACCCTCGTAGACGAAAACCTCATCGAGGTTTCCCGCTCCAAGATCACGCTGATGGATCGGGACAGGCTGGAAACCGCGGCCGGTCGAGAAACGATGGGCCCCGCGCAGCGCTTCCACTATGACGGTCAAAACGACCGCCGGCATCATACCGGCAACGGCGGCGGCACCCGGCCCGGCACCGAGTAAGGTTCCTGGCGCCACGCCAGTTTCCCCGCGCAGCTCTCTCTGGATCTCCTATATAAGAAGGAAGGGGTACGGTTGGCCCTGCCCTTTCCTTCACCCGCAGGAGCAGCCCATGCATATCCGGCAATGTGCCAGCATCACGACGGGACTGTTGATGCTCGCCGTCACGGCAGCCCACGCCCAGACCAACGATCCCACGTTGAAGGGCGTGTGGTCTGCAGAACGGTATGTGCTGCGGGAAGGGCCCACGCATGAGGTAGCGGGACGGATCTTCTTCACCGAGCGGGAGTGGACCGTGTTGTTCTTCGTAATCGGTGACGACGGCGAGCCGCGCAGAGGGTCCGCCGAAGGGGGCACGTACACGCTACGCAACGAGCGCCTCGTGTTCTCTCATCTGTTCCATCTCTCCCGGGGCGACGAGATGCCGGGACTCGCGGCCAGTCCGCTCCGGATGACGGTGACCCCCGCCGCCGAGGCGGCCACCGAGCCGAGCACCATCGAAGTGCTCGGCAACCGACTCACCATTTTCTTCCCCAGCGGCAACTCCCTGGAGTTTCGCCGGGTCGAGTGATTGGGCTCCAAGCGCCCTGCCACGCGAGTCGAGCCACCGAACAACCGTCACCCAAAGTGGACACTCCAATCATCGCCAAGAACCGCTAATTCATCTGTAAAGCATTTCCACGCAACCATTTACAGCTCAAGCGAGCCATATGGCATCGAGATTGCCCTAGGCACCGGTGCAGCCGTCGATGACCGGCCCAGCCCCTTCGGGGAACATGAGGCCCGGCGGCTTGGAACGCATAGATGAAAGGATCAGACCAATGAAGGCCAAAAAACTATTACTCACGCTGTTCGGTCTGGGCCTCGGGGCAGTACTCGCCCAGCCTGTGGCAGCCGCTGTGCCGGTGGCCGAGGATGATTCGCTGGTCACCGTGACGGTGGTGAACCGGAACTGGAATGCCATGAGGGTCTACGCGGTGATCGAGGGCGTGTCGCATCGCCTCGGAACCGTGAGCGGCCTGTCGGAGCAGCGCGTGCGGCTTCGCCCGGCCTGGGTGGGCTCCGCAGCTGAGATCGAGATCGTGGCCGTGCCCATCGGCCGGCGCGGAGCGACCATTACCCAACGGATGCTCATTTTCCCGGGAGACGAGCTCGTGTATCGCATCGAGAGCAACCTGGGACTCTCCAATCTCTCCCGCCTGTAGGCGAGGGGACCGCTTCCCGCCGCGGGGCTGATCCAGCCCCGGCGGCTGCAGGTATAGCAAGAAAGGAATAGACCATGAAACGCAGCCAGTTTTTGATCTGGCTCATCGCGCTGGGTTGGGGCTCCCAACCCAGTGCCGCCGGCCAGGGTCCGCCAGCCGAGGCGACCACGCAGATCCGCGACGAGGTCATCACGCTTCGCGTGGTGAACGACAACTGGCAGGATATGCGGGTCTTCGCGGTCATCGACGACCGCCGGATTCGTCTCGGCACGGTCACGTCGATGACGACTCAGACCCTCGAGATCCGGGCAGCGGTCATTCGGCCCCACACCCGCCTCGACCTCGAGTTGGTTCCGGTTGGAAGCCGGGGCGCAGGTCACATCGAATCGATCGACGTGGGTCCGGGCGAGTCGCTGGAATTCCGCATCGCCAACTCCCTAGGATTGTCGTTCCTCCGGCGTACCTGACCGACCAGAACCGGGGCTCCACTGGCCACTGGCCACCTCGGGCGTCATCATTAGACCCTTCATCCCGAGTGTTGGTCATGCGACGATCGGTGCGCCCCGCGTTCGTTTTCTCAACCTTGCTGTCCATCGCCGTCGGTCCGCTTCACGGACAAGCGGCCATCGTGTTGCGACCGGACGCGGTGTTCGACGGCGACGAGCTGCACGTGGGGTGGGCCGTGCTGGTTCGCGGCGAGCGGATCGCGGCAGCCGGGCCGGACGATGACATCGACGTTCCCGCCGGCGCGCACGTCATCGCACTGCCCGGCCTGACGCTGCTTCCCGGCCTCATCGAGGGCCATTCCCATCTGTTGCTGCATCCCTATAGCGAAACGTCGTGGACCGATCAGGTCTTGAATGAGTCGCTGGCGGAGCGGGTCGTGCGAGCGACGGTACACGCCCGCGCAACGTTGATGGCGGGTGTCACGACCACCCGGGACCTGGGCACGGAAGGGGCCGGGTACGCCGACGTCGGGCTGAGGGACGCCATCGACCTCGGCATCATCCCGGGACCGAGAATCATCACCACGACGCGAGCCATCGTGGCGACTGGCAGCTACAACCCGAAGGGCGCGCCGGAGTTCACCCTGCCCAAGGGCGCAGAACCCGCCGACGGACACGACGATTTGATTCGGGTCACTCGCGATCAGATCGGGCGCGGCGCCGACTGGATCAAGGTGTACGCCGACTATCGTTGGGGCCCCGACGGCACCGCGCAGGCGACCTTCTTGCAAGAGGAGCTTGCTCTCGTCGTCGAGGTCGCCGCCAGCTCGGGACGTCATGTGGTGGCCCACTCCTCGACCGCCACCGGCATGCGCCGTGCGGTGCTGGCCGGGGTGCGCACCATCGAGCACGGCGACGGCGGCACCGCCGACGTCTTCGATCTCATGGCGGATCGGGAGGTTGCGCTCTGCCCGACACTCGCCGCGGGCGACGCCATCGCGCAGTACGGTGGCTGGCGCAAAGGCGTCGACCCGGAGCCGGCGCGCATCACCCAAAAACGCGCCAGCTTTCGAATGGCCCTCGACGCCGGCGTGCCCATGTGTTTCGGCGGCGACGTCGGCGTCTATCCCCACGGCGACAACGTCCGCGAGCTGGAACTGATGGTCGAGTACGGCATGGCAGTCCCCGATGCGTTGCGCGCGGCGACGTCGGGCAATGCCGCCATCTTCGACCTCGACGCCGATCTCGGCAGCGTACGGGCCGGACTCCTCGCCGATCTCATCGCCGTATCGGGCGACCCCACGCGCGACATCTCCGCCCTCCGCAGTGTGCGATTCGTGATGAAGGGCGGCAAAATCTTCCGGCAGCCCTGATGGGCCACACCCAAGGAGAGCAACCGTGAGCGACACCTTGAACCGCAGAGAGTTCGTGATGGGCGGTGCGGCCGTGGGCCTGGCCGCCGCCGGAGCCAAGCAGCCGAAGATGGACGCCCCCGGCGTGATCACCGGGCGGCGCGCCCGCCCGATGGTCATCTCCGACGCCAGCGGTATCGAGTACACCAATGGGGGGCCTCAAAACGCCGTGGAGAAGGCCTTCGAGATGATCGCGGGCGGCGGCGACGTGCTCGACGCGGTGGTGGCCGGGGTGAACATCCCCGAGCTGGACCCCACCGAAGCCGGCATCGGCTACGGCGGCCTCCCCAACGAGCGGGGCGTCGTGCAGCTCGATTCGTGCTGCATGCACGGCCCCAAGCGGCAGGCGGGTGGCGTCGCGGCCCTCGAAGGCGTGCGCACGCCTTCGTTGGTGGCCAAGGCGGTCATGGAATACACCGACCACCATCTGCTCGTGGGGCCCGGCGCGCAGGAATTCGCCCGCAACATGGGATTCACCGTGGAGGACGATCTCAACACGGAGAATTCCCGCGCGCTCTGGTTGGAGTGGAAGCGCCGCGTGGATCCCAACCACTATCTCGACCCCGCCGAGCGCACGCGCCGCGGTTATGAGGCGGCACTCGCCATGATGCGCGAAGGGTTGATCGACCAGAATCACTTCTGGGGAACCATCAGCTGCAACGGCATCAATGCCGCCGGCGACATCTGCGGCGTCACCACCACCAGCGGCCTGGCCTGGAAGATCCCGGGCCGCGCCGGTGACTCACCCATCCTCGGCGCCGGCCTGTACGTTGACAACGACGTGGGCGCGGCCGGGTCGACCGGCCGCGGCGAAGCGAACCTCTACAACCTGAGCTCCTACCTGATCGTGGAAAAGATGCGCGGCGGTATGAGTCCCAAGGATGCGGGGCTAGCCGCGCTCCGGCGCATCAAGGACAACACCGTGGAAGCCCGCCTGCTGAACAGCCGGGGGCTGCCGGCGTTCGATGTACGGTTCTTTGTCTTGAACAAGAAAGGTGACTACGCCGGTGTCGCCATGTACGGCGCATCGGAACGCACGTTCGCCATTTGTACCGAGAACGGCGCGGAGGCCGTGCCGCTCGAAGGCTTGCTTGACGGTAGTCCCCTGGACTGACCAGGTTGGCGGAACATTAAAGGCCAAACACCACCCACATGTATTCAACTTGCTTGTTCTGCAAAAACCACCTCCCCGGCAACCAAGCCATCGAAGCCTTTCCGGTGGGCCGGCGGCTGGCGTTCGATGCGGTGAAGGGGCGGCTCTGGGTGGTGTGTCGGAATTGCGAGCGCTGGAACCTCACACCGCTGGATGAGCGGTGGGAGGCGGTGGAGGAGTGCGAGCGGCAGTACCGCGACGCGCGCAAGCGGTACGCAACCGACAACATCGGACTCGCCCGGTTGGACGAGGGGACGGACCTGGTCCGGGTGGGCACCCCGCTCTTGCCGGAATTCGCGGCGTGGCGGTATGGGGATCAGTTCGGCAGGCGGCGCCGGCGTAGGATCATCGGAGGGTCGGTCGTGGGCCTCGGGGCCGCCGCGGCCATCGCAGGCAGCCTGGGACTCGTGGCCCTGGCGGTGGGCAGCTACTGGGTGTATCGCGCGGCCGACATCATCAACAAGCGGATCGGCGACCGCCGCATCGTGGCCAACATCCCGACCAGCTCGGACGAGATCCTCACCGTGCTGGGCCAGCACCTCCCCGACATCCAGCTGGCACCGGATCGCCGGGCCGAGACGGGCTGGCATCTGGAGCTCTTCCACGTCGAGGGCTCGCACACGCTCCAGGGCAAGCACGCGTTGAATGCCATGTCGTTGGTGATGCCCTCCATCAACGGGACCGGAGGATCACGACACACCGTCGAGCGGGCCATCAAGCACCTCGAGGGCGTCTCCGATCCCGTCCACTACGTCCGGGCGGTGGCGGCCAAGAGTGCCCATGGGTCGCGCCCGGGACCCGAGGGGGCCCTGATCAGGCTTCCCGGGGACATGCGGCTGGCCCTCGAGATGGCGGCGAACGAGGAAAACGAGCGCTTCGCCCTGGAGGGCGAGATCGCCTTGCTGGAGATGGCCTGGGAAGAGGCCGAAGAGATCGCCGCCATCGCCGACAACCTCATGGTCCCGCCCCACGTGGATGCCCAGCTCAAAGAGATGCGGCGAGCGGCGCGGCGAAACGCCCGGTCGGAACAGGGGTAGTTAACGAGACGGCCGGACCGACCCCGCCCGAGACCGAAAGGAAGGAGCATGGACCACCTCACCCTGCCAGACGACACCACCACGCTGGCGCCCTACGCGGTGGCCCAAGACAGGGACGGCGGACCGGCCATGCTCGATTTTCGGGGGCACAACGCCGTCTCGTGCGCCTTGCCCTACCAGCATCTGGCCGCCATGGTCTTTCACCCCGTAGAGGGCATCA
>JAPULZ010000211.1 GCA_027294455.1 Gemmatimonadota bacterium
TGCGGCGGTGGCCCGGCCGTTGGGTCGGGATCGCCGGCACCCGTCGTCACCGTGACCCGACTCGTGCAGCGGGACAGCGTGTTGGTCCTGGAAGCCTGGGGGACCCTGGCGCAAGACACCAGCCTCATGGTACCGGTAGACCAGCGACGGGTCGTCATCCTCCGTCACAGCGCGCCCGACAACACCGTGTTCGCCGCGATAACGTTTCCTGCCGGGACGTTCGACGCCCCGGACGTCGACTCAGTGCGCGTGAGCCTGGTGGCCCAGCCTGGTATCTACGGACTGGACATCACGGCAGAGGTACCGATCGGGCCGGGCGCAGAGCTCGTGTTCAAGTATCCGCTCCACTTCTCCAGTCCGGCAGGGGCCCGCGAGCGGTACGGGACCGATGTTGCTTTCGAGCGGGTGCTGTTCATCGGCCGGTTGTTGGACGACGGCCGCGTGGCGGTACTGCAGTCGAGCCGTCCCGCGTCCGACAACCTCAGGGCCGTGCTTCCCACGGGCGGCACCTACGTGGTGGCGGGGCCGCGTTGATCGTGTGGCGTGCCCGTCACGCCCGCCGTAGATTGATATCGCGATGACGACATTCGTGCTGGTCAATCTCTCCGAGAGCGAGCGTTACGAGTTGACGCCGGGCCGATGCTACATAGTCGGTCGCGCGGTAACCAGCGATATCCCCCTCTACGATCCAACGATCTCCCGGCGCCACGCCGAACTGACGCCGCTTCCCACCGGCGTTCGGATCCACGACCTCGGTAGTTCCAACGGCACGTTCATCAACGGCAGCAAAATTGAAACCGGCCTGCTGACGGAGGAGGACTCAGTCACCTTCGGGAAAGTCGTGTGCCACCTGCGGGCGGCCACTCCGGTCGAAACCCCGGAACCGGTCGAGGCCAAGAGTCACGCCCCGGGGGGGGGCGGCACCATCATCCGGCAGGTGTCCGTGTCGGCGGCCGGCAACACCCATCTGGCGGACGTCTCACATGAAGAACTCCAGAGCCGCCGGCTGGCGTTGCTGTTGGACGTTTCGCAGACGCTGGCGAGCGAGTTCGACCCGGACAAGCTGCTGACACGGGTGGTGGACACCACGTTCGAGGTCATGGGCGTCGACCGCGTGGCCATTCTCTTGGCTGACGAGTCGTCGGGCGAACTCGTCCCCCGGGTTTCGCGGAGCCGGCACGGGGACGGTGTGTTCGAGCAGGTACCACGGTCGATCGTCCGCCAGGCCAAGGAAGAGCGGATCGCCATCATGACCGACAACGCGGCCGCGGACGAGCGGTTCAAGGGCCGCTCGATAGTAACGCAGAGTGTCCGCAGCGCGATGTGCACACCCCTCATGGCGCAGGAGGACTCGGTACTCGGCGTGCTGTACGTCGACAACCTCGCGGCCACCGAGGCGTTCAACGACGACGACTTACAGTTTCTGATCGCCTACGCCGGCATCGCGGCCGTGGCCATCAACAAGGCCCGTTATGACGAGCGCCTGCGCCAGGAGGCACTGGTGCGGTCCAATTTCGAGCGATACTTTGCCCCCAACGTGGCGGCGGCGATCGTGGGCCACCAAGAGGACGTAGTGCTCGGGGGCGACAAGCGGCCGGTCACCATTCTGTTCAGCGACATTCGCGGGTTCACCACACTGTCGGAGGGGATGACGCCGGGGGCCATCGCCCACCTGTTAACTGAATACTTCACCGAAATGGTGGATATCCTGTTCGAGTACGGGGGCACGCTCGACAAGTTCATCGGTGACGCCGTGATGGCGCTGTGGGGCGCTCCGATTGCCACCGATGGTGATCAGGAGCGAGCGCTCGAAGCAGCCATCGCAATGCAGCGCGGCATTGCCGAGTTGAACGCCAAGTGGGAGGAGGAGGGCCGGCCATCCATCGGGGTCGGCATCGGCATCAACCACGGCGATGTGTTTGTCGGCAACATCGGCAGTCAACGCCGTCTCGAGTACACCGTCATTGGAGACGCGGTCAACGTGGCATCCAGGCTGGCATCCCAGGCCGGCCCGGGCGAAATCATCTTCAGCGAACCGTTCTACTCGTTGTTGGCCACGCGGCCGGACGTTGAGAAGATCGACGAGGTGACGCTCAAGGGGAAAGCCAGGCCCATCGCGGTCTACCGGTTGAAGGCATAGCGCCAGCCGCCTTGCTCGAGCAGGTCGAGTACCCTTCGTACCGGCAGGCCCATGACCCCGAAGAAATCACCCTCGATCCCCTCTACGAGAGCGGCGCCATATCCCTGGATGCCGTAGGCGCCCGCCTTGTCCAGCGGCTCCCCCGTGGCGACATAGGCCCGGATGATGTCCTCGTCGGCTGGCCGGAAGGTCACCAGGGTGACGTCCGTGGCAGTATGAAGGCCTGTGGGGGAGTGTAACGCGCACGCGGTAATGACCTGGTGCGTCTTCCCCTGCAACCGCAGCAACATAGCGACCGCCTCTTCCGCGTCGGCGGGTTTCTCCAGCACATCCCCGTCGAGCACGACGATGGTATCGGCTCCGAGCACGTACTCGCCGGGTACCGCGCCGGCCTTCTCGACCGCCAACCGTTCGGCGTACTCGGCCGGCGTCTCGTGGGGACGGGTGGTTTCGGGGATGTCGGCCGGGCGGACCTGAACCGGAATACCCAGCATTTCCAGCAACTGCCGGCGGCGGGGGGAGCGGGACGCCAGAATCAGTTCACGCACCCTGAGTACGCTCCAACAGCAGCGTGACCGGACCGTCGTTGTGGATCTCAACGGCCATCATGGAACCGAACTCGCCACTGGCGACCGTGAGCCCGAGGCCGCGGAGGGCGTCGAGGAACTCCTGGTACAGCGGAATGGCCGTCTCGGGCCTGGCCGCCGAGATGAAGGATGGTCGCCGGCCCTTCCGGACATCGCCGTAGAGAGTGAACTGCGACACCACCAGGACGGCTCCGCCGACATCGGCCAACGCCAGGTTCATCTTGCCGTCCTGGTCGGCGAACAACCTGAGCCCGGAGACCTTGGCGGCCATCCAGCCAACGTCCTGAGGAGTGTCGCCCTCGGTGAAACCGACCAGCAGACAGTAGCCCGCACCGATCCGGCCGACTTCATGTCCGTCGATAGTGACCGAAGCCTCAGTCACCCGCTGCAGCACAACACGCATGCCCCCTCCCCTGTACTCTGTACCATGTCCACCGTCCACTGTCCACCTGCCACCTGCCACCTGCCACCTGCCAAGAAAACGCGCCCCTCGAATGAATGGAAGGGCGCGCCGGAAAGCTGTTGCGGTGCCGTCGGAATGCAGGCGCTATTCCACGGTAACCGACTTGGCCAGGTTGCGCGGCTGATCCACATCACACCCCCGCCGGACCGCGACGTAGTACGACACAAGTTGCAATGGAATGGCCGTGAGGATCGGGGTCAGGAGGTCGAGTGTTTCGGGGATGGTGAACGTGGCATCGGCGAGACGCTCGATTTCGACGTCGCCGTCGTTGACAAACGCCACGACCTTGCCGCCGCGCGCTTTCACTTCTTCGATGTTGGACACTATCTTCGAGTGCACACCGTCCCGCGGGGCGATGAACACCACGGGCATGTTTTCGTCGATGAGCGCAATGGGGCCGTGTTTCATCTCCGCGACCGGATAGCCTTCAGCGTGGATGTAGGAGATTTCCTTCAGTTTGAGCGCGCCCTCTAGCGCCATCGGAAAATTGACGCCGCGCCCCAGGTAGAGGGCGTTGCTGGTGTCGAGGAATCGCTCGGCCAACGATTCGATCTCGTCGACGCGCCCGAGGATCTCCTCGATCTGGCTGGGAAGCGCTTGCAGCGCTTCGATGAACTGCCTCCCCTGGAGGATGCTCATGTTCTTGAGCCGCGCGAGCCGCAGAGTGAACAGCGCCAGAGCCGC
>JAPULZ010000212.1 GCA_027294455.1 Gemmatimonadota bacterium
GTGAGCGTCACCGTGCCGCTGGAGAGGATCGCGTCGTGAAACTCCCGCACGTCGAAGAGCTCCCCAAGCGCCTCCTCGGCCTCACGGCGTAGCTCCCGGATCTTGAGCTCGCCCATCTTGTAGGCCAGCGCCTGGCCCGGCCACGAGATGTAGCGATCGGTCTCGGTGCGAATCTCGTGGAGGGAGAGCGCGGTTCTCGAGGCCATGTAATCCATCGCCTGGTCCCTCGTCCATCCCATGGCGTGCAATCCCGTGTCCACCACCAGGCGACACGCGCGCCACATCTCGTACGTCAATCGCCCGAAGCGCGTATAGGGCGTCGTGTACATGCCCGCTTCGATACCGAGGTACTCGGAGTACAGCCCCCATCCCTCGCCGAAGACGTCGAGGTAGGTGGTGCGCCGGAACTCGGGGAGGTCCTCCAGTTCCTGCGTCAACGCGATCTGCAGGTGATGGCCCGGGACGGCTTCGTGCAGCGTCAGGGCCGGCAAGACGTACAGCGGCCGGCTCGGGAGGTCATAGGTGTTGACCCAGTAGTACCCGGGTCGTGTCCCGTCTCTCGGAGCCCCGATGTAGCGACCGCCCGTGAATTTGGGCGCGATCTCGTCGGGCACAGGTGCAACACCATACGGTTGCCTCGGCAAACGCCCGAACAACGAGGGGAGATTGCCATCCATGCGTTTCGCGAGATACGACGCCTCCTTCAACAGCTCTTCGGGCGTGCCGGCATAAAATTGAGGATCCGTCCGCAGAAATTCCAAGAACTCCGCGAAGGTCCCCGCGAAATCCACTTCCTCGACAATGGCCAGCATCTCACCGCGAATGCGATCCACCTCGGCCAGTCCGATGTCGTGGATCTGCTGCGCGGTGAGGTCGAGTGTGGTGAAGTGGCGGATGAGATACGCGTAGTAGTCCGGGCCGTCGGGAAGTTCCGCGGCGCCCAGTGTGGTGCGGGCGGACGGTATGTACTCGTCCACCATGAAGCGCAGAAATGTCCGATAGCTCGGAACGATCGCCTCGACCACGGCGTCGCGCCCCGCCTGCCGCAGCCGAACGTGTTCCGACGCCGCTACGCTGGAGGGAAACGACGCAAACGGCGCATAGAACGCACTGGCGGTTGGATCGTCCACGACCTGCGCCTCGATGGTCACCTCGTATCCGTCGAGGACCACGCGCGGCATGGTGAACCCGCGAGCCATGCCCGATCTCATGTTGGTGATGTGCTCGTTCATGAACGTCGGGAACGCATGCAGGCGCGCGAGATAATTCTCGTAATCTTCCGTGGTGACCAACGGAACGCGGCCTGGCAGTTGGGCAAACTCGACGTGGAATCCCCAATCCGCCGTGAGGGGAATCTCGTAGGTGCGGAACTCTACGTCGCGGACAGCCTCCTCAGCCTGCCGCTGGAACATGTCGTAGCTGATCCCGTCTTCACCCTCGAGAGCCGAACGCTCGATCTCGGCGAGGCGTCGCAGAACGCCGCGCCAATACTCCGCCCGCCTTTCCTGCGACTCGGCACCGACCGACGGCAGCCGGTCGTTGAAGCGGTGTTCTCCCACCGACGTGGCCAACATGGGATCTTCCCGCAGTTGAAAATCCCACGCCTCATCGAGTAATTCATGAAGCCGACTCGCCTCGACCGTCTGTTGGGCCTCAGACCCGGAGGCACGCAGCGTCGTGACCAGTGCCATCACCGCAAACGTCATCCACGGGGACGGAAACTGAAATCTGCCTTGGCTCTTCATGCCCTGCACCGCATTCTCCTTTCTACCGCTCAAACAACGCCTGAAACCGAGGGGTGTTCCGAATGGGATCGTACTCCGGAACTCGCAAGTGCGACCAAAAAAGTTGGCCGCGCACAGGTACACTTTCGAGGAGCCGAAGTGCCCGTTCGTCGTCCAATCCCACGAGGGCAATCGCAACCACGGACGTGTTCGACGGAGCGTTCAACAGGCTCAGGGCCTCGTCGATGAATTCCCCTGCAGCGACCAAGTCGTCGTCCCGCAAGGCGGCCAGCGCCACCGTCGTCGCCGCATAGGCCCCATCGCCCGCACTCAATCGCCGGGCCAATTCGGCATCGGCCCGTCCTTCGCCAATCTGGCCCCTCAGGAGACGCACCCGCGCGCGCCAGGTATAGGCGAACCAATATCCCGGGTCGATGGCGATTGCGCTGTCCGCCCAACGCTGTGTTTCGTCGAGGCGACCGGCCCGGAAGGACATCTGGGCAAGGCTACTGAGCGTGATGAGCCGCCTGGGATCGATGGCGAGTGCATGCTGTAAATGCCTCTCAGCCGCGGAATCATCGCCCCCGACCCCTAACGCCCAACCATAGATATGATGCGCTTCGGCGTTGCGTGGGTTGAGCGTAATCGAGCGCTCGAACGCGTCGCGCACCCCTTCAAACGTGGCGGCATTCACTTGCGTGAGCAGGTAGCCTCGCGCCATCCAGGCATCCGAATTCTCCGGATCCTCTCGTATCGCGCGGTCGGCCGCCGCCATGCCGCGCGCCTGCAAGCTTTCCGGGGGCAGGCCCTGGTATTCCCAGCCCCACCCGTACAGCAGCGCATACGCATAACCAACGCGAGAAAGCGGCTGAATGAAACCGGGATCGGCACGCGATGATGCTTCATACTCGGTGACCGCAGTACTGAGGGCGTCGCCCGTGCGCTGCGCGACGTAGTAGTTGCCCCTGAGAAACCGCTCGTAGGCTTCGAGATTCTCTGTGGGCCGGGCTGCAAGCACCTCGCGCTCCGGTTCGAGCAAGACGACGTTCATACTCTGGGCGATGCGCTCGGCGACTTCGGCCTGTATCCGGAAAATTTCTCCAGGCACCAGGTCGACCGTACTCGCTTCTGCCCAGACATGCGACTCGTCGGAGGCACGGATGAGCTGGGGGGTGATGCGCACTTGCCCTGTTCCATCCGGCGCCCGGTCGGTTCGCACCGTGCCCTCCAGCACGTAATCCACGTCGAGTTCCCGGGCGATCTCCGCGGCCGACTTGTCACTTCCCTTGTATTGAATCGCCGTTTGACGCGCGATCACTCGTAATCCGCTGATGCCCGCCAGCCTGCTCGTGATCTCCTCGGTCATCCCGGCGGCAAAGTATTCATCTTCGGCGGCACCCAGGTTCTCCAGCGGCAGCACCACGAGACGCGGCAGCGCTTCCTCGCCACCTGCCGCCGACCCTCCAATCCGGGCAATTCCCCACAAGCCGGCGGCTACGATCAGCAGCACGGCGGCGGCGATCGCACCGGTCCGCCATTGTGACGGTGTAGCGATCGAGGTCGTTTCTGTGGCGGTGGTGACTTCAGCTTGAGTCAAAGCGTCCGCAAATTCCCGGGCCGTCCCAAACCGATCCGCCGGGGTCTTGGCCAACGCACGTGACAAGGCTGCGGCAATGCCTGGGGAAACTCCCGGACGCAAGTTGGTGACCGGCGGCGCCTGGACCGCCACGTGCTGATGCACGACGCTCTCGACCGTCGCGCCGGTAAACGGAGGCTCGCCGGCCAGCAGCTCGTACACCACACATCCCAGCGCGTAGATGTCACTGCGCCCGTCGAGGTCTCGGCTCCCAGCTGCCTGCTCCGGACTCATGTAGGAGGGCGTCCCCACCGCCAGGCCCGTTTCGGTGAGCTGGTCGCCGCCGGACGCCTGAATGGCACGGGCGATGCCGAAGTCGGCGATGACGGCGTGTCCCGCTTCGATCAGGATATTCTCGGGCTTGATGTCACGATGGACGACATCGCGCTGGTGCGCGGTGTGGAGCGCATCCGCCACTTCGCGAGCCACCCTCAACGCGTCCTCGACGGATAGCTGCTTTTCCCGGTCCAGTCGGTCCCGCAACGACTCGCCTTCCATGAACGGCATGACATAATAGAGGAAGCCGTCGGCGTCTCCCGAGTCGAGGAGGGGCAGGATGTGAGGATGGTTGAGCTGGGCGGTGGTCTTGATCTCCCGCAGAAACCGCTCGGGGCCGATGGCGGCGGCGAGCTCGGGACGCAGGACCTTGACCGCTACCTGACGTTCGTGTTTGACGTCTTGCGCGAGATAGACGGTGGCCATGCCGCCGGCGCCGAGTTCACGCTCGATGGCGTAGCGATCGGCGAGTGCGTTCTTGAGACGATTGAAGAGATCCGACAAAGGGCCTCTGGCCGTGTTGTGACACCCGTAGAATAGGGCCTCCGGGTGGGGGTGGCTAGACGGACGAGGATCTGGCCTCGCCCGTCGTGGAGCCATCCTTCACTTCATCACACCCCGCCACCACCCTTCCGCGGCATCGGTATCACCGCGCTCACGGTATCCAAATAATTCTGATACCGCTCGCCAAACACCCCTACCAGATCCCGCTCTTCCAGCTTGATGCCCACGAAGATGTAGGCTGTGGTGACGATCGTGAACAGCAGGTGACCCTGCGTCATCACCGGCGCGCCCCAGAACGCGAGCAGGAAGCCGAGCATGATGGGATGCCGGACGATTTTGTAGAACCCCGGCGTGCGGAACCCGAGGTAAGCGTATTCCTGGCCCTTGAGATTCATGTAGACCTGCCGCAGGCCGAACAGGTCGAAGTGATTGATCAGGAATGTGGACACCAGGACGGTGACCCATCCCACCCAGAACACGGCCGTCAGGATCGTCCCGACGAGCGAGCCCTCGAAGTTCCACACTTCGGTTGGAAGGGGTCTCCATTGCCAGTAGAGCAAGAGCAACAAAAGACTGGCGAAGAGGACGTAGGTGCTGCGTTCCACGGACTGCGGCACGAACTGGGTCCACCACTCCTTGAACCCTGGCCGGGCCATGACGCTGTGCTGGACGGCGAACAACCCCAAGAGCCCCACGTTGATGAGAATGCCCATGCCCAAGGAGGCGGGTTCTCCGGAGTCAACGTTTTTGGGTACGACGAGGTTGCCAAGAAACCCGATGGCGTAGAGGAACGCCAGGAGGAAACTAGCATACGCGATGGTGCCATAGACAAAAGCGATCAGACGGCTCATGAGACCCTCCTGTCAAGGTGATATTGCCGAGTGAGTCCCGCTTTCTAGTTGAGGGGCGAACTGGCCTGGCACTGTGTCGCTGCTCTGCGACGGTAATAGCATACGGCCCGATACCGACTCCGGCTAGGGCGGGCTCGACCTCACACCGGCTCGGTACCGCCGTCCAACGAAATCCGCATGCGGGCGCCCGGCTCGGGAAAGCTGGTCACGCAAATCTCGTACAGACCCGACAGGTCGGACCCGAACGCGAGCCAGCGGCCATCAGGCGTACCGGTCGGCTAGAGCGTTTTGAGACGATCCAGACTACTCATCACACGAGAGCGCCGTTGCGATCGCGAGCCTTTCTAGCCTTCCCCCTCGTGATCCTTCCGCACATCCCGCCCAACGATGATCGTGACGTTGTCGCTGCCGCCGTCGTCCAACGCGTCCTGCAACAGGGTCTCACACACCTGCTTGGACGAGGTCATGGTGCGTAGTCGTTCGGCGATCTGCGCGTCGGACACGTGCTTGGTGAGCCCATCGCTGCACAGCAAGCTGACGTCGTCCCAATGCTGGTCGACCCGCATGACGACCGGTGCAGTCTGTTGCCCACCGATGGAGCTCGACAACACGTGGGCCCACTGGCTGTCGTCGGCGGTGGAGGTGGTGAGCACGCCTTGGTCCACCAGTTCCTGGGCCATGGTCTGGTCGCGGGAGATCTTCGTCAGCTTGTCGTCGCGGAACGTGTAGAAGCGGCTGTCGCCCACCTGAAGCAGGTACGCGCGAGGCCAGACCGCCAACCAGAGGGTGAGCGTGGTGGCCATGCCCTTCCGGTCTGAGTCGCCCTCGGCCTCGGCCCGGACGCTGGCGTGGCTCGCCCAGGCCGCCTCCTGCAAGGCGTCGAGGAACGCCTGATCGTCGGTAGTGTCGAGGTCGTGGTAGCACTTCATACTGAGGGCGGCGTAGTTGGTGACGGTCTGAACGGCCAGCCGGCTCGCCACTTCGCCCTTGGTCCCCCCGCCCACTCCGTCCGCCACCGCAGCCAGAAACGCCATCCGCTCACCGGTGAGCGGGAGCTGGTCGGCGGTGGAGAGGCTCGTGTGGTGCACCTGCACCTGTTTTCGCAGGGAACAAATCAAGAAATGGTCTTGGTTGGTCTTCCGGACCTTGCCGATGTGGGTCAGGCCGTAGAAGTCGATCTCGTCGTCGCGGGGTTTCCTGAGAGTGTCTGTCCGCGCAGCGGTGTCGGGGGACGCCATGGGTACCTCCGCCCGTGAGGGGTGGGTCGGGCTAAGGTACCGTGCGTGACGGGGGACGGCCAGCGGTGGGTCAAACCGCCGTTGCCATGGCCATCGCGACGCACGGTAGCGACCACCCCCATTCCTTGGTACTGTCTGCGCCGTGACGGTCGCACGCCTCATAGCGGTCAATTTTCTGATCCGGGTCGCAGCAGCGGCCTCCGGTCAGCTCTTCGTCTTCCTCATCGCCGACCGACTCGGCGAGCGGGTGGGCGTGGGGTCGTTCGTCGTGGGGTTGCTGGGGGCGAGCTTCTTCGTGACCGAGTTGTTGGGCGCTCCCCTCGCGGGGGGCCTGGCCGATCGCATCGGCCAGCTCCGGGTGTTGCGGGCGGGGCCGGCCTTCGGCGCGGTATCGGCGGCCCTCGCGGCCACGGCGGTTTCGGTGGGCGGGGGAAGTTCCGCACTGGTTCTGGTGTTGCTCGGCGCCCGGCTGATGGAGGGCTCGAGCGCGGCCTGCGCGGTGCCTACCACCCTCGTGCTGCTCTCCCGGCTCACCGCCGGGAACGCCATTCGGCGAACCCGCGTCATGGGGCAATTCGAGATCTCGTCTCTCATCGGCATGATCGCCGGATTTGGCATTGCGGGGATCGGGTACGACGCGCTGGGTGCCGGCGCGTTTCTATTACTCCCGCCGGTATATGGCCTGGCGTGGTGGCTCGTTCCCCGCCTGGCCAAAGCAACGACACCAGCCGATGGCGTTCCGAGTGCCGCCACCAGCCTCAAGCGGCTCGTCTTGCTACCGGGCGCGATCGCCTTCGGCGTGGCGTGGCTCGCCATCAATGCGGTGGTCGGCCTGTGGCTTCAGTACGCCCCGTTTCTCCTCAAACTCCCGGCGGGAACCTCTGCTCAGCGCATGGTCGGTGGCTACACCGGATCGGAGATCGGGTTGATTTTCGGCGCCTTTGGTCTGGTGTTCCTCACGGGACTGGCTGCCTGGTCGTATTGGGGCGGGAAGCTCCCCCGGCGTTTCTCTCTCGTGACCGCGCTAGCCGGTATGCTCGGCGTCGTACTCACACTGGCCTTGGTCAACCACGGAGCGCCGCGGTGGGTGCTCGTGTTGACCGGGCTGTTCGTGCTGGTGGAAAGCGGCTTTACCGTCGTGGCATTCGCCCACCTGGCCGACCTGACCGAACACATGGACGAGGCACGGGGAGCCGCGCTCGGCGTCTACTCGCTGCTGCTGGGCTTGGGACAACTGACTGGCAGTACGATCGGGGCCCCGTTCGCGGCGAAGTGGCAGATGGACGGGGTGCTGCTGGCAACCGCTCTGCTCGCCCTCATCTCGCTAGTTGGGGTCGTGGCGATGGGGTCGCGGCGCCGTTCACCCGCGTCCGAGTCCGGCGAGGCGTAACGCCAACCGGCCGGTGAGGCCACTCTTGAACTGAGCCACCGCCGCGTCGCCGGAAAGCTGCTGCACGGGGGTCGACCACGTGGGATAGGCATGGATCGTCCCGGCGATGTCCGAGATCGTCATGCGCCGTTGCAGTGCCAGGGCAAGCTCGCCGATTATTTCCCCTGCCCGCGCGGCGATGGCGGTGGCACCGAGGAGCCGTCCGCCCGATCGCGCAACAAGCTTCAGGAATCCCGCCGTCTCGCCGTCGGCCGCCGCCCGATCCACGCGATCCATGGGCCAGCGGTGCACCTCCACGTCGGAGTACCGGGCGCGCGCACGTTCTTCCGTGAGACCCACGTGTGCCACTTCGGGGTCGAGGAAGGTCACGCGAGGCACGAGGTCTCGATGTCCCGCGCTGCGGCCGGGCAGCAGTGCGTTCCTCACGGATTGAAACGCTTGCCAGCCGGCGTAATGGGT
>JAPULZ010000213.1 GCA_027294455.1 Gemmatimonadota bacterium
AAGGTCACCGTATCCGGCAGGACCGGACCTGGCGTCGTTCAGCGTCCTACCGGGTCCTGGCCTGTCGCGACGACCGTGACCATGGCGGCGGCGGCGACAACACGTCGGTCCAGCACCACCGCGCCCAGCTCCTACTCTCTGAAAATCGGCAAGGGAATGCGGAAGATCCAGCCACGCGCCTTGCGATCGTCCGGTCCGCCATCGGGGGGTAGGACCAGGCCCGGGCCCGCGCCACTCGACGCCTGAATGACGATCAGGGCCACGCCGCCCGCGGCCAAGGCGATGAGGCCCACGGTGCTTGCCACGTCCACCTGGCGCTGGTCGATGCGAAGCAGATGGCTCCTGGGGAAGTCGACGCGCTGGTAGAGGGCCCCGACGCCCAGGTTGTCATCCGCCCGTTCGGATCGAACCGTCAAGAGGACCGAGTCTCCGCGCAATTCCAGCAGCTGGCCCGTCACCTCCCGCGTGTCGAGGTTGAGGCGTTGGCGGAGGGATTCCTGTCCTTCGGTAGACAGCAGGGCTCGGACGTGCGAGCCCACCGGGGTCGTTTCCAGCGACGCCGGTACGTACTTGTAGCACCCCAGTGACACGGCGATCGCGCTGCATCCGAGAATCTGTCTGGCGACGCTCATGAGTCCTTCCACGGTTGTCAGTGAATAGCCCGAAGGTGCCAATATACCCGCCATAAGGCGCTCGGCGAGGCCCGCGGCGGGAACCTTGACCCGGTCTTTGCCATTACTCTGTTGAGAGGCGTCACCCCGTCCCCTTCAGCCAGGACTACGTGCTCCATGCGCGCATTCCCACGCCTTGCCGATACCACACGTAGGACGGCCGCCACCGTCACCCTCTTCCTCGCGGCCTGTCAGGCCGATCCCGGGATCACGAACCCGGGCGGGCCCGACGGCGGCGGGCTGGATTTGAGCCTGCTGTGCGCGTTCACCACCGACGCCGTATTCGCCGGCGGGGTAGGCCGGGGCGGGATTCCCGCGCTGGTGAACCCGGTCTTTGTTCCTGCTTCCCATCCGGACGCCGGATACGCCGACGACTACGCGGCATCCGGCGCCGTCGAGGCGAGGGTCGTGGGCCTCCTGGTCGACGGCACACCGGTCGCGATTCCGCACAACATCCTCTGGTGGCACGAGATCGTGAACGCCGACCTCGGGGGGCGCCGCCTGGCGATCACCTACTGTCCGCTCACCGGGAGCGCCATCGTGTTCGACGTGACCGCCGCCGGGGTAGACCGCTTCGGCGTCTCGGGGGTCGTCTTCCAGAACAACCTGGTCATGTTCGACCCGGAAACGGAGAGTCTCTGGTCGCAGATGTGTGCGCTCGCCGGCGACGGCGACCGACTGGGCACCCGGCTGGTGCAGGTGCCGGCCATCGAGATGCGCTGGGAGGCCTGGAAGGCGCGCTACCCCAACACACTGGTCGTGAGCGACGACACGGGCCACGATCGGGATTACCGCCAGAATCCGTATGAATTCTACGAGCTGAACGATCTCTTGCTGTTTCCCCTGCGGGGTGGCCTCGATGAGCGCCGGCCCATGAAGGAGCGCGTTCTCGGGGTGCCCGACGGTGCCGGGGGCATCGCCTTTCCGTTCGACGAGCTGGCCGGCTCGGCGGCGACCACCGTGATCCAGACGCCGGTTGCCGACACGGTGGTACAGGTGCTGTGGGATGCCGATGCGGGCGCCGCCACGGCGTTTCACCTGCGAACCGAGAACGGTGACGTTGCGGTCCTGAGGCCGGAGGGTCTCGGGTTCGTGGACGAGAGCGGCACCACCTGGAATATCGAAGGCCGTGCCGTTGCCGGTCCGCTCGAGGGCGCCAGTCTCGTTCCGGTCGAGGGCGCCTTTCTGGCATATTGGTTTGCGTGGTCGGCGTTTCATCCCCTGACCCGTATCTGGACCTCCGAGTAAATCCTTTGGACAGGCAGGGGCGACGCACCGCGTCGCCCGGCACCTTCTAGGCGTGGCGCGGTCGGGTGACGCGGCGCCCCTACAGGTTTCCAGCACAAAAGCGGCCCGCTGGCCGAGGCCAGCGGGCCGTGTTCCACCAGATGACCGGCACCGAGCCCGGGGGCCCGGCGCCGGGTTGAGGTTAGAAGTTCGGGTTCGTCTCCCGCTCGCTCCGCCCAATGGGCCAGCAACGGTCGTTGCTTGCCAGCGTGGACAGCGTGGGATCCTTGACGCCGGGCATGAGGTACACGCCGTCGTGCAGGTCGGAGATGCCGCCCGACGTGTTGTTGTCATCCCAGCGGCGCACGTCGCCCAGGCGGCGTCCTTCGAGCCACAGCTCGAACGACCGCTCTGCCTTGAGGGCCGTGTACGCCTCGGCATCGGTACTCGCGGTGATCAGCCCCATGCCGAGATCCGTGCGACGCTGGTTCATGAGGGGCAGGGCTGCGGCAAACCCACCGCCGCCGTTCAACGCCGCTTCCGCCTCGATGAGACGCATCTCCCAACCGCTCGAGAGATTGATCGGAGAGTCCCGCACGTCGTACTTCGCCTGGGGAAACCAGTCCACATTTCCGCCGAACTTCTGCACGCCCGCATCGCCGAACGGGATGGCGGGATCGAACGTCCACGGCGTCCGGGGATCCATCGTGGTGGTGAACCAATCCTCGTAGAACGTCGCCCACACCGTGTGGGCCCGATAGGTCCCCGTTCCAGGACTGCCGAACATGATGTAGTTGGCCTGGCCCTGGTCCTGAGTGGAGTACACCGCAACGTACACCCAATCGTTGTCGGTGATTCCCGCGGCATCGGCTGCGGCATCGCTCCAACTCGCCATGCCGTACGTGGCCATGTAGGCTCGAACCGACGCCCTGCCCGCTCGGCCCGCGGTGACGATATCGGCGTCCCCGCTGGCGCCGCCGATGTTCATGGCCTGGGTGAAGTGACCCTCGGCCTTCGTGAGGGCCGCCATGAACCCCTCGAGCGGGCCGCCGTCAAACGCGACCTCGCAGAAATTCTCACCCATCGTCCGAGCCGCATACCCCGCCAGCAGCGACGCTCCCGCCGCCGGACTGTAGGCGGTGAACGCCGGTGCTCCGGTGATCTCGGGCAGCACTGCCGCGAAGCGCCTCAGCGCGTCTTCCGCCGTCCAGACGGCGCGAGCGATGCGCTCCCAGTCGT
>JAPULZ010000214.1 GCA_027294455.1 Gemmatimonadota bacterium
CCGCGGTCACCGCCACCCGAGGCCTGGTAGACAAACGCCGGGGTTGCTCCCATACGCTCCGGTTACACTCTCGCACCGCGGAGGCGGAGCGCATTGCTGATGACGGAGACCGAGCTGAAACTCATCGCGACAGCGGCAATCATCGGGCTGAGCAGCACACCGAGCCAAGGATACAGCACGCCCGCCGCCACGGGAACGCCCAGGCTGTTGTAGATGAACGCGAAAAAAAGATTCTGTCGAATGTTGCGCATGGTCGCCCGGCTCAATCGGCGCGCGCGGACCAGGGCACGCAGGTCGCCCTTGACCAGGGTGACGCCGGCACTCTCCATCGCCACATCGGTCCCCGTGCCCATGGCGATCCCCACGTGCGCCTGCGCCAATGCCGGCGCGTCGTTGATGCCGTCCCCCGCCATGGCCACGACCCGGCCTTCGGCCTGGAGGCGTTGCACGGTTGCGGCCTTCTGTTCCGGCAAGACCTCGGCGACCACTTCATCGATACCCAGTTCCCGGGCAACCGCCTCCGCGGTGGTGCGACTGTCACCGGTCAACATGGTGATGCGCAGGCCCTCATCGTGCAGATGGCGAATGGCCTGAGCCGTGGTCTCCTTGATGGGATCGGCGACACCCAGGAGCCCCGCGAGGCGCTGCTCCACCACGAGGTACATCACGGTTTGCCCGTCGGCACGCATGCCCTCCGCTTGCTCGTTCCACGCAGCCACGTCCACACCGATCTCATCCATGAATACGCGATTGCCCAAGGCCACCTTGCGGCCGTCGACCGTTGCTTGCACGCCCTTGCCGGTGGCCGACGTGAACGACGCCGCGTGAGGGACATCGACGGCGCGCTCGGCTGCGGCCGCCAGGATGGCCGCCGCCAGAGGGTGTTCGCTGCCCCGCTCCACAGCCGCCCCGAGACTAAGCAACTCGGACTCGTTCCATCCGTCGGCCGCCACCAACTCCACCAGCTTGGGCTTCCCCACGGTGAGCGTCCCCGTCTTGTCCACCACCAGGGTATCCACCTGTCGCAGGACCTCGATGGCTTCGGCATTGCGAAACAGGACACCCACCGACGCTCCCTTACCCGTTGCTACCATGATGGACATGGGGGTGGCGAGCCCGAGCGCACAGGGACACGCGACGATCAAGACGGCCACGGCGTTGATCAACCCGAACGCCATCCGAGGCTCCGGACCGACGAGCCCCCAGATCACGAACGTGATCACCGCGGTCAGGACCACCGCGGGCACGAAATACCCAGCCACTACGTCGGCCAGCTTCTGAATTGGCGCCCTGCTGCGTTGGGCTTCGGCCACCATGCGCACGATCTGCGACAACAGGGTGTCGGCGCCAACGCGTTCGGCCCGCATGACCAGCGTACCAGTACCGTTGACCGTGGCCCCGATGAGGGGATCGCCCGAGATCTTGGCCACTGGAATCGGCTCGCCGGTAATCATGGATTCGTCCACCGCGCTCTCCCCATCCAGCACGACCCCGTCGACGGGCACTTGTTCACCGGGGCGGATGCGCAGTCGGTCGCCGCAGCCTACCTGATCGAGCGGAATGTCCTCTTCCACGTCGGCTTCGTTGATTCGCCGCGCGGTCTTCGGGGCCAACCCCAACAAGGTGCGGATCGCGGCCCCGGTGCGGCTTCGCGCCCGCAGCTCCAGCACCTGTCCCATCAAGACCAACGTGACGATGACCGCCGCCGCTTCGAAGTACACCCCCACCGTCCCCGTTGCCGACCGGAACGAATTGGGGAAGACCCCCGGCACGATGGTAGCCACCACGCTGTACCCAAAGGCCACGATCACTCCCAGAGAGATCAGCGTGAACATGTTGAGGTTGCGGGTCACGATGGACTGCGCGCCGCGCACGAAGAAAGGCCAACCGCCCCACAGCACGACCGGGGCAGCCAGGATCAGCTCCACCCAGGACACCCATCCGAGCGTGGCAAGCCTCTCCAGGCCCGGGATCAGCTCCCCCATGGCAAGCACGAGAACCGGCACGGACAGCACAACGCTCACCCAGAACCGGCGGGACATGTCGGCCAATTCCGGGTTGTCTTCCTCGAGGGTGACCGTGATCGCCTCGAGTGCCATACCGCAAATCGGGCAAGTCCCGGGCTCGTCCCGCACGATCTCCGGATGCATGGGACAGGTGTATTGCACCCGGGTGGCCGGGCCCACTGGTATTTCGGGCTCCAGCGCCATGCCGCACTTGGGGCACGACCCGGGACCGACCTGCCGGACATCGGGGTCCATGGGGCAAATGAACGGGGTGCCTTCGGCGACTGGATCCTCTCGGGGGGAATCGTCGGAACCTGTCCCGCCGACGTAGCGCTGCGGGTCGTCGCGGAATTTGGTTTGGCAGGGGGTACAGCAGAACACGTAGGTCGTGCCGGCGTGGACCTCGCGAATGTCTCCGTCGGGATCGACGGTCATGCCGCACACCGGATCTTGTATCACTGTCTTCATGGATTGGACCACTCAGAGTTTGTGAATTTTCTGGTAGAGGCTAAGAGGCCTCGCGCGTCCGACCGGTCTCAGAGCTCACTGGTGCGAGGGGCGACCTCAGTCGGAGTAACGAGTAAACACCTGCATCAACTCGTCGATCTTCGCCCGCTCATCGTCCCGATCTCCTCCGTGGAAAGCCCCGGCGACGCAGTGCTCGACGTGCTCGCGGAGCATGCCTCCCTCCACCTTCTTGAGCGCCGCGCGAATGGCCCTGATCTGGGTGAGGATGTCCACGCAGTACCGCTCGTCCTCCACCATCCGGATGATGCCGCCGACCTGCCCCTCGATCCGGCGAAGGGGCGCAAGCTGCTCTGCATGGGTTGCGTGTTTCATTCATATACCATACCCCGGTAGGGTATCGACGTCAACCCTGGATCTGTTGACACTCCGTCAGGGAATGACGATGAGGTCGGTCTTCCAGGACTCCACGACCCGCTTGGCGTGGGCGATTTCCACGAGCTGTTTCATGCGCTCGGCTTCCTGGGCGGCCACTTCCTTCCCCAGGGAGGTGAGCCCGTAGTACCGCCGGCGATCATGGGCCTGGCCCGACCTCGCCGGCAGGCGCTCTTCAATCAGGCGCCGGCGCACCATCCGCCTGATGGCTCCGTACAGGGTCCCGGGCCCCATCACCACCTCTCCGGCCGTGCGCTCGGCAATGTCCAGCTTGATCCCGTGTCCATAGCGGTCTTCATCGGAGAGGGCCAGCAGCACGTGGAATTCGGCGACCGGCAGCGGCAAGAGAGACCTACCTCGGGGCTGATTTGCAGGCATCCACACCTCCGACACCAGGTAAATACCGTCCGGCGGTGCATCGATACTCGATATTAACACGCCGTGGAGGCCATCGGGAAGCCATCGGCTCGGGGCACCCTTTCCTTTAATTAGCCTTCATGGGGAGCTACCCGGTTTCCGCGGACTCGGCCGCTCCGCGCCAGGCCTCCACCGACGTCGAAGAGTACGACCACCCGGTGACCGGCCTCACGGACCGTCCTCGATGGCAATCCGTTATTGGGTAGCGTGAGCTCGCAGTCGCGCTAACGCTACGGGTCCGAGCGGACCTGGGGTCGGGAAGATCGATGGTCCGTTTCTCCTACGCCGATTTCAAGACATCCCTGTTCACGGCCATCCCCGCCGATTCGCTGATCGCGTTTCGTATCGCATTCGGTCTGGTGATGTTTGGCGATGCCGTGTTCTTGCTGAGCCGTGGGTACGTTGACGGGTACTACACGAACCCCGAGTTTTTCTTTACGTACCCCGGTTTCGGTTGGGTGTCACCGTGGCCCGGCAACGGGATGACGGTTCACTTCTATCTCCTTGCGGCCTTGGCCCTGTGTATCGCCGTTGGGCTCATGTATCGGGTCAGCGCCACGTTGTTCTTCTTGGGTTTCGCCTACGTCTTTCTCCTCGACCAGGCGGCGTATCAGAATCACAACTACTTGATCCTGCTGATCAGCTTCATCATGATCTTCGTACCTGCGCACCGCGGATACTCGGTCGACGCATACTACAATACCCACCTCTCAACCAACACCGCGCCGGCGTGGACGCTTTGGCTTCTGCGATTCCAGATCGGCGTCGTGTACGTCTACGGTGGGATCGCCAAGATCAGTGGGGATTGGCTTCACGGTGAACCGCTGTTGAGATTCTTGCCCGGCCAGACCGATTTCCCAATAGTGGGACGCTTCTTTTCTCGCCCTGAGGCGGCGTACACCCTCAGCTACGGCGGGCTACTCTTCGATCTCTTCCTGGTGCCGCTGTTGTTGTGGCGCCGCACGCGGATAGCGGCCTTCGCGGCGGCCGTCCTGTTCCATTTGTTCAACCACACCCTGTTCGACATCGGCATCTTCCCATGGCTGATGATCCCTGCAACCTTGCTGTTCTTTTCGCCAACGTGGCCACGGGCGATCCCCCGGTGGAGTCCGGGTCGAGGCACGTCCGAGGTACTGCCGGACCAGGCGTTCGGGACGCGGCCGCGGCGCCGCAAGGTGGTTCTGGCCGCACTCGGCGCGTACTGCGCGATCCAGCTGCTCGTCCCACTCCGCCACCACCTCTATCCGGGTGACGTCAATTGGACCGAAGAAGGCCACATCTTCTCCTGGCGCATGAAGCTGCGAAACAAATCGGCCGGAGGGGTGTTCCTGGTACGTGACCCCCAGAACGACATCGAGTGGCAGGCGGACGCCCGGCGGTATCTCATGCCGCACCAGATACAGCGCATGTTCAGCCGGCCGGATATGATCCGGCAGTTTGCCGAACACCTGAGTGAGACGATTGAAACGGATTCGGGGAACCTCGAAGTGCGCGCCCGCATCTCGGCCTCACTCCACGGCCGGCCTACCCAGCCACTGGTGGATCCCACCGTCGACCTGGCCAAGGTGGGATTCTCGCTGGCCCTGGCCCCCTGGATCGTGCCGCTGCAATACCCGCTGATGCGGTTCGCCGACCTGCCCCGCTAGGCCTCGCCCTCCTGGGGTTGATCCGGGGACCACCGAGGGCTGGGATCCTTCCGCAACGCGATATCCGCCTTGTGCCCTTCCTCGGGTT
Source organism: Gemmatimonadota bacterium (assembly GCA_027294455.1). Lineage (GTDB taxonomy): Bacteria > Gemmatimonadota > Gemmatimonadetes > Gemmatimonadales > GWC2-71-9 > B3T1B10. The sequence continues at coordinate 5,058 of JAPULZ010000214.1, forward strand.
GCTGATCGACCTTGCCCGCGGCCGTCTTGATTTCCTCGATGATCTGCAGCAGCCGGGATTCGATCCCCTCGATTTCCGCTTTCTTTTCTTCCCGATCGTCGTACCCGCGATCGGTGTCGACGGCCAACCAATTCAGGCGGGAGATCTCCCGTAGCAACTCGCGCACCCATTTGCGGAGCTGCGTGAATCGTCGCCGGGGGCGTGCCTGCGGCAGTCCGAACACGGGGAATCGATGCGGGGCCCAGAGCAGCGGTATGACAATTGGCGCGAGCAGGAACATGCCGATGCGGATTCTCAGGGCCGGATCATTCACGAAATAGAGGACGTATCCTTCGGCCATGACACCGCCGAGCATGACGGACCAGACGATTGCGCCTTCGATCTTGGCCTTGATACCGGACATGGGAGCCTCCAGCAGCGGATGACTAACGCGACGGCACTCGGAAATTATCTGTGGGAACTGGTGGCGGAAGGCAAACAGCCACCTAGTGCCCGATCAAACTAAGAGAATCACGTCAAAAGCGCCAGAAAATTCCGCTGGACGGCGGGCGGCGTTTGGAGAGATGCAACAGGGTTCGGCCGGCTGGAGGCCTGCCGGACGACTATCGTTGGAGGAAGATCGACAGCTGCGCCGGTTCCAGCGTCCCGTCCCCGGCGAAGTCGAACTCCACATTCCCGGTTACCAGGGTCATGCGGTCCTCGTCACGCGTCGCCAGGAACGGCTCGGGCTGGCCGCCGCCAAAATCGGAAAACGTCAACAAGGGAGCAACGACCGTGTACGTCCCGTTCAAGGATTCGATCGTACCGTCGGGCGCCGTCCTCGTCGCCGAATAACTCCCATCGGAACCGAAGGTCACGACGAACCCGCCGCCGTCCAGGATCATATCGTAGGACGTTATCAGGTCGCTCTTGTTGAGCCACGAGTACGACCCGGCCGCCCACGTTCCCGCCAAATCCGAGGGATCGAGGCCGATCGGATCCTCGCACCCCATGGTGAGTATCGCGATCAGAGGGACGATCGCCACACCGCGACGCTTCATTGCTTCCTCCGGTGGCAGCGCTGACGGAACAAGCCGTAGATCTAACCACTTGCCTCGCGGCGGGCAAGCATGCCACCGAAGGACACGCTATCGCATCGTCGGTGTCTCCTGGTCACGCTACTCCGACCGCAACGCGACGATGGGATCGACGTTGACGGCCCGGCGTGCGGGGAAGTATGTGGCCGCAACGGCGGCACCGAGGAGCAACAATGCCACGCCGGCGAACGTCAGGGGATCGAACGGGTTGACGCCGTACAGGAAAAACGTGAGGCCGCGGGTGACCCCGAGCGCGACTACGATGCCCGTGACGACACCGATCACCGCCAGCATCGTGCCCTGGCGCACGACCATCGATATGATGTTCGTGCTCTGCGCCCCCAGTGCCAGGCGGATGCCCATTTCCTGCGTGCGTTGCGACACCGAGTACGCCATGACGCCGTAGACGCCGCCGATGGCCAGGATGAGGGCGATCCCCGCCAGGGAGGCCATGACCTTGGCCATGATGTTTTCGGAGTCGAGGGCCTGCATCACCAGCGACTGCATGCTCGCTACCGAATACACCGGCAGGTTGGGATCCACGGCCCGCACCTCCGCTCGGACGGCATCGGCGAGAGTCGCCGGAGGGGACGTGGTCTCGATGAGCCAGGCCAAGCTCCGCACCGGACGCTGCATGGCTGTCAGGTACAGCATAGCGAAGCCGGGACTGTCGGGCCCGAGGTCGCGTATCGTCTGCACGACCCCGACGATCTGCCGGCGGCCGCTGGAGAGCTCGATCTCCTGGCCGATGGGGTCGCCGTCGGGCCAATGCCGCTCCGCCATCAACTGGTTGATGAGGGCGACGGGGGGTGCGCCGAAGGCATCGGAGGGTTCGAAACCCCGTCCACGGACCACCGGGATGTCGAATGCCTCGAAGTAGCCTTGGTGCACGACCCGATATCCCACCACCTGCCTACCGGGGCCCTCTACATCCTCGCCGGGAATGGAATAGAACGCACCTCTGTTGCCCTGATCGGGCAGGACGGTGGTCGCGCCCACACTCACAACGCCCGGCATCGCTTCGAAGCGCGGAATGATCGCTCGGTAAAACCGCTCGATGGCGGTGCTGTCCGGATAATCAGCTTCGGGAAGCGTCAATCGCACCGTGAGCACGTCCGTCGGATCGTAACCGTTGTCCACGTCACGCAGTCCCATGTATCCCTTGACCAGCAGCGTCGACGACACCAGCAGCGTGACAGCCATGGCCACCTCGCCGACGACCAGGACCTTGCGCAGCCGCCCGCTGCTTGCGCCGGAGCCGGTACGACCCCCCTCCTTCAGCGCATCGGTGAACTTCGTCTTCAGGCTCTGGAGGGCCGGAGCGAGGCCGAACAGCACACCGGTCATGAGCGTGATCGCCGTGGCAAACACAAATACGCGTCCGTCGAGCCCGATCTCGGCGACGCGCGGAAACTCCGCGGGCATCCACGACACCAATACGCGGATCGCAAACACGGAGAACGCCACTCCGACGATCCCGCCGATCACCGAGATCAACAAGGACTCGGTCAGTAACTGGCGCACGATACGCATGCGTCCCGCGCCTAACGCTCCCCGCACCGCAATCTCCCGATTCCGGCCGGCGGCCCGCGTCAACAACAAGTTCGCCACGTTCACGCACACGATGAGCAGGACGAACACCACGGCCACTGAAGAGATGAGGCTCCCCATCTTGAAGCCTTCATCGAAGATGTCCTCGTGGAGCGTGATGACTCTCGCGCTGTTGCCCGCGCTGGTTTCGGGATACGCGGCCGCCAACCCCGTCGCGATACGCCGCATTTCTTCTTGCGCCTGGTCGACACTCCGCCCGTCGCGCACTCGCGCGAGGAGATCCAGATAGTAGCTCATCCGGCTCTCCTCTCCCGTGATGGGGAGCGGAGCCCACATTTCGTAGGCAGGGCTTTCAAACCAGAACCCGGCCGGCATGACGCCCACGATGGTGTGCGCCTCACCGTCGAGCAGCACGGTTTCCCCGAGCACCGAGGAATCCGCGCCGAATCGCCGGTGCCACAGACCGTCACTGATTGCGATGACGCGATGGCGGCCCACCGTTTCCTCATCGGGGGTGAACCCGCGGCCCAGCGCCGGCTGCGTTCCGAGCACGGAGAAGAAATTGGCCGACACCTGCATGCCGATCAACCGTTCGGGTCTATCGTCGCCGGACAGGTTGAAGTTCGCCGCGTCGTACGCCGCGATGTCCATCGTCTGGCTCTGTTCGCGAAAATCCAGGTAGTCCGGCACCGAGGGATTGACGGTGGTCCACCCGCGATCCTCGTTCGAGGTATAGACCTTCATGAGACGGTCGGCGTCGGCGTACGGCAGCGGGCGCAGCATGAACACATCCACCGCGCTGAAAATCGCCGTGGTGGCGCCGATACCGATGCCCAGCGATACCACCGCCATGGCGATCAATCCAGGGCCGTTCCGCAACGAGCGAAACGCGTAACGAATGTCCTGCCAAATGTTGTCCATCGTGAATTCCGTTCTGAACAGGTACCAGGCGTGAGAAAAGGCCCCGAACGACCACAGCACGAGGTCTCGGGCGGGGCGGTGCCGCTCGGCTTGCCAGCGATGTGTGACTTCGGCGACCCACTGCTCGCGCCACCCGGCCCGGCGCTCCCGGGGCACGAACAGGCTCGCGAAACGGATCACCCAGAGGGCGGCTCGAAGGCGAGGCGGACGAGGCAGCGTCATGCGATCATCGGGTCAGGTGGCCCTGGGGTGTTGCACGCCGCCGGTGTCGACGGGTGCCAGGGACCGATACCGCTCCATCGCGGTCATGAGGGTCTCGCTTCCCCGGCCGGTGATCTGGTAGTAGCGGCGCGCGGGCCACTTCTCCTGCTGGGCGACCTTGCCGTCCTCCCACTTGGAGCGGGCCAGCCCCAGCCGCTCGAGCCGCTCGAGGGCGGGATAGATCGTGCCGCTCGTCAGCCCTGTCTCCTCGATGATGTCGAACCCGTACTGGCGGCCTCGGGCCAGCGCGTGCAGTACCATGACCGTGCCGAGGCTGAGAGGTTTGTGTTCCTGCATGAGGGCTCCAAGCGATTTATAGCTAGAATATCAATATATATAAGATATCAAGCTATATTAATTCTCACCACAGTGATACCTACGGGGATTGTTATGGCAATGTTTCGGGGGGAGGCGATTGGAGAGAACTGCCTGTCAAGTCGCTATTCTACAATCATTTACCGACCGATTGAATGAGCGGATCGAAGAACTTGGGGGCCCTGCCGCCGAACCATCGGAGGACCACCACGAGGTCCAGCACCGTGTCGATCCAGATGATGTTGGAGCCGTAACCGCGGGCGGCGTACGTCGTCGCCGGTGTCCCGGGTTCGGCGTTTTCGTCCGGTGTGAGCCACCACATGTAGCCGTAGTCCCCGCGCCGCTGGCTGGGCGTCGTGGCGAGTTGGATCCATTCCGGGGAGATGAGCTGCTCGCCGTCCCACTGACCACCCCGGAGGAAGAGATAGCCAAAGCGGGCCATATCCCGTGCGCCGATCCAGAGTCCTCCACCCCAGTGGCCTCCTCCGGCCACCGAATTGATGGTCCGACCGTCGATCTCGACGTTGGACGTGCGATACCCGTGCCAGGTCCAGGAATCCGACGCGCCGATGGGATCCATCACCAGCTCTTTCATGAGCTCGGCCAACGAGCGGCGCCACACCATGAGCGTGGCATACGACGCGAGGTTTACGCGGACGTCGTTGTATTCGTAGTACGTCCCCGGCTCCTGGCGCGGCAGCTCCCGGCCGCGGCGGTGGTAGAAGTCCGCCGTGTCCGATTTTCCGAAGAGCGTGCCCTCCCACTCGCTCGTCTGCTGCAGGAGGATCTCCCAGGTGATCTTGGCGTTGTGCTCGGAATCGAACTTGCCGTCGGTGACGTATCTGGCGATGGGGTCCTTGGTGCTCTCGATGAGCCCCCGGTCGTACGCCAGGCCGGTCATCGTCGAGACAAAGCTCTTCGTCACGCTGAAGGTGAGATCGGCCCGTTCCGTATCCCCCCACTCGGCGACTATATAGCCATGCCGGAGGATGAGGCCCGCCGGGCCGCCCCGCTCCTCGGGCAACGGCCCCTCCAGGGGGCCGAATTTCTCCTCGTGGCCGGAATAGTCGTAGGGCACGACCTCGCTGTCGTGGGCCTTGGCGTACTCCACCGCCTGACTGACGAGGTCGGGGTCCATCCCCACCTCTTCCGGCGTACGGCGCTCCCACGCCGGCCCGGGGGCCGGGAAGTACGCCCCATTCCCGTCCTCAGACACGCACCCGGCCAGCAAGACGGCAACTGCCAGCCCTCGAAACACGGGTCGCGAGCTACAGGATCGAACGGTCATCCAAACCCTCTGGTATCGAACCACCGGACCGCCGACAGCTCCTCAGGCCTGTACCGACTTGATCCTCGTTTTCCCGACCCGCTCCCGGGCCTTCTCCACCGCCGCACCTTCCGCCTCCGCCCTGGTCTTGCCATCGGCTCGAGCCACGACCGCACCGGGATCCACGTTGTCCACCGAGCAGTAGTAGATATCCCCGAGCCGGTACGACATGATGCTGATCTCAAACGGACCGACGCGCTCCCTGCGGGTAGAGTAATCCTCGGCCTTCAGCGTCATCTCTCGCTCCTATCGTTCTGCGGGCTCCGCATGCATGCTGCATCTTCGCTCGCATGTCGGCCGCGGCCCCGACAAGGGCTCGATCGGGCGCGGCGTCCACAGCCGGGGCCGGCGGTGGAGCCACCTAAAATACCCGCTGGACGCGAGTTCGCGAGGGGCTTGGCTTGGCCGCGTGGCTAGCCTCGCCACCGGGGGATATCTTGGCAGTGAACCCCGCCCTTTTGCCGGAGGCTCCACCGATGTCTCGCCTTGGTGCCCGTGTGACCTGGATTTGCCCGACAATCACACTTCTCCTCGCCACCGCATGCAGTAACCCGACCGACCACCCTGCGAGCTCGAGCTACGACGACCTGGTGGCGCTGTTCCACGAGTGGCGCGAATTCGAACGACCGACCTTCCTCGACGGCGTTCCGGACTACTCGCCGGCGGCCATGGCGGCACAGCACCGGGAACTGGCCGATTATCAGGGCCGCCTCGGCGCCTTCGATACGAGCGCGTGGACGGTGGAACAACAAATCGACCACCACCTGGTGCGCGCCGAGACCAACGGCCTCGACTTCGACCACCGGGTGCGGCGGCCCTGGGCGAGAAACCCGTCGTTCTACACCATGATCTTCACGTCCCGCAGCGACGTGCCGGCCCACGAAGGCCCCATCATCCACGGCTGGATCGATCTGTGGACCTACGAGTATCCACTGAACGACGACGACGCGGCCGAGCTGGCCGAGAGAATCGGGGCCATCCCCGGAGTGCTCGAGCATGCGCAAGAGAATCTCATTGAAGACGCCAGGGACCTCTGGGTGGGCGGCATCCGCACCATGGCGGCGCAGAGCAACGACCTGGCTGGATTCGCGAATCAGGTAGCCGGCACCAGCGCCGAACTGGATGCGGCCATCATGCGGGCCCGAGAGGCGACGAATGAGTTCAGAGCTTGGCTCGAGGGCGAACTGCCGTCCAAAAACGGCCCGTCCGGCGTCGGCAAAGACAACTACACCTGGTACGCGCACAACGTGCACCTGGTCCCCTACACCTGGGAGGAGCAGCTCACCATCATGCGGCGCGAGCTGGCCCGGGCGCACTCCTCGCTGCGGCTGGAGGAACACCGCAATCGCGACCTGCCCCAGCTCGAGCAGGTCGCGAGCGCCGCAGCATACGACCGCGTGTTCAACGCGGCGGTGACCGAGTACATGCGGTTTCTCGAAGGGGAGGACATCGTCACGGTGCGCGACTACATGGATGCCGCGCTCCGTGCCCGGATCGGCCAGTTTTCGCCGTCGGAGGGCATCCGGGGATTCTTCTCCGAGGTGAGCTACCGCGATCCGCTGACCATGCGCACCCACGGCCACCACTGGATCGAGCTGGCGAACATGGACCTCGACCCCCACTCGAGCGAGATCCGTCGGGTGCCGTCGCTGTCCAACATCTACGATGCGCGCTCGGAGGGATTGGCCACCGGCATGGAGGAAATGATGATGCACGCCGGGTTGTTCGACGACAATCCGCGCGCGCGGGAACTCATCTGGATTCTCCTCGCGCAACGCGCCGCCCGGGCCATTGGCGGGCTCATGCTACATGCCAACGAGCTGACGGTGGACGAGACGACGCAGTTTGCGTCGGAGTGGGTGCCCCGCGGATGGCTCCCCGCAGACGGCGCCACCATCGTTGGCGAGCAGCATTTCTATCTGCAGCAGCCCGGCTACGGCACGAGCTACGTCACCGGCAAGGTGCAGATCGAACGGTTGATGGCCGAGCGCGCCATTCAACTCGGCGACAATTTCACCATGAAAGGATTCATGGACGAATTCACCGCGGCGGGCGTGATCCCCGTCTCGCTCGTGCGCTGGCAACTCACCGGGCGAGACGAGGAGGTGATCAGGATGACGACGGGGCAAATGGGCGGCCCGCCCTAGGCGGTCAGCGCCACGGAAACGATGCGTTCGTATTCACGTCGTGCTTCGACTCGAGCATCATCTCCATGAACCGCTGCCACGACCGCCAACTCGTCGTCCGGCTATAGACCGAATTGGTCTTGTGGGCAATCACGAGGTCCGCGGCCGGCAGCACCGTGATCCACTGACCCACGGCGCCCCGTGCCGTGTACGCCTCCTCGAAGGGACCGACGGCCTCGGGCCCGTCAAACACCCACCACATGTGGCCGTACCCGAAGTAGCGGTCCCGCCTGCTGACGGGATTCATCTCTTCCAGCGTGGTCACGACGCTCGAGATGCGCCGGACCCAGTCTCGGGAAGCGACTTGCTCATTACCCCAGCGGCCCTCGCGCAACATGAGGTACCCGATGCGGGCCATATCCCGCGTCGAAATCCACATGTGGTACGCGGGGTTCCGTGAGATCGACAGGTCGCCGCTCTTGCGCTGTGCCGACCGGTCCCAGTCCTGGAAGCCGAGGGGAATGGCGAGCTGTTCCTGCAACGCGTCGTAGATGTCGATGCCCGTCTCCTGCTCGAAGATGGCGCCCGCGGCGTTGAAGTCCCAGTTGCTGTAGAGCATGTAGGTTCCCGGCTGCTGGGAGCCCCGCTCGGGAGCATCGGCCAGGTTATCGCCGCTGTTGGACGCTGGATGGTAGACGCCGGAGCGCGCGGTGATGAGGTGCTGGATCGTGGCCTGCTTCTCGATGTCGAGCAGGCCGCCCACATCGTCGACGCCCAGATCTTCCAGCGTTTTTTCGAGATCGATGGTGCCGTCTTCGACGTATTTGCCGTACAGAATGGCGAGTACGCTCTTGCGAACCGACGCCAGGTAGGACAGTTCCTCCACGTCGCCGAACTGGAACACCACGCGGCCCCGGTCGATGACCATCAAGCCCGTCGTGTTCGAGCTGTCGCGGATGTACTCCCAAGCCCCCCGGAGGCCCTGGGCCGACCAACCGTATGCCTCCAGCGCTTGTCCGTTACGCCACAGGGATTCCCATTCGGTTCCGGGAAAGACCGGATCCTGGGAAACCTGGGCAGACGCCTGGCAGGCGCTGAGGACAACGGCGGCGACGATGACTAGGTGACGTTGGGCGTGGGTCATGGAAGAGCCTCCGTGGTGTGGTACCTGGTGTTCGACATCCTACCGCGAGAGCCGACGATCTATCTCGCCACGTCGGTGGCACTCGCACAGCTGCAGGCCGAAGATCACCACCTCGCCATCGCGACCTACGATGTGCGGATGAGCGTGGCGGCCTCAGCCAGGGCTGCGGTCAAACGCTCGACGGTATCAGTCACGCGTTGCTCCCAGGCGAAACCAACTCAGTAACTCTTCCATCCCGGCGGCCCCATGCCGTTCAACCGAAAATACGGCACCACTTGGCCGCGGGTCCAATCCGCGTGAGCCAGCGCTTGGAGATAGACGTGCCACCTCTGGAGCCGTTGTCCAAAAAGCTCGGTCTCGACCACCAATTCCTCCGGCGGGAGGGATCGGAGGGTCTCGATGACCCATACGTAGCTGGCAACGACGAAGCGCTCCAACTCGGCCTTGTCATTGAGATAGACGGCACTGTCGCCGAAGGTGGGATGCATGTCGCGAATGCCACCCCATACGACGAAGTTGGCGTTGTCCACGGCGATGTGGTCGATCTGTTGTGCAAAATCCCGCACCTCGGGAGTGGGTTTCCATCGAAGCGCCGAATCCGGGATGGCCCGGGCGAACTCGATGTCCATCTGTTTGTGTTGCTCGAGTCCGTTCAGCAAGATGGCGCGAACGACTTCGATATCGATTGTGGTCTCGGAGCCCATGCTTTGGGCCACGAGTGGCCACGGGATGGTCAGGGCACTCGAGATTACAACTGTGACGATAGTAAGGAAGTTCATCGTGACGGCCTCCTGGTTTAGGAAATGCTCCACAGCCAACGTACGTTTGGACCACTCTCCTCACCCAAACTACGGATCGCACCATCGCCTGGCGAGAGCACCACGGTGAGCCTCGGCCCGTGGGCCCCCCTTGACCTCGGTCCGCCCTTTGGACCACATTGGTCCCGCCCCCCTCTGCACACGCCGCCCAAAGGCAGCACGGCCAAAACCGACGAGAACCCAATGAACCGTCTCACGCTGAGCGCCCTGGGAATCACGACCCTGACCGCCGCGTGGACGTTTGGCGCCACCGACGTGCCGTCCATCGCACCGTCGACCAAGATCGTGTTCAATGACAACCGCGACCCCGCCGGAGCCCTCGTCGACGGCCTGTTGGAACTGGAACTCGAGATCGTCCAAGGCAGTTGGCATCTTCTCGGCGACGACGAGCCTGCGGGAGAGGTTCTCGCCTTTGCCGAGCGGGGGAAGGCGCCGTCCATTCCGGGGCCCCTGATCCGGGTTCCGCTGGGGACCGAGGTGCACGTGACGGTGACGAATCCCCTGGACACGGCAATCGTGATCCGTGGGCTTGGCGCTCGACACGATGGCGCGATAGCGCCCCTGCGTCTCGCCCCGGGCACGACGCGGGACGTGCAATTCATGGCCGACGTGGAGGGAACCTACTTCTACTGGGGGGCTCTCACCGCCGCCCGGTTGGGCGACCGCAACTTCGAGGACAGTCAGCTCTCGGGCGTCCTCGCGGTCGATGGGCCCAACACACCCACCGACGACCGCATCATGATGATCGGCGTGTGGTTCGACGGCCGCCTGCCGGACGGATCGCCGGATTTCGGCCGGGAGTTTCTCGTCATCAACGGTCGTCCATGGCCCCACACCGAGCGCCTCACCTACGACATGGGCGACTCCATCCGGTGGCGACTCGTCAACACCTCCAGCGACACGCACGCCATGCACCTGCACGGCTTTTACTTTCGCGTCGACGCCAGGGGGGACATGGTGCGGGACACGCTCTACTGGCCCCAGCAGCGGCGGATGGCCGTGACCGAGCGCTTCCCGTCCGGTACGACCATGTCGCTGGTGTGGTCACCCGACCGGCCGGGCGGGTGGATCTTCCACTGCCACATGAGCGTCCACGTGGCCCCCAACGCCACCATGGGACCCGACCGGTTGAGCGAGGAGCAGCGGTTTCTTCCCCTGTTCCAGGAAGGGCATCACGACGCTGATCCGAACATGCACGCGGTGCAGGGTATGGGCGGTCTCTTGATGGCCACGTACGTGCGTCCGCCACCGGGCTGGGTGCCCAACGAGCCCAAACGTCGCGAAATGCGGCTGTTCATCAATTCCGTCCCGGCCAGCGGGGGATTGAGCGGCCGGCAGTTCGGGTATGTGCTCCAGGAGGGAGATCGGGAACCGGCGCGGGACTCGGTGCGCCTTCCCGGTCCCACCCTCGTCCTCCGAAAAGGCGAGCCCACCAGCATCCGCGTCTTCAACCGCACCGACGAGCCGAGCCAGGTGCACTGGCATGGGCTGGAGATCGAGAGCTACTTCGACGGCGTGGCCGGCCTCGGCGGGTATCCGGAGCGCCTCACGCCAGCCATCCTCCCCGGCGATTCTTTCGAGATCCGTATCACCCCGCCACGGGCGGGCAGCTTCATGTACCACACGCACATCAACGATCTACGACAACAGGGATCGGGACTCTACGGCGCGTTCGTGGTTCTCGACGAGGGCGAGCGGTGGGATCCACAGACGGATCGCGTTTTTATCTTCGGTGAAACCCCGTTCCGCGACGACGAGATTCCTGTCCTGAACGGCGCCAATCCGCCGGAGCCGATTACGTTCCGAGTCGGCACGACGTACCGGTTGCGTTTCATGGACATCACGCTCAACAGGCCGAATACGCGACTGCGTTTTCTGCGCGACGGATTCCCGGTGCTCTGGATGCCCCTTGCCAAGGATGGCTTCGATTTGCCACCGGGGCAACGAACCTTACAACGGGCGGAGCGCACCATCGCGGTCGGTGAGACGATGGACTATCGGTACACTCCCGATCAGCCGGGCGAGCTGCACCTGGAGTTGCGGCAGGGCAATGGCGTGCTGCTGTTCGATCAGGTGGTGATGGTCGTACAGTAACAGCAACGATTCAATGCGCGCCCACTCGGCGCAGCTTGCGGATCCCCAGGGTGAGAATCGGCACCACGTAGATAGCCAGAAACCACCACGCGATCGAGGTATACCCGCGCCCCACCAGCGCGACGATCCCGAATGCCGACAGGGCCGCCCCAGTCAACAGGAGCGCAACCGCGATGACCGGCCGCGCCATCGCCGGCATGTCGCGACCCCGGTCCTGCAACACGCCGGCAACACGCTCGTTGAAGGCGTGGATCAACCCGGTTCCCGTTTCGATCAAGGTCCCGAAGAGGACGATCTGAAACCAGACCTGAAACGCACGCGATCCCAGCGTTTCCAGGAGAAAGTTCACCGGGATTGGGCGCTCGACGATTTCCGGATAGTGACCTGCCATGGCCAATAAGAACAGCAAGGCGGGAACCATGGCGATCACTCCCGCCAGCAAACCCGCGCCCACCGCCTCTCGCCGTGTCTCGATGTGTCGCATTGTGAACAGCACGGCTGGGATGAGCGACACCTGTAACACCCCGTAGGTCAGCCCGCCCAGCGCCCACCCCGATTCGGGCGCGTGCGACGACAGCCCCGTCGCCATCTCGCCACCGAAGGCCCGGATGCTCCAGAAGAAGAGCACGACATACGTCGCGTAGAGAACGAGCGACCACGTGGCCAGAAAATACTCGACCGTCGCGGTACCCTTGAACACGAGGAACCCCACCGCGAGCATCATGCCCGCCACGCCCACCACGTAGGGAAGCCCGAACGACTCCGACAGCATCGTCCCCACGGCCGAGCCGATGACGCCGAGGATGAGCAGCACCGCTGCGAGGTACCCGATCTCGTAGAGTACCCACCCCTTCCCCAGCAACTGGACGAAGAAACTGCGGTAATCGTAGGTGTGAAATACCCTGGCGAACTCGAACGTCACGGCGCCCACGACGCTGATGCTCACCGTGGCGATGAGCGTCATCCCGAGCACGCCGCCCAGGGGACTGAACCGGAGGAAGAACTCGGCCAACTCGCGGCCCGTGCCATATCCGCCGGCGATGATGATGGACTGGAAGACGAACCCCGGCAGCAGGTAGCGTTGAAAGATCTTCGACTTGAAGAGACTCGTCGACATCCAGGCTCCGCCGTGAACTGAGACCGCCGCCCCACCGCCCGGCTCATACGGTATCCCGCCAACCTCGCGGGCGATAGGCGTTTTGCGCCGGCTCACTAACATTGTTATTGACACCGGGGGGACGCCCGATTAGGATACCGCTAACAACGTTAGTGAGGTGAACATGGGCCGAGCCACCCTGGGCGAGTTCGAACATCAGGTCCTCCTGGCCATCCTCCAGCTGGGGGGCGAGGCCTACAGCGTGCCGATCGTACTCGAGCTGGAAGAGCGGACGGGCCGGGAGATCGCGCAGGCGGCGGTATTCATCGTCCTGCAGCGCCTGGAGAGGAAAGCACTGCTAACGTCGCGGTTGGACGACCATGCGGTCGGGGAAACGGGACGCGTCCGCCGCTATTTCAAGCCCACCAACGAGGCCATGCGCCGCCTCAAGGCTTCGCGTCGCGCGCTGGTGCGGTTGTGGGAAGGCCTCGACGCCACGCTGGACGAGGCATGACACCGCGCCCGCCCTTGTTCGTGCGATGGTTGCTACGGCTCGTGTTGAGTCGCGACGACCGCCGCACGGTCACCAACGATCTCCACGAATTGTTCGAGCGCCGTCGCGCCCGAGATGGCGATCGCGCCGCCGCCGCGTGGGGGCGACGGCAATGGCGACGTCACGCCTATTACCTCACCGCCGAGCGCGTCCGGAACGCGCTGCGGCTGGGGCAACGAAACCCCGCCGCCGGTTCACAGCACTCGGGAGAGATCATGCGCAACTTCCTCCGCGATCTGCGGCACAGCGTCCGCAGTCTCGCGAGAACGCCTGTGCTTACGATGACCATCGTGCTCACCGTGGGACTGGGCATCGGCGCCACGACTGCCATCTTCAGCGTCATCAACAGCGTGTTGTTGCGTCCCCTGCCCTACCCCGATCCGGGGCGCCTGGTCCGCATCTACACCGACTCGCCGCCCAATCGGTGGCCCTTCTCGGTGGCGGACTACCGCGCCTTGGACGAGCAACAGACGAGCTTCAGCCAGGTCGCCGGCTATCGCAATCGCACCATGACGTTCAACCGAGACGACGTGGCCGAGCGGATCACCGGGAAATTGGTGACCCCGACGTACTTTCCCTTGCTTGGCATATTGCCGGCGCACGGCCGGCTCTTCACCGATTCCGACGGCCTTCCGGAAGCCGAGCCCGCTGTCGTGGTGAGCCACGGCTTCTGGACGCAGTACCTCGGCTCCGACGATGCCGTTGTGGGACAAACCCTCAGCTTCAACGGACAGGAGTACACGCTCGTCGGCGTACTGCCCCGCGCGGTTGGGCCGTTCGAGCAAAACAGGGAGTTCTACATCGCCGTCCAGTGGGATCCTCCACCGCGAAAAGGGCCGTTTTTCATCACAGCATTGGCGCGCCTGAAGCCGGACGCCACGATGGAGGCCGCCACGGAGGAATTGCGCGCGATCAACCGCCGCCTCTTCCCGGTGTGGCAGGTGTCCTACCAAGACGAACGGGCGTCGTGGGGCGTCATGGATCTGAAAGAACTCGTGGTGGGTGACGTTGGGACAACGCTGGCTGTCGTACTCGGCGCCGTCGTTTTCGTCTTGCTCATCGCCTGTACTAACGCGGCAAACTTGCTCGTGGCGCGAGCCACACACCGCAGTCGCGAGCTCGCCGTGCGTGCGGCACTGGGGGCGTCGAGAGGTAGGCTGCTACAACATCTGCTCTCGGAAAGCACCTTGCTGGCGCTGGCCGGCGCCGCAGTGGGTGTCGTCCTCACGGTGGGAGGGATGAAGCTCCTCACGACGGTCGGCGCCGACTTCATTCCGCGAACGCAGGAGATTGGTTTCGATGGTCCGGTGCTTTGGTTCCTGGCAACGCTCACCATCGCCAGCGGATTGTTGTTCGGGCTGATCCCATCGCTGCACGGCGCCAAGACGCGGTTCGAGCAGGCGTTCCGCGCGAGCGGCATCACGACGGCCATGGGAACCGGTCCGAGACGGCTGCGCCGGGCCCTGGTCGTCTCACAGTTCGCGGTGGCCGTCCCCCTTCTCATCGGCGCCGGCCTCCTGATTGGAAGCCTCGCCAAACTCCAAAGTGTTGATCCGGGTTTCGATAGCCGGAATATTCTCACCGTCGGCGCGTTGTTGCCGGCATCCGCCTATCCGGATACCGTCACGATCCTGCGCTTCTGGGAAGCAGCTTTCGCGCGTGTCGATGCCCTGCCCGGTGTCCAATCGGTGGCTTTGGCCGACGGGCGCCCGCCGCGAGAGTACCAGATGAGCAACAACTTCGACCTCGAAGACAAACCGACCCCTCCTGGCGCGTCCCAACCCAGCGTGCCCTGGATCGGAGCGTCGCCCGAATACTTCACGCTGATGGGGATACCTCTTCTGCAGGGCCGGTTGTTCGATGCCCGGGACAGCTGGGGCGCGACGCCGGTAGCCATCGTCGACCAAGCGTGGGCCCGGCGGTTCTTCCCGAACGAGGAGGTGCTCGGCAGGCGGTTCTACAGCGGAGGCTGTACCACGTGTCCCATGTTCACGGTCGTTGGCGTCGTGGGCGACGTCAAGTACACCGGGCTCGACGATCCCGGCGAAAGCACGGTGTACTGGCCCATGACCCGGCGTGGCTCGCGGTTTGCATACCTGTATGTGCGTACATCGACGGACCCCCTGGCGATCCTTCCGCCTGTTCGGCAAATCGTCCGGGACATCGATCCCGCCATCGCATTGCAGGGCATCTCGACCATCGACGAGCTCATGATCGACTCTTTGGACACACCGCGTTATCTGACGATTCTCGTGAGCGCGTTCGCCGCGGTCGCCCTCGTCCTTTCGGTGATCGGCATCTACGGCGTCATGGCATATTTCGTCCAGCAACATGCCAGGGACATCGGCATTCGCATGGCACTGGGTGGCAGGCCGGCGACCGTGGTGCGGATGGTCGTCGGGCAAGGGATGCGATTGGTGGGGGTCGGGATGCTGGCGGGCCTCGGAGGCGCATTCTTCCTCACACGCTACATGTCGAGCGTGCTCTTCGACGTCGGCGCCACCGACCCGCGGACCTACTCGATTGTCGCCTTCGTGATGCTGGGTGTGGCATTGGGCGCATGCTTCGTGCCGGCGCGCCGGGCCGCAGGGGTCGATCCAGCGCGAACGCTACGCGAGGACTAGGCTGGGCCTTTCCTTATATGAAGTGCGGGGGGACGAAGCCCGGCTCGGGACGTCAGACCGCCTCGAGCGCCTGCCCCAAATCGGCGAGGATGTCCGCGAAATGCTCCACCCCGATCGACAGCCGTACCATGCCCGCCTCGATTCCCATACGCGCCCGATCCGCCGGGGGGATGTCGGCGTGAGTCATGGCCGCGGGATGCTCGGCCAACGACTCGGTGCCGCCCAAACTCACCGCCAACTTGAAGAGCTGCAGGGCGTTGAGGAATCGGAAGGCCCCAGCTTCTCCACCTTCCACCACGAAGGCAACCACCGACCCGGGCGACGCACACTGCCGACGATACACCTCGAACATCTGGGATGCCTCATCGAGCAAGGCGAGGTAACGCACGGACACGACCTTGGGGTGGTCGTTCAAAAAATCAGCTACGTACCTCGCGTTCTTCATTTGGGCCGTCATCCGCATCTTCAACGTCTCGAGACTCCTCAGTAACAACCAGCCCGTCCACGGCCCGGCCATCGTTCCCAGGAACGTGCGAAGGTTCTTGACCTTCGCTACGATTTCCGCGCTTCCAACACAGGCACCGGCGATGACGTCACTGTGACCTCCGATGAACTTGGTTGCCGAATACAGCACGAGATCGGCCCCGTGCTTCAGTGGATGTTGCCAGAGGGGTCCCAAGAAGGTGTTGTCGACCATCAAGACCGGACGGTCATCCTCACGACCCAACGAGCGCGTCATGCTGGCCACACCGGCAATGTCCACCAATGCGTTCGTGGGATTGGCCGGCGTTTCGATCAAGACGGCACCGACGTGACCACCGGCGACCCGGTCCCGCACCGATTCCACAACGTCCGATACCGGCAAGCCGGCCGTGAACGCCACCGGGATGACGCCGAACTCCTTCAGGATGTGTTTGATCAGGTGGTCGGAGCCGCCGTACAGTGGCTCGCTGTGCACGATGAAATCTCCGGGCCTGACGAACGCGAGGAGACTGGTCGCGATGGCCGCCATGCCGCTCTGGAACACCGCGCTGGCCTCGGCACCGTCCCACAGCGTGAGCCGATCCTCGAGCAACTCGAGATCCGGGTTGTTGAGACGGCTGTAAATGAGCCCCGGCTTTTCGCTGGGACCCGGCTCCCGCAACCCGTACGCCAGCTCGAAGAACGCCTTTCCCTCCTCGGCGCTCTTGAACACGAAGGTGGATGTCTGAAAGATGGGCGGCTTGACGGCGCCCTCGGAGAGCATGGGGTCGTACCCATAGCTCATCATGAGACTCTCGGGACGAAGTTCCTTGCCGTTGATGAAACGCGACTTGTGGTCTTCCACTCTGGTCACTCCAGCTTCAAAAGGAGGTTGCCGCTCCGACGATCCACCATATGCCACGAATATACTGGCCGCCGTAGCCCTACGCGCCATGACTCGCGGCCAGCGTGTGGTTTCTTCATTCTATTCATAACCCACACTTAATCCGTTCTTAACCCCTGCCTCGTAGACTCCATTTTGCCGGAGTTCGCAACAACCGACGGCGGATCCTCCCGCCACCGGTCCAGATACCCTTGGACCCGGAGCCGGACCATGGCCTTTCCACCTCCCATCCCTGGAGCACGGAACGGGCTCTAGGTGAGCACCTCGAAGGTCGTGGCGTTAGTCGGAGAAAGTTTCTCGCCTTTTGTGCCGACGGAAACGCTGTTGTCGGGTCCGCCGCTCGGTCACGGCTGGCCCGTCATCGCACGCCGGCAGGGAGACGTGCTGCAACTCGCTTACCTCGAGGTGGATGATGGCGGTGCGAGCCTTCAATTTCGTCTCATCCCCGGTGTCGGGAAAGACCACACTACTCGAGCGAACGCTGCAGAGTCTCAGCCAAGAAATCCACATGGCTGTCGTAGCCGGCGACGTCCAAACGCACAACGACGCCGATCGACTCGCCCGGCACACCGATCAACTCGTTCAAGCAGTCGTCACCAGCGGCGCTTGCCACCTCGACGCCCGTTAGGTACTCATCGCATTGCAGCAAATCGATCTCGGCGACACCGACCTGTTGTTCATCGAGAACATCGGCAACCTCGTCTGCCCCGCCAGCTGGGACCTCGGCGAGACGGCGAAGATCGTGCTCTTCTCCGTCACCGAAGGGGAAGACAAGCCCGTCAAGTACCCTAAGATATTCCGTGAGGCACGCTACATCGTGTTCACGAAGACGGACCTGCTGCCGTACCTCGACTTCGACGTCGAGGAGGCCGTCGGCTACGCGCAGCAGGTGAACCTAGAACTCGATTTCTTCTTCGTCTCGGCGCGAACGGGTGAGGGTCTCGATGATTGGTTCCGGTTCCTGAAGACCCAAGCCAACCACACTACCGTATGGTAAATACGTGATTACCTGCAAAATACGGAGATCACCGCCTGACCACCTTGGTTTCCGGCCGGTAGGCCGCCCACACGAACCAGAAATGCACACCATGCACGGCCGGCTCCAGCGAGCGACCCGCGAGCGGCCCATCCACAGCATTCCCCGCCAGCGTCCACGTGCTCCCCGTCTCTCGATCGGTGAACCGGCCGTCCTGCTCCGCCGCTCGAAACCGCAGCCGGCGCCCGTCCACAACCGGTGAATAGGCGATCGCCGCGCCCACGTCGATGCCGTCGGCCGTGCGTTCGGCGTAGATGCTTGCGGTACCGGGCCCCCACAGGACCACATACTCCTCGCCGCCAACCTCGGTAGTGATGACGCGCCGCTCCGACAGCGCCGAGTACGGCACGGCCACGATGTCGTCGCCGTGTTCGATCACCATGACCCGTTCCTTGGCTTCGAGCCGCTGGTCCACATCCCACCGAAACAGCCGCGCAATGGGCGGCGCCGTGTCGTAATCGGTGAGACGGCCACGCCCGTACTCCCGATCGAAACCCGTGTCTCGAGAGAGCACCCTGCCATCGGGTTCGTTCTCCCGGAACTCCTTGAAGCTCATCACGGGCGCCGGAACGAACGTCAGCCGCCTCCCGGCGAATTCCCCTATGAGACCCTCGCCCACGGCCTGGGCCCACAGGGTCTCGGTCTGCCGGTCGTACATCACGAGGTTCGAGTTGTTGAGCGCGCCGGCATAGCTGAACTCGAGGACCTGGCCCTCGAACCGCCGGTCGAACGCCATGGCGCTCCCGCACAGGATGCAGAAGGTGACCACGACCGGCGTCTCGCCCACCACGTCATTGGCAATGTCGTGCACCGACATGATCTGAATGGGGTACGCCCGGACGTCTCCGTCGATGGAGACAACGGCCACCGGTTCCCTGTCGCTGAGCCAACGACTCGCCGACGCGATCGTCTCGAACTTGGGGGCGTCCAGCGAGGGGATCCGGTCGCGATCCCCGGTCACGGTGAGCGAATCGGGGTGAAGGATGTAGTTGGACCAGTCCGTTCGCCAGCCCTGGGCTTCTCGCCATTCGGACGGTACGATACGCTGCCGCTGGGCCGCGGCGTGAGAGGTGGCGAGAACGGTAGCCAAACACGCGAGAGTGAGAATCCTCATGAGGCACCTGTAGCGGTGTTGGGGACGAGAGCACATGGTAACCCCTTGGTAATCATCAACGAGTCGCTCGTGTTCCCGCGATGCCACGTGGAAGCGCTACTGTCCACCGTTGTTGCCGCTGGCACGCAACGCCTCGAACCAATTCACCACCACCATCATGCGGGTCTCCCCTTCCCCACTCCGGACCATGATGAACTGATTCCCATCGGGATGCACGTCATAGTTCGTATGCATGGGGTTGGGCACGTACGGGCCGTCCACCACGGCCTGGGGGTTGCCGAACGAAAACGTCGAATCCGTTTCCACGGAGACGGACACAATCTCGTTTTCGGAGCGATAGAAGAGTTCGTCCCCGCGTCGTGACCACAGCGGCTCCGTACCGCCCGTGGTCGTGATCTGCCACCGGCTGTCGCCTCCAGGAAACGTGCGGACGTAAATCTCCGAGCGACCGGTTTCGTCCGACACGAAGGCCAAGAACTGCCCGTCCGGAGAAATCTTCGGCGCCCGCTCCTCGGCGGGTGTCTGCGCCAGTGGGGTGGGCTGACCATTTCCGGTGAGGGAAAGCGTCCAGATGTCCCGCCCCGTCTCCCGGGTGTTCTGCCGGTAGGCAAAACTTCGGCCGTCGGGCGCCCACGACATGCCCCACTGAGATTGAGGGTCATCCAGCAGACGCTCCTCCGCGCCACTGCCGTCGGCCCGTTTCCACACGAGGTCCGCGTTGCCCGCCGGATTCGAGATGTACGATATGCGGCCGCCATCCGGCGTCCATTCAGGATAGAAACTGTTCCCGCCCGACGTCAGCTTCGAGAACCGTCGCTGGGCGATATCGTAGCGCCAGATGTTGAAGCCGTCGGTATCGGCGATCCGCATCGCGATACTGCCACCATCCGGCGAAAACCTGGGAGCATCGTACGCGCGGAGTTCATCGGTTACCGGCCGCTCGCCTCCCCCACGATCGACCAATACGAGCGAGCGCCCACTGTCATCTCCTGACAGGTACACCAACGTGCCGTTTCTCGAAAGCGCCAACTCCGCCACGGCACCGGGGAGGACAGCGTTCCGCAGCAGACGCACATTGACACCTTCGAGAATGGGTGCGCTGCGGCCAGTAACTTCTAGCCGGTCGAGGGCAAACGACGCTGCCCGCACCGTGCCATCCGTCGCCACATACACCAGATGACCGGTTTCCGCGTAGTGGGCATTCGTGCCCTCGACGAGATACTGCACCGCACCGCTCTCCAGATCTGCCACAGCGACCTGCGCCTCGCCGACTCGAGCACTCCACACCGTCATGAGCGCCGCCTTGCCATCGGGGAGGATGAACGGCATGCCATGGTTCGTCTCGCCCCGTGCCGTGTCGGCCCGGGTCACGACCTCGGGGGCACCCCCGTCGGCGGAGACCTGGGAGAGGCCGGACCGTCCGTCCGGTCCAAAGACAATCGTGTTATCGGAACGCCAACTCGCACCAGTGTAAGTACCAGGGGTGATGGTGACAAACGGCCCGCCGTCCAGCGAGATCTTCCGCATCTCGCCCTTGGCGGAGAACCCAATCCATCTCCCGTCGGGCGAGAAGAACGGATAGGCTGCGTCTTCTGTCCCCGGGATGAGTCTCGCGCGAAACTCACCGATGGCTCTCGCGTAGAGCTGTCGTCCCTCGGGACTCACACCAACCCACACGATAGTACGGCCGTCGGGAGAGATCGCCACCGTGTTGCCGGGAGCCTCCGCAAACTGCTGACTGGCGGCAATCGGAACCATGAACGTCGCCAGCGGACTGTTCGATCGGTCCGCCGTCGGCTGCCGTAGCCACCCCCACGCCGCAGCCGCCCCGAGTACAGCAACGAAGGGCCAGAGCATCCGATTGCCCAGCGCCGGCGGCCGCTCGACGCGAAATCCGGAGGCGGTCGTGGCAGCGGCCCACGTGGCACCCGGACTTGTGAGCGCCTCAGCATACTTGGCCGCGTCGTGGAAACGATCGGCCGGGAGCTTGGCGAGCGCCTTGTGAATCGTGGCTTCGACATGGGCAGGCACGGTCTTGCGCAACGACGTGATGGGCGGCGGGTCCTCCGCCAAGATCTTCGTCACGACCGCCTGGGCGGTGGGCGCGACGTGAGGCGGCTGGCCGGCCAACATCTCGTAAGTGACGCACGCGAGAGAGTAGATGTCGCTCCGGGCATCCAGCTCGCGGTCGGCCGTCGCTTGCTCGGGACTCATGTAATGGGGCGTCCCGAGGGAAAGCCCGGTCTCGGTGAGTCGCGTTCCCCCCGCGACGCTGACGGCCAGCGCGATCCCGAAATCCGCCACCAAGGGCTGTCCGTCCTGCAGCAAGATGTTTTCGGGTTTGATATCCCGGTGGATGACGTCGTGACGATGGGCGTAATCGAGTGCGCTCGCCACGGCTTTCGAGATCTCAATGGCCTCGTCGACGCCGAGATGCTTCTCGCGGT
Source organism: Gemmatimonadota bacterium (assembly GCA_027294455.1). Lineage (GTDB taxonomy): Bacteria > Gemmatimonadota > Gemmatimonadetes > Gemmatimonadales > GWC2-71-9 > B3T1B10. The sequence continues at coordinate 26,927 of JAPULZ010000214.1, forward strand.
CGAGGGTTTCTCGTAACGATTCTCCCTCCACGTACGGCATCACATAGAAGAGAAAGGAATCTGCTTCCCCCGAATCGTGGAGTGGCAGAATGTGAGGGTGCTGTAGGTTGGCGGTGACCTTGATCTCCTGGAGGAACCGCTCGGCCCCGATGACCGCGGCCAGCTCGGGCCGTAACACCTTCACGGCCACCTTGCGGTCGTGCTTGACGTCATGGGCCAGATACACCGTCGCCATGCCGCCGGCACCGAGTTCCTCTTTGATCTCGTATGAGTCGGCCAGCGCCGCCGTGAGCCGTGCCACCTGTTCAGTCACCGCATTCTCCTCGTGAGAACCCCGCCCGGCCAGGTCACTACCCTACCGTGCTCCGTCAATCGCCGCCACCAATTTCTCGAGAGCGACATTGAGAGTCGCCATGCCGGCGGCGCTGCCCCGGAAATGCCCCATGCGCACGACTACCAAATCCAGGGACGGCACGACAAACGTGCGCTGCCCTCCTCCACCGGCCATGAAGTAAGCGTCATCGGGAAGATTCCACTCTCCGATACCGTTCAACCAGAAGAATCCACCGTAAACCGGCTGGCTCCACGCCGGGGCCGGCGAGGTCACGAACTCGACCCAGCCTTCGGGGAGCAACCGCTCACCGAGCCACACGCCGTCCCACAAATGCAGTAATCCAAGGCGGGCCCAGTTGCGGGCGGTGCCGTAGTCGTACCCCGTGAGCAGGAAATTACCGTACGGATCGGGCTCGAGCACCTGCCTCCGGATGCCGATCTTATCGAACAGTGCCGTCTGCGGAAACGTGAGGTATTCCTCTCCGCGACCGGTCACGATCTGTTTGATGATATGGCCGATCGTCAACGGATCGGAGTTACGGTAACGCCCCTCGGTGTTCGGTGGAAATTGCACTGGCCGCGTATACGAATGCGCGAAGGCATCGATCGCACCAGTGTATATGTACATGTGATCGGGATACCCCTTGTCCGGTGTGTAGTCGGGATCCCGAGGCGCGATGAACCGCAGACCACTGCTCATCCGCAACAAATCCTGCACCTCGATGGCCCCGCGGGGATCGCCATCCTCTCGCCACACGCTCACGGGCGCCGGATCATCCAGGCTCAGCTCGCCTTCACGGACCAGCAAGCCGAGCAACGTGGCGGTGAGGCTCTTCCCCATGGACCAGCTCTCGAGCTGGGTGTCCTTGTCAGCCCCCTGTCCGTACCGCTCCGCGATGATGCGGCCCCTGTAGGCCACGAGGAAAGCGGCCGTGAGGGCTTCGGGATCGGCGAATGCCGCGTCCACCGCCGCCGCCAGCTTCACCGAGTCGATCTCCGGCGGCGGCCCGTCGGGCTCCACGTCTCCCATGGGCCACTCCTGCGTCATGGCGTCAGGTAGACTCGTCTCCACCACCACCGGCGCGAAGTGCACGCTGTCTTCCCCCACCGGATGAATGACGCAGCCCTGGTCGCTGTAGAATTTAGCCGTCCGCGTGATGGAATCGGCCCACGTCATCCGGACCAGCTTGCCGTCGCGATCGACGGTGATGTCGGTGACCCGATCCCGATCGGCCTCGGCGAGAAAGAAGAAGCCGCTGTTCCGGGCCGCTTCGTCCACGTCCCGTCCCGACACGAACACGGCAGAGCACAACACCTTCGCGTACCCGGCGATGGCGAGATCGGGCGGGGTACCCGGCGGCGCATACGCGCCGCCGTCGGTGGCGGACTGCAGCCATGCAACGGTGCGGGACGCGAGATCCCGTCCGTCGGCTCCGCCGCATGCGGCTACGGTCACCGCGACGAGGAGACTCGGACGGAACGGGCCGAAGGGCCACCGGGCGGTCGAGCGGCACGAATCGATACGAACCATGGGGTCAAAGATGCGGCCCAAACCCGGTGATGGCGAGCGCGAATTGGGCATTCAATATTCGGCCTTCAATATTAGTATTCCTCCCGTGTCTTCCCCGACTTTTCTTCTCACCCCGGTGGGCTCCAGCGGCGACGTCCATCCGTTCGTCGGCATCGGCAAAGCACTGGCCGACAGGGGCCACGACGTGGTCATCGCCACGAGCGAGCCGTTTCGGGATCTGATAGAAAAGGCCGGCCTGCGGTTCATAGCCGGTATCACGCGCGAGGAATACGACGAGATCATGGCTGACCCCGATCTCTGGCACCCCCGGAAAGGCTTGAAGCTGGTGCTGCGCTCCGTCGGCTCGCACCTGCGCGGCGCATACGACAGGCTCACCGAGATATGCGATCCGGAGACGACGGTGCTGGTCGGTCACTCCCTGGCCTTCGCGGCGCGCGTGTTCGAGGAAACACACAAGGTACGCGCAGCAACCATCCACCTGGCTCCTCCGGCTTTTCGCTCCCTCATCAGCCCGATGGCCCACGCACCTGGCAAGGACATGGGACGTCTTCCCATGTGGCTGAAGCGGGCCACGATGGCGATGGTGGATCGCTTGCTGATCGACCCGCACATCGTCCCCGGCCTGAACGCGCTCCGGCGCGATCTCGGCCTGGCGCCGGTGTCGCGCCCGTTCAAAGACTGGATACACTCGCCACGACTCACGCTCGGCCTGTTTCCGAGTTGGTTCTGCGAACCCCAACCCGACTGGCCCAAAACCGTGCGCTTGACTGGATTCCCGCTGTTCGACGAAGACGACCAGCATGCGGCGAGCCCAGAGCTCGAGACGTTCCTGGAGGCCGGCGATCCTCCCATCGTCTTCACGCCGGGATCGGCACATCGATATGCGGGCCAATTCTTCGCGGCGGCCATCGATGCGACGACGCACCTCCAGCGGCGGGCGTTGCTGCTCACCCGGTATGCAGAGCAACTGCCGGAGGTTCTTCCGAGCCATGTGCGGCACGAATCGTATGTGCCGCTGGGTCGCCTGTTGCCCCGCTGCGCCGCCATCGTCCACCACGGCGGGATCGGCACCACCGCACAGGGCTTCGCCGCCGGCATACCGCAGCTCACCTGGCCCTTGGGGTTCGACCAGCCGGACAACTCCACGCGACTGAAGCGGCTTGGGGTGGGAGGGTGGGTCGTCCCACGGCAATTCACGGGTTCCCGCGTCGCCGCAGCACTGCAACGCCTGCTCACCGACGAGTCGGTGGCGCGATCTTGCCGGCGCTGGCAGGCCCGAATGGCCGAGGACGACCCCGTCCGCGACACCTGCGAGTTGCTGGAGGGATTGGCTGCGGGGGATTGACCCCTAGAACGAAGCCTCGAATCGCGCGAGGAGTACCTGGATTGCCTCATCGGTGGCACGCTGCCCCGGGTCGCCCCCGGCGTTGGCCACCGCGAACATGGCCAAATCGCGCTGCGGAGCGATCCACACGGTGGCAAACCAGTAGCCGTTGCTGCCGTTGTGGGTGATGACTCCACCGTTCGCCCAATTCCTCTCCGTCACCGCCCACCCCAGCGAATAGTCCGTCCCCGGCGCCGGCATGTGCAATTTGACGAAGGACTCCGATGACACGAGCCCTGCTCCGCCGCGCGCTCCCGCCACGTGGACCGCCATGTAGCGGGAATAGTCGGCCAGGGTGAGGTGCACCGTTCCCGCCGGCCCGATGGCCGGCGGGTTGTCGGCTAGCGGGCCGGGGGACAACGGCACCCACGCGGAGCCCTGGCGGACGTGTCCCCGCGGCTGATCCACCAGGGCGGCGGACCCCGGCGCGCCGAAGCCGGCTGCGCTCATGCCGATGGGCTCGAATACCTCGCGTCGCGTCAACTCTTCCCACGTCTCGCCCGTGAGCTCCTCCATCATGGAGCCCGCAACGACGTATCCGGCATTCGTGTAGAGGTGCGTCCCCCGAGAGGTCTCCGGCTGCAGAGCCAGGAGCTCGGCCGCCCAGCGCCGACGCTGTTCTGGAAGCGGCGACGGATCACCGCGCAGGGTGGACCAGATGGGCGTCTGGTAAACGTCGAGAGGCAAGCCCGACGTGTGATACATGAGCTGATCGAACGTCACGTCCACGTACTCCGTCCGCATCGTGGCCACGAGATCCGGGAAGACGTCTCCCACCGTGGTGCTCCAGGCGATCTCGCCCTGCTCGACGAGGCGGGCGGCCAGGGTCGCCGTCATGGCCTTCGTCAACGACCCGATGTGCCACAGATCGCCGGTCGTGACCGCCTCCGGGGATCCGGCGGCCTGGAGGCCCACGGCACCGGTCTCGATTACCTCACCCTCGTACACCAGTGCCGCCGCCAAGGCGGGGATACCCCGATTCTCCCGAACGACCTCTAACGCGGCCTCGAGCTGGCCGTCCCCGGCAACCCCGGTCAGGGGCCCCGCAGGGCTTCCATCTCCACAACCGAATGACGCTGCGACGCAGACGGCAATGCTCCTCAAACGCAGGAGATTTGTCATGGATCGAAGTCTAACAGTCACGACCATTCCTTGACAGGGAACCATGTGCCACTGCGAACGGTGGCCGGCTGAAGATCCAGGTGACGCTAACTATCTTATGACAATATCTTTACTGCCATCCAATCGCCCATGACCTTTTTCCCCCAACCTGTGTATCTTCAGTCACCTCGCCACCTACGGCGGGGTTTGCCACACGCAAGGCCCCGGCGGCTGACGCACCAAACGTAATAACGGAGAGGGAAAGTCCACGGTTTCTCCCTCTCCGAACCAACACGGACGAAAACCATGCAACACGGAATGAATCTCGCCGGATTGATGATCTGCGTCCTCACCGCGCAAGGACGCCTACACCCTTCGCAGCCCGCCACACCGCTTGTGTCGCAGGGCGAAACCGGCTATCCCCAGGAAATCGAGTCAATCGTCAACGCACGTTGCCTCAGCTGCCACGCGGGAGCGACTGGGGGCGGGGGGTTGGTACTGAACACGTGGGAACACCTCATGGCCGGTTCCTCCTACGGCGAGGCCGTGATTCCGTTCGACGCCGACAACAGCCTCCTGCTGGAGATGGCGACCAAGCTGGCCGGGGGCCCGCACCCCCGGGAGCTGGGCGGCGAAATGCTCACCGACAGGGAGCTGGCCATCCTGCGCCGGTGGATCGCGGACGGCGCCCGAAGCAGTACCGGCGAGGTTCCGTTCGCCGAGGCCAGCCAGCGTCTGCTCGTCGGCAGCCAGGACGAAGCGTTGGTGAGCGTGATCGACATGGAGTCCAACGTGGTCATCCACACCATCGACCTGCAGGAGCTCGGTTTCTCGGCCACCGCCAAGCCTCACCATATCGCCACCGAACCGGATGGCTCGTTCTTCTACGTGTCCCTGATCGCCGACGGAAAAGTCCTCAAGTTCAACAGCGCGTACGAGCTGGTGGGCCAGGCCGACTTCGAGACACCGGGGATGATGGCCCTCCACCCCACGGAAGACCTGCTGTACGTGGGCCGGTCCATGGCTGCCGTGAATCCGCCGATGCGCATCGGGGAGATCCGGCGTTCGGACATGGAGATCGACGAGATCGACGTGTTCTTCCCTCGACCCCATGCCATCGCGGTGGAGCCTCACGGTGCCTACGCGTACACGGCGAGCCTCGCGGAGAATCAAGTGGTGACCGTCAACACCGACACCCGCGAAGCGCAATTCACCGCCATCGACGGGCCGACCCATACGTTCGTGCAATTCGCCATCTCGCCCGACGGGAACACGATGGTGGCCGCGACGCAACTTACCGGCAAGATCCTGGTGTTCGACATCGGCTCCTCGCCGATCGCCACCCTGGTCGACAGCATCGCGGTCAACGCGGCACCCTGGCACCCGGCCTTTTCGCCGGACGGGCGTTACGTGTACGTGGGCAACAAGAACGCCAACACCGTGACGGCGGTGGACATGACCACGCGATCGGTCGCCGCGGTGATCGAAGGCCGCGGCCTCGCCCAGCCACACGGCCTCGCCGTCTCTCCGGACGGACGCTACCTCTACGTCTCCAACAACAATCTGCGGGGCGAGTACACGCCGCGGTACGATCTCGGAGACAACGAGCTGTCCGGCACGGTAACCGTCATCAACACCTCCACCTACACGATTGAGAAGGTGATCGAGGTGGAACGCTACGCCTCAGGCGTGGCTACCCTGATCACCAATTGAGCATGGTCCGATTTTCGCCGGCACGACTGCTCTTCCTGTTCTTCGTCATCACCACCGTCGGATGTGCCGCGGCCAATCCGGGGGAACAGGCCGTAGCCGGAGCGACCCCACCGGCGGTAGGGCCCTATGGTGATTTCGTGCGCCACATCCATGCGTTCGACATAATGGACGAGACGGGAACTCCGTACGACTTCCCGTTCCTCGGCGGCCTCAACGTGCCGCGGCCGCAGCTGGTCGACATCGATGCTGATGGAGACCTCGACCTGTTCATTCAGGAATCCACCGGACGGATCAAGTTCTTCGAGCGGACCGGCGATCCTACCGTTCCCCACTTCGAATGGAGATCCGATCAATTCGAAGGGTTGAACGTGGGGGACTGGTACCGGTTCGTCGACATGGACCAGGACGGCGACTACGATCTCATCGGCGAAGAACGCTTCAGCCACATCAGATACTACCGCAACGACGGTACGCCGTCCAAAGCCTCCTTCACCCTCGCGGTCGATTCGCTGCGCGACATCGAGGGAACCCCGATTTTCTCCGACCGCCAGAACATCCCTCAGGTCACCGACATCGACGGGGACGGCCTGCTGGACCTCTTCATCGGCCGCTTGATCGGCACCGTGACCCGGTACGAGGAGGTCGACCGGGACGCGAACGACATTCCCAGATTCCGATTGGTGACCGACCGTTTCGAGGACATCGAGATCGTCGCCCAACTCGGTGGTAGCTTGCACGGAGCCAACACCATGGCCTTCGTCGATATCGACCTGGACGGCGACCAGGATTTCTTCTGGGGTGATTTCTTCGAGCCGGGACTGCTCTTCATCGAGAACACGGGATCCAGCACGTCGCCGTCGCTCGCCGGAGAGCCCGTGGCCTTCCCAGAGTCCGACCCGCTCCAGAGCAGCGGCTACAGCGCGCCGGCGTTCGGCGACGTGGATGCCGACGGCGACGTCGATCTCTTGGTGGGTGTCCTGGGTGGCGCGTTCAACCCCAACCGCACGACACGCGACAATCTCTTTTTCTACGAGCGGCGCTCCGACCGGGAGTTTACCCTGCGAACCGAACAGTTCGTCACGACCCTGGACGTTGGCAGTGAGAGCATCCCGGCGTTCGCCGATCTGGACGGCGACGGCGACCAGGACCTGGTGGTCGTCAACAAGATCGATCCGGCGGACATGGAGACCTCCATCGTGTACCGCTTCGAGAACGTGGGAACCGCCGAGCGGCCGCGGTTTCGCCTGGCGGGCACCCTCGATCTCCCCCCCGCCTATCACTACGCCCCAGCCTTTGCGGACATCGACGCCGACGGCGACCTGGACATGATGCTGGGCACGTGGCGGGACAAGATCATCCTCTACCGGAACGATGGATCCCCAACCAACGCGCGATTCGTGCTGGCCGATACCATGCTGGTGCAACTGACCAGGGGAAGCAACAGCACGCCGGCGCTGGTCGATATCGACGCGGACGGCGACCTCGATATGTTCGTGGGCGAGGGATCGGGCACGCTCAATTTCTACCGGAACACAGGCACGGCCCAAGTCGCCGAGTTCGTGCTCGAGACCGATAGGTTCGACGGCATCGACGTGGGCCGCCGGAGCTACCCCACTTTCGTCGACCTGGATGACGACGGTGACATGGACATGCTGGTGGGGACCGAGGATACCGGCCTGCTGCTCTACCACAACGACGGATCGCCTTCTGAGGCCGTCTTCGTAGCCGACTCGTCGTTCTTCCTGGAAGTGCCGGGCCTGTCTACCGCCGCGTTCGTCGACATCGACAACGACGGAGACCTGGACCTGTTCGTGGGCGGCGTGGGCGGCGGGCTCATCTATTTCGAACGGCGATGAGCTCGAGGAATCAATCCCTACCGTGCCGGACCCGGGTCACGTTGTCGTCCGGATTCCGGTCGATGAGCTTGTTGTGGGGATCTATGCCCGCCCGAAGGGGCAACTGATCCACTATGACTTCGACCTCGGTCGTCGAACCGTCGATCCGGTGTTTTTTCAGGTAGAGAATTATTTCTTGCTCGACTCCATCCACTTCGCCCTCCCCGAACACTCCCACGTCGATCCAGTCGTTCACCGCGATCTCGGTTTCCACGCCCTTGCCGTCCGCGCGAAACTTGGTGGAGGAAAGCTCCAGTGTGACGGCGTACGTTCCGTCGCCCAGGTCTCGGTAGACGGCATCCGTCGCCCGGTTGTCGTACAGCGTGATCGTTTCGAACATGTCCTCGATGACATACTGCAGCGAATCGGGCGTGGCTTCCCGCAGGTACGAGACGAACTCCCGTGAATTGGTGTACGGCGGCCCCTGGAACGCCACGTCGTCCACATAGCGGGCGAGCGCCGCATTGAGCGTCTCTTCACCGATGTAATCCCGCAGGGCATACATCACGAGACTCCCCTTGTTGTAGTGGATATAGCTCTGGTTCTCCACCAACAACAGGGGCTGTTCGTACAGCGTCTCGTTGCTGCGGCCTTGCAGGTACTGGTCCAGCTCGTAGCGGAGGAACCGCCGCATCTTGTCCTTGCCGTACTCCTTCTCCATCACCATCAGGGCCGCATACTGCGCCATGGTCTCGGACATGAGAGTGGCACCCTGCATGCCGGCACCGATGACCTGATGGGCCCACCACTGGTGACCGATCTCGTGGGCCGTGACGTAGAAGACGTAGTCGATGTCCTCTTCGTCGTCGATCCGCGCAATGAATCCGAGGCCCTCCGAGTACGGGATGGTATTGGGAAATGCCTGTGCAAAGTTCGCGTACCGTGGAAATTCGATGATGCGCGCCTGGCGATGCTGGTAGAGGCTGAAATTGGCCGAATAGTACTCGAGAGACTTCTTGATGCCCTCGACCATGCGATCCAAATTGTAGTCGTGCGAGCGATGATAGTAAATCTCGATGTTCACGTCGTTCCAACGATCACGCAACACCGTGTAGTCAGCCGAGAGAAACGAGAAGAAGTTGAGGATCGGCGCATCCATCTTGTAATGAAAATAGCGCCGCCCGTTCTCTTCCCACTCCCGCTGGAGGTATCCAGGCGCAATGGCGATTTGATCCGGCGAGGTGCTCACCACGGTCTCGAAGTTGACCCAGTCAGACTCCGTCGAGATATAGTGATTCGCCCTGGCCGCCGGGTCGTCGCTGAGAGGCGGCATCCGCTCCGCCTCGGGTAGGTCATGCTTCCGGCGGTCGTTCGGGTCGGACAGCTCCGGCCCACGGTCGTAGCCCAAGTGGGGGAAATACTCGATATTGTTGAAAAAGCTCCCGTTGTACACCAGCGCCGTGTTGGAACCGGAGTTGGCGAAACCGTGGGGCACCACCTCGACCTCGAAGCCGAACATCATCGTATCGCCCGGAGCCAGTGCCTCGTCGAACCGGTAGATGTAGTAGCCGAATACGGTGTCCGACATCTCGATGCTGGCCTGGGCGATCCCAAACTCGAAACGCTCCACGTTGGGATTCATCCTCACGTGCAGCGCGCCGATCGCGGAGTCGGTCTTGTTCTCCAGCCGGTACGTCCCGGAAATCCTGGCCGCGCGCTGAGCCGGGTAGATCGCGGCATCGACGTACACGCCGGTGATCCGAGGTTGTGCGAGACCTTCGTACTGCTTGTACTTCGTCTCCCACTCCACCCGCCGCAGCGTTTGGTCGTCGCTGGTGCGGTAGGTGTTTAGGACGTTCGTGTTGTAGAAAATGAACCCGCCCATGAGCCCGAATCCCGTGAGGCCGACCGCCGAACTGGTGACGACCTGGGGTGACAGCCGCTGTCGTGCCACTTTCCACCGAGAGCGCCAGCTGCTGTCCGTCCCCCGCATCCAGAACAGGTGGGCGAGCGAGATGAGCACCACACTCAAAAAACCCCAATAGGCCAGGAACGACACCGTGGGCGCCACGAAGTGACCGTAGTGGTTCATATCGGAGTACGGCGCCCCGGGTCGCTCACCGAATCGGTAGAGGCGGTGCTCGAACCCCAGCGCCGGCAGTACCGCAATGGCTACGAGATAGACCACCATCGCCAGATACCCCAGGTACTTGTTGTTCGTCGCGACCTGGAGTCCGAATGCCAGCACCGCCAGGATCAAGAAATCGGCGCCGAGAGTCGCGAACACCCCCTTCACGTAGACGGCAAACTCCACCTGGAAGAAGCCGCTGAACACCTGCATCCCCATGCCCGTGAGGCTGGCGCAGATCAGCAGTACCAGAATCGCCCCCATGATGGCCGTCAACTTGGCAGCCCACGCCACCCACGTCGGCGTGGGGAGGGCGTCACGTACCTCGTTCAGCTTGAGGGTCCGTTCCTTCCAGATCAGGTCGCCACTGTAGAACGTGAGCACAATGAACAAGAACAGCGCAAACCCCCCCTCGATGATATCGACGATGAGGTACGTGACCGGATAGACGGTCGTGCCGAACAACTGATCCAATACCAGAGCCAGGGAGGCGAAGTTCAAGACGGCAAACAGCGCCAGGACGATGAACGGTGCGCTCTTCAGGATGCTCGCGAATTCGCGTCGGGACTCGTGGGCGTACTGGTGGAGGGCGGTTGCTCGGGAAAACCGTTGGCTCCCGGCCGCCAGCACGAAGGTCGGGACAGCGTCGGTATCCTCCGGCAGCTCATCGTCGAGATTGCGCTTGCGTCGCTCGCTGGTCTGTACATCGAACCGGAATCGCGTGAAGGTGTAGGTGAAGATCCCGCCGGCCACGGTCAGCCACAGGATCCGGTTCCACAGAAGCACCCCGCCGAGCGGCAGGATCGTAGTGTTCTTCTCGAACGCCGTCCAGTATTGCGTGATGAGGCCGAACGGGCCGAACGCGAAGGGATCCACGAGGCCGGCCAGAAACTCGCTCTCGAGATCGCCGAGGAAGACCCCGGCGATGCCGTAACCCACGAACAGGGCCACGACACTGACATATGTGAACAACATGCTCCGGGTGAGCGTCGCGAGGGCGAAGAAGATGGCTCCGGTCAGCAGCACGTTGGGAGCCACCAGGGCAACGAACGAGAACACATACGGGGTCAACGAGAACGGGCCCAGCCGCTCGGCTTCGATCCAGGGCATCAGGCTCCCCATCCACATCCCCAACGCCGTCGCGATGAGCGGGATGAACGCGATGACCAGCGCCCCGAAAAACCGCCCGCCCAGATAGCCCCACCTGGTGATGGGCTTCGTGTAGAACAACGCCGACATGTCGAGTTCGCAGTCCCGCTGGACGGCAGGGGCGACGAACGCGGTCGTGACGAATACGCCGATCACGGACATTATCAGCATGATCTGCATGATCACGTAGGGCGAGTTGCGGTTGACATTGCCGATCGCCCCGCCGACGATCACCCAGTCGCTCGAAATAGCCCCGAATCCAAACAAGAAGAACAGGATGGCGCAGATATAGGTCAGGTGCCGCTTCACCTGCAGGCGGAGCTCGAACCGAAAGATCTCCTTGAACATCAGCCGCCCGCCCCGGTCGCCGTCGGCTGCGGCTCCAGCGTCGCAAAATAGACGTCCTCCAGGTCCGCCTCCACCGCGTCGAACGTGGCGTCGGGCTGGATGTCGCTGTACACGTGAATCAAGCTCTGGCCGGACAGCAGGCGTGTCGAGATCACGTTCAACTCCTGCCGATACGAGGCGATGTCCGTCCGCGGAATGAGCTTCCTCCACACCTTGCCCTGCAGCCCGGCCACCACATCGATGCGCTTGCCGGTCAGGAGTACTTCTCCCTCGGAAATGATCGCCATGTTGTTGCAGAGCACGCTGACATCGTCAACGATGTGGGTGGAGAGGATTACCACGATGTTCTCGCCAATGGCGCTCAGCAAATTGTGAAACCTGAGGCGTTCCGCTGGATCGAGGCCGGCAGTCGGCTCGTCGACGACGATGAGCTTGGGATCGCCGAGCAACGCCTGCGCGATACCGAACCGCTGTTTCATGCCGCCTGAGAACCCACCCAGATGCTTCTTACGCACGGTGTAGAGGTTGGTTTGCTGGAGCAGACCTTCTACGATGTCCTTGCGCTCCGTGGCGTTGGTCAGGCCTTTCAAGATGGCGAGGTGATGTAACATTCCCTCCGCCGACACCTTGGGGTAGACCCCGAACTCCTGGGGCAGATATCCGAGGATGCGCCGGACAGCGTCCTTCTGCGTGAGCACGTCGATGTCGCCCAAGGTGATAGATCCCGCATCGGCCTCCTGGAGGGTCGCGATGGTCCGCATGAGCGTGCTCTTCCCGGCGCCGTTCGGGCCCAGCAAGCCGAACATCCCCCTGCCGATGGAGAGCGAGACGTCCCGCAATGCGCGCACCCCGTTGGGATACGTCTTGGACAGGTTGGTGATGATCATCTCCGGCGACATACCAGGCTCCAGGTCAGTTGGTTGATCCAGCGGATACGACGTCCTCTTCCTCCATGATCAGGCCTGGGGGTCCCAGCGACGCGGCTCTCTGGTACCCAGTGCGATGGCAGCGATCGCCCCATCCCGGCCCGTCCGATGGGGATGGCGATGTCCACACCCCTCCTGAATCGACGTCGCCGTCGCCTCATAGTATGCCTGCAGCACCTGCCCTGCCATTCCCCGCACCGACTATCTTTCCGATCCATGAAAACCACGATCATCGGCCAGACGCAGCAGTGAAGGCCCTGGTCCCCGGCGTTCTCGCCCTCCTCGCCACTGCCACCACCGCGACACCCATGGCGCCGCAAGCCGACCGTCATACGGTGCAAGGGGTCGTCTACGATACGGTGTCGACCAAACCCGTCCCATTCGCCGTGGTACATGTGGCGGGCACGGACATGTCGACCCTCACGAACCGCCGGGGCCGCTTCCGCTTGGACCTGAGCACCGGCGACTGGGAACTGGAGGTCCGCAAGATCGGCTACGGCATGGCATCGATCACCGTGGCGGTGTCGCGCGACCGGAGCGTGCCGGACGTGTTCCTGCGACCACTGCCGGTGGAGCTCGCGGCGGTGACCGTCACAGCCGAGGCGGATGATCCCGCCATGCGGATCATCCGCGAGGCCATCGCCCGCAAAAACGACGTCCTGTCACGAATCCACGACTATCGCTACGATGCGTACGTCAAGTTCGTCGTGCGCGATCTCAAAAAACACGAGGATTCCACCAACGCCATCGTACTGGTGACCGAGACCCAGACTCGGGCCTACTGGGAACAGCCCGACACATATCAGGAAACCATCGTCGGCCGGCGCCAATCGAGCAACCTGGATGCCGAAAACAACCTCGTGTCGGTGGGGCAGATCGTCAACTTCAACCGCAACCGGATCGATCTCCAAAAATATTCCGTCGTGTCACCGACCGCCGACGACGCGCTCGACCACTACTCGTACTACTTGCTCGATACCCTGGTGTTGGACGGGCGAACCGTTTTTCGCCTGGCGCTGGAACCCAAATCTGCCGCGTCACCGTTGTTCGTCGGCATGATCGACATCGCGGACGTGACGTTCGACGTGCTGAGCATCGACGTGGGAATGAACGCGGCCGTGCGGTTCGACTTCCTCGAAAATCTCCGCTACAGCCAGCACATGCGCGACGTGGGCGACGATCATTGGATGCCCACCGAGATTGCGTTCTACGGCGAGGTGCACTTCGGTCTTCCCATCCCCGGGTTTCCATCGCACATGACATTCCGCCACACGGTTTCGCTGCGTGATTTTCGGTTCGACGAAGGCGATGCACCCGCCGGCCTGGGAGAGTATCTCGTGGTGGTGGAAGAGGGCGCGGACGATGTCGACAGGACCGCGTGGCCGAATCTTCGGCCCGAGCCTCTCACCGAGACAGAACGGTCCGCCTATGTGCGCATCGACTCGCTGGAGAACCGCCCTCGCAATTTGCGGTCGCACCTCTTCTTTGGGGCTGGCACCGCGTTGGTAATGAGCTTCCAGCCCGACTTCTTTCACTTCAACCGCGTGGAGGGTGTGTACCTCGGTGCCGGCGCCACGCTCCGCGATTTGTCACCAGACCTCATCCTGCGAGCGAAGACGGGATACTCCTTCAGCAGCGATGAATGGCAATACCGGTTTGGGGCTCAGTATCGTGTCTGGGAGCGCCGGCGAGTGTGGATCGGCGCGGAGTATCGAGATGACGTGGTCCAGCGGCCGACGATGGTCTCCCGAACGTACAACCCCACCCACCTGGCCCTCCTCGGCAAAGTTGATCCGTTGGACTACTACCGCGAGACGGGATTCACGATCTCGTTGAGCACGAAGCTCCTCGACTTCACCAGGCTCCAACTGCGGTACAACGACTTCGATCAAGGGTCGGTCCCGGTGGTCACCGACTACTCCGTCTTCAGCAAGACGAAGGTCCAGCGCGACAACCCCCTCATCGTGGACGGGCGGCTCCGCGCGCTCTCGGCGACGTTCACGTATGATTCACGTCCCTTCCTGAAAAGCAAGGGCCGGGATTTCATCTTCAATACGCTCACATACACGACCATCACGATTGGTGGTGAGCTGGCCTCACCGTCGTTCATCGGCAACGACTTCGACTACTGGCGATATTTTCTCTGGATCCACCGGCGCCAACGCACGCTGAACATGGGGCTCACGACCTTGGATGGCATGCTCGGTACGTCGTCAGGCAAACTGCCGCCGCAGCGCTATTTCACGATGGACTTCGGCAACGGCGTGTTCTTCGAAGGGAACGGATTCAATACGCTGAACGAGTCGAACTTCTCGGGGAACCGGGCGGCCGTGCTGTTCGCCAGCCACGACTTCGACCAACAGCTCTTCCGCAGGAGCCGCATCCCCCTCATTCGCGATCTGCCTGTGACGCTGAGCGTCCACGGCGGCGTGTTTTGGACGAGCTTCGTGGAGCACACTGCCAATCCCGGCGACGACATGATTCCCACCGCCGCCACCGGCTACGGCGAGCTGGGATTCGGCATCGGCAACCTGACGCCGTTCTTGGCACCCATCAACCTGAGCGCCTGGTTCACGTGGCAACTTTCATCGTACGATACGAAGGGGTTCACGTTTCTTATTGGGGTGCCGGGGCAGTGACCGTGCGGCTCCGCAGCGACACTCTCAAGTGAACCCACGCTCAAGGGCTTACCGCCTCGCCAGCAACACCTCCCCGTCCAGATCATCCGGCGCCTCGATGCCCAGCAGCACTGCCAGCGTCGCGGCGATATCGACCGTCTGGACGAACCCGTCGTGCCGGCCGGCGGGGATATTCGGGCCGGCGAATATGAGGGGGACGTGAGAGTCGTAGTCGTAGGGTGACCCGTGACTCGTACCCGTGGGGCTCGACGTCAAGAGGTGGTTCTCTGGACCGGCGAACATGATGTCGCCCGCGCGATCTGGATGAAAACTCCGTCGGTATCGCTCGAACACCGCTCCGGTGCCGGCCCCTTCCGCGACCTCATCGAAGGTATATGCCACGGCGATCGCCTCGTGCCCGAGCATCTTCTCCGCCACATTCCGGCGGAAATGGGCCAGGCTAGCGGTAGGCGGCTCATCTCCTCCAAAGTCGAATAGTACGCCGGCGCCGAATAGGACCTCGGGAGCACGCTCGATGATGCCGTGGTCGACGGCCTCCTGGACCGCATCTCGCACCACGTTGCGCAACCCCCGGGTCGAGAGGCGTGCCGCCTCGACACCGCGCCGCGCCAGCTCCTCGGGCATGGCGAGCACGCCGTGGTCGGCGCTCAACGCCACGACATACCCCTCGGCCCCCACCTGCTGGTTCAAGAACGCGAAGAAGTCCGCCAGGAGACGGTCCATGCGGAGGTAGTAGTCCTGCACCTCCTGACTGAACGGCCCGTAGGGATGGCCGAGAATATCCGCCGCCGACAGGCCGAGGAACAGAATGTCCGGAGCGTCGTCCTGACCGAGCGCTTCATGTACCACGATGTCCCGGGCGAATGCCAGCGTCATCTCGTCGCCGAACGGCGTGGCCCTGAGCGAGGTGAAGAAGCGGGCATCCGGTGTGCCACCGGGGCCGGCCAACCGGTGGGGGAACGTCGTCCGGATGCCGTCCGCCTCCGCCGCAAAGGCGTCTTCCCGGGACGCGGCGTATTGGTCGTCCGGCAGCAAGCGGATCCACTCTCGCCCATAGTACCGTACCGGGCGCCCGCTTTCGTTGAACTCGTCCACCCACGCTGGATAGGATGCCCTGTAATACGACGACGTGACGTAGCGCCCCGTTGCGTTGTGGTACCAGTACGCGCCGTCCGGGTGGAGCCCACCCATGAGAATCGCCGAGCGGTCCTTGAGGGCCACCGATATGACCTTGCTGTTGGGAGATTGCTCCTTCAGCCAGTCTCCCAGTGCCGGCCGCAGCAATTTGGCCGGCGAGCGACCGGCATCACCCGGAAAGCCGAGGATCGTGTGCGTGCTGTCGGCGACGGAATAGATGGAGCGCGCGGCCGCGCGCACGAAAAAGTTGTTTGCCACGATGCCGTGCCGGGATGGATACACCCCGGTGGCTATCGTGGCATGGCCGGGCGAGGTCGACGTCTCCGCATGATCCTGGTGCGCATCGGTGAAGACGGCTCCCTGGTCGAGTAGCCAGCGGAATCCTCCCGTGAACTGAGACTCGAACCGATCGAGGTAGTCGGCACGCATTTGATCGACGGAGAGCACCACGACGAGTCGTGGATCTTGCGCGCCACACCCCACGACTACCAGAGCACACAGAAACAGACTCCAACGTATCCGTTGCAGCGTCACGCCGGGCGCCTCGCGCGGAAATTGACCCCCACTGTTCCGAAAAGGGCCGCAGAGGATTGCTGGGGTGCTCCGGCGAACACCTCTTCCTTCCAGGTGATCTCGAAGTCGAGAAATCCCGCCCCGGTCACCACCGCTTCCAGCTCTGCTTCCAGCAGAGCGCCGGCCACTCAAACCTTCCAGAGATCGATATCCCGCTTGGCCTCCTCCGGGACCGGCTTGTGTACCATGATATCGCCGATCTGTACCTTCCCTCCGGGCTTGAGGACCCGGTAGATCTCGCGATAGACGGCGGCCTTGTCGGGGCAAAGGTTGATCGATCCGTTGGAGATGACGATATCGGCCCAGCCATCCTCTACCGGTAGCTGCTCCGCGTAGCCCTCCCTGAACTCCACGTGGGAGAACCCGGCCTCTCCGGCGGCCCGCGTGGCCCTCTCGCGCATCTCTGCCGTCATGTCCACGCCGATAACCCGGCCATCGGGCCCCGCGAGATGCCCCGCGATCAGGCTGTCGATGCCCGCGCCCGAGCCGACATCCACCACACGGCTCCCCCGCGGAATCTCCCCGAGGCTGAACGGGTTGCCAGTACCGGCAAACGACTCCACCGCCGTTTCGGGCACGGCGTCGAGCAACGCTTCGTCATACTGAAGAATCCGAGCCAGGGTGCGGCCGGTGTGGAAGTGAAAGCCCCGCCCGGGATTGGCGGCCACTTCGGCGTATTCCTTCCGGATCTCACACCGCAGTCCTTCGAGGTCGACGTCCGGGACCGTTACGTTGGTTGTCACATTCCCTCCCTGCAGAAAGCAATGTCGGTCACACGTGACCCGGAATCTAGGGCCTTTGAGGAACCGGGGAACAGGCGGATCTTGTCGTCAAAGAGTCAGAAAGCTCCATTCCTTGGAGAACGGGACGCTACTGAACCGTACACCTTTATTCGTCGTGACCCTGAGGTTATCACTGGGATTGATGCCGATCCCGGTTCGGGAGTCGTACAGGCCAGGCTCCATGCTGAACGTCATGTTCTCCTCGAGGGGCGTGTAGTCTCCCAGAGCGATGAAGGGAGGCTGGTGCCCCGCGTAGAATTGCCCCTGACCGTGGCCCGGCCGGTGATAGATGAAGTCCTGCATGCCGGCGCTCACCTGGTGCTCGTGGATCTTCCGTGCGATGTCAGAGCACACCGCGCCCGCCGCCGACTCCTCTTCCTGGATGGCGATCGTCTCGGCCACCACCTCCCAGATGCGCTCCTGTTCCGCGGTCCATGGGGCGATGAGGTAATTGCGATAGCACTCGCCCCCGAATCCACCGATCTTGATGTCCGTGTTGACGTAGACGGTTTGGCCGCGCTCGATCTTGTTGTGAAAGAACTGATTAGGATGCGGATACGCCGACGCGACGCCCGCACGTACGTAATTGGAAGTGACCTCGATCCCCACGGCGCTGTGCGGCTTCCCGTCCCGGCTGATGTCGTTCATCAGTAGGTCGATGCCGTACGCTTGGAGCGCCTGGCCCAGCTCGAAATCGGTGGCATCCGTGCCGCGCTCCATGATGTAGTCCCGCGCGAACGCATGAATCTTGTCGAAGTAGCGATATGCGCGCTGCAGTAGGGCAAGTTCCTCGGGCGTCTTGATGATCTGCATCTGGAGACAACGGTCGCCTATGCTCACGAAGCGCGCCCCGGGGAGCACGTTGGCGGCCGTCCCACGCTCCGAGGCGGTCAGAGATCGGTCGAACCCGATGGTCTTGCCGGCCAGACCCCGATCCCTCAAACCCCGCAACATCCACTCGAACAAGTCGACGCGGGGCCCCTGCGCCACCGCCCCTCGGTTCGGAAAGCCACCCTCGGCGTGGGGATAGCAGAAGTAATGCTCGTTTTCGGTGACCCACCATGAATCGATGAGATCCCGATCGATCCCCGGCGAGTACCAGTACACCGTGTCCACTTCTTCGACGGGGAACAACACCCAGGTCGATCGCTCGCCACTTCGGCGGAAACACCCCGTGAAATACACCTGATTTTGATCGGTACTCAACAGGATAGCGTCGACTCCGAGATCGGCGACTCGCTCCTTCAAACGCTGCGTGGCACGTTGGTGCCATGTCAACGGCAACCGGTCGACGCCGTGAGGCGCCGGTTCGAGATGGTCCGGGTTCGGCTCCAGCAGTCGATCGGAGTCGCCCGTGGCGGCGCCCGCGGCGCAGGCCAGCTCGCTGCTCGCGACACCGGCCCCCGCCAAGCCGGCACCGATCCGCTTGATGAAATCCCTCCTCGACGCAGTCATGGCATCACAATCCTTGCAGCAAAGGCTCCGAAGACCCTACTCACCGAAAGAGATGCCCTGCGCCAGCGGAAGATCCGTGCTCCAGTTGAGCGTGTTGGTCTGACGGCGCATGTATGCCCGCCAGGCATCCGACCCCGACTCCCGCCCTCCCCCGGTCTCCTTCTCCCCGCCGAAGGCTCCTCCGATCTCGGCTCCACTGGTGCCGATGTTGACGTTGGCGATGCCGCAGTCGCTGCCTCGCTGGGACAGGAAATATTCGGCCTCACGCATGTGTTCGGTGAAAATGGCCGAAGACAGCCCCTGCGGTACGCCGTTGTGCAGGGCGACGGCCTCTTCGATTTCTTCCACCGCATCCTGGGGGGAAGCCGAGGAGGTCCCGTAGCCGACGATATAAAGGATAGGCGCGAACGTCTCCTCCTGAACGATGGCAAATTCGTTGCGAGCGGCCGCGATACACGGGGTGACGTAGTGCCCACCCGGATAGTCCGGCCCGTCGAGCCGCTCGCCGCCGCAGAGGACTTCTCCTCCCTCCTCTTCGATCCGCCCGATGGCATTCTGCATGTCATCCACCGCATCGCGGGTGACCAGCGGCCCCATCAAGGTGTCGCCGTCGCGGGGATCACCGATGCGAACGTCCGCATAGGCCGTGCGGAGCCGCCCTACCAGTTCCTCCCTTACCGATTCGTGGACGATGATCCGCCTCGTGCTGGTACAGCGCTGGCCCGCCGTTCCCACGGCGCCGAAGAGAATCGCCGGCAGGGCCAGGTCGAGGTTGGCATGGGGCGTCACGATGATGGCGTTGTTGCCACCGAGCTCGAGAATCGTCCTGCCGAGCCGCCTGCCCACCACCTCGGCCACGCGGTAGCCCATTCGACAACTCCCGGTGGCCGATACCAACGGAAGTCGCTTGTCGTGGAGCAGGCGGTCACCCACTGTGGACCCCTTCCCCACCGTCAGGGAGAAAATTGCCGGGTCGACGTCGTTGGCACGGCAGACCTCCTCGGCAATCCGAGTACAGGCGATGGCGGTGAGGGGAGTCTTGCTGGCCGGCTTCCAGAGCGTCGCATCCCCACACACGGCCGCGATGGCGGCGTTCCAGCTCCACACGGCCACGGGGAAATTGAAGGCGCTGATCACGCCGACGACGCCCAGGGGATGCCACTGCTCGTACATCCGGTGATCCGGCCGCTCCGAATGCATCGTCAAACCATGTAGCTGGCGCGAGAGGCCACAGGCGAAATCGCAGATATCGATCATCTCCTGGACCTCGCCCTCTCCCTCAGCCCGGATTTTCCCCATTTCCAGCGTGACCAGCGCTCCCAGCTCCCGCTTGAGGTCCCGCAGCCGGTTGCCCAGTTGGCGGACGACCTCGCCTCGCTTCGGCGCCGGGAGGACCCGCCACTCGAGAAAGGCACGTTGGGCCCGATCGACGATCTCGTCGTACTCGACCTCGGTCACCTGGCGGACCGTGGCGATGGCCGACCCGTCGATGGGCGTCACGACCTCTAGCTCGGGACCGGAGCCGACCCATTCGCCTCCGAATCCCCCGGGGTTGGTCTGCGCGATCCCGAGAGTCTTGAGGAAATCACTGACTGCGGCCGTCGTTGCTGACATCGCCTCACCCGCGATTGCATTGCCGGACGAACCCGGAGCCCGTCGCGGCCCGGGTTGGGTCAAAGTACCGACTCGTACCACGTCAACGAAGTAGGACCAGCCAGCCGGGGTCGTCAACCCTTTCCTTTATATAAGGGCGTCTATATAAGGGCGTCTATATAGGGGCGTCCAGGGGGTCTGGCCCATGGACCCGAGTTGCCCCCTATCGACCCCCGTGCCCCCATCCCTGGGGCAGGTAGCGCCCAGGTAACGGCCCGGCGGGAAATTGGGCTGCGACCTGGCGGGTGAGAACACGGCGGCCCGTTGCAGTCATGGTTCCAATGTCACCACGTGTCGCGCTCGGTTGACGCGGACGATAGTGCGTGTGCATCGACGATGGAACGCAACGGGATCGGATGGGTTTTAATCACACATGAACCACAGGCCTAGCAACATTTCGCACGTTTCAACCGTAGGGAAACTTGATTGACCGGCGCGCCGCGCGTACTCGGCGTGCCGTCAAATCCACGCGAAGGAGTCATGCGTTGACCGAACCAGCCGCCGACTTGGGTCATATGGGCCGGACCACGCCGTACATCCAACGCTTCGCGGTCAAGGGTGACGCAATGATTCTTTTCTTGCCCACGAGTGACATCGAGTGGATCGAGGGCGCTCGCGATTACGTGCGGCTCCACACCCAAGACCGGAGGTATCTGGTGCGAGGAACAATGCGGTCACTGTCACAGAATCTCGACCCGGCCGAATTCGTGCGTGTCCACCGCTCCTCCATCGTGCGCATCGATCAGATTTCCCATCTGACGCCTCTCTTTCACGGCGACTACACCGTGCACCTCAAGAACGGGAGCGAACTCCGCATGAGCCGGCGATTCCGCCGCCAGATGGAGGCCATCCTGGGATACGGATTTTAGTCCTCGCAGACCCCTCACGCCGTTTCCTCCCCTCGCAGTAAAGCATGTGCGACAATCCCTAGTAAACGACGCCCGACTCACCGAAAGCCATTCGTCGTCGTCTCGAGCCGCTTGTCGTATGACTGCTCCGCATCTCTCAAAACCGTGGCATGTGCCTACCGGCTTCCGGTACAGTTCGGACGCACCGGACTTGACCGCGGACCGCAGCCGTCAGTCCGTCACGGGAAAGACCGTCGATTGATCCTGGCAGCAGCGGCAAACACAACCGGGGAATGGGCGGTAGCGACAGGACTCCTCCAGGGTCCTCCGCTCGCAAGGGAAGAATGACCGCCGCCCGTTCCCGGGCTAGCACCGAATAGGAGAATCGCCGATCCCACCATCGGCTCAGACGCGCCGTCAAACACTCTCACTTTTCGCTGGAGGTTGGAGAATGTCAGAAACTTGGTTTAGACGCGGGTTAGCCTGTCTCACGAGTCTCATCGCGCTGGTCGTGATTGCGGCTCCGGCGGCGGCCCAGGGCGGCACCGTGCATGTCTCGGTGATCGACCGAACCAACTCCCAGACCATCAACGGCGCCCGCGTGGTGCTGCTGAACACCCGGCTCACGGGCGTGACCGATGGTCGTGGTGAGTTGAACCTCCTCAACGTGCCGCCGGGCACGTACACCGTGCAGGTGCTTTCCATCGGCTATCGCAGCGCGACGCAGACCGTCACGGTGACGCTCGGTGGCACCGCGAACCTCAGCTTCGAGCTCGGCCTCAGCGCCGTGTCGCTGGATGAGATCGTGGTGACGGGGACCGGTGGTGCGGTGGAGCGGAAGAAACTCGGCACTACGCTGGGCGTCGTGAACGTCTCGCGGGTGCAGGACCTTGTGGACGTGGCCGAGTTTGGGTCCGTGTTGCGGGCCCGGATCCCCGGCGTGCGCTCGGTCAACGGGGCCGGCGGCGTGGGCGGCAGTAAGAACCTCCTGATCCGGGGCATCAGCAGCTTCTCCATGGATCAGCGCCCCGTGGTGTACATCGACGGCGTGCGGCTGGACACGCAGCGTGGGGTCAGCGGTGCGGCGTCGGGCACGGCCTGCTGCAGTTTCGACGGGGGCGTGGGCGGCGACCGGCTGAACGACCTGAACCCGGACGACATCGAGCGCATCGAGGTCATCAAGGGGGCGGCGGCGACGACGCTGTACGGCACGGAAGCCACCAACGGGGTGATTCAGATCTTCACGAAGCAGGGCCGGGCCAACAGCGCGCCGCGCTGGACGGCCTCCTACGGCGCCGGCTTCAAACGGCTGCGCAACAACCTAGCCACGACGCAAAAGCCGCGGTTCTTCGGGCCCGACGGCACGCAGGCGAGGAGCGCCGGCGAGCTGATCGAGAACGGCCTGATCCAGCGCGGTGACGTCACCGTGCAGGGTGGCGGCGAGTCGGTGACGTACTTCTTCTCGGGCGGCCTCGCCTACGAAGAAGGCTCCATCAAGCCGAACGACATGACCCGCGGCAACGTCCGGTTGAACCTCAACTGGACGGCGTCGGACAACTGGAACTTCGAGATGCAGACGGCATTCACGAAGGCCAACGGCCAGCTGCTGCAGACCGGGAACAACTGGACGGCCCTGCTGGGCAACGCCCTCATCGGCAACCCGCTGGCCGCCACTGCCGAGCGACCCTGGGGCGAGCCCTGGACTGCCATCTCCGATATCAAGGACATACAGTCGACCAGCAACGTGCAGCGGTGGACCGGCGGCTTGACGGCCAACTTCAACCCGAACGAGTCGTTCGGGCACCGGTTGACGGTGGGTCTGGACCAGACGACGGACCGGCTCGAAAAGCTGTTCCCGTTTGGGCAGCAGTACGTGTTCGTGGGTAACGACGGAGAGCGGGGCATCGGCTTCCGAAACTTCCAATCCTTCACGCTTGACTACCTGGGCACGCTGGCGTTCAACATCGGCGGCAATGTGCAGTCGGACTTCTCGTTCGGCGCGCAGGGCTTCTTCGAAGAGGATCGCACCAACTCGGCCATCGGTGAAGGCTTTGCCGGGACCGGTGTGACCACAGTGACCGGCGCCGCCGTGCGCCAGGGCCGGGAGTCGTTCCGCGAGGAGATCAACGTCGGACTGTTCGCCCAGAACCGGTTCTCGATCAGCGATCGGCTGTTCGCGACGGTCGGCGCGCGCCTGGACGGCAACAGCGCCTTTGGTGAGGACTTCGGCCTGCAGTTCTACCCGAAGGCCGAACTGGCTTACCTGGTGCTCGAACAAGGCAGCGGCACCATCAGCACGCTGAAGCTGCGGGGCGCGGTGGGCATGTCCGGCTTGGCGCCAGGCGCGTTCGATCAGTTCCGGACGTTCAGCCCGACGTCGCGGCTGGAAGGCCAGCCCGGCGTGACTCCGAACAACCCGGGCAACACCGACCTCGAGCCCGAGAAGACGACGGAGTTCGAGGGCGGCTTCGACGCCGGGCTGTTCAACGATCGGGTCTCGATTGAAGCGACCGCGTACTACGCCAAGACCCGGGATGCGATCCTGGGCGTGGAGCTGCCGCCCAGCATGGGCTTCCCGTCGGATCAGCGCCGGAACATCGGCGCCCTGGAGAACAAGGGCTGGGAATTGAAGTTCGACGCCGCGATCATCGAGAATGCCGGTTTCCGGTGGTCCACAGGCATCAACATGTCGGGCAACACCAACGAGATCACGGACCTTGGCGAATTTGCGAGCGACTGTAATGCCGAACGGACGCAGTGCCGTCTCGGCAACAGCCGTTTGGGCTTCCCGATCGGCGCGGACTTCAGCCGGGTGATCACGGGCTACGACGCGGCGACGAACACGCACACGCGCTCCGACACGTCGGAGTTCGTGGGTCTCCCGAACCCGACGTGGACGGGCTCGCTGACCCAGACGGTCGAGTACGGCGCGTTCCGCCTGTATGGCATGCTCACGTGGGAAACAGGCCACGTCGCGGCCAACAGCGGCCGGAGCTATCAAGTCCGGCAGCTCGCGTCCGACGAGTTGTTGATTCACGTCAACGACGACGGCACGTACACCCGTCAGGCCGACTCGGTCCTCGACAAGAACCGTCTCGTGACGCCGTTCGACAAGCGCGACCACCTGCGGATCCAAGAGGTTTCGCTCAACTATCAGTTCCCGGCCAGCTTCACCTCGAAGCTCGGCCTCGGCCGGACGACGTTGGCACTGTCGGGTCAGAACTTGATGTGGTGGGATGACTGTAATTGTCTGGATCCGACATCGACGACGTACGGAGGCGCCGCGTTCCGGGGGGGCGAGACGAGCAACTCGTTGTTCCTCGCGGTGCCGGTGCCGAGAACATTCATCTTCTCGATACGCACGACATTCTGATTGTCGGCTGGAGTGCCTCTTCGGAGGCACTCCAGCAACGTCTTCGAGCAGCGTGAATGATCAATCAACCTAAGGAGCTTCGAGCAATGCTGCAGATAAAGAACCTGCACCGTTTCGTGGCGTTGGGGGCCATGGTTGGCAGTGTCGTCGGTTGTAGCGACCTGCTGACCGTGTCCGATCCGTCACGATTTACCGACGAGGATCTGGACAAGGCCCTGCCGGCGGTGGCGACGGGCGTCGAGGGTGACCTCCACGCGGTGATAGATAGTCGCATCAACGACGTCGAGATCCTGAGCGATGTCATGATGCACTCCGGCACGTGGGCCGGCTGGGACGATATTGATCATGGCCGCATCGATTACAACAACGACGGCCGCAACGACGGGGGCTCCGGCCTGCTGCGGACGCGCTTTGCGGCGCAGGACGCCCAGGCACGCTTCGACCGGCTGGAAGCCGAGGGCGAGACGATTTCCAGCAGCCTGCGGGCGCAGGTGACCGTGTCCGAAGGCTGGGCCGACCTGTTGTTGGGCATGTGGTACTGCGAGGGCCCAGCAGGCGCGGGCACCGCGGCCATTACCGACATGCAGCTCTACGCCCAGGCCCGGGACAAGTTGACGGCCGCCTTGACGCACACCGGCGGCACCGACTTCGAGTGGTGGGCACGAGCGGGCATCGCCCGGATGGAGCTGTACCTGGGCAACTTTGCGGCGGCGGATGCCGCGGCGGGGGCCGTCTTGGCCGGGGCTCCGGCGGGCTGGTCGAAGGATGCGCTGTATCAGACCAGCGTGCTCAGCAATTCCATCGTGACCCTGTCGACGTTCGGCTTCAACCACGCGTCCGCCATCCGGGAGAAGTGGTGGGGATTGGTGGACGACACCGAGCTCAAGATGAACGATCCGCTGAGCCAGAGCCTGCTCGGCTTGGATGAGCCCGATCCCCGCGTGGAGATCCGCCACGAAGACGGTGTGCTCGGCGTAGACGGCACCACCGACTTCCACTCCCAGTGGAAGTACAAGCTGGAGGGAAGCGACATCCCGTTTACTCATCTGGACGAGATGCGCTTGATCCAGGCCGAAGTGGCCTGGGCTGCCGCGGATTACACCACCGCCCGGACCATCCTGAACGGGCTGCGCACCACGGCCGGCCTGACGCCCATTCCGGACGCCATGGCGGACGACAATGCCGAGGTGCTCACGCTGCTGATGAACGAGCGCTTCGCCGAGCTCTTCATGGAAGGTCACCGGATGGAGGACATCCGGCGCCACGGGCTGGTTCCGGGGCTGATCGCCGACGGGTCCTTCGCGGGCACGGAAGCCACCCGCCCGGTCAAGTTCCCCATCAGCGTGGCCGAGGCACGCGACAATCCCGAAATGGAGGACGACGCGTCCGTACGGTGCCTCCCGACGGCGAGCTGAGTATCAAGCGGTTCAAATCGGGATAGGGGCTAGCCGGTCATCCCGGCTAGTCCCCTCCCACACCACCGTACGTACGGGTCCGTATACGGCGGTTCGAGAGGTTGAGGTCGCGCCACACCGTTACCGGCGCGTGCGCCTGAGCGGTCGGTCTCACGCCTGCTCGTCGGGATTTTCACCACTGCGCTGTACCCTCAGGCTTCACCTGTGCTCTCCAGCGCGAGCTCCGCAGAACGGACATCTGGTGCAGTGCCCTTCCACATTATGTGCACCTCGGGCTCTCCCTCTCGTTCGGCCCTTCGTCGCACCTGCGACTACTATGGCCTCTGCTGACTTCTCGCTCCGCCGCCGCTACTTCCCGTCGGCGTCGCCCTTTCAGGCGTAAGGCGAGATCTCCCCGGGTAAGAACGATGACCTTCCCCGCACAACCGCCGGATTTACGCCGCCTGAGCCTTGGTCGCAAGAGCTTCGCGGTTTGCTGCCCGCTCGCCCTGCTCGGCAACGCCTCCTATCCGGTTTCTGTTCGTCGGCTCGTCGGGTTCGCTACACCGCTTCTTTCAGCGCTCCCCTCGCGGTCGGCACCTTGCGGTTCGCTTGAGTCGCTGCGACCAGCTCCTCGGAGGACTCGCACCTCCAAGCCATCGCCCATGCCGGGCACACAACACACACGGGCGGGGGCAGCACAAGCCCCCACCCGTTTTCTTATTAGGTCAACTTCCTACCCTGAAACCGCCGAGGTTTTGGAAGAGCATCCAAGCGCCCATGACGAAGATGAAGATGGCAAACGCGCGCTTGAGTGCCTCGTGGGAGACGAAGCGCACCAAGTGCGAGCCGAGCCAGATCCCCACGATCGCTATCAGCGTGAACACGCCCATCAGGCCCCACAACACTTCCACCTGACCGAGATAACCCGCAAATCCAGCGGCGGACTTCAGAGCGATGACTGCCAGCGACGTCCCCACCGCTTGTTGCATCGACAGGCCGCGCAACAACACGAAGACCGGAACGATGAGGAACCCGCCGCCGACGCCCACGAGCCCGGTCAGAACCCCAACGGCCAGCCCCTCTACCATGATGAACAGGAATGCGGATGGGCCATGGCGGGATGCCGCCCCGGTAGCGGGCGTGGAATCGCGCAGCATGACGATGCCGGCGGCCAGCATCACCGCGCCGAAGAGTGCGAGTTGGGCGGCTCCACTGAAGAACACACTGAGTCGGGCTCCGAGGTACGCGCCGGCCATGGCCACCGGGCCGAAGAGGGCCGCGAGGCGCAGGTTGACGTGGCCCGCGCGGGCGTGCCTTACGGCGCCCACGACACTCGTGGCGCCGACCACCGCCAGGCCCATCGCGATGGATTCTTTGGCGCTGAGACCCAACACATACACGAAGATGGGCACAGTGAGGATGGATCCCCCGGCGCCCAGCAAGCCCATGGCCAGGCCAACGACGAGCGCGAGGGCGAATCCAATGATGACCATGCGCGTTGGACCGGGTGGAGTGACGGGAGTGAATGATTGAGGTGACTGATGATAACCAGCTCGAAAGTCTTCGGTAGGGGCGAGGCATGCCTCGCCCCTACGCGAGCGAAAACGGCTACTCGGCTCGCATCGCCACCGTGGGATCTACGCGGGTCGCGCGGCGTGCCGGTAAGAAGCTCGCGAGCAGCCCGGTGGCCGCTAGCACCACGACGATCGCGACGAACACCGTCGCATCGGCGGCGGCGACGTCATACAGCAGCAGCGAAATCATTCGCGCGAGGCCGAACGCCATCACGACACCGACGCCCAAACCGAGAGCGAGTTGCCGGAATCCCTGTCGCATCACCAGGCCCATCACATTGGCTGATGTCGCGCCCAAGGCAATACGAAGGCCAACTTCGTGGGTACGCTGGTTGACGCTGAACGACAGGACCCCATACAGCCCCACCGTTGCGAGGAAAAGCGCCACACCGCCGAAGATTGTGAACATCACCCCAAAAATCTGGAAGAAAAACTGGGCCTGGCCGATGGTGTCGGCCAGCGATGCGACCTGCGAAAGCGGGATCTCAGCATCGAGCGACCTCACGGCGCGGCGCGCCGCAGCGGTGAAATCCAACGGATCGCCCTGCGTGCGTACGATGACGTTCGCGGCCGACGGAGGACGTTGGGCCATCGGCACGTAGATCGCCGCTTGCGGCAGAATAAAGGCGTCCATCTCCAAGTAGAGATCCGGGGCGACGCCGACGATGGTGAGCCACCGCTCGTCTCGTTCCCTCGTTGAGCCCTGTTGGAACGTTCCCCGGAGTGACAGCCTTCGGCCGATCGCCGATCCCCCGGGAAAATGCTGCGCAACGAACGCCCGGTCGACGATCACCACGGGCAAGGCGTTGGCGTCGTCGAGCGCTGAAAAGTTACGGCCTTCGACCACGTTGGTCTCCAACGACACGAAGTACTCCGGCGAGATCGCACCCAGCCGGGTGTTGGGGTAATCGCGATCACCCTGATACGTCTCTCCCTCGTGAGCAAACCGTGCGTTGCCGAAACCGACTACCGGCAAGTTGGTCGCCGTCGAGGCCGCGAGCACACCAGGTTCGGCCTCCAATCGCTCCACGAGATCCCGGAAGAAGGCCACCCGGCTTTCGTTGGTCGGATAATCCGTTGGGGACAGCGCCAAACCGGCAACGAACACGTGTTCGGTCGCGAAATCGTACTCGATGTTCGCCAGATTGGTGACGCTCTTGACCATGAGTCCAGCCGCAATGAGCAACGCACACGAGAACGCCACCTCCATGACCACCAGCGAGCGACTCAAGCGACCGATGCGCAAGCTCGACGAACCTCGCGATTCGTCCTTCAGCACGGCGTTGACATCCGTTCCCGACACCCGGAACGCAGGAAGCAATCCCGACAGAAGACTGGCACCGACCGTGAGCGCCACGACGAACAGCAAGGCGCTCGGGTCGATTCGTATGTCGAACCAGAACGGGAGGCCCTGGGGCAGCGTGCGGAGCATGTCATTGAAAAGACCCACACCCAACTGCGCAATCCCGATGCCCACCACCGCACCGGCCACCGCAATCACGGTGGATTCGACGAGTAACTGCACGATCACGCGGCCGCGACTCGCGCCCAGCGCGGTCCGTACCGCCACCTCTTTGGTGCGAAGGCTGGCCCGCGCGAGCAGGAGATTGGCCACGTTGGCGCACGCGATCAACAACACCAGCCCCACCGCTCCGAGCATGGTGAACAAGAGCGAGGCCGTCTGATATCCAATCAGCTCTCGCGTGTACGGACCGATCACGACACTCATGCCTTCGTTCGTTTCCGGGTACTCCTCGCCGAGTTGCACCATGATGCGAGCCAGGTCGGCCTGCGCCCGCGACATGGATACGCCGTCCTTCAATCGCCCCAACATCGGGAACACCGACGGGCCCTCGCCGCGCGGCGTGGCCAGATAATCCACCTGGAGCGGGCGCCACAACTGCTGATTGACGGGAAATTCGAAACCCTCGGGCATGATACCGACGATTGTGGCCGGCGCGCCGTCGACGCGAATCGTCCGACCAAGCGCCGCGGCTTCGCCGCCGAGCTGGTCTTGCCACAATCGGTGCCCGACGATCACGACGGCTGGTGCGCCTCTCTCTTCGTCCGCAGGCAAGAATCCCCGACCCATCAGGGGAGGCATCCCGATCACGCTGAACAGATTCGCCGTCACCAGCGCACCCGTCAGAAATTCCGGCTCGGCGTCGGTGAAGCTCACGTTCACCGGTCCAAGCGACATGGCAACCAGATCCTCGAACGTGGTCTGCCGTTCCCGGAGATCCCTGAAGTCGTGAATCCGACCCAGGAGGCGGCTCGGACCCTGCATGGGATTAATGCGGTTGATCGCCATGATCTCCTGGGGATCCTCCACCGGCAGTCCCCGGAGCACGACCCCGTTGACGATGCTGAACATTGCCGTTGTCAAGCCGATCCCGAGAGCGAGGGCGGTCACCGCGATCACCGCCATGCCGGGCCTCCGCGCCAAACCGCGGGCAGCGTACCGGATATCCTTCACGAGATTCTGCATGAGTTGCCTTTCTTTTCTCGTCTGCGGGCGAACGCCACGCCGGTGGAAAACCTGACTCCACCACGCACGCGGCACGGTGGCGGAGAAGTCGCGCATGATGGACCAGGCGAAACGCCACACGCCGGCCCTGGTCCCGCGCCGCTCGTCCCAGCCGTCTCGAAACGCCAGGAGCATATCCCGCTCGTACTGCTGCCGAAATCCGGGCGGGTAGAGCCATAGGAGCATTCGAAAACCACGCGTTGCCAACGTCACGTCCGCACCTCAGACGACCCGCTTGGCCCGTGCGAAATCCAGAACTTTGGAGAGCGTCTCAGTCTCACGCTTGAGGACGGACCGTCCGGGCTCGGTCAAGCGATAATACCGACGGCGCTCCTCCCCCGGCTCGGCGGAGAACGACCCTGGGACCTCTTCGATCAGACCCACCTCGGCGAGCCGGTTGAGAGACCAATAGAGCGAACCCGGCCCCAAGCGGACCGCACCGTCCGACCGCTCACGAACCTCCTGAGCCATGGCGTAACCGTGCCGCTCGCCGTCCACCAGCGTCAACAGCAAGAAGAAAAACGCCGGCGTGATGCGAACCGGCGATTTGACCTCGTTGGAATCAGCCAAGACCCTCCTCCGCAGTCGTAGTACAGTATTCGGTATATCCATTTCTGTAGTATCGCCCCGCGAGCATCAATAATCAAGTGAGAATCGCGCGGTTGGACGGGCCCTATTGCCCCAGCTCCCGCTCCCACGCCTCGAGCGCCACCTCGTAATACCGCGGCGAGAACATGAACCACTCGCCCAGCGATTCGGGAAGGCCGAACGACGTGGCCGCCTCGGCGGCCGGAATTCCCCCGTCGAAGGCTCGGCGGGCGGCCGATTCCACATGGTCGATCACCGCAATGAACTGCGCCAGGTCGCCGGGTGTCGCCATGGGACCGTGTCCGGGGACGTATTTGGTCTCAGGCCCGCGAACGAGCGCCCTGACGTCGGTGGAGAGCCGAGAGGGAATGGCGTCCCGATAGTTGGGGAACATGCGATTCCACACTAGATCGCCGCAGTACACGACACCCGGGTCGTCGATCTCCACGCTCACATCACTCGGTGTGTGGCCACCCCGGGGCACGATGCGGGCGGTTCGGCCCCCCAGATCGATACGGGTCGGGTTGTCGGGGTCGAGCAGCACGACCTCGGCCAGGATGCTGGCCCTGGGGCTGCCGTCCTCGACCCCGTCCAACACCAGATCCCTGGTGATCCCGGTGGCGAGGAGCCGGGTCGCCCCGTCCTCGGACCCGAATCCCTCGATCCCGCCGGCGTGATCCCCGTGGAAATGGGTGAGAACCGCGTGGGTGGGCCAGCGTCCCGTCAACAGACGAGCCTGTTCGGCCATCCAGGCCGCACCCCGCGCCGACGCGAAGCTCTCTACGACGAGCGTGCCCTGAGACCCGGCGATGATGCCGCCGTTGGACAATGTGGTGCGATCCTCCAGCGGAGTGGATATCAATGCCCAGAGCCCGTCGCCGATCTGCTCCAGCCGGCCCCAGGGCTCCTGGGCAACCACTTGTCTCGCGGTCGGGGGGCCAAAGAATCGCCCGGCGAAAGGCCGCGCTCCCGCCGCCATGGCCAAGAGGTGGGCACTACACGACGTCGATACGCCAAGAAACGTCCGGCGATCCATGGCTCGGTATTCCATACAATCCTCGGTCGGGGCAAAAGACACCGCAATCTGGCGCGGGTCCGGCACAGAAGCCACCTTTAAACCCCCGCACGAGATCCGCCCCATCTGCCAAGCACTGTGACACGGTATGCCGAACGAGCAGCAGTCGCACGAAGAGCTGATCACCGAGTTGCGAGACCGGATCGCCGAGCTCGAGCGCGAGAATCGGCGCTACCGGGCCATCGAGCTGGAGCTGGCCACCAGCGAGATGCGGCTGCAAAGCATCCTCGACGCGACGACGGCCGTGATCTACGTGAAGGACGTCGAAGGGCGATATTTCATGATCAACCGGCACTATGAGCGGTTGTTCGGGATCACGCGGGAACAAATAGTCGGCCAGACCGACTACGAGATCTTTCCGCCCGACGTGGCGGACGCCTTTCGCGCGAACGACCAAAAAGTCCTCGAAGCCGAAAAGGCCATGGAGTTCGAAGAGATCGCCCCGCACGACGACGGCCCTCATACATACATATCCATCAAGTTCCCCCTGCGCGACTCCGCGGGCACGTTGTACGCCGTGTGCGGCATTTCCACCGACATCACCGAACGCAAGGAAACCGAGCGGCAGTTGCGGAAGGCGCTGGCAGCCCTCGAGGAAAGAAAGCGCCATCGTCAGTAGGCGTTGATTTAGCCTTAGTAGGCGTTGATCTAGCCTTGCGCCTCACGCTACGTGAGGGTGTACACTTCTTTCCGTCACAGATTCGAAACGAGGGAACGCGCCGTGACCACCGTCTTGCGCGTCGGCGAGCTGGCAAGAAAGACCGGACTTTCGGTTCGCACCCTGCACTATTACGACGAAATCGGCTTGCTGTCCCCGGGTCAGCATTCGTCCGCCGGTCACCGGCTGTATGGGGCGCAGGACGTCCGCCGACTGCAACACGTCTTGTCCTTGCGGCAACTCGGGTTTTCCCTCGAGGAGATTCGCGAGTGCTTGGACCGACCGGACTTCTCTCTCGAACAGACGATCGAGCACCATATCGGCCGGCTCCAAGAGCAGATCGACGTGCAGCAGAGCCTGCGTAAGCGTCTCGCTCGAATCCTCGAGCGAATCCGCGAGTCGCAGGACGTAGCGACGACGGAGTTCATCCATTCCATCGAGGAGACGGTGATGATCGAGAAGTACTACACGCCGGAACAACAGGAACAGTTGCGAGTGCGAGCACAGGAAGTGGGCCAGGAGCGCATCCAGCAAGTGCAGGTGGAATGGGAAGAGCTGTTCGCCCGCTACCGCGAGGAGATGGAGCGAAGCACCTACCCGGCCAGCGAGACGGTCCAGGCCCTCGCGGCCAAGTCGGCCAGCCTGATTCGGGAGTTTACCGGCGGCAATCCGGGAATCGCGACATCTCTCGCCACGATGTACCGCGAGGAGAGGGCGCAAAACGTGCTCGGCCGGCACGGCTACGAGGTCGACGGCGGACTCTGGGAATACATGCAGAAAGCATCCGCATCACTCCGCGAGGCGAATGACAAAGAACGCTAGGTGCCTTCGCATCGCACTCAGGGGTTGAACCAGAAGACGGCATCGTACGACCAGGGGCCCCAGCCGCTCTCGTTGCGGGCGCGTGCCAACCAGCGGTAAGACGTGCCCGCGATCTGGGGCCAGAACTTCTTCGTGTTCGTGTTCGAGCTGTACATGTAGTAGTACACCCACGCATCGTTCTTCCGGTAGTCGATCCGGAACTCGTACTCGACCGCCCCCAGGATCGCGTTGACGCTCAACGTCACCGGGCTCGTAGTGATGTTCACCGTGTTGGGCTGCAAGTTGGTTGGCGGCGGCGGGGGTGGCACAGGCTCGGCACGGTCGAAGCTCGCCCAACTCGAGAAGGAACCCGGGCCGTACGCGTTCCTCGCCAACACCTTCCAGCGGTACGTCGTGTTCGGCCCGAGCGGCAACTCGAACGAGTTCGTGGTCGTCATCTCGATCCAATAGTCACGCCATGACCCGTTGTCGAGGTAGTCGACGTCGACCTCGTACGCCGCCGCATCGGCGATCGCGTCCCACCGCAACGTCACCGAGCTCTCCGTGACCGTCACACCGTCCGGACGCAGCCCAGTGGGCGCGGGCGGCGGCGTGCCCACCGACGGATCGTCGAAGGCGAAACTCACCCAATCCGCGTAGGGGCCCAGGCCGTGCGTGTTCCTTGCCGCCACTTTCCAGCGATAAGTCGTTTCCGATCCCAGGCCTATAGCGAACGAATTCGTGCTCGTCGTCTCGATCCAATAGTCGCGCCACGAACCGTTGTCGAGGTAGTCGACGTCGAGTTCGTACGTCGCCTCCGCGATGGCATCCCACCGCAGTGTCACCGGAGTTTCCGTAACCGTTACCCCATCCGGATTCAATCCCCTGGGCGCGGGCGGCACCTTCCCATCGTCGTCGTCCCTGTCGGGATCGGGTGGTTCGATGATGTCCCAATCGATGTTCGACCCGCAGACCTTTGCCAGTTCCGGGGCCGACTGCGGCCTGTCGAATTGCTTCCCGGTGGGGTTCGACCAACCTCCGAACGGTCCCGCATCAGGATTCGCCGCCGGTTCGTCGTACCAGTCCTGGAAGTCTGGCCGGTGATCGTAATGGGCGTACCAGAGCGGCAGGTGCGAGAATTCGGTCGTGACGATCTCCAGGTTCCACCAATTCTTGCGTGTGTAGATGCCGCACGGGCAATCGCCACACGCATCCACCGCCGCGCGGAGTATGGAGCGACGCTCGTCCGGACCCAAGTTGTCGGCGGCTTCGGCGGGACTGGGCTCGACGTCGAGCCACAGGCGCCGCACAGGATAGTTCGCCACCAACGACCGCACCCTCTTGACGCGTTCCGGCCCCAGCGGATGGTTGTACTCGGTCCAGGCCACCCACACGTAGGCGTCGACCGTCACGCCGCTCTGCACGACGCTGTCGAGCTGGCGGAGTGCCAGCTCGAGGTAGGGCTGCTGCCAATTGAACCCGACGATGATGTGTTCGGCTTTGTACTCCCTCTTCCAGCACGTGACGTCATCCGCATCAATCTCTCCGGTGGCATAGGAGATATCCACCGCGTATACGGTCCCAGTCGGCGGCGGGGGCAGCTCGTCGGCGGTCGCGACGCGTTCCACATCCGCAGCCGTATCCAGATTCGATGCCAGATCACAACTCGAGAGAGTGAGCGCGAGCAGTCCGGTGAACATGCCGGAACCCGGAACGCTGAAGGCGATCGATCGGGGCGGGCGGGGAGCGAAACGACGCATGGAGTACCGCAATTGATCCAGAC
>JAPULZ010000215.1 GCA_027294455.1 Gemmatimonadota bacterium
ATGGTCTCCCCGTCACGGGACACGATATACACACGCCGCCACCCGTCTCGCTCGCTCACCCAAGTGAACCGCCCTCCATCGTCGAGCCAGCGTAGGTCGTCGACCACGTCTAGCCAGGCGTCATCCCTGTCGGTGAATACGGTGCGCACCGCACCGGTCTCCGCCGTGCCGAGAAGGACACGATTGGTGTTCTGCGCGCGGTTCAGATACTGGACGATGATCTCCTCGGAGTTTGCCGCCCACTCCATTCTCGCGATGTAGTTGTTGCGGGGATCCCCCTCGATGGCGAACCACGTCGTGGCACCGCCACCGGCGGAGACCACGCCCACGCGGCCTGCCGAGTTCGTCGTGCCGGCCTTGGGATACTGAATGGGAATGACGAACGAGTACAGGGAATCGGTGTAGTTGATCAGATAGAAATCCCGCACACCCGACGCGTCGAGCTGCCAGTAGGCGATCCGCGTCCCGTCCGGGCTCCACCGGAAACAATCCCGCAGGGAAAACTCCTCTTCGTAGACCCAGTCGAAGGTGCCGTTGATGATGGTGGTGGACCCGTCGCGGGTGAGCTGGGTGATCCGCCCACTCGTCAGGTCCTCGACGTAAACATTGTTCTGCCGCACGTACCCCACCCGATCACCGTCGGGGGAGAACTTTGCGAACATCAGCGTCGACTCCGGGGCGTCGCCGCCCAACTGTCGCAGACGGCCGACGCCCACGTCCAGCACCCAATAGTCGCCCCTGGTGTTCCGGCGCCACACGCGCCGGGAGTTCGTGAAGATCAGCAGACGGTCGCCGTCGGCAGACCAGGTGTAGTCCTCGATGAGCAGTGGTGTGGCTTGCGTGGGCGGCGTGAGCTGCGCGGCCGATATCATCACCTCGCGGCGTCCACTGCCGGCGTCGTATCGTACGATCTCCAGTGCGCCGTCCGCCGCCTGCAAGGGCTCCAGCGTAGTATAGCTCCCGCCCTCGAGCCAACGCGCGGGACCGAAGCGTTCGGGTGCGAACTCGGGAGGTGCGAAAATGCGATCGAGTGTGAGGGGCTGGGTCCGTTGGGCCGTCAATTGGACGGGGACGGCAACGGCCAGCGCTAAACAGACATGAAAGAGCTTTTTCATGATCGTGCCACGTGATAAGGGAAGGATTGCAATATCGTGCAGTCTAACCCCCAACGCCGTGCTCACCGTTCCGCCGTCATCATGATCTCGACCAATGCCGCCGTCGACATCAAAGCCGATCCTACGATCGTGATCGGGCGGTTGGGCACGGTCTCCCGGACGATCTGCTCCACGGCTCTCGCAGTCCGGATGTCCGTGATCCAGACGGCCACGTCCACGACGTTGTCGAAACTCATCTCCGCGGCTCGCAAGGTGGCCAGGATGTTGTCCAGTGTCTGGCGTGCCTGCGCCTCGGCGTCGCCTCGGGCGTAGCCGTCCGGACCACGCCCGAGCATCCCTGCCAGGAACAAGCGATCGCCCACCTGAATCGCCGGCGAAAACGGCCCAGTGGGAGATGGTCCACCCCCAGCGACAACCGCTCGGCGACTCGGATCGTTTACCGCAACGCATTGCACCTCCGTGCGGAACGTCGGGTTCATGAGACGGGCGCGCACCGTCGCGCGAGCTGGGCGTGGAGCGGGAAAGAACGACGCATAGACCTCGCTCATGGCCCGAAAGTCCCGCGCGTCGGAGAGAAACACCTTGCACCCGACCACATCTCCGTAATCCATCTCCGCCGCGTCCAGCACGTTCCCGATGTTCTGCATTACCCGTCGGGTCTGGGAGGCTACGTCTCCACCCTCCGGCTGATAAGTCGCGGGATTCCGGCTCGTGGCGCCTGCGATGAATAGCGTGTTTCCCGCAAGGATGCCCCAACTGTACGGCAACCCAGGACTTTGCATCCCCCCGGGCGTGATCACTCGTCGCGAGACGTCGGGTCTGACAGCCACCATGGTGAACTGTACCAACGCTCCCGGGACCGGTAGGTCGGCCTCAACAGTGGCTCGAGTTGGAGGGTCGTTGGGAAAGTGGGTGCGGTACACCTCGTTCATTGCCTGGAAGTTTCTGGCGTCGGAGAGGAATACGTTGGAACTCACAACGTGCGACAGATCCAGTCCTTCCGAACGCAGCGCAGCGCGGACGTTCTCGAGTGCCTGCCGCACTTGCGCCTCGATGCCATCGGGCAGCTCCTGGGAACCAGGCCGGCGGCCAACCACCCCCGATACGTAAACGAATTCGCCAGCCGACGAGACAGACCCAGAATACATCACTCCGGGGGCGGAAGCCCGGTCGCCGACACGGCCGCCGAGGAGAAATGCGCTTGCCAGCAGAAATCCACCGCAAGTAGCCGCAACGGATCGATCCATGTGATGAACCCTCCCGCAAGGTGAGCAAGGAGCCGTGAGCGCTGAGCCGTCCTAACCCTCCGAAATACAGGGGTGCTGGGGCTTGCCGCTCACTGCTTACCGTTCACGGCTATCCCGGCACGAAAATGGCAGTGAACGGGTGAGTAAGATGCCGGGATATGCGCGGAAACGCGAGCAAAAATGGGTAAGGGCATCGGGAGACGTGAGCCGAAGCACCGGAGATCGGGGTTGCGTGACCAGAACCAGACCACCCCCGAGTGGCAAACCTCACAGAGCCCGTGCAAAAGGAAAATGCGGTCGAGGAATGGACCCTCGCCCTTGCTACCTGCTCCCTACTTCCTGCTTCCTGCTCCCGGAAAGGTGACGGGCGTCACATCGGGAACGCGACCTATGTCGTTGCGTCACATGTAGTTGTCCGTACAATATTGAAGGTTCATGTGCTGGCGCAAAGGGTCGAGCGGTAGCACAGAGGAAGGAATGGGACAAGAGGATGCTTTGCCAGCGTTGTGGCATCACCATTGAGGGAAACGCCCTGTTCTGCGCCAGTTGTGGGCAGGACCTCGGCGCGACCACGCCTATGGCCGCCATCACCGAGCGGACAGACTTGACCGACCTGGAGATCGTCCGGGAAGCGCTCAAGGCCGACTACGACGTCAGGGAGGAACTGGGTCGTGGGGGCATGGCCATGGTGTTCCGTGCCCGGGAGCGGGAGCTCAAG
>JAPULZ010000216.1 GCA_027294455.1 Gemmatimonadota bacterium
TCGGCGCCGTGCGGGACCTCACCGTCCAGCTGACCATCAACGACCTGGTGATCACGGGAAACGCGGCTAGGGCTGTTGTGGACATGGTGCAGGAGTATCGGATCGACCGTAGCCACACGGAGCCAAGTAGGTTTAGCGCCAACCTTGAGCGGACCGCGACGGGATGGCGTCTGTTGCGCGTCGGCAATTTACCCGTTCCGGAGAAGCCATGAAGCGCTGTCTGTTGACCCTGTGTACCCTCTCGGCGATCGCGACGCCCGTGTCTGCTCAGGGTATTCGAGGCCTGATTTCGGAGCTCTTTATTTTCGGCACCGGACAGGACCCCTTGTTCCTTGCCGGCACGGCCGGCGCGACGACGGTTCAAGCCCATGCCGGTCACTTCATTCCGTCGGCGGTGGAGAGTAACGGGAGTCTCATCTCCTTTCTCACCACGGCAATCGGCACCAACGTTTCCAACATCCCGCTGAGCTCCACCAGCGCGGGCATCACGTTTCGGTTCGAGGGGGGCGTGCCGGTGGCCACGTCTACCTCACCTGGTCCCATAATCGCCGAGCGCGCGCAGACTTTGGGCCGAGGGCGGGTATTCGTCGGCGTCAACCACAGCGTGCTGAACTTCAAATCTCTGCGAGGCGTGGATCTGAACAACGTGCGGCTCAACTTCACGCACGTGAACGCCGACTTCCCGGGATGTGACGCCACCTTCGGCGACGACTGCACGAAGATCGGCGTGCCACTGCTAGAAAACGAGTTCATCGAACTGGACCTCTCGTTGAATCTCGACGTTCGTGCCACGACGTTCGTGTTGACGTACGGGCTGTTGGATTTCGTCGACATCGGTGTGGCGGTGCCGGTGATCTCCACGTCCCTGGTGGGCACGAGCAATGCGCAGGTCGTGCCCTTCCCCTTCAACCGCACCACGGCGGCCCACTTCTTCGGCGGCACCGAGACCGAGCCGGATCTGTTTGCGCAGAAATCCGTCACGGGATCGGCGTCGGGGCTGGGTGATATCGCCACCCGCTTGAAGATCGGTT
The DNA here is from genome assembly GCA_027294455.1 of Gemmatimonadota bacterium. Lineage (GTDB taxonomy): Bacteria > Gemmatimonadota > Gemmatimonadetes > Gemmatimonadales > GWC2-71-9 > B3T1B10. The sequence goes on from JAPULZ010000216.1 coordinate 1,032, forward strand.
TCGGCTCCTCGAGCAACGCCCGGTTCGCCATTCTCGGCGACGCTCGGTGGGCCACTGGTGATGCAGAAGACCTGCTCGGCGCTGGAGATTTCTCCATGCGGGGGTTGGGCATCGTGTCGGCTTCATTCGGTGACTTTTCTCCGCACGCCAACATCGGATATGTGTACCGGCGCGCCGAGCTGCAAAACGACGCCGTGCTGGCCACCGTCGGTTTCGATCACCTCATGGCCTCGTGGGCAATGATCGCGGTGGATCTCGTCTCGGAGTTGCAGGTGGGAGAGAACAGCCTGGTCCTTCCCCAGCCGTTGATTGTGGACGAGCCGTTCGTCCGCGTGATCAATCCCACGACGATCCCGGACGTCCGCGACGACATCGTGAATGCCTCGGTGGGCATGAAGTTCGTGACCGGATCCGGGCTCACCATCATCGTCAATTCCATCTGGCCGCTGAACGACGGCAGTCTTCGGCCTCACGTCATGTGGACGGCGGGGTTGGAGTACAGCTTCTAGTCGGTTTCGTATCGGAGGGTGCGTGTCGTGACGTGCAGAGCCACGCTGTGTGACGTATTCCGTTGCGATTCGGGTGGTTGTCGATACCGGTTCGGGCGGCATGTGAAGCGCAACCTCGGTGAGGTTCCTCCACCTTGTCGCGCCCCTTCGACCAACTGGTTTTGGAGATGACGTGTCGTGTGAGGGTTGTCACACCGAAGCCGGATGCTCGAGCGTACCTTGGGTGAATCCCTGTTCCCATCCTAGGAGTTCGACGCATGGCGATTTTCTCCTCCACAGGTTCCGACCAACCGCCCCCCAAGAAACAGCGCCAAGGAGAGCAGGGCCTCTCGGTGGTCGCCGGCGACATGCAATTCACGGGTAACCTGGAGACGACCGGAGTCGTCAAGATCGAAGGAACGGTCAAGGGCGATATTCGCGCCGAAGGTCAGGTGCTCGTTGCGCCGGGCGGCACGGTGGAGGGAAACATCTACACGCGTGAGGCCATCATGAGCGGAGAGGTTCGGGGAAACGTCTTCGCCGATTCACGGGTAGAGGTCCAGGCCACGTCCGTGATCACGGGCGACATCGTGACGCCTAAACTGGTCATTCAAGAGGGTGGCAGAGTCGATGGCCTGGTCAAGATGACGAATCCCCAGGCCCTCGGCGAAAAGGGTCGATCGGTCAACCTCGTGGGGGGAGAGAAGGTCGGCAAGCCCGCGGGGGGCGCCAAGCAGGATGCGGTGGCCTAAGTCAGCTTGTCATTGGCGTTCAAAAACAGAGCGGCCGCCGGGAGCATCCCGGCGGCCGTTTGCCTTGCAGCGGTGAATCGAGCTCAAGTAAATGCTTGGAAGCTCATGGCACCGGCCAGTGTGAGGACGTAGCCCAACGCGAACTCCTGAATGCTCACGATGAGCCAGATCACGGCGGCCTCACGCCACAGGCTACCAAACACAGTCTTGTAGATGACCAGCGGGATAAGGGTGGCCGCCACGATGAACACGACGAGAGGATTCAGCTGGGTCACGTGGAGTCCCATCATGAACCCGGGCCAAAAGAGGATGTTCTTGAAGAAGGTGGCGCCGAATGCCTTGGAATAACTGGGCTCGGAAATGTTGTTGATCTTCTTCGCCACGAATCCTGTCGTGACCACGCTGAGGACGAACACGACCCCGAGCCCGAGCATGACGGTACCCAACAGGGTCGAGACGTCGGGTTGGGTTTGGCTCTGTTGAGCTTGCACGATGAAAGCGACGATGTCCATAGCTGGCTCCCCGATGTGGCATGGATCTCCGACGCCCCACGATTGCAATCGCCGGCCGGTAGGTCAAGGTCAAATGACCGAAGAACGGCCGCCCCCTCAGGAGCCCTCTGCTTTGACCATGTCACCCTCGCTCGCTTCCCCTTCGACCACGACGCAGATCGATGACTGGGACAGCACCCGTGAGACCTCGACCACGCCCACCTTCTCGGTGACCCGGTCGAGCACGTTGCCGTGGCTGTCCGTGATCTCGTCCACCACCCGATAGACGGCAAAGCGCTGTCCCACCGTCACCCCGAAATTTTCGCCGCGGTCGATGTACACGGAGCCGTCGCGGGTTCCGACCACATTGCCCGCCGTGGCCACCGGCGCCAGAGAGGCGAAGTCGTCCGCCTGGCTCACGAGTTCCCGCACGACCTTCTCGACGGCAGGGCGCAGCGCCTCCTGGGCGATTCCCTGGTCGAACGTCTGCTCGTAGTTGACGTTGTTGATCGCCGCCCCACCCACGCGCTTCTTGCCGTTGCCTTCGGCCACCGACATGATCTCCGCGGTGGAGGTATTCACGACCCGGACGTCGAGCACCGTTTCAGCCTCCGTGAACCTCACCCGAGCCGGACCGATACCGGCCGACTTGGTCCCGATGGAGAACTGGGTGATCGATCCCAGGAGTACCAGCTGGACCCCCAGAATCTCCCCGAACTGGGCTGCGGTGGCGGGATTCACCCGGCCCTGCCAGCCAAAATCTTGCTCCGTGAGGATGGCTTCCACCTGCTGGCGCTCGATGACCGAGAATTGGCCCGACCGCACCAGCTGGGTCACCAATTCATCGGTTGCGGCCTTGCCGAGGTCGGCCCCCCACGCACCCCAACCGCTGTTGTTCTCGAAACCCAGGACGGCGATCCGGACTTTCTGCGCCCCCGCCCCTGACACGTTCCCCGACCCCACCAGGATCGCCGTCAACGCCGCGACGGCGCTCCATTGGATGATGTGGTGTTTCATGGTCTGCTCCATGGTCGTGATGTCCCGCGCAACAGTGTAGTCGCGCCTGCTCAATTAGCGGTCAATCGGTAGCTGTCTTGGCCCGACAGACGTAGCTTTCCTTGGTCGGCCAATCCTGCTCGAGGTGCCCGTGAATCGAGAACGTACTCTCACGGTGCTAGCTGCACTAGTCGCCATCGCCATGATGGGCCTGCTCTCGCACACAACCATCAATGGCCGGACGTTCGGCCCCCCCGATTCCTACCTCGGCGATGAGACCGGGACGGTGGCCATGGAGCGCGAGCTGCAACGGGTCGCCTACCAGCAATCCCAATTCCACGCCGGGAACGGCCGGTTCGCGGTCGACCTGGAGGAACTCCTCTATCGACCGTCGGGACGGCGGGTGGATGTCATCATCCTGGCAGGGGATTTCGAGGGATGGACCGCCATCGCGACAGCTCCTGAATCCCGGATCGCGTGCACGATCTCCTTTGGATCGGGCCCGGCCGCGAATCTCTCCCCGGACAGTCTCATCGAGGCAGGGCATCCAGAATTTCGGCGCGCCCGGTCGTGTGGCGAGAAGCGGCCCGGGGCGTACCTGGCCGTGCTCGAGGACCGCACCCAGCGCTGACGGAATCCTCCACGGTATCCCAACAAACCATCGAGCACGGTCAACCCAACGGCATGTCGCCATCCCACGGTTCCGTGACGAGCATCATTGTTCGGCTGTGATGCCACGCCCAAGTTAGGACGGTTACCTCTTTATTTGCCAAGGAGTTAGGGCATGGCACGAATCCTCATCGTCGACGACGAGCGCGCTGTCCGGGTGACCATGCGGCGGATTCTCGAAAGGGACGGCCACGAGGTCTGCGAGGCCGGCGACGGAGAGGCCGCCCTCGAGCAATTCAGGGCGCTCCTCCCCGATCTGGTCCTCATGGATCTGTACATGCCCAAGGTCGACGGCGTGGAGGCCACGATTCGACTGCAGACCGAGTTTCCAGGCGCTCAGGTGATCGGGATGTCGGGGGGCGGGTGGCGCTCCAAGGAGGCCGTGCTCGAGGAAGTGGCTGGTCTCGGCATCGCCGACACCCTACCGAAACCGTTCACCATGGACGAGGTTCTCGACGTCGTGAGCCGGGTGCTGGCCGCGGCGTGAGACGATAAACAGCGACCTGCGGTTCTCTAGTCGTCAGTCGTCCCCCCAAACGTCCGAAGGGTTTTTTTACCCTGGGCCCACTACGTCATTGCACAATGTATGGTGATACGATATATTGTGTCACGACACAAACGTTTGGGGGGCGCGATGAAAGAAGCCACCGAGTTCTTGCCGCTGACGGCGCCGGTGTTTCACATACTCTTGGCCCTGGCGGATGACGAACGCCACGGCTATGCCATTCTCCAGGAGGTGGAGCGACGCTCCAACGGATCCGTAAGCCTCGGAACCGGAACACTTTACACGGCCATCAAGCGCATGCTGGACTGGGGCATCATCGAGAAGGCCGAGTCTCGCCTCGACCCCGGCCTGGACGACGACCGCCGGCGCTACTACCGCATCACGCCACTGGGCCAACAGGTGGCCCGCGCCGAGGCCGCCCGGATGGACAGTCTGGTGGGTCTCGCCCGGGACAAGCAGGTCTTGTAGCCGTGGCCGGCCTGGATGCGTGGGTTGGGCCATGACGCGCCACCCTTTGCGCTGGCTCGTGCTGCTCTTTCCCGCCGCCTTCCGGCGGCAGTTCGCCGGGGAGATGAACCAGGTGCTGGGAGAGCGATACGTCCGTGCCCGAACGCACCGGGGCTGGTGGGGGGCCGTGATGTTCTTCGCCCGGGAAGCGCCCAATCTCATCCGGCACGCGCTCATGCAACGTTTCCGCCCAGCTCCCGCCGGCAACCGCCGGCGAGGATCGTCGAACCACCGCAGGGGTGAACCCGTGATCGAGAACTTGCTGAAGGACATGCGCTACGCGGCCCGCACGTTCACCCGAGCCCCAGGCTTCACGGCCGTCATCGTGCTCACGCTCGGCCTCGGGATCGGGGCCAACACAGCCATCTTCAGCGTCGTGAACGCCGTGTTGCTCACGCCCCCTCCGTACGAATCCCCGCACGAACTGGTGATGGTGTGGGAACACAACTTCGTGCGGAATCGGGCGCGCAACGTCATCAACGCCCAGAACTTCACCGCGTGGGACGAACGCAACGACGTCTTCCAGTCGATGGCGGCGATGGCCGGCCGCAGCCGCAACCTCACCGGCCGCGACGAACCCAGGAGAGTAAGGGTGGCCTTTGTCTCCACGGGATTGTTCGATCTGCTCGGGGTGGTTCCCCAACTCGGGAGATCGTTTCGGCCCGAGGAGATAGAACCGGGCAACAATTTCGTGGTGGTGCTGGGTGCCGCGTTCTGGCGGCAGGAGTTCGGGGGTGACTCTACCGTCATTGGACAGAGCGTGATCCTGAACGATCAATCGCACGAGATCATCGGCGTGATGCCTGAGTCCTTCGGATTTCCCAACGACCAGGACATGTGGAGTCCTCTCGCTCTGGGGCCGGTCTGGCGGTCGTCTGGGGGGCGGTCCTTCACGGCCATCGCCCGTCTCAAACCGGACGTCTCGGTGCAGCGGGCCCAGGTGGCGATGGATGCCATCGCCGCCCAGTTGATCGAGCAACGACCCGGCTTCAACACGGGTTGGGGAATCAATCTCGTTCCATTGCACGAGCAGATCGCCGGCGGCATTCGTCCTGCGCTGATGGTGTTGCTGGGGGCGGTGGTCTTGGTGCTCCTCATCGCCTGTGCCAATGTGGCCAATCTCCTGCTGAGCCGTGCGGCCGCGCGTGGGAAGGAGTTCGCGGTTCGGGTCGCTCTCGGCGCTGACCGTGGAAGATTGCTGCGACAATTGCTCACCGAGAGCGCGTTGCTGACCGCCATCTCGCTGGGGTTGGGCCTTTTCGTGGCCATGGCGGCCCTCAGGACGCTGGCGGTGTTCGGGCCTGCCGGTTTGCCCGGGGCCGATGCGATCGCCCTCAATGTACCGGTGTTGGGTTTCGCCCTCGCCCTGGGCGCGTTCACGGGCATGGCGTTCGGGTTGTTGCCGGCGCTCCACGTCTCGAAGACCGACGTCCAGTCGCTACTCAAAGAGGGTGGCAGGAGCACCGACGGCGGCGCGCGGGGGCAGCGTCTGCGCTCCCTGCTGGTCGTGACGGAGATGACGTTGGCGATCGTGCTCCTCGTCGGCGCCGGCTTGTTGATCCGGAGCTTCCAGCGACTGCTCGAGGTCGACGTCGGGTTCAATGCCGATGGCGTCTTGAGTGCGGAAGTCTCGTTGCCGGGTGCGCGATATCCGAACACCAGTCAACAGATTGCCTTCTTCGAGGACGTCGTCGAGCAACTGGTGCAGCTGCCCCAGGTGGAATCGGCAAGCGCCATCAACTTCCTGCCCCTGGATGGATTGGGTGCCGCCACGAGCTTCACGGCGGACGACCGGCCGCCACCGGCGCAGGGCGAGTCGCCCGTCGCCGACGTGCGGGCGGTGCATCACGATTTCTTTGCTACCATGCAGATTCCCGTCTTACAGGGTCGGGTGTTCGACGGGCGGGAACGTGGGGACGCGGAGTTGCTGCCCATTGTGATCAGCAAGTCCATGGCCGACCGGCTCTGGCCCGACCAGTCGCCGCTCGGCAAGATGATATCCATGCCGTGGGATGGGGTGATGCATGGCGAGGTGATTGGCGTGGTCGGCGACGTCCGGCACATGGGACTGGAAACGTCTCCGCGCTCGAAGATCTATTGGTCGCATCGACAATTCCCATATTCGTTCATGACGTTCGTGGTACGCACCACCGCCGAGCCTCGGAGTATCATCGGTGCCGTGCAGTCCCAAGTCTGGGCCGCCGACGGCCAGTTGCCGGTGTGGGACATTCGCACGATGAACGACCGGATGGGGTCTTCCACGGCGCAGCGCCGTTTCAACATGCTGATGCTGGCCGCCTTTGCGGGTGTCGCGCTGCTGCTCGCGTGCGTCGGGATCTATGGCGTCATGTCCTATTCCGTCGCCCAGCAGAGCAGAGAACTGGGATTGCGAATGGCCCTCGGGGCGCGCCCCGGCGTCATTCTCCGAAGCGTGGTCGGCAAAGGGATGTTGCTTGCCATGGCCGCGCTGGTGCTCGGCCTCGCGGCGGCCGTGGGGGTCACGCGCGCGATGACGAGCTTGTTGTTTCAGGTCGACGCTCTGGATCCCGGCACCCTTGTTGTCGCGGCGCTTATCCTCACCGGTGTGGCACTGGTGGCCTGTTGGCTGCCCGCGAGGCGGGCGACGCAGGTGGATCCCATGGTGGCGCTGCGGAGCGAGTAACAATCGCGCACACCGCGCTCCCGCCTTACTTTCCATCATGCCATCATCTCGACGGGTGCTCCCGTTTCTCGCCGCGGTGGCGCTTGCCTGCGGGCGAGACCTCGCGATCGACCTCTCACCCGGTGTATCCTGGGCGTTGGCGGAGCATCGCGCCCAGACCATCTCCGAGCTTCGCTACAGCATAACGTTCAATATTCCCGAAGACCGGGACGCCCGCATCCACGGGCACGAGGTCGTGAGCTTTACGTTGGCCGACACAGACAGCCCCGTCGTATTCGACTTCGTCGAGCCGGCGGCCAACGTGACAGCGGTGCGGGTCGATGGCGTGGACGTCGCTTATGAAGCGATGAACGATCATGTGGTCATCGCGTCCGACGCGTTGCAATCGGGACCCAACGCAGTCGAGATCGAATTTCTGGCCGGCGACGGCTCGCTCAATCGCCAGGATGATTTTCTCTACACTCTGTTCGTTCCCGACCGAGCGCGCTTCGCGTTTCCGGCGTTCGATCAGCCGAATCTGAAAGCCCGTTACTCGCTGACCCTCGAGATTCCGGCACACTGGCGGGCCGTGGCCAATGGAATCCGCCGCTCACACGAAATCAAAGGCGAACGTGCGACCGTCGTATTCTCCGACACTCCCCCCATCAGCAGTTACCTGTTTTCCTTTGTGGCGGGGGAGTTCGACGTCGAAACGGTGGAACGCGACGGACGCACGCTCCGCATGTTCCACCGCGAGACGGACTCCGCCAAGGTGGCGCGGAACCGGGAGGCGGTGTTCGATCTCCATGCCGCCGCGCTCCGGTGGCTGGAGGAGTACACGAACATCCCCTATCCGTTCGACAAGTTTGATTTCGTGCTGATCCCGTCGTTTCAGTACGGAGGCATGGAGCACCCCGGCGCCATACTGTATCGCGAGGCGGGTCTGCTACTCGACGAGTCGGCGACGCAGAATCAGCTCATCGGCCGCGCAAGCGTCATCGCCCACGAGACGGCTCACATGTGGTTCGGCGATCTCGTCACCATGAACTGGTTTGACGACGTGTGGACCAAGGAGGTGTTTGCGAATTTTATGGCGGCCAAGATCGTCAATCCCGCGTTCCCCGAGATCGACCACGACCTGCGCTTCTTCCTGGCCCACTATCCCGCCGCGTACAACGTCGACCGCACGCGAGGCGCGAACCCGATCCGGCAACCCCTCGAGAACTTGCAGGAGGCCGGCACGCTGTACGGTGCCATCATCTATCAGAAAGCACCGGTGGTGATGAAGCAGCTGGAACTCTTGATGGGCGAGGAGGCGTTCCGGGACGGGTTGCGCGAGTACCTGCAGCGGTACCAGTTCGCGAATGCCACCTGGCCCGCGCTCGTCGAGATCCTGGATGCCCGCACCGACGGCGAGCTCGCAGGTTGGAGTCGAATATGGGTCGAGGAGGCCGGCCGGCCCACCATTGCCGCGAAGGTGTCCGTCAACGAGGAGGTCGTCACGGCCCTGGAGATCTCGCAAAGCGATTCCTGGGAACAGGGGCGGGTGTGGAATCAATCGCTCTCTGTCTTGCTGGGATACCATGATGGCGCAGTGCGCCGGTTTGCCGTCCTGCTCGATACCACGGCGGTGGACGTCCCCGAGGCGGTCGGCTTGCCGGCCCCGGATTATGTCCTCGCAAACGGAGGCGCCGTTGGGTACGGAGACTTCCGTCTGGATCCCGCAACCCGGCAGTATCTCCTCAATCATCTTCCCGAGATCGAGAGCCCGTTGGCACGGGGTATCGCATGGGTTTCCCTCTGGGACGGGTTGCTCGCCGGAACCGTGTCGCCGGAACGGGTGATCGCGCTGGCCCGAACCGCCCTGGATGCGGAGACAGACGAACTCAACATCCAACTGGTCTTGGGGTATCTCACGACGGCGTTCTGGCGCTACCTGCCGGACGACGAACGCGCCCCGCTCGCCCCGGAACTGGAAGCGTTGCTGTGGCGGTCGACCATCGGCACGCCGCGGCAGACGTTGCGCTCGGCGTACTTCGGCGCGTATCGCAACCTCGCGCTGACGGACGAGGCCGTGGCGCGACTGGAACGAATCTGGCAGGGCAGTGAGACGATTCCTGGTCTCACCTTGTCGGAGACCGATTTCACGGCGCTGGCGGCGGAGCTGGCCCTGCGGCAGCCCGACCGTGCGGTCGGCATCGTCCAAGAGCAACTCGCGCGCATCACGAATCCCGATCGCCGGGCCCGCTTCGAGTTCGTCGCGCCGGCGCTGTCGGCGGATCGGGCCGTGCGCGACGGGTTCTTCGAGGCGCTAACGGATGCTCGCAACCGAGAGCGCGAGCCGTGGGTCCTGCAGGGGATGGGATATTTGCACCACCCCCTCCGGGCGGAGGCAGCCGAAGCGTATATCAGGCCGAGCCTGGAGCTGCTGGAAGAAATCCAGCGGACGGGAGATATTTTCTTTCCGCAGCGCTGGCTTGGCGCCACGTTGGGGAGGCACAATTCGTCGCGGGCCGCCGCCATCGTTCTGGCATTCATCGAAGATCGACCGGACCTGCCGCCACGGTTGATGGGCAAGCTGTTACAGGCCGCCGACCCGCTGCTGCAGGCGGCCCGCATAGTGGACGCTCCCCGATAACCACGGACCTTTTGACCATGACACGAGACATGTTTCAGGCCATCCGGTGCGCCGCTTGCGTCGCCGTCGGTTTCACCGTGCTGGCACCGGTGACGACCGACGCCCAGTCGTTGATTGATCTGCAGACGAAGGCGGAGCGCACCAACTACGAAGAGACGAGTACGTACGAAGACGTCACCCGGTTTCTCACCGTGGTTGCCGAGGCGTCCACCCTGATTCAGCTCACGACCTTCGGCACAACCACCGAGGGCCGCGCCATGCCCTTGGCCATTGTGGGCCACGTGGATGGGACTTCGCCGCAAGACGTGATGGCCACGGGCAAGACCCGGGTATTCATTCTGGGGAACATTCACGCAGGAGAAGTTTGCGGCAAAGAGGCCATGCAGATGTTTCTGCGCGACGTCGCCCAGGGCAAGCACGCGGCGTTGTTTGATTCCCTCGTGCTACTCGTCGCGCCCATCTACAATGCGGACGGCAACGAGCGATTCGACGTCGACAACCGCCGCGGCCAGCACGGTCCGGTTCGCGGGATGGGGCAGCGGCCGAACGCCCAGGGCTACGATCTCAACCGTGATCACATGAAGCTGGATTCACCCGAGGCCAACGCCCTGGTGAGGCTCATGAACGAATACGATCCTCACGTCGGGGTCGATCTGCACACCACCAACGGCACGCGTCATGCGTATCACATCACGTACTCGCCGCCGCTGCATCCGAATACGGATCCGGCAATACTCGAATTCGTCAAATCGCAGTGGCTCGTTTCTGCTGGAAAATATTTGTTCGACCAGTTGGGGTGGCGCGCCTACGACTACGGCAACGCGGGGCGGGGCGACGATCCGGCATGGCGCACCTTCGACTATCGTCCTCGTTTCAACAACAACTACATCGGCCTGCGAAATCGGTTCGGCATCCTGAGCGAAGCATACGCGTACGCCACGTTCGAGGAGCGCGTGCTCTCGACGAAGGTCTTCACCGAGGGCGTACTCGATTTTGCCCGGCGGCACGCAAGCGCCATTCGCCGCATCACGGAGGCAGCCGACGAGCGAGCGGTGCAGGGGACGGTGTTGGCCGTGCGCGCGCGACCAAAGCGATCGGCCGAACGCGTCGAGATTCTGCTGGGTGAGGTCGAAGACGAGGTCAATCCCTACTCGACTCGCCCGATGCGCCGGCGTTTGGATGTCGTTCGGCCGGTACAGATGTACGAATACACCGAATTCGAGGCGGAAGAAACCGAGCGCGTTCCGGGAACGTATTTCATCCCGCCCACGGCCGAGAACGTCCTCGCGAAGCTGGATGCCCACGGCGTGAAGTACGTGCGACTCCGGGACTCCATGCGAATCTCCGTCCAGGTGTTCCGCATCGATTCGATGACCACGGCGGAGCGCGCCTTCCAGCAGCACAACGAGCGCACCATCTTCGGTGCCTACCGCCAGGACAGCCGCTGGGTGCCCGCCGGGACCGCCATCGTTCCGACGAACCAGCCCCTGGGCCGACTCGTCTTTGCGCTGTTGGAGCCACGGTTCGATGACGGGTTGGTCGACTGGAATGTCGTGGATCCGTACCTGGAGGGCGCGACGGAATATCCGATCCTGCGTTCGGTAGCAACCTTCAACGTGTTCTGACGTGCTGAGGAACGGGCGAGGCGTGCCTCGCCCCGGCGAGACCGGTGGGGGCGATACCAGACGTCGCCCCTTTCCCTTTCAACCATTTCGGGGACGCGGTCGTCTAAACAAATGACGATTCGAACCACCACCGGAGTAATCTGCCATGCAGTCTCGACATCTTGCGGCCACCGCCGGCCTCGTGCTGGCCGTTACGTGGAACCCCATTCCGACATTCCCGCAGCAACGGCGAGGGGAGCAGGTGCTCTCGGAACGATTCGATATCGGGCCGGGTGGGGTGTTGCGGGTGAATGTTCCCGATGGTGACATCGAGATCGAGACACACGGTGACTCCTGGGTCGACATCGAAGTGTGGGTCTGGGGCAGGGATCTGGAGTGGGCGCGCGAAGTCTTCGAACGCATGGCGTTTGAGGTGCGGTCGCAAGGCAACACGGTGTCCGTCACCGCCCGTTCGGCCCGGCGGCGCGGGTCGGAGTATCGGCGCCACGGCGGCGTGGGGCTCACGGTCGCTATTCGGATCCCGCGCCGTTTCGATGCGGATATCACCACGGAGGACGGCGACATCCTCCTGGCCGATTTGGACGGCGACGTGACACTCAACTCCAGCGACGGAGATCTCATGGTGGGACGTATCCGCGGCCTTGCAGCCCATTTCGAGACCTCGGACGGTGACATCACGGTCGCGGAGCTGGAGATGGAAACTACCGTGGTCCGCACCTCGGACGGCGACATCGATCTCCGGACGGTCGCCGGGTCCGTCCGGGCGTCCACGTCCGACGGCGACATCCGCATCACCCTCCGCCAACCTGCGGACGTGGACCTGCGCACCTCCGACGGGGACATCACCATATACGCCCCACCCACGCTGCAGGCGAATGTCTCGTTCGACGCCGAGGACCTGGACATCGCTCGGAGCTTCACCATTGTGGGCCGCGTCTCGCGCCGCCGGGTCACGGGAGATATGAACGGCGGCGGACCGCGTCTCGACGCCAGTACCAGCGACGGCTCCATCAGTCTCAGGGTCTCGACTCGATAACGACGGGCCGGCCTGGACGAAACCCTTCCCAGGGGAGCGTCGTAGGGGTACTATCCACAGTGGATATACTCACAGTGGATAGTGGCTTTTGCCAGGAGATGCGACGACATGCCAGCAGCAACACCGGCGCTTCGAGTATGACACCCGCCGCTTATCAGATTCTGCTGTCGCTGGCGGACGCCGAACGGCATGGGTACGGGATCATGCTGGAGGTGGCCGAGCGCACCGGCGACGAGGTGCGCCTGGGTCCGGGAACGCTCTATCGGTCGATCAAGCAGCTGCGCAAGGCCGGCCTCATCGAAGCGACCAAATCCGATGACCGGCTGGGTGACGACGGGGATCGCCGACGCTTCTACCGCATCACCGAGGCGGGACGCGGCGCCCTCGAGTGGGAAGCGGGGCGCCTCGCGCGGCTGGTCGCGCAAGCCAGGACCAAACGGGTGATCGACGAGCTGGGCCAGGCGTGAGAACCGTCCCGGTGGGCCGATGGGCCCTGCCCCTCTCTCGGGGGGCCTACCGGATCTTGCTGGCTGCATACCCGCCGGAGATCCGCCGCCTCCACGGGAGCGAGATGAGGGAGGCGTTCGCTGCGGTGTGCCGCGAGTCGACCAGGCATCGCGGCGGGCTCATCGCATGCTGGGTCTCCACACTCAAGGACTTCATTGGGACCGCGCCGGCAGAATGGCTCGATCTGTTTCGGGAGCGGTTCGCCCGCCCCGGGAATCGTCCCCAATGCACCAACCGACCGAGGAGAGAAAACATGATCGGTGGATCATGGAGTGACTTGCAGTACGCGGTTCGGCAGCTGGTGAAGCACCCCGGATTCACCGCGGTGGCCGTCCTCACGCTGGCGCTCGGGATCGGCGCCAACACCGCGATCTTCAGCGTCGTGAACGGCGTGTTGCTCCGGCCGTTGGCGGTGCGCCACCCGGGCATGGTCGTGATGGTGTGGGAATCCAATCCCAGCCGCGGTTGGGATTTCTTCACGGCGTCTCCTGCCAACTATGTGGATTGGGTCGAGCAGAACGAGGTGTTCGATCACATCGGAGCGTACAACGGGGGCAGCCAAACGTTCAACGGGGACGGCGAGCCGGAGCGGGTCGACGCCACGTTTGCGGCGGCGAGCGTGTTCGAGGTACTCGGGGTCGCCCCGATTATCGGCCGGACGTTCCTAGCCGACGAGAACCAACCCGGCAACGACGGCGTAGCGGTGCTGAGCCACCGGTTTTGGCAGGCGCGGTTCGGAGGCGATCCGAATGCGGTCGGGCAATCGATCTTGCTCGACGGTGCAGCGGTTGAAATAGTGGGCGTGCTGCCGCCCAACCCGGTGGTGCAGCCCGACACCGATCTCTGGCGACCACTCGTCTTCGATTTCGACGTCTCGCAATCGCGAGGAGGCCACTATCTTCGCGTCATCGCCCGGATGAAAGATAGTGGATCGCTGGAGCGGTCGGATGCCGCCATGAAGGTCTTGGCCCGTTCATTGGAGCAACGGTATCCGGGCTCGAACGAGGGATGGACGATTCGTCTGGTGGGCCTGCACGAACAGATCGTGGGGAATGTCCGCACTGCCCTCGTCGTCCTGTTGGGTGCCGTGGGTGTCGTATTGCTCATTGCCTGTGCCAACGTGGCCAATCTTTTGTTGGCCCGGGCGTCGAGCCGGCAGCAAGAGATCGCAGTGCGCGGCGCGCTCGGTGCCAGCCGCATGCGGCTGATGCGCCAGCTGTTCACCGAGAGCGTGGTGCTGGCGATGGCCGGCGGGGTGGCCGGAGTGGGGTTCGCCGTCGTGGGGCTGCGATTGCTGCTGGTCCTCAACCCCGGCGACCTGCCCCGCGTGGAAAACATCGGCATCGATTTCGTGGTCTTGTTCTTCACGCTCGGTATCGCCGTGACGACCGGTGCGGTGTTCGGGTTGGTGCCCGCCATTCAGGGATCCCGCGCCGATTTGCAGACTGGGCTGGCGTCGGGAGGGGCACGGGCGGGACGTTCGCCGGGTCGAGCCACGCGAAGCGTGCTCCTCGTGGGTCAGGTGGCCCTCGCCCTCGTCCTGGCCACCGGGTCGGGACTCCTGCTACGGAGTTTCCGGGCCCTCCAGGACGTAGATCCCGGCTTCGATCCCGCACAGCTGGTATCCATGCGGGTTTCCCCGCCGTCGTCGCGCTACCCACAAGACGACCACGTCCGGGCGTTCTACGATCGGGTGCAGGAACGGCTGGCGGCTATCCCCGTCTTCTCTTCCACGGGCATCACGACCGCCGTTCCACTCTTCGGATCACTGCGGTTCTCGTTCGAGATTGTGGGTCGACCGCCCGTCGCCAACAACGATGTCCCGTCCGGCCTGTTTCGGATCGTGACCGACGACTATTTCTCCACGATGGGCATCCCTGTGATGCAAGGCCGAGCCTTCACGAGCGCCGACCATGCCGGATCTCCATCGGTGATCGTCGTCAACCAAAGTCTGGTTCGCGCGCATTTCAGGGATGAGGAGCCCCTCGGACAGTTCATGGAAGTGGGGTCTGGAAACGCCAATTGCCCGTGTGAAATCGTCGGAGTGGTTGGCGACGTCAAACAGAACGGCCTCGCGGATGAGCCACTGCAGGGGTACTACCTCCCCGCAGGGCAAGCCACGTGGAGATCCCGTGTGCTGGTGGCCCGCACCACCGTGGAGCCGAGTATGGCGATGGCGGCCATGCGGGAAGCCGTTGGGTCTGTGGATTCCGACCTGGCCGGCTACAACGTGCAGACGATGGAGGAACGCCTGGCCGAGGCAGTTGCCCAGCCGCGCTTCAACACCGTCATGCTGGGCATCTTCGCCGCGGTGGCGTTGACTCTGGCGATGGTGGGCGTGTTCGGGGTGATGAGCTACAACGTGAGCCAACGGATGCACGAAATCGGCGTCCGGCTGGCCCTGGGGGCCGACCGCGGACGGATCACCCGCTTGGTGGTCGGTCGCGCGCTGGCGCTTGCCGGAATGGGCGTGGCGATTGGGATGGCGGTGGCGAGCGGCACGACCAGATTCATCTCCGGGATGCTCTTCGGTGTCGATCCCGGCGATCCGTTCACGTTTGGGATCGTGGCACTGCTCCTAGCCGCCGTGGCAGGCGTGGCCGCCTACATTCCGGCGCGGCGGGCGGCGAAGGTGGATCCGATGATGGCGCTTCGGCGAGAATAGGGGCGTGGCGTGCCTTCTGGACCAGTGATTCAAGATTAGTGATGGCAAATTGATTGTGGTGCGCGCCCTCCAATCTGCAATCTCGAATCACTAATCGCTACGCGTCCAAAGCTCGCCACGCAAACGGTCGCTACCGCTGCACCACCGGAATCGCCACCCGCGTGCGCTCCCACATCAAAACGATATCCGCTCCCGTCTCGGTTGGCTCGAGCTCGATGGTGAACGTTTCGACGTACTCAGAGTTGGCCGTGCTGGGGACCTGTGCTCGGGCGATCTCCTGGGCGATGATCTCCTCGGTGTAGGAGCCCTCGTGACCCCACTGATCGACGGCCCGGTTGACGATGATGATCCACTCGGTCTCACCGGGGACCGTGTACAGCGCGTGGATGCCCGCGGGCACACCGATGCCCGCAATGGTCGTCGCCGCCGTGGTGTAAATGACGGTGGGTTCGTTGGCCCCGGTGCGCCAGAGCTGTCCGAAGGGGACGTTGTCGCCCCCGATCATCGTGCGCCCGCGGGCCGAAGGTCGTCCGTAGCAGACCTTTATTCGCTGGCTGCCGAGTTGGATCGTGGCGGAATCCAAGGGACTCCTCCGCCCCTCGACGGCAACCCGGCGATGCGGACAGCCCATGTCTCCCTGGGCGGCGAGCGGAGCCGTGATCGCCAGTCCGGCGATGGCGAGTGCTGCAACGGTCAACGGTGTCTTCATGTTTACCCCTCGTTCTCTTCTCGGAGTTTCGCGAGGACGCTGTAGTCCTCGAGTGTAGTTGTATCGCCCACCTCCTGCTTGCCGGCGGCGATGTCGCGGAGCAACCGTCTCATGATCTTACCAGATCGCGTCTTCGGCAAAGCCTCAGTGAATCGGATCTGGTCCGGCCTCGCGATGGCGCCGATCTCCTTGGTGACGTGTTGGCCCAGGGTGTGCTTCAAGGCCGCCGCGTCCGGAGCGCTCTCCCGGAGCGTCACGAATGCCGCAATGGCTTCGCCCTTGATCTCGTGGGGGAATCCCACCACGGCGGCTTCGGCCACCGCGTCGTGGGAGACCAGGGCACTCTCGACTTCCGCGGTGCCCATCCGGTGGCCCGAGACGTTGATGACATCGTCGACACGGCCGAGCAACCAAAAGTAGCCGTCGGCGTCCTGGCGGGCGCCGTCACCGGTGAAGTAGCAGCCCGGAACCTGTGACCAGTATTGCTCCTGATACCGTTCGTCGTCCCCGTACAACGTGCGCAACATGGAGGGCCACGGTTGCCGGATCACGAGAAACCCGCCGTCGGGCGGTTCGACGCTCTCGCCGGCATCGTTCACGATGTCTGGGGCCACGCCGAAGAACGGGACCGTCGCGCTCCCCGGTTTGGTGGCGATGGCGCCGGGGAGTGGGGTCAGCATCTGGGCGCCCGTTTCGGTTTGCCACCAGGTGTCGACGATCGGGCACCGCTCGTTGCCGATGATCCGGTGGTACCACATCCAAGCTTCGGGGTTGATGGGCTCGCCGACGGTGCCCAGGAGTCGCAGGGACGACAGGTCGTGCCGCTGCGGGTGTTCGTCGCCCCACTTGATGAACGTCCGTATGGCCGTCGGGGCCGTATAGAAGATCGTGACCTTGTGCCGTTCGATCATGTCCCAAAACCGATCGGGGGCCGGGTGGTTGGGCGCGCCCTCGTACATGACGCCCGTGGCACCGTTGGTGAGGATGCCGTAGACGATGTACGAATGTCCCGTGACCCATCCGATGTCGGCCGTGCACCAGTACACGTCGTCGTCTCTGAGGTCGAAGACGTATTTGCTCGTCAGATAGGTCCCGACCATGTAGCCGCCCGTGGTGTGGACGATGCCCTTTGGTTTGCCCGTGGTGCCCGACGTGTAGAGGATGTAGAGCAGATGCTCGCTGTCGAGTGGCTCGGCCGCGCATTCGTCGTCGGCGTCGGTCATCAATTCATGCCACCAATGATCGCGCCCCGCCTGCATCGTGACGTCGTTGTTGGTCCGTTGCAGGACCACCACGGCCTCCACCGACGGTGTACGGAGCAGGGCTTCGTCCACCGCTGCCTTGAGCGGCACGATGTTCCCTCGCCGCCATCCCCCGTCGGCCGTGATCACGGCCTTGGCCTAGGCGTCGGTAATGCGATCGACCAGGGCATTGGCGCTGAATCCCCCGAAGACGATGCTGTGCGCGGCACCGATGCGGGCGCAGGCCAGCATTGCGATGGGAAGTTCCAACACCATGGGCATGTAGATGCACACGCGATCGCCCTTTGCTACCCCGAGTGTCTTCAAGACGTTGGCGAACCGGCAAACCTCCCGGTGCAGCTCGCGGAATGTGAGCGTGCGCTGGTCGCCGGGTTCGCCCTCCCACACATAGGCGATCTTGTCCCCGCGGCCCGCATCGAGATGTCGATCGAGGCAGTTGTAGCTGATGTTGGTGGTGCCGCCGACGAACCACTTCGCGTGCGGCAGATCCCATTCGAGCACCTTGTCCCACTTCTTGAACCAATGCAGCTCGTCGGCTACCCGTGCCCAGAACGTCTCCGGGGAATTGATGGACTCGTCGTACAGCCGCCGGTACTCATCGACGCTGCCGCAAACCGATTGGCGGGCGAAGGCCGCCGAGGGAGGAAAGGATCGTGTCTCGTGGGACAAGCTTTCAATGTCGTCTCCAGCCATCCGAGTTCCTGTCGGGTGTGGGGTCGAAGCCGGTCGGTTCGTACCGCGACAATCGGACCTTGTCGTCGGGATGTCAAGGAAATCGGGGGGATGTACATTCCACCGATGGAGATCGCGCTTCCGGGTGACAAGAGTCTGACGCACCGGGCGTTACTCCTCGCTGCGCTGGCGTCGGGCACGAGCGTCATCGAGGACCCGCTGACCTCGCTGGATGCCCGGACGATGGCGGCGCTGCTGCGCCGACTCGGAGTGTCGGTCTCGCCCATGCGGGGCCGCACGGTCCGGATTGGCGGTGTGGGCCTCCGCGGGTTGCGGCAGCCGACGACCACGTTGCACTGCGGGAACTCCGGCACCGCCGTGCGTTTTCTGTTGGGCGTGCTCGCGGGTGCTGCGCCACCGTTCACGGCACGCCTCACGGGCGACGCGTCGCTGCGTCGCCGCCCGATGCGGCGTGTCACCGCGCCGCTTCGGCTCATGGGCGCGTCGTTTGTGGAGTTGGCAGGAGACGGTTTGCCGGTGGTGGTCCACGGGAGACGCCTGCAGTCGATCGTGTACCAGCCGGACGTGGCGAGCGCGCAAGTCAAGAGTGCGGTTCTCCTGGCGGCCCTCGTGGCGGGCGTCGAGGTCACATTGCGGGAACCGGTGGCCTCGCGCGATCACACCGAGCGTATGTTGCGATCGCTCGGGGTTCCGCTGGCGGGAAACGCTCAAGCGGTGACCCTGTCACCTGTCGAATCGATCCAAGCCTTCTCCATGCGGATTCCGGGAGATCCATCGTCCGCCGCGTTCCCGGCCGCCGCGGCCGTGCTCGCGGGACGAGGCGAGATCCACCTCACCCAGGTCGGAGTGAATCCCACCCGGATCGGATTCTTCGCGGTGATCGAGCGCATGGGGGCCCAGGTGGATATTGCCAACGTGACGGACTGGATGGGCGAGCCGGTTGGCGATGTCGTGGTGCGGGCATCCTCGCTGACGGCCACGACGGTGCCCCGGGAAGAGGTGCCGTCGCTGATCGATGAGATCCCCATGCTCGCCGTGCTGGCCAGCATGGCCGAAGGTACCACGACCTTCGAGGGCGTGTCGGAACTCCGGGTGAAGGAAAGCGACCGCCTGGGACTCCTGGCGGCCAATCTCGCAGCCGTGGGCAAGCGCTGCGCGGTCGAGGGCGACACCCTCACCGTCGAGGGCTCGGACCGGGCTCCGGCCGGGGCCGTCGAGACCGCCTTCGACCACCGCATGGCCATGGCGTTTGCGGTCATGGACCGGATTCCGGGTGCGTCGGTCCGATTGTCCGAGACGGCATCTCCCGAAGTCAGCTATCCGGGCTTCTTCGCGGACCTCGATGAGGTGGCGCCTCTTGGCTAGTCGCGTGATTGCCATCGACGGACCCGCCGGATCCGGGAAGACATCCACCGCGAAGGCGGTCGCGGCCGAACTGGAACTGGCGCATCTCGACAGCGGCGCCTTGTACCGCGCCGTCACCCTGGTCATGCTCGACGCGGAGCTTCGGCTGGACGAGAGGCGCATCGTTGAGGCCGCCAACTCGCACGGCGTCGGCCTGCGAGATGTGCACGGGAGCTTTCATCCGTTCGTTGACGGTTTCGACGTGTCCAAGGTGGTGCGTTCGCAGGACGTCACCGCACAGGTTTCCCAGGTGGCGGCGCTGCCCACGGTACGCGACTGGGTCAACGGCGTTCTACGCCAGCTGGTGGCGGACCATCCGGCGGGTGCCGTGGCGGACGGTCGGGACGTCGGTACGGTGATTTTCCCCGACGCCATCCTCAAGGTGTTCCTCACGGCTAGTCTCGAGGAGCGGGCGCTCCGCCGGGCCAAACAGGAGGGCCGGGTGGATATCGACGGCGACGGCGTGGCACGACTATCCAGGGCCATTCAGGAACGCGACACGGCCGATGCGAGTCGGGCTGTCGCTCCGCTCGTGGCCGCTCCCGATGCCCTCCACATCGATACGACCCAGTTGGCCTTCGGGGAGCAGGTCGCGGCTGTGGTCGACAAGGCGAAGCCCCTCTTGGGCATCGCTTGACCCCTCTATGCCGCCCGCCTACTTTGCGAGGCTAGAACGGAATGGTCCATCCACCCTTCAACCGGCTGTCCCATGTCTGACGTAACCTCGGATCCCGAACCCTCAACCTCCCCACCCCCCGGCGCACCCCGAATCACCCCGGTTCGCTCGGATCTCTACGACGAACAGTATTCAGACGAAGAATACGCGGAGATGCTGGCCCTCTACGAGGGCACGCTGCAGAGCATCGCCGAAGGGGAGTTCGTAGTCTCGAAGGTCCTCCGCGTGACCGAAACCCACGTGATTCTCGACGTGGGGTTCAAGTCGGAGGGGGCCGTGTCGCTCGACGAGTTCAAGGCGGTCGACGATATCAAGCCGGGCGATGAAGTCGAGGTCTTTCTCGAGAATCTCGAGGACGAACACGGCGCGGTCCAGCTCTCGAAGAAGAAGGCCGACTTCATGCGGGTGTGGGAGAAGATCCGCACGGCGTACGAAGACGACCAGCCGGTCGAAGGCACGCTCATGAAGAAGATCAAGGGTGGGGTGGTGGTCGACCTCATGGGTGTCGACGCGTTCCTGCCGGGCAGTCAGATCGCCTTGCGGCGCGTCCCGAACATAGATGAGCTGCTGGGACAGAGCTACGAGTTCAAGATCATCAAGCTGAACAAGCGGCGCCGCAACATCGTCGTGTCGCGGCGTGTGATTCTCGAAGCCGAGCGTGCCACCAAGCGGGAAACGCTGATGAAGGAGTTGGAGGTCGGTCAGGTACGGACCGGCGTCGTCAAGAACATCACCGACTTCGGCGCTTTCATCGATCTCGGCGGCGTAGACGGTTTGCTGCACATCACCGACATGAGCTACGGCCGGGTGTCACACCCGTCCGAGATGGTGAAGATCGGCGAGGACGTGGACGTGAAAATCCTGGATATCGATTGGCAGCGGGAGCGGATCTCCCTCGGCCTCAAGCAGCTCCAGGAATACCCCTGGGAGAAAGTGGCCGAGAAGTATCCGGTGGGCTCGCGGCTCCAGGGGAAGGTCGTGAGCATTACCAATTACGGGGCTTTCGTGGAACTCGAGCCGGGCATCGAAGGACTCGTCCACATCAGTGAAATGAGCTGGACGCGCACCGTGCGTCATCCGTCGACGGTGGTGTCGATCGGCGAAACGATCGAGGCCGTAGTGTTGAAGGTCGACCCGTCAGACGAGAAGATCTCCCTCGGCATGAAGCAGACGGAACAGGACCCGTGGATGGTCTTGCCGATGAAATATCCCGTCGGAACGCGAAGCACCGGCAAGGTGCGCAACCTCACGTCCTTCGGCGCGTTCGTCGAGATCGAGCCGGGAATCGATGGATTGATTCACATCTCCGATATGTCGTGGACCAAGCGGGTGCAGCATCCGTCGGAGGTGGTGAAGAAAGGTGACGAAGTGGACGTCCTGATTCTCAACATCGATCCCGACAACAAACGGATCTCCCTCGGCCTCAAGCAGGCGCAGGAAGATCCCTGGCTCAAGATCGGCGAGCAGTACCCCGTCGGCACAGAGCTCGAGGGGCGGGTGGTACGCTTCCAGGACGGTGGTGTCGTCGCGGACATGGGGAACGATCTGGAAGGCATCGTCCCGAAGAGCGATCTCGGTCTGCCCGAAGAGCCGCCGGTGGAGGAACAGGTGCAGATCGGACAACATGTCGCCCTAACTGTCGTCGAGGTCGATCCCATTCACCACCGGGTGTTGTTGGTGGCGAGAGAGTTTCTCGACCAGGTGGACCCGATAGCGCCACCGCCGGCGGCGGAGGACAATGGCGGGGGCGAAGCGAAATCGTCCGAGGCCGTGAGTGTAGACGCCGGGGACGCAGCGGCGTCCGACCCACCGGCGGCCGAAGATGCGCCGGCCAAAGATGCGGCGCCGACCGAAGATGCGGCCCCGGTCGCCGACGCCGAGCACCCTGAAGCGTCGGCCAAGGCTGAGCCCGCAGTCGAGTAAGTTTGCGACGTGTATTCCACGCCGGCAGTCTGGAACTCTCCGGGCTGCCGGCGTTTTTTTTCTCTTGCCGACAGCCACGAGGGCTGTGACCGGTCTGCCGTGGCAGGTCCAGCCAATCCTTTCCTATGAGTATCCATGACAAGCTGAACGCGCTGCAACAACTGAAGGACCAGTCCGAGGCGGGGGGAGGAGAGCGACGCATCGAGGCCCAGCACGCGAAGGGCAAGCTCACCGCTCGCGAGCGACTCGATTTGTTGCTCGACCCCGGGTCCTTCGTCGAGCTCGATCGCTTTGTCACTCACCGCTCGACCGACTTCGGACTGGAGGACCAGAAGATCCTGGGGGACGGCGTGGTGACCGGCTACGGCGCCATCGACGGACGGCAGGTTTACGTATTCTCCCAGGACTTCACTGTCTTCGGCGGGTCCCTCGCGGAAGCCCACGCCGAAAAGATTTGCAAGATCATGGACCTCGCCGTGCGCAACGGCACACCCGTGATCGGGCTCAATGACTCGGGCGGCGCCCGGATTCAAGAAGGCGTCGCGTCATTGGGCGGCTATGCCGACATCTTTCTCCGCAATACCAAGGCGTCGGGGGTCGTCCCGCAAATCAGCGCCATCCTCGGGCCGTGCGCTGGCGGTGCCGTATACAGCCCGGCGATCACCGACTTCGTATTCATGGTCCGTGGACTCTCCTACATGTTCGTGACCGGCCCCAACGTCGTAAAAACCGTCACGCACGCCGACGTCACGACCGACGAACTGGGCGGCGCTGACACGCACGGCACGACATCGGGCATCGCACATTTCGTCCACGATTCCGAGCTCGAGTGCCTGCAGGGGATCCGCGCACTCATGGGGTTCATCCCCAGCAACAATCTGGACAGTGCCCCGGTCAAGGAGTGCGAGGACGCGGCGGACCGGTGCGACGAAGAGCTCCTCGCCATCGTCCCCGACAATCCCAACAAGCCTTACGACATGCTGGACGTCATCCATCGCGTGGTGGACGAGGGCGAGCTGCTGCAGGTGCATGCCGCTTTCGCCGGCAACCTCGTCGTGGGATTCGCCAGGCTCGATGGGAGGCCCGTGGGGGTCGTGGCCAACCAACCGGCGGTCCTGGCCGGCGTGCTGGACATCGCGGCGTCGCTCAAGGGTGCCCGTTTCATTCGCTTTTGCGACGCGTTCAACATTCCCCTCGTCACCTTCGAAGACGTGCCCGGTTTCCTTCCCGGCGTGGAACAGGAACATGGCGGCATCATCAAGCATGGCGCGAAGCTGTTGTACGCTTACTGCGAAGCCACGGTACCGAAGCTCACGGTCATCACGCGCAAGGCGTACGGTGGCGCGTATGACGTCATGAGCTCCAAGCATGTAGGCGCGGATTTCAACATTGCATGGCCGACGGCCGAGATCGCCGTCATGGGGCCCAAAGCGGCCGTAGAGATTCTCTTTCGCCGCGACATCGCCGAGGCCAAAGATCCGGAGCAGAAACTCGAGGAACTCGAGCGAGACTATCGAGAAAGGTTTGCCAACCCCTATCACGCTGCCGCCCGGGGCTATCTCGATGACGTGATCGATCCCCGGGAAACCCGTCCCCGGTTGATTTCTGCGTTGCACACGCTGCAGTCCAAACGAGACAAGGGGCCGCCCAAGAAGCATGGCAACATCCCGCTGTAGGAGATCAGGGCTGTGATCAACCGCGTCCTCGTCGCCAATCGCGGCGAGATCGCCTTGCGCATCATCCGGGCGTGTCGGGAGGAAGGCCTCGAATCGGTAGCGGTGTACTCCGAAGTGGATCACCTGAGTCCCTACGTGACGGCCGCCGATTGCGCCGTGGCGATCGGGCCGCCCCCGGCGTCCGAATCCTACCTCGCGATCTCTCGCTTACTCGACGCCGCCCGCGCCACCAACGCCGACGCGGTGCATCCCGGATACGGTTTTCTGGCGGAGCGAGCCGAGTTCGCCGACGCGGTCCGGCAGGCCGGTCTCGTGTTCGTCGGTCCGTCGGGGTCCGCGATTCGGGCCATGGGGGAGAAGACCGAGGCACGGCGCCGCATGCAAGAGAGCGGCGTCCCGGTGGTGCCCGGCTCCATGGAGAGCATCCTCGGCGTAGACCATGCGGCGACCCTCGCCGCCGAGGTGGGGTATCCGATCTTCCTGAAGGCCGTCGCCGGGGGTGGGGGCAAGGGCATGCGGCGCGTGGAGTCGGAGGCAGAGCTGCCCAGTGCCTTTCGCCAGGCGACCTCGGAAGCGCGCAAGGCGTTCGGCAACGGCGACATGTACGTCGAGCGGTGCATCGAGCGCCCGCGTCATGTGGAAATCCAGATCCTCGGCGACCGATTCGGCAACGTCGTCCACTTGGGAGAGCGGGAGTGTTCGATTCAGCGGCGGCACCAGAAGCTGATCGAAGAATCCCCGTCACCGGCCGTCGACCCGGCACTTCGCGTGGAGATGGGGGAGGTGGCTCTCCGGGCGGCGCGCTCGGTGCAATACGAGGGGGCGGGCACCGTAGAGTTCTTGTTGGAGCCCGACGGCCGCTTTCATTTCCTGGAGATGAACACGCGGATCCAGGTCGAGCACCCGATCACCGAGCTCGTGTACGGCGTGGACCTGGTGCGGCAACAGCTGCGCATCGCGGCGGGGCACTCGCTGGAGACCCAGGAGTTTGCGAGCGGCCCCACCGGACACGCCATCGAGTGCCGCATCACCAGCGAAGATCCCTACAACGCCTTCTTGCCTGATACGGGAACCATCGAATTCCTGCGCATTCCGTCCGGGCCCGGCGTGCGGTGGGATGGTGGCGTCGCGGTGGGGAACATCATCGGACTGCACTACGATCCCCTGCTCGGCAAACTCATCGTGTGGGGTGAGACGCGCCCGGAAGCCATCGCCCGGATGCGGCGGGCGCTGGACGAATTGGTGGTGGTGGGCGTCTCGACCTCGCAGCCGTTTCATTCCCTGGTGCTCGCCCATGAGGCGTTCGAGGCGGGCCGCTACGACACGGGATATGTGGACGCCCACATGGAGGCTCTGTTGTCGGCCGACGGCGGGCCGGATGGGCTCGAAGCGGTAGTGGTCGCCGCGGCGCTAGCCGAGCACCGGCGTCGCCGAGCGGCGGTGCCCACCCCGGTGGCCTCGCGGGGCGCCGAGTCAGACTGGCTGCGCGCCGCCCGCCGAGACGGGCTGCGATGATCACGGTCACCATCGACCGCATCGCTGCGGGAGGCGACGGCGTGGGGCGTCACCCCGACGGCCGCGTGGTGTTCGTGCCGCGCACCACTCCCGGCGACGTGGCCGAGGTGGAGGAGGTCCAGAGCAAGCCGCGGTTTCTGCGAGCCCGGCTGGTCAAGGTCAAGGCGCCGGGCGCCGACCGGATCTCGCCCCGCTGTCCCCACTATGTGGCGGACGGCTGTGGGGGGTGTCAGCTGCAACACCTCGCCCCGGCCGCCCAGCTCGCCGTGAAGCGGACCGTCGTGGGGGACGCGTTGCGCCGCATCGGCAAGATCGCGATCGAAGACCCGCCGATCCGGGCCCCGGCCGATGGCTGGCGATACCGCGGCAAGATCACGTTGGCGGTGCGGGAGACGCAGCGCGGGCGGGTGATCGGGCTGCATCGGTACGCCGAGCCTGGGGTGATCTTCGACCTCGAGGACTGCCTCATCACCAACGAACGGGTGATGGAACTGTGGCGGGCCGTGCGACCCCATGCCGATCTGCTTCCGTCAGGCGTCGAGGGCCTCGTGCTGCGCGAAGACCGGGACGGGGGACTGCACGTGGTGGCCAGGGGTGGGGGAGGAACACCGTGGGACGTCACACTGCTGGCCCGCCGCCTCGACCCGTCGATATCCATCTGGTGGCAACCGAGCGACGGGGCGGCGCGGGTGATGTCCGGTCCGCAGGCCGGGTTCCCGGCTCTGGCGTTCGAGCAATCCAACGCCGCGCTGGCGGGAGTCATTCGGGAATCGGCGGTGGGGGCCCTGGGCGAGATCCGGGACGCGGTGGTGTGGGACCTCTACGGCGGTGTCGGCGATACAGCGGAGCTGCTGGCCCGCCGCGGAGCCAGGGTGTGGTCGGTGGATTTCGACCGGACGGCCCAGGAATGGGCGGCCCGGCGCGGCTCCTCCGGGATCAAGTTCATCCTCGGCCGGGTGGAGGAAGTCCTTGCCCGCTTGCCCGAGCCGGACGCGGTGATCGCCAATCCGCCTCGGACGGGGCTGGCGGCGGCGGCGGTGGCCCGGCTCCGGCGGTGGGGGGACGCTTGCCCTGGTGCCAGACTGGCCTACATCTCCTGCGACCCCGCCACACTGGCCCGGGACCTCGGGGCGCTGCCGAGCTTCTCTCACTGGCGGCTCACGGCGTACGATCTCTTTCCCCAGACCAGCCATGTCGAGACGCTGGCCATCGGGCAGGCGGCGTGAGGTACGTCGTCACCGTGGGGGAGGAGCGCTTCGAGGTAGAGGTGTCCGGCGACCGGGTCGCCGTTGGCGGCAAGACCGTGGTGGCGCGGCTGGAGCCGATCGCTGGCACGCCCATGAGCGTGCTGCACCTCGACGGGACCGCCTGGAGCCTGGCCATGAGCTATGCCCACCAACGGTGGGCCGTGCAGCATCGGGGCCGGATCCGGGCGGTGGAGGTGGTGGACGAGTGCACCCACCGCATGCGGGGACTCACGGGCGGCCGCGCCGGCGCCGGCGGCGTCGTGCGGGCACCCATGTCCGGCATGGTCTTGCGGTTGGAGGTGGAGGTAGGCCAGCGGGTGTCCCGAGGAGAGGCTCTGGTGGTGCTCGAAGCGATGAAGATGGAGAACGAATTGCGAGCCCCGGGCGACGGTACGGTGACCCGGGTGCACGCGGTCCCGGGCGTGGCCGTCGAGAAGGGGGCGCCCCTCGTCGAGCTGGGTCCGGCCAGTTGACCGAACAGTATGGGACGGCTAGGTTTACAGACTGTCTTACATTTTTTTAGAGTCGCGCAGGAACGGATGAAAACCTACACGCTCAAGAAGGCCGACGCGGAGCACAACTGGCACGTCGTCGACGCCGATGGTCTGGTGTTGGGACGACTGGCCAGCCGAGTGGCCCAGATCATCCGCGGGAAACACAAGCCGTCGTTCACGCCGCACATGGACGGTGGGGATTTCGTCGTGGTGGTGAACGCCGAGAAGGTCCGTCTCACGGGCAGAAAAATGGAGCAGAAGTCGTATTTCCGTCACACGGGGTACATGGGAAACGAGAAGTTCACCTCCGTGTCCCACATGCTTGCCACGCACCCGGAGCGGGTGATCGAGAAGGCGGTGTTCGGCATGCTGCCCAAGGGGACGCTGGGGCGGCAGGTGCTCCGGAAAAAACTCAAGGTGTATGCGGGTCCGAAGCACCCGCACGAGGCGCAACGTCCCCAACCTCTCCAACTCAGCTAGGATTGGCCGTCACATGACAGTAGAACAGCCCGAACTTCGTTGGCAGGCCCTTGGGCGCCGCAAGCGGAGCATCGCCCGAGTGTATCTCACCCCGGGTTCGGGGAAATGGAACATCAACGGTCGCACGCTGGGCGATTACTTTCCCCGGCGTTCGCTGATTCAGCACATTCAGGCGGGCTTCACCGTTACCGACACTTTGGGTTCCTTCGATGTGCGGGCGCGGGTCAACGGCGGCGGTCTAACGGGGCAGGCTGGAGCGCTGCGGTTGGGAATCGCCCGGGCGCTGGTTCGGGCCGACGAGACGCACCGGATCAAGCTACGAGAGCACGACCTCATGACCCGCGACGCCCGCTCCGTTGAGCGGAAGAAGCCCGGGCAACCGAAAGCTCGCAAGCGCTTCCAGTTCTCCAAGCGTTAAGCCGCGTTCATCGCGGTCATCATACACATCGCTGGACCTGGTCTTGGGTGTCCATCGCGCGGCGACGGATCGAGATCGGGGGTGAAGGCGGTGGACGACTCAACCCAAACGGAACTTTCATGGCAGACCTGACATTACAGAACTTGCTGGAAGCCGGAGTCCACTTCGGCCACCAAACCCGGCGCTGGAATCCCAAGATGCGGCGGTTCATTTTCGCCGAGCGCTCGGGCATCTACCTGATCGACCTCCAGAAGACGCTGATACAGATCAAGTTGGCCCAAGACCTCATGCGCGAGGTCGTGCTGCGCGGCGACGGCGTGTTGTTCGTGTGCACCAAGCGGCAGTTGAAGCAGGTCGTGCGCGCCGAGGCCGAGCGGTGTGATTCGTTTTTCGTCACCGAGCGGTGGTTGGGTGGGACGCTGACGAACTTTCAGACGATCAAGAAGCAAATCCGGCGCCTGAAGGAGATCGAGCAAGGGCAAGAAGAAGGGGCGTTCGAGTTCTTTACGAAGAAGGAACGCCTGCGGATCGATCGCGAGCGCCAGAAGCTGGTGCGCAACGTCGAGGGGATCAAGCAGATGAGCCGGCTGCCGGCCGCCCTGTTCGTGGTGGATGCGCAGCGGGAGAAGATCGCCATCGCCGAGGCGCGCAAGCTCAACATTGCCGTGGTGGCCATCGTGGACACCAATGCCGATCCGGATGTGACGGCGGTGCCGATTCCCGGCAACGACGACGCGATTCGCTCGGTGGCGCTGTTGACGGGGGCGGTGGTGGACGTGATCGCCGAAGCGCGCTCACAGGTTCCGGTGCGGGAGGTGACGGAAGATTCCGAGGCCTTCACGTACAGCACGGAGGCCGCGGGCCAAGGCGATGTGGAAGAGCACCGCAAGCGGCGTCGTGCGAAGCGTAAGCGCCGGCCGAAGCCCGAAGCGATAGTCGCTCGGCTCAAAGAGGGCGAAGCTGCCAGTGAAGGCCAGGCGGCAGAGACCGACGTTGAAGGGCAAGCTGCAGAGACCGACAGTGAAGCCAAGGCGGCGGGGCCAGACGCGGTGTCTGCCGAAGGAGACGCCCCGGCGGCGGCGCCGGCGGTAGTCGAGGCCTCGGGAGAAGACAAGGCCTAGGTCCCATCAGTCATGTTGGGACATCGACCGCCGCTTCTCGGCCTCAGGCCCCGGGGCGGCGGTTCGTACGTGTGGCAATCTGGAAACCCGCATGAGCGACATGAGCAAGAGGAGAGGAACCAATCAATGACAGCGACTATTTCCGCCAAGGACGTGGCGGAGCTACGCAAGACGACCGGCGTCGGGATGATGGACTGCAAGAAGGCGCTCCAGGAGGCCGACGGCGACATGGAGAAGGCCGTCCACCTGCTGCGCAAGACGGGCGCCGCCAAGGCGGAAAGGCGCGCCGGCCGTGAGGCTTCGGAAGGGTTGATTGGTTCGTACGTGCATTTCAACGGGAGGGTCGGGGTGCTCGTCGAACTGAATTGCGAGACCGACTTCGTGGCGCGGACCGATGATTTCCAGGCCCTGGCCCGGGATCTGTCGCTCCACATCGCGTCGGCCAATCCGATCGCGGTGTCGGCGGCCGATTTGCCCGAAGATCTCATGGTCAAAGAGCGCGAGATCATCGACGCCCAGGTTGCCGAGTCCGGCAAGCCGGAGAACGTGCGGGAGAAGATGGTCGCTGGCAAGCTCAAGAAAGTCGCGAAGGAGCTGTCCCTGCTCGATCAGCCGTTCGTCAAGGACGACAAGCAGTCGGTGGGCGACCTGATCAAGGTGGCCTCGGCCAAGCTCGGCGAAAACGTGGTGGTGCGGCGATTCGTGCGATACGAGTTGGGAGTCGAATAGTGGCGGACCTTGCCTACCAGCGGGTGCTCGTGAAGCTGTCCGGTGAGGCATTGGCCGGAAGCCAGGGGTTTGGTTTCGAGTTCTCCGTCATGGAGCGCCTGGTAGACGAGATTCGACAAGTCCACGAAATGGGCGTCAACCTGGGACTCGTGCTGGGAGGCGGGAACTTTTTTCGCGGCACGGTGGCGTCACAACAGGGGATGGACCGCGTGTCCGCCGATTACATGGGCATGCTGGCCACGGTTATCAACGCGCTGGCGGTGCAAGATATCCTCGAACGCAAGGGGGTCGAGACCCGGGTGATGACGGCGATTCGCATGGAAGAATTGGCGGAGCCCTATATCCGCCGGCGGGCGCAGCGGCACCTGGAGAAAGGGCGTGTCGTGCTGTTTGCCGGCGGGACGGGCAACCCGTACTTTTCCACCGACACGGCCGCGGTGTTGCGTGCGCTGGAGATCGAAGCCGACGTGCTCATCAAGGCCACGAATGTCGACGGCATCTACACGTCCGATCCGAAGCAAAACCCCGACGCGGAGTTCATCCCCGATTTGGACTATCAGGACGCCATCGTGCGTGACCTCGATGTGATGGACGCCAATGCGTTCGGTCTGTGCAAGAAGAACAAGCTTCCCATCGTCGTGATGAACGTCAACCAAAAGGGCGCGATCGCCAGGGTCATCGCCGGTGAGCGCGTCGGGACGCTGGTATCATGAGCATGTTGGAAGATCTCACGAAAGAATCGAAGGTCGCCATGCGGAAGGCGGTGGAAAACACGAAGCGGGAGCTGGCCACCATTCGCAGCGGCAAGGCCACCACCAACCTGCTCGACACCGTGCGGGTAGACGCCTACGGACAGATGGTCCCGCTCAACCAGGTGGGTTCCGTGGCGGCCCCCGAGCCGCGGATGCTCACGGTGCAGCCATGGGACAAAGGATTGACAGGTGCCATCGAGAAAGCCATTCAGAGTTCCGATCTCGGTTTGAATCCCTCGAATGACGGAACCATCATCCGCGTTCCATTGCCGCCACTCACGGAAGAGCGCCGCAAAGAACTCGTCAAGATCGTCCACAAGCTCGCCGAGGAGGGAAAGATCGGCGTGCGCCACGGCCGAACCGAGACGATCGCGAAAATCAAAAAGGTGGAGCACGTCTCCGACGACGACAAGCGCCACAGTGAAAAAGACGTGCAAAGATTGCACGACGAAGCGATCGCGCAGATCGAAGAGTTCGTGAAGGCCAAAGAGAGCGAAATCATGGAGGTGTGAGCCGGCAGTCGGCTCTTGATTATGTCAAACGAGTTGCTCGTGCGGCTGAAGGCGTGCGGAGACTTTCCGAGACATGTGGCCATCATCATGGATGGCAATGGCCGCTGGGCACGCAGCCGGCTGCTGCCGCGTACGTTGGGGCACCACGCAGGAATGAAGTCGGTCCGCGAGGCGGTGGAGGGATGCATCGAAGCGGGCGTGGAGGTTCTGACGCTCTTTGCGTTCTCCCAGGAAAACTGGGCTCGCCCGGCGACCGAGGTGTCGGCGTTGATGAACCTCCTCGACGAGTACATCTCCAAGGAGACTGCAAACCTCCGCGAGAGCAGTGTGCGCGTCACCGTGCTGGGAGATCGAAACTCGCTCAACTCCCGGACGCTGACGGCGATAGAACGGGTCGAGCAGGACACCGAAGGCGGGACGCGACTGCAGCTCGCCTTGTGTATTGCCTACTCGGCGCGCGAGGAACTGACATGTGCGGCGCGGCGCATCGCCCGAGAGGTGGAAGCCGGAACACTCGATCCGCAGAACATCGACGAGCAATCCATTGCTGAGCGGCTGTACACCGCGGCGTTTCCCGATCCCGATCTGCTCATCCGGACCTCGGGCGAGCAGCGCATTTCCAACTTCCTGCTCTGGCAACTCGCCTACACCGAACTGTATGTCACCCCGGTGCTCTGGCCGGATTTCTCCCGAACGCACTTGTTCGAAGCCATCCTGGATTTCCAGAGTCGCGAACGCCGGTTTGGTCGCGTGACGGCGTAGTGGCGAGTTCGCTCCCCCGCCGTATCGCCGTTGCCGCGGTCGGGATCCCCACGGCGGTCGGCGTCGTCTATCTCGGACATTGGTGGTTGGTGGCGTTGACGATGCTGCTAGGTCTGGCAGGAACACGCGAGTTCTACGCGCTGGCCGAAAAGGCCGGCGCTCAGCCGTTGGCGTTTCCCGGATATCTGGGAGCGGTGTTGTTGCCGGTGGCGGCCTACGTGATCACACCGGCGGGCGGGACCGTCGACCCCCTGTGGATCGTGCTGGCGGCGCCGGTGTGGCTGCTGGTCACGTTGGCCTACGCCACCGCATCGACGACTCCCGGTCGCCAGACCTTGGCGTCCGTCGCCATCACCGTGGTGGGTCCGCTCTATGCCGCCGGCCTGTTGGCATCCCTCCTCGTGCTGCGGCACGGGGGAAGCGGCCTGTCGGCGTCGGTCGCCACCGCATGGGTGTTTCTGCCGATCGTGACGACATGGTTGTGCGACACGGCCGCCATGACCGTCGGTTCCGCGTTCAGGGGGCCGCAGCTCGCGCCGGTGATCAGCCCCAACAAGACTTGGTCGGGGGCGGCGGCAGGACTGGTTGGGGCGGCCCTGGTCACCGTGGCCTACGGGCGTTTCGTACTGGCACAGGTCGGGGTAGCCCTGCCGGTATGGCAGCTGTTGATCGTGGGCTTGACGGTCGGCATCTTCGGGCAGATGGGGGATCTCGTGGAGTCGTCGTTCAAACGCTCGGTGGCCGTGAAGGATTCGGGCGCGTTCTTCCCGGGCCACGGAGGAGTGTTGGATCGTCTCGATTCGCTCTATTGGGTGCTTCCGCTGTCGGCCTTGTGGTTTCACGTGTTTGGTGTCCTATGAGCAAAGGCATCGCAATCCTCGGCGCCACCGGGTCCATCGGGACCAGCACGCTGCGGGTGGTCGATCGACAGCAAGATCGATTTCGCATCGTGGCGCTGACCGCCTTCGGGGCAGCCGAGAAGCTGCGGCAGCGCGGCCGGGAGACCGGGGCGGGGTTCCTCGGCTTGGTGAACGCCGAGCCGTCGTGGGCGAAATCGGCGGTGGACGGGCGCGTGCACGGTACCGGGACGGAGAGCCTCGTTGAGGCTGCGACCCATCCGGACGTTGAGATCGTCGTCAATGCCGTGGTCGGGGCCGCGGGTCTCGAGGCCACCCTCGCCGCCTTGGCGGCGGGCAAACGAGTGGCGTTGGCCAACAAGGAAACGCTGGTCATGGCGGGCGATCTCGTGATGGCGGCCGCACGGGACGGGGGTGGCGAGATCGTCCCCGTCGATTCCGAACACAGCGCCGTGCTCCAGTGCATCACGGGACGGCCCACGGTGGATGTTTCCCGACTCATTCTCACCGCGTCGGGCGGTCCGTTTCGAGGTTGGGATCCGACGCGCGTGGCCACCGCGACCGTCGACGAAGCGCTGGAGCACCCCACCTGGCGGATGGGGCCCAAGATCTCCATCGACAGCGCGACGCTGGTCAACAAGGCGCTCGAGGTCATCGAGGCGCACTACTTGTTCGGACTGGGGTACGACGCTATCGACGTGGTCGTGCATCCTCAATCGATAGTGCACGGCTTCGTGGAATTCGTGGACGGCTCGATTCTCGCGCAGATGGGATACCCGTCGATGGAGCTACCGATCCTCTACGCGATGACGCATCCGGAGCGGGTGGCCGACGTGGGAGTGAAACGGTTCGACCCGGTTGCGGCCGGCGATTTGACCTTCGAGCCGATACGCCAGGATGTATTTGCGGCGTTCGCGCTGGGGGTGGCGGCGGGCCGCGCGGGCGCGTCCGCGCCGGCGGTGTTCAATGCGGCGAACGAAGTCGCCGTCCAAGCGTTCCTGGATAAAAGGATCTCGTTTGGGCAAATTGCTGGAGTGATCGACTCCGCGCTGCAAGCGCATCGTGGAGACCCTGCAGAAGACTTGGAAACCCTGCTCGGCGTGGATCGCTGGGCTCGCGAAACTGCGGAGGCTGCGTGCTGCTGACCCTGGGTGCCACCATTCTGGTGATCGGTGTGCTCATCTTTGTGCACGAACTTGGTCATTTCATGGCCGCCAAGTCGGTGGGGATCGGCGTGTCGCGATTCTCCCTCGGACTCGGTCCCGTCATCA
The DNA here is from genome assembly GCA_027294455.1 of Gemmatimonadota bacterium. Lineage (GTDB taxonomy): Bacteria > Gemmatimonadota > Gemmatimonadetes > Gemmatimonadales > GWC2-71-9 > B3T1B10. The sequence goes on from JAPULZ010000216.1 coordinate 35,053, forward strand.
AGCCTCTCTCGTTCCGGCGAGGCGAAACGGAATACGTGGTGTCGTGGATCCCGTTCGGCGGGTACGTGAAGATGGCGAGCAAGGAAGAACAGGAAGAGGTTGCGGGCAGCCTCGAGGGAGGAGCGGCCGGCGAGGTGTTTCCTCCGGAAAAGTTGTTCGAGAGCAAGCCCCTCTGGGCCCGAATCTTCGTGCTCTCCGCCGGCGTCGCGATGAACTTCTTGTTCGCGTGGGTGGTCTACGTCTTCATCAACGTCGCATTCCCGCGTATCGAGGATCCCACCACCACCATCGCCCGCATCGACGCCGAGCGGCTCCCGGCGGAGGCGAAGGAATTGACCGACCTTCCCGCCAACACGGAAATCCTCCGCATCAACGGCGACACGATTACGTCGTGGAACGACGTCCGCGACCGGATCCTCGATCCCACGTCGGACCAGCTCAGCTTCCAGTTTGCCGGTGCACGGCCGGTCATCCTGCCCATAGACGGATTCGCGATGGATGATCGGGTCGGCGTCTATCAGGCACTGGTTCCCCGGCGGGAACCCCGCATCAGTCAGGTGGGGCAAGGCACACGGGCCGAGGCGGCGGGGTTTCAGGTGGACGATCTGGTGATCCGCGGCAACGGTCAAGCGATCGACTACTGGCTGCAGATGCAAGAGCTCATCCGCGCAAACCCCGATCAAACCATCGACTTCGTGGTCCGGCGGAACGGGGCCGAGGTCGCCCTGACGGCTGTGCCGGACGAAACGACGGTGCGGGACCCCGCGACCGGCGAGGAAGAGATCGTGGGCTTTCTCGGTGTGAGCCCCGTCATCCGGGAAGTGCGGCTCGGATTCGGGGCGAGCGTTGGTGAGGGAGGCCGGCAGGTAATTGCCGACGCCCATCTCATCCTCGCCACGTTGAGCGGGCTCATCCGGGGGCGCCTTTCCCCGCGCGAGTTGGGTGGCCCCGTCCTGATCGGACAGATCTCCGGTGCCGTGGCCCGGCAGGGCTTGATCCCGCTGCTCGCGTTCATGGCGTTGTTCTCGGTCAACCTGGCGATTCTCAACCTCTTGCCGATTCCCGTGCTCGACGGTGGGCAGCTCGTGTTTCTTCTCGTCGAAGGCGTGCGGGGCAAGCCCCTGCCGCTGGAGCTCCGCCTCCGGTTCAGCCAGTTCGGGCTGATCATTTTGCTGGGGATCATGGCTCTGGCGCTCACCAACGACCTGCTGCGGGTTTTCAGCTTCTAGAGTGATTCCACATTAGTGATTCTCGCAGGCGCAGAAGCGGGGAACGTACCGGCTACGCATGCACGTAGGTCCCTCCGCGCGCTGTGGTTTTCATGGTGTCCCGTCATCCCAATCGTGTCCATGAGAACCAACGCGCGCTCCAGGACCTACGTGCATGCTACGCAGCGACACTAACTGCAGGGACCGATGGTCTCGCTCCTGAGCTGGATGTTGGTTGATGCGCAGTGCGCCGGTAGCGCTCGGAGCGCGCTGTCGGTGTGCTGCGTATCAAGGCGAGACACTGCGAAGCCCGCGACGCGTCAGGGCGGCACCGGTGCTGCTACGCATCAAGCCTCACCCCCGCTGGACCAAGAGCACGAAGAGGATCGCCACCGCCACAACCAGGGTGACGGCGGCCGCGGGCCAGACCCATTTGGGCAGCCGCCGCGCCGGAGACAGAGCGGCGAGTCCGTCGGCGCCGAAGGTCGAGGTCCGTCGTTCGGGGTCGCGGATGTCCTCGAGTTCCGCCAGCAGGGCCGCTGCCGACGGGTAGCGGTCGTCGGGTTGCTTGGCGAGAAGCCGCAGGACGATGCGTTCCAGGCGCATGGAGATGTCGGGTCGCTTGACCCGTGGGGCCTCGGGCGGTTCTTCGACATGCATCCGGGCGAGCTCGAACCAGTCGGTCGAGCTAAAAGGCACGGTGCCGGTCACGGCCTTGTACAGGGTGACCCCGAGGGCATACAGGTCGCTCCGCCCATCCAGCTTGCGGCCCTGGGCCTGTTCCGGAGAGATGTAGTGCGGGGTACCGATGGTCATGTTCTGCCCGGTCGCGGAGACGTAGCCCGAGATGGCCCGGGCGATCCCGAAGTCCGCCACCACCGGCCGGCCGTCGGCGGCCAGCAGGATATTTTCCACCTTGATGTCGCGATGAATGAATCCGGCGCTGTGGGCGAAATCGAGGGCGCGGGCCACGCAGGCAGCCAGGTCGATCACCTCGTCCTCCCCCATGGGTCCCCCGGCCTCCAGCCGATCGGCCAGGGACTCGGGATGGTAGTCCATGGCGAAGTAGGTGATGCCCCGGTCCCGGCCCACCTCGAGGATCTGCACGATGTTGGGATGGACGAACTCGGAGGCGATCTGGAACTCGTTGCGGAAGCGGCTCTCGAACTGGGGGTCCCCGGCATACCGGGGTCGCAGCACCTTGATGGCCACCTGGGTGCCCTCTGTGTTGAGGTGCCCCTGGTAGATCCAGGTGAGGCCGCCGGTGCCGATCAGGCGGTCTACCACGCAGTTGCCCAGCGTTTGGCCCACCAGCTCTTGCGGATCTAGACTCACGCTGACCTTTACATGCTTTTGGAGTCGGGCTACATTTGTAAGTTAATGTAATTTAGGGCGATGCGAAAAATTCGTGGCCCGCGGTTTGTGAGGATACACTTTGAATGAGCTTTGACAAACAGGCAGTGGTCCGTAAGTACCAGGCGAACGAGACGGACACCGGGTCGGTCTCGGTCCAGGTCGCCGTGTTGACTGCGCGGATCAACTATCTGACAGACCACTTTCGGGCCCATAAGAAGGATCACCACGGGCGGCGCGGTTTGTTGACGATGGTCAGCAAGCGTCGCCGTCTGTTGGTGTACCTTCGGCGCACCGATCTGGGTGGTTATCGCAAGCTCATCGACGAGCTCGGCCTCAGACACTAGTCGCTTTCCGCGGGTCGGGTACCGGAACAGGTCCGGTGCCGTTTCGAGGCTCATTTTCCTGGGATAACAATGGTACACGAAGTCAAGCGAACGTTCGCTGGGCGTCCCTTTCATGTGGAAACGGGACGGCTCGCGAAGCAGGCGGCAGGCAGTGCGCTGGTACGTTACGGAGATACGATGGTCCTCGCGGCCATCACGGTCACCGACAAGATCTCCCACCTTCCGTTCTTCCCTCTCACAGTCGAGTATCGCGAAAAGACCTATGCCGCGGGCAAGTTCCCCGGAGGGTTCATCAAGCGCGAGGGCCGGCCGAGCGATGAAGAAATTCTGGCTGCCCGGCAAATCGACCGGACACTGCGACCGTTGTTCCCCAAGGGATTCAAGAACGAAGTCCAGGTCTTCGTGTACGTCCTGTCCGCGGATCAGGAAAACGACGCCGATACCATCGGCCTGATCGCTGCTTCGACGGCGATGGCCGTGTCGAAGGTGCCGTGGAATGGCCCGGTGGCGGCCGTGCGGATCGGCCGCGTTGACGGCGAATGGGTCGTGAACCCCACGTTCGAACAGCTCGACAACTCGGAGCTCGACCTGGTGGCGGCGGGGCGCAAGGGCTCGCTCATGATGGTAGAGGGCGGAGCGCTGGAGCTCGCCGAAGATGCGCTGGCCGACGCCCTCATCGAGGCACAGAAAGCCATCGATGAGCTGATTGGCTACGAAGAGGAGGTCATCGGCGCCGTCGATGTGAAGAAGATCGAGTGGACCAAGGATGAAATCCCCGAAGAGATCGCGGCTCGGGTCCGAGAACTGGCCGAGGCCAAGATGCAGGAGGCACTCTTCGGCAGCGACAAGCAGCAGCGGATGGAGAACGTGGAGGCGCTGCGCAAGAACGTGCGCACGGAATTGGTGGAGGAGTTCCCCGAGGGCGACCGTAAGGTCGCCGACGCGCTGTACGAGCTGGAAGCCGAGATCACCCGGTCGCGCATCGTGGAAGCGGGCGAACGGGTCGACGGGCGAGACAGCGAGACAGTGCGTCCCATCGAGTGTCAGGTCAGTCTGCTGCCACGGGTCCACGGCTCGGCCGTGTTTCAGCGCGGCGATACCCAGGCGCTGGTCACCACGACCCTGGGGACGGTGTCCGACGAGCAGCGGGTCGACAACATCGACCTGAAGGAAGAGACCAGTAAGAGCTTCATGCTCCACTACAACTTCCCGCCGTTCTGTGTCGGAGAGGTCCGACCGATCCGCGGCGTGTCACGCCGGGAGATCGGACATGGCAATCTGGCCGAGCGGGCAATCCAGCCGCTCCTGCCGCCGTACGAAGATTTTCCCTACACCATCCGCCTCGTCTCGGAGGTCCTCGAATCCAACGGATCGTCGTCGATGGCCACGGTGTGCGGTGGGTCGCTCGCGTTGATGGATGCGGGCGTGCCGCTCAAGGGGCACTGCGCCGGTGTGGCCATGGGCCTCATCAAGGAGGGGGACAAGGTGGTCATCCTCACCGACATTCTTGGAAGCGAAGACCATCTGGGCGACATGGATTTCAAGGTGGCGGGCACGCGCGACGGGATCACGTCGGTTCAGATGGACATCAAGATCGACGGATTGGACTTGGCAACCCTGCGTGAAGCCCTCGCCCGTGCGAACACGGCGCGGATGCACATCTTGAGCGAGATGGAGAAGGCCTTGCCGGCACCGCGGGAAGACCTGTCGCGGTTCGCGCCGCGCATCATCACGCTGCAGATCAACCCGCAGAAAATCGGCGACATTATCGGTCCCAAGGGCAAGACGATTCGGGGCATTCAACAAGAAACCGGTGCCAGCATCAACGTGGAAGATTCGGGCATCGTCACGATTTCGGCGGTCGACGGTAGCGCCGGCGCCAAAGCCAAAGCGATGATCGAAGGCCTCGTGCAGGAGCCCGAGGTCGGAAAGATCTACGAGGGGCCGGTCAAGAGCACCACGACCTTCGGGGCGTTCGTGGAAATCATGCCCGGGACGGAAGGTCTGTTGCACATTTCCGAACTGGCGCACGATCGCGTGGAGAAAACGGAAGACGTCGTCAAGAAGGGCGACATGGTTCGCGTGAAGTTGTTGAGCATGGACGACCGCGGCCGGATGAAACTGTCTCGCAAGGCGCTGCTCGAGAGCGATTAGATGAAGGCGGGACTCGACACCGAGAAGCTGGACGAGGGTCTCTACCGCACCACCGCGCAAAACGGTGTCACCGTTATCTCGGAGGCGATTTCCGGGGTGCGTTCCGTGGCGGTGGGAATGTGGGTGAGGACCGCGTCCGCCCACGAGCCGCCTTCTCGCATGGGCGTGTCCCATCTTCTCGAGCACATGGTGTTCAAAGGTACCGAGCGGCGGACGGCTCGGGACATTGCCCTGGAGCTCGAGGCCCGGGGCGGCTCTCTCGACGCGTTCACCGCCAGAGAACACACATCGTATCAAGCCCGCGTGCTGGACGAGGATCTTCCACGTGCGCTCGATGTCCTGACGGACCTCGTACGCAATCCCACCTTGCGGGAGGCGGACCTCGAGCTGGAACGCAAAGTGATCTTGGAGGAGATCGCCGCCGTGGAGGACATGCCCGACGATCTGGTCTTCGATATCCACGGATCAACGCTGTGGCCCGACCACCCCTACGGGTTTTCCATTTTGGGGACCCGCGAAACGGTCGATGCGTTGGCGGCGACGGATATCAAGGCGCTGCACGGACGAGCATATCATCCCCGGCAAGTGGTGATCGCCGCGGCGGGAAGCCTCAATCACGAGGTCTTGCTCAAGCTGTTGAGCAAATGCGGCTGGTTCACGTTCGAACCCGGCCCCGATCCGGCGACGGTCGAGCCGGTCCCGCCGGCGAAGCGTACGGTGCGGCATGTCGAACGGGAATTGGCGCAGACCCACATCGTCATGGGCACCGACACGTTCCCGTACGAAGACGCACGACGCTATCCCCTCATGTTGCTGAACACCGTGCTCGGCGCTGGGATGTCGAGTAGGCTCTTCCAGCGGGTGCGCGAGGAGCTGGGTTTGGCCTACGCCGTGTATTCGTTTCATTCCTTTTACGAACACGCGGGCGTGAGCGGTGTGTACGTTGGCACGCGGCCCGCCGAGGCGCGCCAGGCGATCGAGGCGATCGAGGAGGAGTTGGCGAAGCTGGCGACAGAAGGCCTGTCGGGACAGCCGCTGGCCGAAGTGAAGCAGCAACTCAAAGGACAAGTCACGCTGGGTTTGGAGAGTCCTGCCGCCAGAATGTATCGGGCGGCCGGCGTCGTGTTGTACAAACAGGATTACAAGACGATCGACCAGGTCTTGACGGAGATCTCGGACGTGAGTTCGGATCGGGTTGCCGCGGTGGCAGAGGAATTCTTCGATCCCGAGCGGCAGACCGTCGTATCGCTGGGACCCGGGTGATCGCCGTTCCTAGACGAGCCGGAACATGATCATAGGCGTCCCCCGAGAGATCAAACAAGACGAGAATCGCGTGGCTCTGGTACCGTCCGGCGTCGAAGCGCTGGTAGCCGATGGCCATACAGTGCTGGTGCAACGGCAGGCGGGTGCCGGCAGCGGGTTTGCCGAAGACACCTATGTGGCCGCAGGAGCCACCGTCGTCGCCGAAGCGGCGGCGGTGTGGGAGCAGGCCGAAATGATCATGAAGGTGAAGGAGCCCATCGAGCCGGAATGGCCCATGATGTGTGCCGGGCAGGTCATCTTCACCTACTTCCATTTTGCCGCCAGCGAGGCCCTCACTCGCGCCGTAGTGGACTCCGGCGCCGTCGCCGTCGCGTATGAGACCGTCCAGCTGCCTTCCGGTGAGCTGCCGCTGCTCACCCCCATGAGCGAGGTGGCGGGACGGATGGCAGTGCAGGAGGGTGCCAAGTACCTGGAAGCCGTCAGCGGGGGCCTCGGCGTCCTCCTCGGAGGGGTCCCCGGTGTGATGCCGGCCAACGTGCTCATTCTCGGGGGTGGCGTTGTGGGCACCAATGCCGCGAAGATGGCTGCCGGCCTGGGCGCCAACGTCACTCTGCTCGACCTGTCCCTGGATAGGCTTCGCTACCTGTCCGACGTGATGCCGGCCAACGTGACCTTGCTGCACTCGAATCGCCATACAATCCTGGAGGAGCTGGCCCGGGCTCAGCTGGTCATCGGCGCGGTGCTGCTCCCCGGGGCCAAGGCGCCGAAACTGGTGCGGCGCGAAGATCTTGCGGTCATGACCGAGGGTTCCGTCATCGTCGACGTGGCCGTCGATCAGGGCGGCTGTGTGGAAACGGCCAGGCCCACCACCCACGAGGCCCCCACCTACGTCGTCGACGGGGTGATCCACTACGCCGTGGCCAACATGCCGAGCGGCGTACCGAGAACGTCCACCCTTGCCTTGACCAACGCCACTTGTCCCTACGCGCGGCGGCTGGCTGGGCGGGGCTGGCGGACGGCTTGCAGGGAGGACTCCGCCCTCTTCCAGGGCCTCAACATCATCGAAGGAGCGGTGGTCTATCCGGGGGTGGCAGAGGCTTTTTCCATGGAGCTGGTCGACCCCAACGAGCTGGTCTAAGAGCCGGTAACTCTCCATCTTGTCAGAACTTAGCTCCAGCACTAAATTTAGGGCCCTCGCCCGACCGCCCGGGAGTGGCGGGGGTCGAACCCGCCATCGTCTTCACCGAAAACGACCGAATATGCCCTGGCCGAAATTCAACATCGGGAGCTTCCTGCCGGCCACGGAAATCGCGGTAGACTTGGGCACGTCCAATACCCTCATCTACGTGCGCGGCCAGGGGATCGTGTTGAACGAGCCCTCGGTTGTGGCGATCCGGAAAGTTGACAACAAGGTCCAGGGAATCGGCCTGGAGGCCAAGCGGATGCTGGGCCGGACCCCCGAGGGCATCGTCGCGGTGCGGCCGCTGAAAGACGGCGTGATCGCCGATTTCGACATCACCGAGAAGATGCTCCGGTATTTTCTTTCGTCGATCATCAACCAGCATGTGTTTCGAGTCAAAC
>JAPULZ010000217.1 GCA_027294455.1 Gemmatimonadota bacterium
CGCTCGATCGGGTGAGCGTCACGCTCAGCCACGAGAAGATCCACGCCGAGGACTGCGCCGAATGCGAGACCCGGGAGGGCCGCGTCGACCGCATCGTCCGGCGCTTGGCCCTGGAGGGCGATCTTGACGAGGCGCAGCGCGCAAGGCTGTTCGAGATCGCCGACAAGTGCCCGGTCCACAGGACCCTCACCAGCGAGGTCAGTATCGTCACGGAACCGGCCTGATTTGTCTGGAATTCTAGTGCTTCGGCCCAGGCCGCTCCCGGCCCAGAGACCGTCGTCATGGCACAACTTGCGGGTGACGGCTGGCGCTAAAGTCTGGTAGGCTCCGGGCAACGGTCTGAAGCAAAACGAAAAAGGTGCCTGTCCCCCTCCAGGAGGCGGCGCCGGAAATGGGGCGGGCGGTAGATGGACCCCCGTGCGCGGCGCGTGCGAATGGTTGAAATTCCGGGAAGTCGATCCGTGGCCGGAGCCGCCGGATGCCTCGTGTTGGCCACCGGCCGGCGGGCCCTCCAGAATCCGTGGGCGGAACGGCCCACAATCCGACCTTATGGTTCTGGCCGGGATAAGTAATCAACAGGGAGACGATTGATGAAAAAAGAACTGAAAGATGAATCCGGAAAGCGGATTCATTCGTACGTTCCGGAACTCTGTGAACAACTTAGAACGGGTAAGGTCGACCGGCGCGAGTTCCTGCGCACGGCGACGCTGCTGGGTGTGTCGGCCGGCGCGGCCTACGCCTTCGTCGGTAAGGTGACGGGCGAGATCTTCGTGCCCAAAGCCAAGGCGGCGATGCCCAAAGGTGGGACGATCCGGATCTCGATGCGGATCCACGATCTTAAAGACCCCCATACGTATAGCTGGGTGCCGGCGAGCAACGTCACGCGCCAGGTGTGCGAGTACCTGACCAAGACCGGCCACGACAACATCACGCGGCCGTATCTCCTGGAGAGTTGGGAGGCCACGGACGACCTCAAGACCTGGACCCTGCACGTGCGCAAGGGGATCAAGTGGCATAACGGCCGCGACTTCACCGCCGACGATGTGGTGTGGAACATCAACCACGTCCTGGACGAGAACACCGGCTCTTCCGTGCTCGGTCTGATGAAGGGCTACATGCTTGAAGAGTACGAGGAGGGCGGCAAGAAACACACGCGGCTGTGGGACGCCAACGCGATCGAGAAGCTCGACTCGCACACCGTACGGCTCAACGCCAAGCAGGCGCAGCTCGCCGTGCCCGAGCACCTGTTTCACTACCCGTTCCAGATGATCGACCCAGAGGAGAATGGTCTCTTCGGTGCCGGCTCCAACGGCACCGGGGCGTTCGACCTCGTCGAGCTGGACGTCGGTAAAAAGGTGGTGCTCAAGGCGCGCAACGACTATTGGGGCGAGGGCCCGTACGTTGACACGATCGAGTTCATCGACCTCGGTGACGACCCGTCGGCAGGAATCGGCGCGATGGCCTCGAAGCAAGTGCACGGGCTTCAGCAGACCGATATCGTTCAGCTTGGCGTGCTCGAAAAGTTGCCGCATGTGGTGCTTCACCAGGTTGCCACGGCACAGACGGGGGTCGCGCGCATGAGGCAGGACGTAACGCCGTTCGACGACCCTCGGGTGCGCAAAGCCATCCGACTCGCCACCGACGCTCGCAAGATTCTGGAACTCGCCCACCGTAACCTCGGCGCGCCCGGCGAACATCACCACGTCTGCCCGATCCACCCCGAGTACGCGAAGCTCTCCTTCTTGGAGCGCGACGTCGAGGCGGCAAAGAAGTTTCTGGCCGAGGCCGGGCACCCCGACGGCATCGACATCGAGATCGGCGCTCAGAAGGAGCCGGCGTGGGAGCTAATCGCCGTTCAGGGCATGGTCGAGCAATGGAAAGAGGCAGGCATCCGCTGCAAAATCAACGTCATGCCCTCGACCCAGTATTGGGAGGTTTGGGACAAGCCCACGTTGCCGTTCGGGTTCACGCGCTGGACGCACCGGCCGCTCGGCATCATGGTGCTTGGCCTCGCCTATCGCTCGGGCGTGCCGTGGAATGAGACCGGCTACGCGAATCCCGAATTCGATCGGCTGTTGACCGAGGCCGAGGGCATCCTCGACGTCGACAAGCGGCGCGAGGTGATGCGCAAGCTCGAAACGATCATGCAGGAGGACGGGCCCATGGCGCAGCCCTTGTGGCGGTCGGTATTCACCGCCATGGACAAGAAGATCAAGGGCTTCAAGATGCACCCCACCTCTTACATTTTCGCCGAAGAGTTGGCGATCGAGGCATAAGCCTCGACGGCAGGGGATTGACTCAAGCGGGGGCCGCGCCGCGGCCCCCTCATTCTTGTGTACCGGGCGTGTTCTTGTGTGCCGAGCACGCCAGATGGCTTAAGCTTGAAAGGCGGCGTCCCACAAGATTTGGCAAAACCGCTTTGCGGCGCCGCGTTCCCAGTGTCATGAGCCGCGTTGAGGGGCGGCCGGGCATGGTGAGGGGCCGGCAATAATTTGATACAGGGGGTGACCCGGATGCCGATGTTCATCGTCAAACGCCTGGGGCAGATGGTGCTCACCATGGTGATCGCATCGTTCCTGGTTTTTGCGGTGATGGAGTTTTCGCCGGGGAACGTCGCCAGCAAGACGCTTGGTCCATACGCCAGCCCCGAGCAGAAGCAAATCCTGTTCGAGAAGCTGCAGCTCGATGATCCGCTCATCGTAAGGTATGGGCGCTGGATCGGCGTGCTTTTCGGAGTCATCGAAGATCCCCTCGCGGACCCTGCGCTGAATCTCGGGTTTCACGACCCGCGCG
>JAPULZ010000218.1 GCA_027294455.1 Gemmatimonadota bacterium
GACCGTGAGGTTGAGCTCGGCGGGCAACACCTGAATCTCCGCCACCTGGGCGGTGGACGGTCTCGTCACGGCGCCCAACGCCGCGACAACGCAAGGCAGAATCCAGCGAATCCGGATCATGAAGCTATCTCTAAGTCAGAGTGGCTCTAGGGGTTATGGCTAACATGCAGGCCGGGACGGGTCCCTGCAAGGGCTGCGCTGATGGGGTGGAAAAACTCCTACGAAATGCTGGGTGGAATGGGCTAACTGGCTCCGAAGAGCCCCCGCAGCCGCTGGCGGAGCCCCCGGGACCAGGGGGCGCTGGCAGCCCGGAGGGCGTTGCGCATCGCGGTGGCGGACTCGAACCGTTCCTCTGGGTTTTTGGCTGCGCCGCGTTGGAGCACGCTAATGGTCGCGTCCGGGATGTCGGGGCGCAGTCGACGCAGGTCGGGCAGGTCGCCGGCGACCTTGCGTGCCAGAATCGCCTCGACGCTCGTGTCTTGGAACGGCGCCCGCCCGGTCAACGCACTGATCCCGACCACGGAAAGCGCGTAGAGGTCTGCGCGGTGGTCCACCGCCTCACCGAGCATTTGTTCCGGGGCGGCGTATTCCGGTGTCCCCGAGTGCGAATCCCTACTCCGCGCGCGCTCTTCGTGCACGGCGATCGCCAGGCCGAAGTCGGTGATTTGCGCGCTGCCGTCACGCCGGTCGATGAGGATGTTCTCCGGTTTGAGGTCGCGGTGAACGAGTTCTTGGGCATGCGCGTGTTGCAACGCGCTGAGGGCCTGCTGCATGATCGGGATCCACCGGTCGAGTGGCATCGGTCCCTCAATCTCGAGCACTCGCGCAAGGCTCGGGCCGGGGATGTATTCCATCGTGTACCACAACAGTCCGGCCCGACTGCCGATTCCGTAGATACTCACGATGTTAGGGTGGTAGAGCTGTGCGGCGAGTTGGGCCTCGGTGCGAAACCGTTCGGCGACTTCGGGGTTGGTGGACAGGTAAGGGTGCAGCACCTTGAGGGCGACATCACGCTCGAGACTCAGGTCCCGCACCCGGTACACGCTTCCGAATCCACCCACACCGAGTTCGTCGAGTAGCTCGTATTGGTCCCCCAAGGCGCGGCGGAGCTGCCCTTCCCAGGCTTGCTGGTCGTCGCTGGCCGTCGCGTTGGCCGGGACGACGGCGGGGGTGTCGAACTCACCCATGACGGATGCGAGGTGTTCGGCCATGTCTGCGGCGCTGAAATAGCGGTTCTTTGGATCGTGTTGCAGCGCGCGCATGAGCATTTGGTCGAGGATCTGCGGTGTGTTACGGCGTAGTTCACTCGGAGGTCGAATGGCCTTGGGATCCCCGGCCGGGGGCTGGCCGGTCAGGGCAAAGTAGAGGAGTGCCCCGACGTTGTAGATATCACTGGCCGGCTCGCCGAAGTGGCCATGCCAGGTCTCCGGGGCCAGGAACCAAGCCGAAGCTTCTTGCTTGTCGCGATCTGCCAACTTGAGGCAGCGGTTGGCGTAGCGGAGATCGGTGATGACGGTTCGGTCTGCCCGATCCATCATCACGGTCGTCGGGAGGATGCGCCGCAGAATGATCTCTTTCGAGTGAGCGTATTCCATCGCCGAAAAGAGGTCGCGGGCGAGGCGAAGGACGAACGGAATCGATCGGGGCCCACGGGCCACGGCGTCTGCGAGGCTTTCTCCCTCGATCCACTGGAGGACGCGGAACGCCCAGTCTCCCTCGTAACCGCCGGAGTAGATCCGCCGGATCGAGGGATGGTCCAGCGTGGCCATCAATTCGGTTTCGGCTTCGAACCAGCGGCGGCTGGTGCCACCCGGCACCAGATGGAGGCGGAGTGCCGAACGCCGGTTGAGCACCACGTCGTGGGCCACGAACAGCACACGGCTCGGTGATCCGGCGACGACCCGCTCGAGCTCGAATCGTCCGTCAAAAACTCGTTGTGCGTCCGAAAACAACCGGGTGAGATCCACCTGCGGCGTCACCGAAGCCTCCGACGTGATTGCTTGCGTCTCCAATCGGCCAATCCGTGATTTGGTGCGTGGTGAAGATAACCCGGGTGGGAACCGGGTACGCGCGGGTTAGCTGCTTCCGCCGGTCGCGTCGAGCCCGTAATTTCCCGCTCATGCCGTATCTCAAACTGCGGAATGCCCGCTCTGGCCACACGTTCGAGTTCGAGCGCGACCAGGTGCGCGTCGGGCGGGCCCCCGATCTCGAGCTGACGCTGGAAGGTGAAGGTAGTGAGGTCGTGTCGGGGAACCATGCCCGTTTGGCGTTTCGCGATGGAGCGTGGGTGCTCGAGGATACGGGGAGTACCAACGGCACCTTCCTCGACGAGAAGCGCCTGAGCGCCGGTCAATCGGTTCCGATCGCCACGGGGAGCGTCGTTGGATTTGGCAGTGCCGGACCACGGTTCCACGTGGAGGCGGCGGCGGAGCAAAAGTTGGTTCCCACGCTCGTAGAAGGGCAGCCCGCCGTCTCACCCGACGACAAGACCGTTCAGATGGAAGGGTTGCCGGAGGCGCCCCCGCCCCCGGGGCCGACTCCCCCGGCCGCGAAGGACACCGGTGGGCGCAAAATTAAGGTCACACTGCGGGAGGATCGCACCGGCGACGTGGTCACCGGCGAAGGTGCGCGTTTACGGATCGGGCGCGGCCGCGAGTGCGAGCTACGTCCCGTACAAGAAGGCGATACAACCGTCTCACGCGTCCACGCCGAAATCGTGCTCAAACCCGACGGCGCGGTTGTGATCCGCGACGCCCAGTCGCGCAACGGCACGTTCATCAACGGAAACCAATTGAAAGCGGAGCACGAAATCCGCGAGGGAGACTACATCGTGCTCGGTAACGAGGGCCCCCACCTCGTAGTGACGAAACTCGAGGGGGGTCGCCAGCTCGAACCGCAGCAGGCTGCTGCGGCCGCTCCCACCCGGCAACAAGACGAGGGGGAGGCCGGTGAGGCGGCGCCACCCAAACCGCGGCGCAGTTTTGGGGGCAAGGGTCGTACCGTTTTCGTGCGCGAGCTGGTCGAAGAGACCTCAAAAAAGAGTTCGGCGACGCTGCGCAAAGCTGTTTGGAGTTTCACCTTCCTCCTCGTGGCCGGTGTGGGCGGTGTCTACTGGTACGTCGAGCAGCAGGCTCAGGAAACGGAGGCGGCGCTCGAGCAGCAACGCCAGGCTCTGGCGGCACAGCAAGCGATCGCCGATTCGATGCAAACCGCCGCCACCGCTGAATACGACCGTCTACGTGAAGATCTCGATCAGGCCCGGTCGAGCTCGGCGCCCGCGGCCGTGGTCGACAGCCTGCGTCAGGCGCTCGTGCGAGCACAGGCCCGGACGGACGCGCTAGAACAGTCATTGCGTCGCGCGCGAACCGAACTCGACCGCCAGTTGGCCCAGGCGGATTCGCAGCGACAAATACGAGAGTCGGAACTCGACCGGCTGCGCTCCGAGATGACCGCGGCGATTCAGGGCAGTGTGTCGAGTGAACTACTCGATAGTCTCCGCCAGGCCGTTAGTAATGCCGAGCAGCAATTGTCTGGCATCGAGGGGCGGATGCGGGCCGTGCGCGGCGTGGATCTCGCATCGGTGGCGCAGACCAATCAAGGCGCGGTGGGTTTGGTATCCGCATACATTGGCGGACGAATCTTTGACGGCTCGGGCTTCGCGATTACCGCGTCGGGATACTTCCTCACCAACCGACACGTCGTACTGCAGAGAGGCAGGCGGGCAGATTCGGTTTTCGTGACGATGGCCGATCAGCGCCGCATGATCCGTGCCGACATCATCAACGTCGCACAACCCACCGGTCCCGATCTGGCCGTGTTGCAGATCCGCAATTACAACGGTCCGCACGTTCCCCGCATCGACTGGGCCGCCACGAAAGCCAGACAAGGAGAACCCGCGGCGTTGATTGGATTTCCGGCCGGTCTTGCCGCCGCGCTCGACCGAACGCAAACCATCCGCACGTCGATGGCGGGTGGAATCTTCAGTCAGGTGACACCCGACGAGATCCGATTCGACGGGTTCACGGTCGGAGGGTCGTCGGGCAGCCCCATCCTCAACGCCTCCGGTGAGGTGGTGGCCGTGCACCGTGCCGGACTCGCCGAAGCCGCGGGCCTAGCCTTTGCGGTCCCGGTACGGCTGGCGATACCGTTGTTGCCCGCCGCGGCGCTACGGGAAGCCGGCCTTAGATAGACCCGCCCACCCGGTGTTAGCCACAGAGCGCACAGACCAACTATCTCTTTGTCCTCTGTGGCAAAGGGAGATGGGCGGGGTTTTCCCGCGTGGTGGGATCAAGAGCGTCGCGGAGACTATCCCCAATGAGGTTGGTCGCCACGACGGCCAGGACCAAAAAGATTCCCGGTAGGACGGCGATCCACGGTGCGTGCACCAGCGCATCGCGTCCGGTGGCGATCATGTTCCCCCACGACGGTGCCGGAGGGGGCACGCCGATACCGAGGAATGAGAGTCCCGACTCGAGTGTGATGGCGTTTCCCACAGCCAGCGCGGCTGCGACGATCACCGGCGTCATGGTGTTCGGGAGAAGATGAAACCAGACGAGGCGCAGCCCGGAGACTCCCGTTGCTCGCGCCGCATCCAGATAGGGACGCGCCAGGATGCCCTTGACCTCGGCGCGTGCAAGACGGGCGATTCCCATCCACCCTGTTAGCCCCAGCACCAACACGACCAACCACAAGCTTGGCTCCCACAGGGCGGCGAGTGTGAGCAACACGATCAGCCGGGGCATGGCCAAGACCGTATCGGTGATTGCCATCAGCGCACGTTCGATCCAACCACCCCCGAGCGCCGCCGATATCCCGACCACGCATCCAATCAGTACGGACACGGCCACTGATAACATCCCGACTGTCAACGAAATCCTGGCTCCGTACATCAATCGAGAGAGAATGTCGCGGCCAAAGCGATCGGTGCCGAGCCAGTATGTGGTTCCGTCCGGACCGGAGCTGAACGGCGCCAAGAACCGGGTTCGCAGAATGTCCGGTTGAGCGTTGGGATCGAGTGGTGCGAGTATGGGAGCTAGTACCGCCACCACGGCAAAAGTCGCCAGAATGGCGAATCCGATCACCGCTCTGCGGTCTCGAACGAGTGCACGCGCGCCGGTCACCGTTCGCCCTCACGCAGACGAGGATCGACCACATTGTACAGCAGGTCGGCGAGGAGATTGCCTGCCACCACCAGAACGGCAAAAATTGCCGTAGTTGCCATGACGACGGGATAGTCGCGAGCCGTGACGGCAGTCACGATTTCGCGCCCCATGCCCGGCCATGCGAAGATGACTTCGACGAACACCGTGCCGGAGAAAAGCGCTGGCAGTGAGAGCCCGAGGAGCGTGATGAGCGGAAGCAATGCGTTGCGGATGACATATCGTCCTTCGACCCTAGGCCAGGGCAATCCGCGCGCCCGGGCCGCGCTGACGAACGCGTGGCCCCTCGTCTCCAGCACGGCGCCTCGGACGAAGCGCGACGTGCCGGCAATTCCAATCAAGCTCAACGTGACGAGAGGGAGCGTGAGATGGCGGGCTCGGTCCACGAGCCGGCCCCAGGGAGTGAGGAAATCCGCGTCCAGCGATGCGACGCCCATCGCGGGGAATTGCAACCACGCCGGCCAG
>JAPULZ010000219.1 GCA_027294455.1 Gemmatimonadota bacterium
CGGGGCGTGGGTCGAGGCCGTCGGCGCAGTCGGCCTCACGGTCTCGGACCTTGATCGGTCGGTCGAGTTCTACACAGGGGTGCTGACGTTCGAAATAGTCGGGGAGGCAGAGGTCTCGGGCTCAGAGGTCGACCGGCTGCAAGGCATCTTCGGGGTGCGGATGCGGGTTGCCCGGCTGCGGCTCGGTGACGAGGACATCGAGCTGACCGAGTATGTGACTCCTCGTGACCGTCCGGCACCGGTGGAGGCCCGCAGCAACGACCGCTGGTTTCAGCACATCGCGATCATCGTGCGCGACATGGACCGCGCGTACGCGCGTCTGCGCGAGCATGGTGTCGAACATGTCTCGCCCGAGCCGCAGCGGCTCCCGGACTGGAATCCCAACGCTGGTGGCATCGAGGCGTTCTACTTCAAGGACCCCGATGGCCACCCCCTCGTCTTCGGCGCGCGTCTCCGGATCACCGGCCTGCGGGCGGCGGAGGGACCGGGGATCGAGTTCCTTGAATATCTCTCCCCGCGGGACGGTCGGCCGATGCCGGCGGACGAAAGGCCCAACGATCTCATCCACTGGCAGACCGTGTTGCTGACACGGGACCTCGAGACGGTCACGGACCACCCGTCCCGTCCTTCACTGGTGTCGTCGGGGCCGGTGGTGCTTCCAGATACGTCACTCGGCTTCCGGAAGGGGGCGTTAATCCGCGATCCGGACGGGCACGTCCTGCTGATCGCCGAGCCGTAACGGTCCGGGTGCCAGGACCGGGGGCTTGCTGCCCCGGGGCAATGGAAGGGAGATGAAGTGCCTCGAACTCGTCACTATGACGTGATCATCATCGGCACCGGGGCCGGCGGCGGAACGCTGGCTCATCGACTGGCCCCGTCGGGGAAGCAGGTGCTCCTGCTCGAGCGCGGCGACTACCTCCCGCGTGAGAAGGAAAACTGGGACACGTCAGAAGTCTTCGTCAAGGGCCGCTACGTCTCCAAGGACACCTGGTACGACACGAACGGAAAGCCGTTCCAGCCGGGGTCGCATTATTTTGTTGGCGGCGCCACGAAGCTGTACGGTGCGGCGCTGTTTCGCCTGCGTCGGGAAGACTTCGGGGAATTGAGGCACCACGACGGGATCTCGCCTGCCTGGCCCCTTCGCTATCAGGACCTTGAGCCGTACTACACGGAGGCGGAACGCATCTATCAGGTTCACGGCTTGAGAGGGTCGGATCCGACCGAGCCGCCGGCCAGTGCGCCCTACCCGTTCCCGCCGGTGGCGCATGAGCCGCTCGTCCAGGAATTCTCGGACAAGCTGGAACGCGCCGGACACCGGCCGTTTCCCGCGCCGACCGCGATCATGCTCGACGAGCAGAACCCGGCCTACAGTCGGTGTATCCGGTGCGACACGTGTGACGGTTTCCCCTGTCTCGTTCACGCAAAGGCGGATGCAGAGACGGTGTGCGTCCGCCCCGCGCTCCAGCATCCGAACGTCACCTTGGTGACCAACGCCGAGGTCACCAAGCTGGAGACGTCGGCGTCTGGGCGCGACGTCGCCCGGGTGGTGGTGCGACGCAACGGGGAAACCGAAACCTACGCTGGCAGCATCGTCGTGGTCGCTGCCGGCGCCGCCAACACCGCGCGGATCCTGCTGCTGTCGGCCAATGACAAACATCCGCGCGGCCTCGCCAACGGCTCCGACATGGTGGGCCGCAACTACATGTTCCACAACTCGGTTGCGCTCGTGGCACTCTCCAAACGAGAAAACCTCACCAGATTTCAGAAGACCTTGAGCCTGAACGACTACTACTTTTCCGCCGACGACTTCGAGTTCCCGCTGGGCAACCTCCAAATGCTCGGCAAATCGCAGGGGCCGATGTTCAAAGAGGACGCGCCGGCCTTCGCACCGGGTTTTGCGCTGGATCAGATGGCGCGCCATTCCGTGGATTTCTGGCTGACGACTGAAGATCTGCCCAATCCCAACAATCGGGTCGTGCTGAACGGCCGAGGCGACATCACGCTCCACTACACGTTCAACAATCAGGAGCCAACCAAACGGTTGAAGGCGAAGCTGCAGTCGATGCTGAAGCATCTCGATTGCCACCCGCACCTGATTCCCAACCAGCTCTATCTGGGCAAGACGATCCCGATTGCCGGCGTGGCCCATCAGGCGGGCACGTGCCGCTTCGGGACCGATCCAAAAACTTCGGTGCTCGACGTCAACTGCCGGGCGCACGAGCTGGACAATTTGTACGTGGTGGACACGAGCTTCTTCGTCAGCATCGGTGCCGTCAACCCGGCTCTCACGGCGATGGCCAACGCGCTTCGCGTCGGCGACCACCTGCTGGAGCGGCTGCGGTAGCTGGCCCGTTGCTTCCATGCTTGTCCTAGGAAAGAAGAAAAAGCGGTCAGATCACTTGTCAACAACAGGGCGAGCGGCGTTCTCTGGGAGGCACGTGAGCGGCGGCAGTCGCACCGGAGGGTGTCGTAACATTCATTCCCGCAGCAGGCGCGTGCGAGGATATGGCAGTACCGATCCGAT
>JAPULZ010000022.1 GCA_027294455.1 Gemmatimonadota bacterium
GCATCGAGGTATCGACGTTCCCGGAACACCCGTCCGCCGTGCGCCAGCGCACTGATCATCATGCCGTTCCACGCCGTAATGACCTTGTCGTCCAGCCCGGGTTTGACCCGCTCCAAGCGGGCTTGGTACACCTTTTCCCGGAGTTCATCCAAGCGGCGTTGCAGGGCGTCTGGGTCTTCCTCTAATTGCAGGGCGACATCCGCCACGGGACGCGGTGTATTGGGGATGCTCTTCCCCTCCCAATTACCCACCTCCGTGATGTCGTAGAACGCGTTGAACACCTTGGCGCCCTCCACACCCAGCACACTCTCGATCTCGTCCGGCGTCCACACGAAGAACTTGCCTTCAACCCCTTCGGAGTCCGCGTCGGTGGCCGAGTAGAAGCCACCCTCCACCGCGGTCATCTCCCGGAGGATGTAGTCCAGCGTCTCGCTGGCGATGCGGCGGTAGTACAAACCCCCAGTGGCCTGGAACGCCTCGATGTACGCGCTCGCCAAGAGCGCGTTGTCGTAGAGCATCTTCTCGAAGTGGGGTACGAGCCATTGACGATCCGTCGAGTAGCGCGAAAACCCGCCGCCGATTTGGTCGTACATACCGCCCTGGGCCATGGCATCCAGCGTCTTGCGTACCATGTGCAGCGCGTGGGGCTCGTCGAAACGGCGATGGATGCGCATCAAGAGAGAGAGCCCGGTGGCCGGGGGAAACTTCGGCGCCGGGCCGAATCCGCCGAACGTCGCGTCGAAGTCGGCTTCGTATTGTAACAGCGCGAATTTCAACTCAGACTCACCAATGGATAGGGCATCGCCTCCCTGGCGCTGGGTCTTGAGGTGCGCCACGAGCCGCGCGGCTCCGTTCTCCATCTCTTTCCGGTCTTCGTCCCAGGCTCGGGCAATGCGCCGCATCACCGAGGGGAATCCCGGTTGACCGTGCCGGTCCTCGGGAGGAAAATACGTGCCGGCGAACACGGGCTCGAGGTCGGGCGTGAGGAACACAGTCATCGGCCATCCGCCGCGCCCGTGATTCATCGCCAACGTGGCGGCCATGTAGATGTCGTCCAGATCGGGACGCTCCTCACGGTCGACCTTGATGCTTACGAAGTGCTCGTTCATCAGGCGGGCGAGCGCCTCGTTCTCGAACGACTCCCGCTCCATCACATGACACCAGTGACAAGCAGAGTACCCGATCGAGAGAAGAATCAGCCGTTGCTCATCTCTCGCCCTGGCCAGTGCCTCTTCGCCCCACGGAAACCAATTCACCGGGTTGTGGGCATGTTGCAGGAGATACGGGCTCGTCTCGTCTATCAGACGATTGGTATGGTTCGGTGGAACTGCGCGATCGGTCATTGTTTCAGGAGTGCTCAGGTACTCAAGGAAAAGCGGGGCGCCACTCAATCTAGCCTTCTCAATCTAGCCTTCGCTCGCCGTCCATGACCCGGACGGTCATTCGGTCTAGCGGATCCGGGGCCTCAGAGAGAGCCCATCCGCACTGTGATTCATGGCGCAAACCCGTACCGCGGATATGTTCATAGGCGTTGATCCGGTCCCTCTCCAGGCACCGGTTGGCAGGGCCCAGACAAGTTGATGGTGAATCGAGCATGAGCGACCAAGAAGAGCAGGCACTACAAGCTCACATGGAGCCCGGGCCTGGCCATTTGGAAGACGCACTCCGCCGCCTAGAGAAGGCCGTCGAGACGATGCAGCTCGGCGTGACGATCACCGACATCGCCGGCAAGATCGTCTATACCAACTCGGCCGAAGCTCGGATCCACGGGTACACGGTGGACGAACTCGTCGGCAAGGACGTAAGCGTCTTCTGTCTACCGGGTTACCGCCGCTCGCTGGGTTCCCAGCAGGTACGGCGCATGAAGAGCTGGCGGCGCGAGAGCATGAACGTTCGGAAGGATGGGACGCTGTTGCCCGTGGCGCTGATGTCCGACGTGGTGCTCGATGCACGGGACCAGCCGATCGGCGTCGTCACGACCTGTGAAGATCTCACCGAAGCGAAACGCGCCGAGGCGGAGCGCGAGCGGTTGCAGGTACGGATTCAACAATCACAGAAGCTGGAAAGCCTGGCCGTGCTCGCCGGCGGGGTGGCCTACGACTTCAACAACGTCCTGACGAGCATATTGGGGCATGCAAGTCTCGTCTTGAGCGAGCTTCCGCCCCAAGCATCTCATGTACTCGACAAAGTAGCCGAGATACAGAGCGGCGCCCTTCGATTGGCGCAACTGACCGATCAGCTTCTCGCCTTTTCCGGCCACGGCCGTTACAAGACAGAACCGGTCAACGTAAACGACATCGTGAAAGAGTTGATCCACTTGATCGAGGTGTCGCAGGGAAGGCACGTCAGGTTGCAATACGAACTCGGAAGCGATTTGCCGGTGATCGTCGCCGACCCCGTTCAATTACGACAGGTCTTCCGACACCTCGTAACCAACGCATCAGAAGCGATTGGCGAGGATGAGGGAGTCATCACGATTCGTACCGGGACGAAATGGGCGAGTCGCGAGTATCTCGCAACCACCTATCTGGGTGATGACGCGCCTCAGGGAGAATACGTCTTCCTCGAGGTGGAGGACACCGGGTGCGGTATGGATCCCGCGACCAGGGCAAAAATCTTCGATCCGTTTTTCACCACCAAGTTTACCGGCCACGGCCGCGGCCTCGGCTTGGCCGCTGTCATGGGCATCGTTCGAGGCCACGGCGGCGTCATCCGCGTCGATTCAGTCCCGGATCAAGGCACCTGCGTCCTCACCCTCTTTCCGGCGCGTCCGGCTTTCGTGAGACGGCCTGCGGGAGTCGATCAAACAGTCGGGCGCTGACGCCCGTCCTAAACCACCGCCTCCATCGCCTCCGTATACGAACCGCTCCGGGCCGCGCCGTTGCATTCCGCCCTGTGGCGTAACGCCTGCTGTGCCGCCGACCCGTTCGCGGCATTGCCGCCCCACGCCTTCAGCACGTGCTCCTGCAGCGCCCTGCCGTACGAGAAGCTGAGTTCCCACGGCTGATCGCCCAACGCGTTCATCGCATTCAGGTGGGCCGTGGCCAACTCGGAACTCTGCCCGCCCGATAGAAAAACAACACCAGGCACGGATGCGGGAACTGCCTGCCTGAGGCACTCGACCGTCGCCGCGGCTACCTCGTCGACGCTCGCCTGATCGGGGCACTCCTTCCCGGAGAGGACCATATTGGGCTTGAGTAGGGTACCCTGGAGGTTCACACCCTGACCGTAGAGTTGACCGTACACCGCCCGCAATGTGCCCCCTGTCACCTGAGCGCACCGCTCGATGGTATGGTTGCCGTCCATCAGCACCTCCGGCTCGACGATCGGCACCAGCCCGGCTTCCTGGCACAGAGCGGCGTAGCGCGCGAGGGCGTGGGCGTTGGTCTCGATGCAGCGCGCGCTGGGGATGCCCTCGCCGATGGTGATCACGGCGCGCCACTTGGCGAAACGGGCGCCTAATTGGTGATACTCCACCAGGCGCTCGCGCAGACCGTCCAACCCTTCGGTGACAAATTCGCCGGAACTTCCGGCAAGCGGCTTGGCCCCG
>JAPULZ010000220.1 GCA_027294455.1 Gemmatimonadota bacterium
CGGGAAGTAAATCAGTTCGTCGTCCGATCGTCGGAAGTCGTGCTGGTGTATGTCTTCGACTACGCCCACCACGGTTTCCCATCCCGAGGAGTCCGAGGCGAAGCGCAGCCGCTTGCCGAGCGGGTTCTCTCCGGGCCAAAATGATTCGGCCGCGGACCGGCTGACGATGGCGTTGCCGTGGTTGGTCTCGTGGTCCGCGCGTGTAAAGTACCGCCCACTCAACAGCGCGATCTGCATCGTCTGGAAGTAGTCGCCACCGGTGAACGTGTAGTTGGTGAACGGCGACGTCTCTCCTGCCTCGTGCAAGTCCTCCGTGACGAACGTCCTGGCGGGTGTCCCCTCGTCCAGGGGAAGCTCACGAACCACGCCGACCGATTCCACGCCAGGGAGCGCGGCGAGTCGTTCCATCAAGCCATAGTGGAACCGTGCGAGGGTGGGGCCGTCCTGAATGTTGCCGGTCGGCGCTACCTGGAACGTGAAGATATTCTCAGTATCATAGCCCGGGTTCACGTCGCGCAATTCCCGGAAGCTTCTGACCAGTAGCCCCGACCCTACGAGCAGCACCAAGGCTAGCGCGGTTTGCAGAACGACGAGCGCGTCACGCCCCACGTGTTTGGAGCGACCGGGCGTTCCCCGACCGGCGGAACGTAGGCTGTCGGCGAGGCTCACGGCCGCGGACCGTATGGCGGGGACCAGCCCAAAGATGATCGCGGTTGCTACGGCCACCGCTCCGGTGAAGAGCAGGCCGGTCGCGTCGATTCCCACCGCGTCCATGCGCGGAACGCGGTCAGGGGCCGCGTTCAGGAGGAACGGCACGCCCACCCGAGCGAGGAGCACTCCCGCGGCTCCGCCCATGCCCGCCAGCAGCATTGCTTCCGCCATTTGGCTTTGCACCAGTCGCCCGCGGGTTGCGCCCAGCGCTTGTCGCACGGCCAGGTCTCGGTGCCGACCTTCGGCGCGAACCAGGAACAAGTTGGCAACATTCGCGCACGCGATCATCAGCACCACGCCCATCGTGCCGAGCAGAACCCAGAGCGGGCGCGCGACGTCTCCCACGATGTCGGCCTTGAGCGGCCGCACGACTGGACGGTGCTGCTCTATGAGGCGTGCGTAGTTGGCCGATCCACCAAACCGCTCCGGGAGCCGTGCGGCCAGCGGGGCCAGTTGCGCCGCGAGATCATCAGCGTCGATTCCCGGCTTCATCCGCCCCACCAGTCCCCAGAAGAAATTCCCGGGTGCAATTTCAGACAGATCCACGCGGTACGGTATCCATATGGCCGTCGCTTCTTCCGGCTTGCGGAGCTCGGGCCCCATGACGCCGATGACGGTCCGCGTTTCTTCGGCGATCTCTAGCGAGCGGCCGATGATGGAGGAATCTGCGCCGAATCGGGTCGTCCACAGCGTGTGACTGATGACTACAACGTCGTCGTCGTCGTCCGGCCTCGGCAGCCGACCGAGCACGGGCGTGACCCCCAGGGTGGTAAAAAAGGTGTGGGTCGCTATCGCCATCCGGGAGCGCTCGGCGAACTGGTCCGTTCGCAATGTGGCGCCGAAGCCGGAGTACGCCCCGATGTCCTCCAGCAGACCGGCCTGCTCACGGTACTGCACGTAGAATTCGATGGAGACGTTGAACTCCTCGGGAAAATCCGAGCCCGGAGCGGACGCGCGGATGGCGACGAGGCGGTCCGGGTTGGCGTACGGGAGAGGGTCGAGGAGCACCGCGTCGACCACGCTGAAGATCGCCACGTTGGAGCCGATGGCGAGGGACAACGTCACCAGCGTGACGAGCGTGAATCCGGGAGACCGAATCAGGCTGCGCGTGGCGTAGGCCAGATCCCTGAACAACTGTTCCAGCATGGTTCCAACCTCCCGCTTTCTCTGTGGAACGATGGGTGGCTTCCACGACGGTCGCACCCGCTCTTTGAGTCCGGTCTTCACGAGATCCCACGCCGTGGCGGCGAGCAGCACGAGAGCCCTTGGCCGCCCGCGTCGACGCGCCTCGGCATAGGCGGAGTACGCCGTGTCCAGCACGCCGTCGCCGAACTCCCTCCGGAAGTCCCGGGGGAATGCTCTCATCAGGAACGCCAGCACCCGGGCCGTCACTCGACGCCGTCTGCCACGCCGAAGCGCTCGTCCGCCAGGTCGGCCGCATGCCGGAGTCGCCGCGCCTCGGCCATGACGGCCTGGGATCCAGCCGGGGCGAGGGCGTAATACTTTCGCTCCAGGCCGGGATGGGGCTCCGCCACGGCCTTGCCGGACTTCGTCTCGACCACGAAATGCCAGGTCATCAGCCGAGCGAATACCCTATACAAGGAACCAGCGCGGGGAGTCACCGATCCGCGGGACTGGGCAGTTACAGCTTGGAGGACCGCATAGCCGTAGAGCGGGCCGTCGGCCAGGGCGAGAAGGACATGGTATTCCAGCGAGCTGAGCGTTGTCGGGCGGCGATCTACCATGCGATCCTTTCCGTCGTGGTTATCGGCTGGATTACTCACCAAGTATATACGTTGACGGAGTAATTAGGCAACGGTGGATTCGTCGGTTTGGCCACCCTGTTGCCCCTGCAGTGATTGTGTATTACTCTTACCAGTAAGAGTAATACACCCCAGAGGCCTAGTATGCGAATCACGAGCAAAGGGCAAGTGACGATTCCCCAAGAGATCCGTGAACAGCTCGGACTGCTCCCTCAAACCGAGGTGGACTTCGAACTCACGGAACATGGGGTTCTCCTCAAGAAGGCCCGCGGTCGGCGCCCGCGAGGCCGAGCCGTCGTTGAGCATCTCCGCGGACGGGGTGACGTCCAGATGAGCACCGAGGAGATCCTCGCCCTCACGCGTGGAGCGGCATGACGGTTGTCCTCGTCGACAGCAACGTCCTCTTGGACATCCTCACCGAGGACGCACAATGGTACTCCTGGTCCGCTGGGGCGCTCGAGGAACAGGCCGAGGAGGCCGTGCTCGCAATCAATCCGATCATCTATGCGGAAGTGTCGATCCGGTTCGCGCGCATCGAGCAGTTGGAGGAGGCGCTTCCGTCGCAGTCGTTCCAGCGGGCGGCCCTGCCCTGGGAAGCCGCCTTTCTTGCCGGCAAGTGCTTTGTGCGGTACCGTCGCGGGGGCGGCCCACGGCGCTCCCCGTTGCCTGACTTCTACATCGGGGCGCATGCGGCGTTGCGCGGCTGGGCCCTGCTCACGCGAGATGCCTCCCGCTATCGAAGCTACTTTCCCACGGTACGCCTGATTGCACCGTAACCCGTAGGACCAGCTCCTCGGCTCCTCACGCGAGGGCCCGGATTGGGCTCAGGCGGGCAGGGAGCCAGTCAACTTCAGTTTCGTGCGGCCGGCAAAGTAATCGAACCGCAACCCGCGGCGTTTGAATACTGCTCCGACTCTGTGTGGGACATGGACCGCGCGCGATCAACCACTTCACGGCCGCATCCCTGTTAGCGGAGCTTTACGGTGATGAAGACGCCACCGCCGCACTTGAACTAGATGGGCGAACGAGCGGGTGATGATGGGTGACGGGCGAGTTGATCGTGGTTGAGCGCTGGTTCGAGGAGCTGAAGGCGAAAGTGGGGAACTAACCCCAGGTCCGGGTTTCCGATGCTCACGGTCCGGTGTCTTCCGGTCCCGGGTCCCAGGCGTACTTTTGCAGAGGTTCTGTCGAGGTTCCATCCCCCTCCGGAGGTTTTCCATGAAACGCCGTGCTTTCGTCCGATCCACACTAGCGGCAGCGATGGCCGCGGCCGTCCCATACCGGCGGCCGCTGCTGGCCCACTTCCAGGCCGTCTCTCAGGATGCGCCCAACGTCGATGCCATCACCGGCGACGGCGGGCAGGTCACGCTGAGCGGGAGCGCGATCACGGATCTGAAGAACCGCCTCCAGGGCCGCCTCTTGCTGGCTCAAGACGAGGGCTATGACGACGCGCGGATGATCCTCAATCCGTCCTTCGACAAACGGCCGGCACTCATCGCCCAGCCTACCGGCACGGCGGACGTCCGCAGCGCGGTGGACTTCGCCGGTGAGAACAACTTGTTGCTTGCCGTCAAATGCGGGGGACACAGCTTCTCGGGCAAGTCCACCTGTGACGGCGGCATGATGATCGATCTGTCCGCCTTCCGAGACGTGCGCGTGGACCCGGTGGCTCGCACGGCCCGGGTCACGGGCGGCAGCCTGCTGGCGCAGGTCGATCACGAAGCCATGGCGTACGACCTGGTGACACCCATGGGGACCGTCTCGCACACCGGCGTCGGCGGCCTCGTGACCGGAGGCGGTTTCGGCCGGCTGGCCCGGCGCTTCGGGCTCGCCGTGGACAACATGCTCTCCGCCGACGTGGTCACCGCCGACGGGCAATTCTGGCGCTGCAGTGCGAACGAGAATGCCGATTTGTTCTGGGGCATCCGGGGCGGTGGGGGGAACTTCGGCATCGTCACGTCCTTCGAGTTCCGGCTGCATCCGATGCAGCGCCGTGTCGTCGGAGGCCAGATCCTGTTTCCCATCGAGCTCGCTCGGGACATCCTCCGGTTCTACGCGGAGTACGAAGCGCGGGACGATCTTACTCTGGACTTCATGATGGTGGCGCCGCCGGGAGGCGCGCCGGCCATGGTCGGTTTCGGAGTGTGCTACTCGGGACCCGAGAGCGCGGCGGAACGTGTGCTTGCTCTCGTGCGCAGCCTGGGGACGCCGATCGTCGATGGGGTCCAGGGCATGGATTACGTCGCCCTTCAGCAGTCCGGTGATACCACCGATCCGCGAGCCCGCGCCACTTACCTCAAGAGCGGGTTCTATCCCGAACTGCCGAACGGGTTGATCGACGCCATCGTGGACGGATTCGACCCCGCCCCGAATCGAACGACGTTGGTCTTCGTCCAGCAGAGCGGGGGAGCGATCGGGCGCGTCGCCAACGACGCCACTGCGTTTTCGCACCGTGACGCGGCCGGAAACCTCCTGGCGATCACCGATTGGGCCTTTGGCGAGGACGGGTCCGAGCACATAGCCTCGACGAGAGCATACTGGGCGAACGTCGAGCCATTCATGCAGGGGTTCTACACGAACGACGTGACTCTCGAAGACACCGCCGAAACGATCAACGCCAACTATCGGGAGAACTACCCGCGACTGGTGGACATCAAGAACAAGTACGATCCGACGAACTTGTTCCGGTTGAATGCCAACGTGCAGCCGACGATGTGAGCTGGATGGATGAAAAGGGCGGGCGAGAAAGGCGGACCAGTGGTCCGCCTTTTTTCATCCGCCCCTCCATCCCCTAGCCGCCCCCCATTCCGGCTGATATCCTATGCACGGCCCAGGCCGAGGTTCCAGGCCGGTTTTCGATGCTCCTGACTACTACTTCGGCGTCCAACCCGCTGAGAGGCTGAGATGAGAACTGAGACGGACCATTCCCGACCCGTTGGCTACCCGGCGCTCGCCGTGGCGCTGGCGATGCTGTTGACAGCGGCCTGTGCCGACTCCGGCGGGGTCGTCACCGAAGGGGACTGGGCGTTCATCACCGGCAACACCTACGGGCAGCGCTATTCGACCCTCGATCAGATCAATGCCGCGAACTTCGAAGATCTCGAAGTCGCATGGGTCTGGGACGGGTCCGCGTTCCCCAACGTCAACGCCCGCGCCACGCCGATCTACGTGAACGGCAAGCTCATCAGCGTGGCCGGCGAGAAGCGCCACGTGGTGGCCACGGACGCCGGCACGGGGGAGGTCATCTGGTCGTGGGTCGAGCCCGAGACGTTCCGGTGGGAGTACTCCATGCGGAAGAACCACGGCAAAGGCGTGGCCTATGCCAACGTGGACGGTCGGGACGTGATTTACGTGATCACACCCGCCTTCTTCTTGCACGCGCTTGACGCCGAAACGGGCCAGCCGCTGGAGGGCTTCGGCGGCGCGATCCCCATCGAGGGTTTTCCCGAAACCGGCACCGTGGATCTTCTGGCCGACCTGGGCCACGACTACGACCCGGAACAAGGCATCCCGCTCGAGGTGGGCTACATCACGAGCTCCTCGCCGGCCATCGTCGTGAACGGCGTGATCGTGGTGGGGAACTCGGCGGAGCAGGGCTACAATCAATCCCGGCAGGAGATGATTCCGGGAGATATTCTGGGGTACGACGCCCGCACGGGAGAATTCAAGTGGAAGTTCGACGTCCTCCCCGGGCCCGGGGAGTTCGGGCACGAGACGTGGGAGAACGATGCGTGGCAGTGGACCGGCGACATCTCTTCCTGGGCGCCCCTCTCGGCCGACCCGGAGCTGGGGCTCGTCTACATCCCGACCAACGGCGCCACCGCCGACTTCTGGGGCGGTTTCCGCCCCGGCGACAATCTCTTCAGCACGAGCCTCATCGCACTGGATGTCCAGACCGGCGAGCGCCGGTGGCATTACCAACTGGTTCACCACGACATCTGGAACTATGACACCCCGCAGGTCCCCGTCTTGATGGACGTGACCGTGGACGGGCAAGACATCCCCGCCGTGGTGCAGGTGACCAAGCAGGCCTTTGCGTACGCCTTCAACCGGGAGACCGGCGAGCCGATCTGGCCCATCGAGGAACGGCCCGTGCCGGCGGCGTACATGCCGGGCGAACACCTGTCGGCGACTCAGCCGTTCCCCACGCGTCCTGCGCCGTACGACATGCAGGGGTTGTCGGAGGACGATCTGATCGACTTCACACCCGAGTTGCGCCAGGCCGCGATCCAAGCGCTGGCGCCGTATCAGACCGGTCCGCTTTTCAATCCGCCGCTCCACCGAGACAACGATCTCGGCAAGCGGTCGTCCCTGTGGTGTCCTGGAGACGTGGGGGGCACGAACATCGACGGCACCCCAGCGGCCGATCCTACCACGGGCATTCTCTATGTGACCTCCCAGAAGGGGTGCTCGTCCCGGATCATGGTTCCGGGTCACGAGCGGGACGCCCGCGAGCAACGACCGACGGGCAAGACCATCAACGACTTTGCCGTGGGCAGCTCGGCGGGTACGCCCCGGGTGCGCGGCCTTCCCATCTGGAAGCCGCCGTACAGCAAGATCACGGCGATCGACATGAACACCGGCGAACATCTCTGGTGGATCCCGGTTGGGGACACACCGGAGGCGACCTTGAACAACCCGGCGCTGGCGGGGATCGAGATGCCGAACGCCGGCTCAGGAAGGCAGGCCGCGCAGATCGTCACCGCCACGTTGCTGATGTACACCGGCAACGGGAGCGACGGCACACCCTATCTCTATGCGGTCAACAAGGCCACGGGTGAGCGGCTCGGCCGGGTCGAGCTGCCGGGGAATCCCCGGTACGGCATCATGACGTACATGCATGAAGGCAAGCAGCATGTGGTCATCCAGGCGCCGAACATGCTCATGGCGCTGCGGCTACGCTGACCCGCAGAGGAGGACACGATGACACACCACCGCCGATGCACCTGCTGGGGGCGGAGCCGCGAGGGAGTACGCGATCGTACGGCCGGAAAACTGAAGGGGGCCTAGCCCAGCTCCGGATGCCGCGTGTGCCAATCCGTCGCCATCTGGTACGCGCCCGCGACGCTCAAGATCTTGTCGTCGGCAAACAGGTCTCCGATGATGGTCGTGCAGATTGGCTGGGGCACGTCTCCGCCGAAGTCGTACGGCACGATGGCGGCGGGGTGGCCCGTCTGGTTGGTCAACCTCACGTTGCCCGACCCGCTCACGAACATGTCGAACCCCTTCATGGCCTCCGCCATCTCCTGCATCAGGATCCACCGGCGCCGCTGCGACTGCACGTAGTCCAGCGCCAATATTTCGCGCCCACGGCGGAACCGTCCCCGCCGGCGCTGCCCGGGTTCCGGTTCCGGCTCCGGCTTCAACACGCCACCGGGAGCGATGTGAAAATCGAAGGCGGCGGACGACTCCACGCCCAGCGAGTTGGACCGGCCGTTCGGTAGCTCGGGCATGGGCTTGGGCTCCGCGCCCAGCTCCCGCAACTTTGCCACGAAGGCTTCCGGAGCGTCTTCCGTATAGCCGATCCGCAACTGCGCGAGATTCGGCCGTCTGTCGAACGAGAACGGCGCCGTCAAGCTCGCCGGGTCCCGTTCGTCGGCCCCGTGAATCGCGTTGAACACCAGCGCGCAGTCTTCGATCGTACGACAAAGCGGTCCCACTTTGTCCATGCTCCACGACAACACCATCCCGCCCTGTCGGCTCACACGTCCGAACGTGGGCCGCAACGCGCTCAACCCGCAGCGGCGCGCCGGCGACACGATGGAGCCTTGCGTCTCGGTACCGATCCCGAAGCCTACGCACCCGGCGGCCGTGGCCGAGGCCGGCCCCGCCGACGAGCCGCTCGATCCCTGTTCGAGATTCCACGGATTGTTGGTGCGCCCGCGATACCACCGGTCTCCCGCAGCGAACTGGCCCGTGGCCAGCTTGGCGATCAGCACCGCCCCGGCTTCCCGCAAACGCACCACCACCGCCGCTTCGTCGTCGATGACCCGAGTTGCGAAATCCCCGGAGCCCCAGGTCGTCGGGGCGCCGCGCACGGCGAAGAGATCCTTCATGCCGTACGGGATGCCGTGCAGCGGTCCCCGCCAATCGCCGCCGGCGGCCTCGGCATCGGCCTGCTGCGCTTCTTCCCGCGCCCGTCCCTCGAGGATCGTGACTGCGCACAACAGCACTGGGTCGAAACGCTCGAGGCGTTGGAGATAGACATCGGTGAGCTCCACCGATGTCACATGCCGTGCCCGTAGCAGTGCCGCGAGGCGGTGGACGGGTAAGAACGCGAGTTCTTCCTCGGTTGCGGGAACCGGGCCCTGCCATGCCGCGATGGAGATGGCCCGGTGCTCGAAGGGGTTGCCGTCGTGTTCGCGCCAGAGCTTTTCCATGAGCGCACCGGTCCCACCGGGATACGCCTGGAACTGAAGCGCCGGCGGCTCGCCGTTGCCCAGCGGGATGAGTGGCTCTTGTTCTTGCTGTACGGGCCGAGCCGGTACGCGGCGGTCCTGCGCAGCCAGCGACCCACCCGACGCCCCGCCGACCGCTGCGGCGGTGGCCGCGAGCCTGAGAAACTGACGGCGCTTCATGGTCGGATCCTTCGCTTCAGCTTTGCTATGCGTTGACATCGTTCAGGCCTTTCGACTGACGCGCCGACACTCGATAGGAACGGAAGGCGGCGAATGTAAGTTGCCATCCCTGGTCTCGGAAGCGCTGGCTGGGCCTCGCTTCACCCAGCCCAGCCTCCAATATTCCAGAGAGCATTCTTCGCACCCGCCAGGAGGATTCCATGCCCCGGATCTGCACATCCCGCCTTTTCGTCCTCGGTATCCTGCTTGGCGCCGCGGCAAGTCCGGTGCGCGGGCAGGCTCCCCGTCCCATCGAGGTGGACGACCTGTTCCGTCTCGAGAACGTGGGCGCGCCGGTGTTGAGTCCCGACGGCCTGTGGGCGGCCTATACGGTGAGCACGACGAGCCTGGAGGAAGAAAAATCGGAGACGCGGATCTGGATGGTTTCCACCACCGACGGCACCGTGTTGCCCATGACCTCGCCGGGGTCGTCCGCGTCAGGTCCGCAGTTCAGCCCCGACAACAACTACCTCTCCTTCCAGGCGGCCCGTAACGAGGGCAAGGCCCAGGTATGGATCCTGGATCGCCGCGGCGGTGAGGCCTCGCAGCTCACGGACGTGGAACAGGGCGTGAGCGGCCACCGGTGGTCGGCGGACGGGGGCAAGCTCTTGCTGGCGATCCGGGATCCCGAGCCCGAGGACGATTGGGGGGAAGGCAAGGCCGACGCCCCGCAGGAGCCGTGGGTGATCGACCGGCTCCAATTCAAACGCGACGGGACGGGATACCTCACCGGCGATCGGCATACGCACCTCTACGTCTTCGATGTCGCGAGCAAGGAGCTCACCCAAATCACGTCCGGCGACACGGACGAATCACTCGGCGTGTGGAGTCCCGACGGGCGGTTCGTGGCATTCGTCAGCAATCGCACGGAGGAGCCTGACGGGAATGCCAACAGCGACATCTGGATCGTCGCGGCCGACAATACCGATCGGGGACAAACGCTGCGGCAGATCACCACGAACCCGGGATCCGACACGCAGCCGGCCTGGAGTCCCGACGGGCGATCCATCGCCTACACGATGGTGGTCGAACCCGAGCTCATCTGGTACGCCACCCGGCACCTCGCCGTCGTGTCGGTGGACGGTGGTGAGCCGCGATTGCTCACCCGCGAGCTGGACCGCAACGTGAGCGCTCCACGATTCACCAAAGACGGCCGATCCATCTACTTCGGCCTGGAGGATTCCGGCGAGGACCACGTGGCCCGGATCGCCGTATCCGGCGGTCGCGTGGAACGGCCGATCGACGGAGCGCGGAGCGTGCGGGGTTTTGCGCTTGGTCCCGATGACATGGTCGTGGCACGCGTCGCCACGCTCGCTGCGCCGGCGGAGCTGTTCCGGCTAACGAGTGCCGGCCTGGAGAAACTCACCACGACCAACGATGATTTTCTGCGCGCGGTGCGCATCGCGGAAGTGCGCAACGTGACCTTCCCGAGCCGGGACGGCACCGAGATAGAGGGGTTCATCACCCTGCCCGTGGGCTATCAAGCGGGCCTGCAATACCCGACCCTGCTCCGGATACACGGCGGACCCGTGTCGCAGTTCCGCCATTCCTTCAGCTTCGAAGCGCAACTGTTCGCCGCCAACGGCTACGTCGTCGTCCAGACGAATCCCCGCGGTTCGTCCGGCTACGGCCAGGAATTCTCTCGCGTGCTCTGGGCCGACTGGGGCAACAAGGATTTCGAGGACGTGATGGCCGGGGTGGACTACGCCATCGCCCAGGGTTACGCGGACCCGGAACGATTGGGTGTCGGCGGGTGGTCGTACGGCGGCATTCTCACCAACTACGTCATCACGCAGACCGATCGCTTCGAAGGCGCCATCACCGGCGCCAGCGAGGTCCTCTACATCGCGAACTACGGGCACGATCACTATCAGCGGCAATGGGAGGCGGAGCTGGGCTTGCCGTGGGAGGGAAACAACCGGGAGGTGTGGGAGCGCATCTCGCCGTTCAACAAGGTCGACCGGGTGACGACACCCACGCTCGTCATGGGTGGTGAGAAGGATTGGAACGTGCCAATTCAGAATTCAGAACAGCTCTACCAGGCCTTGCGCCGGCGGGGCGTGCCAACGCAGCTCGTGGTATATCCAGGGCAGAGTCACGGCATCCGCGTACCGTCATACCAGAAAGATCGCTACGAGCGCTACCTGGAGTGGTACGAGCGTTGGGTCAAGCGGCCGACGGAACCCGTGACGAGTGGAGGCAACTGACCCGCGGCCCGAAGGCCGCGGGCAACGCCGGTGAGGTCAACCCCGCGTCGAGCCAGCCGTCGTGCGAGCCGGGAAGATGTCCTTGAAAGCCACCATGAAGCGGCGCATTTCGTCTTCGGTGCCGATGGAGACCCGGAGGTGGTTCAGCATCGGGGGGAATGCCCGCCCGACCCGCACGCCTCTGGCCCGAAAGTCCTGCTGCACCTCCCGGACGTGACGGCCGGTGTGCATCATGAAGAAGTTGGTTTCGGAGGGAATCACGCCGTACCCCATGCTCTCGAGCTCGGCCGCGGTCTGCTTGCGTAGCTCGAGCGTCACCCGCCTGACGCGCTCCTGCGCCTCCGTGTCTTGCAGCGCGGCCACGGCGCCCCATTTGACGAGAGCGTTGATGCTGCCGGTGCTGTACGGCCTCATCTTCTCGATGATCTCCGGCGTTGCGATGGCGAAGCCGAGGCGCATGGCCGCCATGCCGAAGAGCTTGGAGAACGTGCGCGTGACGATCACCGGACGTCCCTCGAGCACATGCGGGATCGAGGTCGCGTATTCGGGATCTTCCACGAAGTGGTGATAGGCCTCGTCGATGAGCACTGGCACGTCCTCGGGAATGCCGTCCAGGAGCTGCTGGACTTCCGCGGCGGAGACGGTGCGGCCCGTGGGATTGTTGGGATTGCAGAGGTAGACGAAGCCCACGTCGCGATAATGTTTCTTCGTGGCATCGATGAGCGCCGGGATGCTCTGCCGGTAGTCGTCCATGAGCGGCAGCGTGATGGCCTCAGCGTCGATGCCGCTGGCGTGCCTGTACACCGCCCCGTACGAGGGCTCGACACCCACGACCTTCTTGCCGTGTTCCAGATAGGTAAGCCCCACGACTTCCAGAATCTCGCCTGAGCCGGCCCCGAGCATCACGTTTTCTTGTGGCACGCCATGGTGCTCGGCGATGGCCGAGAGCACGCCCCCATCGGGATAGCCGTACCGCATGGAGTACTTGAATGCCATCGTCATGGCTTCGAGCACGGGCTCGGACGGGCCGTAGGGATTCTCGTTGAAATTGAGCTTGGCCATGGCGTCGTACTCGTCGGATTCCTGCTCGAGAAACGCGCTTCCGCGCCACGCCCTCGAACGTTCCGCTCGCAGCGGCGTGGGGTTGATGCCTAGATACCCCAGCGATGCGGCCGCTCCACCCAGGAATCCTCGGCGAGAAACACTCTGCTTCGTGGCCATGGTTGCCTCCGTGTGCGTAAGGGCCCTCGACCCGCTCGATGGGAATCGGCGTCGGGTCACCAACCCGTACATTATGTCGGTCGAACGCCCGGGACGCCAGGGAGGGGCGACCGGGCCGCCCCGTACGTGCAACCGGAGTTCGCCCTCGTGTTGGTCTTGGTCTATCTCATGTTGTCGATCAACGTGTATCCGGAGTCGACGGTGTTCGGTGTGTTCAAGCTCGCCTACGGCAAAATCGGCCCGACGGAGGGACGCCTTCATTCTCATCCTGGGCAACACGGCCCTGGCCTTTGCGGCCGCCGTGCCTCAATTGCCGAGTGTATCCGTCAGCGCCTTCACGAATGCGGCAGTGGTGGTGCTTGGTGTCGGCTTGTTCGCAGTGTTGACCGTAAGAACCTCCACCGGCTCGCCCGGCTCGAGCCTCGCACTCGCCAGCCTCACGCACGACCGTTAGTTTAGGCGCCGCTGTGTAGTTCGGACGGGCGAGGCAGGCTTCGCCCATGCCGCTCCGGGAGGGGAGCTCATATGCGCCTATGGCGAACTTGCACGTTGCTGGGACTGGCGCCGCTGGCATGCGGGCCGCAACCCGAACCCATGGAGGTCGTGGAGACGACGATCGGGGAGATTCAGGAAGCCCTTACCTCTGGTCGGACAACGTGCCGCATGGTCGTACAATCGTACCTCGATCGTATCGAAGCGTACGACAAGTCGACCGGCCTCAACGCCATCACCGTGGTCAATCCCAACGCGCTCGCCCGGGCCGACGAGATCGATGCCGCGCTCGATGCCGGCGCGCCCCTGGGACCGTTGTTCTGCGCGCCGATGCTGATCAAAGACAATTACGACACGCACGATCTGCCCACAACGGGTGGCTCCATCGCGTTGATAGATCACTTGCCGCCTGACGACGCGTTCATGGTGCGCAAGCTGCGCGAGGCCGACGCCATCGTCGTCGCGAAGACCAACATGGCGGAGTGGGCGTTCAGTCCCAGACAAACCATCAGCTCGTCGTACGATACCACCGCCAACGCGTATGCCCTCGACCGCGTCCCCGCAGGTTCCAGCGGCGGCACCGCGTCGGGCACGGCGGCGAGCTTCGGCGTTGCCGGCATGGGGACCGACACCGGCAACTCCATTCGCGGCCCGGCGTCCCACCTCGCGCTGTTCGGCATCCGATCGACGATCGGTCTCACCAGCCGGGACGGTGTGATTCCATTGGCGTTCGACCGCGACATCGCCGGCCCCATGGCGCGCACGGTGGAGGACGCCGCGCGCATCTTCAATGTCGTCGCCGGCTACGACCCGGCCGATCCTTACACCGAGGCGGGGCGCAATAGAAAGGAAGCGGACTACACAAGCTTCCTCGACGCCAACGGGCTCCAGGGCGCCCGCATCGGTGTGCTCCGCCAGCTCGTGAACACGGACGACGCCGACACTGCGGTGATCTCGGTCTTCGAGCAAGCCGTGCGAGACCTCGAGCGCCTGGGCGCGGTAATCGTCGATCCGTTCGAGTTCGCGACGTTTGAAGAGCACCGGCGGTCGCGGACGGGCTGCTCGCGCTTTCGTTGGGACATGTACCAGTACCTGGCCACCCGGGACGGCGCCCCGATCCAAGACGTGATCGCGGTGCTGGACGCGGGACAGTATTCGCCGTACATCGAGAGCCGGTTGCAGCGCTATACCAGGGGATCGACCGAGGTCGCTCCGAAGGACCGAGATCCGCCATGTCCTGCATATGAAGATCATCCCAACCGGCAGGCCTACAAGAACGCCCTCGTGGCGGCCATGGATGCAGCTGACGTCGAGGCCATCATCTATCCGACTTGGACCAATCCGCCGGCTCACCTCGACAACGCCATGGAGGAATACCGTGGCGACAATAGCCAAATCGTCGCGCCTGCCACCGGGATGCC
>JAPULZ010000221.1 GCA_027294455.1 Gemmatimonadota bacterium
GCCCAAAGGGCTGCCGAACAAGAGCGGCAAGGATGCCGCGACGCCGCTACGAAGCGATCGAAACAACTCCCACGCGCAAGAAAAGGCCCGTGGCGCGGGTGGGACGCGCCACGGGCAAAAAGAGGGGGAAGGGGAACAGACGGCTTTTGGTTCTACAAAGGCCGTGCGGTATGGGCGGCCCCGGCCCGTGGGCCTCGCAGCCCGGTGCCGTAAGCCCGGCGAAACCGATCGGCGGCTCCGTGCCGATCGAGCCTCGCGGCAAACACGGGTCCTCCCTGACCCGGCCACCCCACTTGTGCGCCAGCTGGCGGTCTGGTCAAACAGGTCAATGCTCTTGGGAGCGCGAACGATGGTCGTCCCCGGCCGAGATTTCGCCCGCGCTCTACCCATCCGCTTCGCCGGGCGGGGGCGTGTATCGACCCAGCAAGGGTCGAGCGGCTTGGGCGATCTCTACACGCCTCGCGGTCTTTTTCTCTATGTGCTTCTGCCACCTGTCCGGGTCCCAGACCTCCAGATGGTTCCGCATCCCGATAACCACCACCCTGGTGCCCAGACCCGCGGCGGCGAGCATCTCCTCCGGTACACGAACGCGTCCGGCGGTGTCCAGCTCGAGCCGTTCCGCCTCGGGAAAGGTGATCTGGTCGAAATCCATCAACGCCGGGTCGGGGGCCAGCGTCGCCTCGATGTGGCCTGCCATACGCTCGAAGGTCCGCGGTGGCCACAGCCACAACGCATTGTTGACCCCCAGGGTGATGTAGAAGGCGGTCCCGACCCGGTGCGGGTCGAGCATCGCCCGAATCTTGGCTGGGATGGCGAAACGATGTTTCGCGTCGACGGTGAGCGGGTATTTGCCGGTGAAAAGCACGCATCCCTGCCTCGGTGGGAAGGTGACGGAACTTAACCCACTGCCACCCACTTTGCAACACTATTTACCATTTTTCGACACGAATCACCCCAACAAGGGAATGTCGACCCCCCTCCACCCCGGCTAAACCCCGTCCGCCTCGGCGTTTGAGACCCACCCGCCTGCCTCAAAAAAGATCGAGGTCTCCACTGGCGGTAATGGCCCGGCACTACGGCGCCGAAGAAAACAGCGGTCTCCCGGGCCCGGGGACGCATTCCATCGACGCCTGGGGACCGCGGCGACCACGCAGCGGCCTGGATCACGCCATGGAATCAAGCATCGCCCATGCAATCCACCGGATCCCCCACGGCCGATTCCTTCTGACCGCCGCGTATGACGGGAGGCGCACGGGCGTTCTCGTCGACTGGGTCCAACAGTGCGCAACCAACCCGCCCATGGTGATGATCGCGATTGCCAGGGGCTCACCGGTGGCCGCATTGATCCGGGACAGCCGCGTTTTTGCACTCTGCCAAGTCAGCGCCGACGACAAATTACTGGAAAAAAAGTTTTCCACCGCTCCAGCGCAGGGTGACGATCCCTTTTTCAGCATCCTGACCACAATCGCGCCCAGCGGCAGCCCGATCGTCCAGCGGGCCGTCGCCTTTCTCGACTGCGAGCTGATCCGTCATGTCGATCTGGAGTCGGACTGCGGCTTGTATGTCGGCATGGTACGTCACGGCGGCGTTCTCAACGGGCAGTCAGGATAAGCGCAGTCCGCTGTCAGCAGCCGAATCGTCAATCAGGAATCGCTCTCCCCGAGCAACACCTCGACGTGATGTCGTATGTTGCGATCGAACGTTTCCGGGCTGAACCGCTCAGCGTTCCGTCGGCATGCGGCCGGGTCGATCGACATCCGATCCAAGGCCGCAACCGCCTCGATCAGCGACTCCACGTCTTGTTCGCTGAAGAGAACGCCGGTGGATGGCGTCACCGTCTCCAGTGCGCCGCCGGCCGCCAGCGCGACCACCGGGCAACCCGTTGCCTGCGCCTCCACCGCGGTGAGCCCGAAATCCTCGACCTGGACAAACAGGAGCGCCCTCGCCCTGCGGTACAGATCCCGCAGCGTTGGGTCATCGACGCGCCCCAGCATCTCGACCGTTGGCCCCGCCGCCGCCCGAAGCGCCCGCAACTGAGTGCCGTCGCCGGCGATCTTGACGTGGGTCCCCGTCCGATTGGCTGCCTCAATGACCAGATCGGTTCGCTTGTAGGGCTCCAGCGCCGCCACCACGAGCAGCCATCGCTCGCGTCCAACACGCTCATCGCGCGCGAAGAACTCGGTGCGGACCGGCGGATAAACGACATGTGCCTCGCGCCCGTAGCACCGGCGTATGGCACCGGCGGTATGGCTGCTGTTTGCCAGGAACCTCGTGACGCGGTCTGCCGACGCCCGGTCCCAACGCTGAAATGCTCGCGCAACCGCCCTCAGACCCATCGACCGCAGACCTCCGCCGGACCCGGACGCATAGGCGTCTCGTTGCGACCAGATGTATCGGGCCGGCGAATGACAGTAACACAGGTGCGGCGTGCCCGGCGGCGGTCTGATCGACTTCATCACCGCCGAGCTCGTCGAGATCAGCAGATCGCACGCCGCGACACGCAGCCGCCCCACCGCCCACGGCATGAGCGGCAGATACTGCCGACGCCATCGACCCGCCGCGCCGGGAAAACGCTGGAGCGGTGACGTCAGCACGCGACAGGACGCGATCGCGTCCGTGATCGGCCGGCCGTCACGAACGAGCGTGTAGACATCGGTCGGACCGTAGAGTCGTGCCAGCCGGTCCAGCACGAGCTCTCCACCGCGCAGACCGACGAGCCAGTCGTGGGC
>JAPULZ010000222.1 GCA_027294455.1 Gemmatimonadota bacterium
CAACACGTTGGAGACGCCCAACTTCCTGTTGCCCAACACGATGGCGATCACCTCGGCGCGGAACAACGTGGACCAGCCGTTCTTGCAGGCCACCGGCACAAGCGGTGCAGATCGCATCTACATCGGGAACAATGATTTTGCCGTGACGCCCCAGTCTGCCACCGTGGACGTCTCGCTGGATGGCGGCACCACGTGGAACTCCGTCCGTATCGAACCCCGCAACACCAGCGGCCAGGACGGCCCGTCCATCCGGCCCACAATCGCCCGGGACAGTACGATATATGTCGCGTACTTCGGCTGGCGGAGTTTCGTCGGAGGCATCGCCACCAGCGACGTCGTGGTGGTGCGTGATGACAACGGTGTGGCGGGTCCCAATGCGTTCAAGGATCTCATGGGCACCGACGGACTGGCCGGTCGCCGCGTCGTGCAAAATGTGTCCATCCCGTTCTCCAATTCGCCCACCCTCGGCCAGGAGCGGATCGGCTCGACATTGTCCATCGCGGTCGATCCCAACAATAGCGATGTCGTCTACGTCGCCTGGGCCGATCGGATCAACAACGGGGCCACCTACACGGTGCACCTGAGACGATCCACCAACCGCGGGGTCAACTGGTCGGGCGATCTGGTCACGGCGCCCAACGCCACGAACGCCGCGGTGGCCGTGGCCGGCAATGGCACGGTGGGATTCCTGTTCCAGCAGGTCACAGGCAGTGGTGCGGCGAGTCGCTGGGAGACACATCTCTTACAGTCGCAAGATGGGTTCACGACCGTTCTGGAGGACGGGGTCCTGGCGACGGTGCCGGCCAACACGCCGCAGGTGC
Source organism: Gemmatimonadota bacterium (assembly GCA_027294455.1). Lineage (GTDB taxonomy): Bacteria > Gemmatimonadota > Gemmatimonadetes > Gemmatimonadales > GWC2-71-9 > B3T1B10. Next base: position 822 of record JAPULZ010000222.1, read on the forward strand.
AGTTCCTGCCGTACATCGGGGACTACGCGTTTGTCCTGGCGGCCAACGGTCACTTCCAGGGTGTATTTTCAGCAGGGAACACGCCGGACTCCACGAACTTCCCCTCTGGGGTCGTGTATCAGAGGTCGGCGGATTTCGCCACTGGGACCCTGCGGGATCGTAACGGCCAGGCGGTCGCCGTCTCGATAGACCCGTTCTACTTCCGAGTTCCCGTAAGGTAAGCACAGCCCGTGGTTGGGCGTTCGATAAGGAGCGATACTGATGAACAGACGATTCGAAGCGGCCCGTGCGGCCGCCGGCGCGGTGATGGCGCTTCTCGCGTCGGGTGCCACAGCGGCTCAAGAGCGAGCGGAGATGCTGGCGGCATCGGATATCATTTTTGTGGGGACGGTCCTGCATCAAGGCACGGCGTCATTCTATGGCGTGCCGGTGTCCGAGAACACGATTATTGTCCGTGTTGACGAGGTGATCGATCAGCCCTCGAAGGTGACCATCATGGCCGGCGACACCGTCACCGTCCAGGTGCTCGACCCGTCGCCGTTGCGCAGCGGCGTGCAGGCGACGTTCTATACCCAGGCCTGGATGTTTGGGGAGGGGGTCGCCGTGCGCGAGGTGGGTCACGAGCTCGTCGTGCAAGCGGCGGGCGGTGCTCAAGGACAGGACGCCCAAACCATTCGCCAGCAACGACAGGACGCACAGCTGCGGGCCCGCATCGCCGCCGCCGACATGGGGATGGTCGGCCGCGTGGTCTCCGTCGGAGCATCGACGCTCTCACAGTTTCAACCGACGGGTCCCGTGACCGAGCACGATCCCGGCTGGCAGGAAGCCGTCATCGAAGTCGAGACGGGCATCAAAGGCGTCGCCGACGCGCAGCGCGTGGTGGTGCGGTTTCCGACCTCCATGGACGTGCAGTGGTTCAACGCGCCGCGGTTCACCACTGGACAGGAAGGTGTCTTCATCTGCACCCGGGATCAGATCAGCGGGGTCGAGTTCGCGATGTTGGCCGGCAACCAGGTGGCAGCCTACACGGCGCTCGCCGCCGAAGATGTTCTGGGGCGCGACCAGGCGGCTCGGGTGACGGCGCTGGCGCAATAACCCGCGTAGATGCCTCCACAAACCAAACTCAGATCTCCCCGATTCAAGGGAAGCGAAACCTTGCGTGCGGTGCGCAACGGGGAGCGCACCCTGGAGCGGGGCGACAAGGGTGCGGCGATTCACCTGCTTCAGGAGGCGCTCCTGGCTCAGGGTTTCGTGGTGCCGGCGTTCGACGCGGAGATGGCCTCGGCGGTGCACGCCTTCCAGGCGGCCCAGGGGATCGTGACCGACGGCATCGTCGGCCAGAAGACGCTTCGCGCCCTGGATGCGGAGGAGGCGTTGCGAGTGATGACGGCCGAGGCCGACAAGGATCCGGTGTTCACCGTCGTCGACGCCGATGCGCGGATCCGCTCGGGGTCGCCCGGCTTCAAATGGGTGGAACGCGGCCGTATTCCCCTCTTTACCCGCGTCAAGATTCGCTCGGTGGAGGGCAAATACGTGCGGGTCGTCGGATTGGCCGGGAAAGACTACGGGTGGACCGCCCGGTCGAACCTCGGCTCCTATTTCAAGGACTCGGAGCTCCTCGCCAAGGTCCCGCTGGCGCCGGAGATCCTGCTCCGGATTCACGGGTCATGGCCCAAGCTGCGGCGATCGCTGGCTGGAACGTACGCTCGACTCGGCGGGTTGATGGGCGTGTTGGCCAAGCGGGCCAAGATCGACCGGGCGGCCGTGCTGGCTGTCTGGCAGATCGAAAGCGGCGGCCGGCGGCATACGCCTGGCCGTGCCGTGATCCGGTTCGAGAACCACCATCTCTTCAAGGCGTGGGGCAAGAAGAAGGAGCGCCTCTACAATCGCCACTTCCGTCACGGCGGACACAACGGCGTGTCGGGGAGTCCCTGGATGCAGCACAAGTATCGCAAGGGGCGCTCCGGAGGGTTCCGCAAATTTCATGGTCAAAAGGATTTGGAGTATGATGTGCTCGAGCTGGCGATCCGGCTTGCCGGTGCGCCGACTGCGCTCAAGTGCATCAGCATCGGCGGGCCGCAGATCATGATATCGAATCATCGACGGATTGGTTATCGCACACCCAAGGACATGTACACCGCGTTTCAGAAGGACGAGCGGTCGCACGTGCTGGGGTTCTTCGACTTCGGTCAACACGACGGGAAGAGCGGCAAGCTATTGGGACGGCTTCGGGCCAAGGATTGGACCGGATTTGCTTCCGGTTACAACGGGACGGGGCAGGCCGAGCGGTACGGGAAGTTGATCGGCGATGCGTTCGAGGAAGGGGTCCGCCTCTTTGCTTAAACCCACCTCACGGTCGGTAGATCGAGGGTCGAGGCACCCGGCGCTTGCCGCCGGACGTCGGCCTCGAACGAAACTAAGTTTGCCCAATCTTCGATTTTCATGTGTTCCTCCAGGGAGATTGAGTTTGACGACTAGGTTCCGTCGCGTCCCCTTTTTCAAGAGTCACGGTCCAACCACCGACCACCCAACCAAGCGCAGGGGAGGTGAAGCTGCGGAAGAACTTGCGGCCGGGGCAAGTACCCGAGGTAGCGTTCTGAACTACGGCGCCTGGATCCCGATCTTCTCCGCGAACGGACCAACGGCGCGTCCTCAGGATAGGCATCATAGGGGCATGGCGTCCGCGATCGACGGCAGTCTATGCCAACTGACGATCAGCTCGAAACCTGCTCGCCCGTCTCGCGATTCTGGTCGTCGAGGCTCCCCCACTGCACGGCGCTACCGGCGCAGACACACCCGTGGTCTACACCCGATGATATCCGACTTCATGCTCCTAGATACCGTCCTCATGCTCCCCAATCACGGTATCACCAGCTTGCCTCTCATATTATTGACCGCGATGTCAGACGATCCATGAACGACACATGTGAAATCGAGCTCTGTCGATGCCACATCGGCTCTCACAGTTGCTCGCGCCAGAATCCCGCTGGAAATGCCTTCCGTACCAAACCACCCGGCATCGAGACCACCAGGACTCGCACCGCGAGGCTGACCTACCGCTGGATCAAACTCAAGGATCGCCTCTGCGTTCGCTTGGCCAAAAAAGCCCACGCCATGGAATCCCCCCTCGACTCTCCAGGTTAACTCGTCTCCCGGACCAACGGTGATTTCGTGTGGGTTTCGGGGGGGATCCTGTGCGACACCGTCGATCGTGACGTGCCAGTTAGTGATATCCCCGGAAATGCCGACGATCTCTATCCGCCTGGCCACGGGCTCGGTCACCGTCACCGTAACAACCGCGGAAGCGCTCACACCTTCAGCGTTAGCTGTTACCACCGTGTTCCCCGCCGATCCGCCGGTCACGGTGGCCTGGGCCTCACCGGCCGCGTTCGTGGTCGCAGAGGCCGGAGAGACGCTGGCCACGCTTTCATCTCCT
>JAPULZ010000223.1 GCA_027294455.1 Gemmatimonadota bacterium
GGCGCAGCACCAGAATCGACCCCTCCCCGTCGGCAGCAACCGAAACTGTGTCGCCCCAATTGGCTTCATTCAGAGGCGGTGCAGCAAAGCTCACGACGTCGAAATTGCCGTTCGATGTCTGAGCCCACAGGCCGGGCGCCAGGGCGACGATGGCTAGGAACGAGTAGATGAGTCTATGCATCAAGAGTCCTTCTTAGTGTCGTGGAGGGCCCCTCGACCAGCTCCATGACGAGGGCCTTGGTGCTGTCGGCCTCTTCCAGGCCGTAGATGGCGGCGATGTTCGGGTGGTTCAGCGAGGCGAGGACTTCGGCTTCACGTTGGAAGCGCGCAAGGCGTTCAGCATCGCCAGCTACTGACGCCGGCAACACCTTGATGGCGACGTCCCTCTTCAGGTTGGTGTCCGTCGCGCGGTAGACCTCGCCCATCCCGCCCGCGCCGATCTGGGCAGCAATCTCATACGGGCCGAGTCGGGTGCCGGCAGTCAGCGCCATCGGAGGTGGGCCTGATTATAGGAGAAACGGCTGGGCGAATTGGCGTTCTTAAGCATCCCGAGTTGGAACCAGATCGCCGCTTCGCCCGCCCACTCGCTCGCGCGCGGCTCGCCTTACCCGGCCGTGAGGTAGTTGTGGAGTTCGGTGTAGGTGACCTCTGGCGGCCCAGGGAATCTTGCTTCCGCCGAGTACGGGCCGATCTGCTCTTGGGCGAACCGCTCGTACCGCTCCTTGGTCTCCCAGACATCGACGACACGGAACCCGTCGCTGGTCGTAGCCACCCAGTGGAACAGCGCGCCCGGTGGCCCCTTGCCTCCATGGCTGAAGCCCATCTTCTTGATGACCTGCTCGTACTGGGCAAGCGTTGCGCCCTTGAAGCTCATCTCGACTGCTACTGCCATCTCATCTCCTCCTTAAGTGCGTCCCCACGGGGAATTAAACGCTCGCTGCGTGAGTGTCGTATCAGTGGCGCGGTAGACCTCGCCCATCCCGCCCATGCCGATCTGGGCGGTGATCTCATACGGGCCGAGGCTGGTGCCGGGGGTGAGGGCCGACTTGCGTGGATTATACGGCCGGGGCGGCAGCGCGAACGGGATTGGCCCTGAGTGAGGCCGCAGCGGCCATCACGGACGGCGGCTTCCACGAACCGGTCAAATTCAGGGTCGTCGGCGCGGTGCTACATGGCGCAACGGAAGCCGATGTTATGGTGGCCGGAAACGAACTCGCGTGAAAGATTCCGGCCCCGTTCGGTCGACCTGATTTCCTGCGCTGACGAATCCTGGCCGCCTCCCCTCGTTCCCCGAACAGGTCCCAACTCCAGGCTCTCGCGACCGTCAGAGGCGTCATAGGGGTAGGGCTCGTAGGCGCTGCTCACCCACTCCCAAGCGTTACCGGCCAGGTCCAAGACCCCGTAAGGGCTGGCACCGTCAGGAAAACTCCCGACCGGTGACGTCTCGTTCGGGCCTCGGTTGAACTGCGCCCGGGTCCGATCCGGGGTCTGATTTCCCCATGGATACCTGAGGCCGTCTGTGCCGCGGGCAGCCTTCTCCCACTCCGCCTCCGTGGGAAGGCGCTTGTTGGCCCAGGCACAATAGTCTCTCGCGCCGACCCAGGTCACCTCCAAGACGGGGTGGTTTTCTAGGCCCGAATCCACAACCCACGAGCCTCCCCTCTGATGGATGCGGGCATCTGAATCGTCGTCCTCGTAGTAGGTTTCTCCCCGAGAACTCACGGGGCCGTCGGCCTCGAGGAATAAAGCGAACTGTGCCTTCGTCACCGGAGTACGGTCTATCAGAAAAGAGGATAGCTCGACGATATGGGCCGGTCGCTCATCTGGGGAACCGGTGTCCGTGCCCATCATAAAAGCCCCGGCCGGAATCGACACCATTTCGCTCGTCGATTGGCTTCGGACTTCGCTGAGGTGCCCTGCGATGAGAACAGCTAAACACATCGTTCGAAGTTTGTTGTGACTTCCGGACATTGGAAACCCCTTGTTCACTGGAAACCCCCCTTATTAGGTTCGGATGCAGGCCCTTTTTCGCACCGACGGACCCCGGTTAGAATCCTCGCGTGATCTGCCGACGTGCTTCCTGAATGACCCGAGGCATCGTCTGAGCGTGATCTCATGCGGGCCGAGGCGGGTGCCGGGAGTCAGGGCCATCGGAGTTGGGCCTGATTATACGGGTTCAGCCTGTCGCGCTCCCCGCGGGTAACAGGTGATCCAACGCCGTGTACGCTTTCACCGATTTATCACACATCGGCCACGCCCGCGCCACGCACCTGTCCTCACACTCATAGTGGAGACAAGAGAGGGCAAGAATGAAGTTGCGCCCAGCTTGAAGGTCGCATCAGCCAATGGTGCAGGAGGATAAATAATGCGAGTGAAGTTTCTGTTTGTATTCGCCGCGCTGGTGGCCATGTCGGCGATTGCCTACGCACACGGTGCCGGGACATGGACCGGTGAAGCCCAGGGGCGCGGCCGCGGCGGCCCTCAAATGGTGACCGTGGTCCTAAATGCGGACGGGACCGGGACGTTCAAGCAGGGTGACCAACCAGAGGGAGAGCTGTCGGAAGTCATGATCGCAGGCAACAACGTTTCGTTCCAGCGGATGGTCGCCGGGCGCGGCGGCCGCGGTGCGGGCTTCACGGTGAGTTACGCCGGAGAAGTCGATGGCGATACGCTGACACTGAACATCTCCGTCGAGGGACGTGGTGGCCGCGGCGGAAGAGGCGGCGGGCGTGGCGGAAGAGGTGGCGGCCCGCAACAGCTTGTGTTGACACGCCAATAGCAGGAACCTCTGAACGGGAAACGCGGAACCGGCTGAAATTATAGGGGGTTTCCGTGCCAAGCGGCGCCCGCCGACAGGTCACCGGAGTTTTGGGACACCAAGGGGGTCAAGTACGTCAAGTACCTCGTCAAGAATGCAGAGTCCGCTCTCGCAGATCTTGAGGGGCGCCTTCCAACCGCGGGAACAGGAGGACAAAGCAGGCGGAGGCGATCCTGCGGAGCACACCGGTGTGGGCAGAATCACGAACGGCCGTTATAGTGAAGACTCACCTGCATGGGTGCCAGGATCCAATCCATCACCTCTGAGGACAAACAAAATGGATACTTTCATCCACAGCGTCCGTTCATGTGAAACCCGTCTGATGGCCGTGGCGCTTGGTTTGGTGCTGGGCACGGGTGTATTCCTGGCGCGTCCCGTCGCCGCTCAGTGCATCGATCACTCCAACGACCCGGCGGGGTGTCAGCCGAGTACATTCGACACGCCGATCGGGCAGATGCCGTCGGTACGGGTCGGTGCCACGGGGGAGCTGGACCCGTTCTCCTCTGAGGCAGACGCGCGGACCGGGTTTTCACGCCTCGAAAACGAGCTGCATCTCTTCCGTAACTTCGAGCACCTGCACTGGGTGCTGACGGTGCCGTCGGAGAAGGATCCGGCAACAGGAGGCTGGCGCGGTGGGGATCTCGATGGAGGCGGCGATGCGCGCGGCATGGGCATCGCGGGGAACTGCCTCTACGTCGGGCATCGTAACGGGGCTGGCGTCGTGCGAGGCGTCAACATCCTTCGCATCCAGCCAGACCCGGTTGCCTCGCCGCCGGTGATGGTCGGCGAGATTCCTGCCATGGTCGTCGGGAACGAAGGGTTCGACGATCGCGAGCTGCGGGCGCTCCTGTACACGACGTCGGGCGGCCAGGATCGGATGATCCTCGTGCGGAACGCTGGCACGCGGACGATCGGGCGGCTCGAGACGTATCAGATCGACATCGATACCTGTTTGCCCACCGGGCAGAGCGAGACCTACGACTTCAACGGGCCATCCCACGAGTTCTTCCTCTGGCTGGACCCGGCCAATCCCAATCGTGTGGTCGTGTACATGGCCATGTTCGCCGGAGGCGGCCTGCCGGACCCGGCGGATCCAGCGCTGCGGATACCAGATGCCATCGCGATGGCGGTGACCGACGAGGACACGGGGGACATGCTGGCTACGCCGCGCATCCTGGCGGGCTTCAGCCTCCAGGAGGTGGGTGGCCCGCCGATCAACGAACGGCCAGACCCGACGGGCCTGTTCGCGGACGGGCGATTCGCCGATTTCAGCCAGGTCGAGGATCGTTCCGGTGCGGCGGGAAACAACCAGAATCGTCAGAACAACATGCTGCACTCACTGACGGTATCCGATGACGGCGAACGAGTGTACGTCGCTGGGGGCAACGCCGGCTTCTACGTGTTGAACTCCGAGGGGGTGGCGCACGCACGCGATGCTGACCTAGTCGCCGGGACGGCCGGCTGTCACCAGCGCTCCACGATCGTGTTGGTCAATGGTGTGGTCGATGCCTCGAAGCTCGCCGATCTCGCGAACGACTGTCTGCACATGGTCGTGAGCGACGATCCCGGACTTCAGGCGCTTCTTGCGTCCGATGCCGCGGATGCGGCCAAGGCGTCCCGATACCTGGTCCTGATGACTCGGTCGCGTGTCGATGTGCATCCCCCGTTCAGCTCGTTGCCCACCGGGATTCACAGTGCGGTGTTCGTGCCGGGCCGTCCGGCGCAAATCCGCAACAACGCGGCAGAGCGGCCGGCTCATGTCTGGCTCAGCGATGAGAACGGCGGGTGCCCGCTGATGCACGCGCGGATGGTCTCGGTGGAATCGGAAGCGACGCCGGTCATCGTGGGAGCGTTCGCCATTCCCGACAACCAGATGCAGGAGTGTCTCGATCAGGCAAACACCGAACCCAGCGGAGAACCGCGACGCCGGGTGCCCCAGCAAAACCACAATCCCACCGTGTTTGCCAACCTCGTGTTCACGAGCTGGTACGGTCACGGGCTCCGCGTCATCGACATCTCCAACCCCTACACGCCGCGGGAAGTTGGCCATGCCATCACCCTGCCGCACGGCGTGACCAGGACCTATCCGGTCTTCAAGGACGGACTCATCTACTGGGCCGACAGCGACACAGGACTTCACGTCGGTCGTTACACGGGTCCGAGGCGCGAGGAACTGCCGGGGCCAGGGTCGGGAACCTACGAGGGCAACGCGACGAGCCCCCATCGGTGATCTGATGACTGCTCGACAGACCGCCACGATCGTCGCACTGGCCACTGCACTCTGGGAGCCAGCCGGGCTCGCGCAGCACGACGGCCAGGACGTTCCACCTCCCGTGCTGGCGCCTGGCGAAGAGGTCGCGTACGTCTGTCCGATTCACTCGGATTACACGTCGGAAGCCCCCGGTATGTGTCCGCGCGACGGGATGGCACTGATGCGGGCCAACCCCTACGCCGTCCGCGACTACCGTCTGGAGTTCGAAACTGTGCCCGCGGTGGTCAGTGTGGGGGAACCGGCCACGCTGCGCTTTCGGATTTTTCATCCAGAGACGGGCGAGCCGATCCGCAACTTTTTGACGGTACATGACAAGCAGTACCACCTGTTCGTGGTGAGCCAGGACATGGCGCACTTCGAGCACGTCCACCCCGAGCAGGAGGCCGACGGGGCCTGGTCCATCGAGGTGACGCTGCCCAGGGCGGGCTACTACACGGTGCTGTCCGACTTCGTGCCGAATGGCGGGTCGTTGCAGTTCATCGCCCGGACGCTCGTCACGGCCGGGTACGAGGGCGACCTGGGGGCAGACAGTGCGCGCCTGACGGCCGATGAGGTATCAACACAGTCCATCGGGAACCTGACCGCGACGCTGTCCTACGATCCGGCGCCGTTCGTGGCCGGCCTCTACGGTCACCTGAACTTCCATCTCACCGACAGGTTGACGGGCCGCCCGGTCACCGACCTGCAGCCGTACCTCGCAGCCTTCGGGCACACGCTGGTGTTGAGCGAGGACATGCGGGATTTCGTGCACTCCCACCCCATCGACTTGACGGACGTCCTGGACGACGATGGCGGGCCGCGACTGTTCATGCTGCCCATCGGTGTCGACCCGGAAACGCTTCGCGGCGGGCCGGACGTCACCTTCGACGGACTCATGCCGAGGCCCGGCCGCTTTCGTGCCTTCACGCAGTTCCGGCGCGACGACCAGCTGCACACCTTCCAGTTCACCTTCAACGTGGTGGCCTCCCAGTGAGGTGCTGGTCAAAGGCTGATCATTGGCTGGTTGCGGCGATGGTCAGGTCATGAGTCGCTCTCTGAAGATCGGTCAGAGTGCCTTGTGCGCCGCTGTCTTGGTGTTCCTGTTCGGGCCGGTGTTCTCGCCGAATCGGCTCCTGTCGCACGGGACCACGACGAACACGGTCCAGTTCGACCGTGAGATCGTCGGGATCCTCGACAGGCATTGCGTGTCTTGCCACGCTGAGGCCGGTCCTGCCTTTCCGCTGGAAACCTACGAAGAAACCTGGCTCAGGCGACAGGAGATCCTGGGGGCCGTCCTGACTCGCCGGATGCCTCCATGGGGAGCCACGTCAGGCCACAGCGCGTTCGCAAACGACAACGGCTTGACCTTGCGGGAGCGTCAGTTTCTCGTGTCCTGGGTCGAGGGACTGGGACCCCGGAATGCTGGCACGGTGTTCTGGAACGTGTCCAGTTCCCAGGGCGCATCGCCTGAGCCGGTGAGAGCCCGCCCTGAGTTCGATCGCTGGCAGCTTGGCGAGCCGACGCTGTCGATTCGGCTCGTTGCGGCACCGAATGCAGCGCAGGACACAGCTCCAGATGTGGACCTGGCTGCCAGGGCGGCTGAGCCATCACCGCCGCTTTCCATTCGTCGTTTCGTGGTCGACCCTGAGCTCACCGAGGAAGCGTGGGTGAATGGACTGGAGTACCGGCCCACCGACCGCAGCGTCGTCAGGGCTGCGGTATTCACGATCGAGGAGACCGGGCAGTGGCTGGGCAGCTGGACCCCGTGGCATGGGTTCGTCAAGCTCCCGGAGGACGTGGCGCACCGGCTACCAGCGGGATCGCGCATCGAGGCGGAGATCCACTATCGCGAGGCCCCCGAGCCGGCTGGTAAGCGCGGGCTGCTCGAGGAATGGGGCACGCTGGGATTATTCCTGTCCGATCAACCAGCCGTGTACGCGACCAAAGATCTGGTGCTCGACGCGACGGGAGATGTTCCGGCCGGTGCGATTTCCGAGCGCTTCCGGATTGAGGCGCGGATGTCTGCCGAGACTCACATCCTCTCCCTCAGGCCCGAGCTGACCCCAGGTGTCTTGTCCCTCGAGGTGTCTGCCAGAAGGCCGAATGGCGCCACCGACGTCCTGCTGTTCGCCAGGGATTTACCCCTGGACTGGCCGACGCCCTACGTCTTCGAGAATCCGATTCGGCTGCCTGCCGGGACCCGACTACTGGTCACGGCGTATCACGCCAATCTTGGCAGCGGTCCACATCCCGGCGGTATTCGTTTGACTGTTAGTCAGTACTGAGGCGTTGGTGCATGAATAGGGCCTCGGCAGGACCTTGATCGCCACCTCGCATTTCAGCTTCGTGTCCGTCGCCCGATACACCTCCCCCATCCCGCCCACGCCGATCTGGGCGGTGATCGCATACGGGCCGAGGCGGGTGCCTGGAGTCAGGGCCATGGGCCGCCAAGAGACTAGCCCATGTACGGGTTCGGTGGCACGATCCCGTTGACGCGCGCGTAGACAGTCAGCGCGCCTCGATGGTGGGCCGTGTGGTCGGTAATGCCACCCATGATGGCCATGCGGGGTGCGCCGCCCATGATCGGCCCGGCCGCGATCGGGGCCATCAGCTCCGCGTCGCTCTTGGTGGACAGTGTGGCCTTGGCGGCGGCCACTGCCTTCTCGAACCAGGCCCGCGCTGCGGTCAGGGACGTGCAGTTCTCGAGCGCCTTGGCGTGCGCCTCGAAGTTCGTGTCAAAACCTTCCGGCCGAAACGCACCTTCGATGAACCAGTCGATCGTTTGAGCCGCGTGGGCCACTTGCTGCGCGGCGCTCATCACGCCGGGGGCGGGCCTTACACCCGAGTGCTCCTCGGAGAGGGCGTGCGTGGAGCGGTTGAAGAACTC
>JAPULZ010000224.1 GCA_027294455.1 Gemmatimonadota bacterium
GTGGGTTACCTGTGCAAGCAAGGAATTCGCGCGGTGCCCTATCACGCCGGACTGGAAAAGAGCCAGCGCGCCGCGAACCAGGATGCGTTTGCCCGGGATGATGTGGACGTCGTCGTGGCCACGATCGCCTTTGGCATGGGAATCGATAAATCCAACGTGCGGTTTGTGATCCACCGCGACATGCCCAACGACATCGAGTCTTGGTATCAAGAGATCGGCCGGGCGGGCCGGGACGGGTTGCCGAGCGAGTGTTCCCTGTTCTATTCGTGGGTCGACGTGTTGATGCGAGAGCGATTCCTCGAGGAGATCGAGGACGACGAGCTGCGCTTCGAAAAGAAACGGGGCATCATGCGGATGTTCCGGCTGGCCGACTCATCCGGCTGCCGGCACCAGGGCATCTTGGAATACTTCGGCGAAGCCATCCCCCCGTGTGAGAACTCCTGCGACATGTGCACCGACGTCACCACCACCGACCTGGTGCGCGAGATGGCGTTGGAGGCCAGAAAATCCGGCAAGCGCACGAAGGCGAACGCGGCCGTCGCCAATGCGGATCGCTCACCGTCCGATCCCATGTTCCAGCGCCTGCGGGAGTTGCGAAAGCGCTTGGCCGACAAGCAGGGCGTTCCCGCCTATATCGTGTTCGGCGATCAGGTGTTGTGGAATTTGATCGATCGCCGGCCCACCACCCCGGAGGAAATGCTCGAGGTCTCCGGGGTGGGTCCCGCGAAATTGGAACGCTACGGCGACGCGTTTCTCACAGCCCTGGGAGATGGGTAAGGTAGAAGACCCCGCCCCTATTCCGACCGCAGCGCTACCATCGGATTGATCGTGCTCGCCTTGCGGGCGGGAAGCCACGTACCGAAGAGCCCGATCCCCACAACGAGCAGCGCGACCCCCCCGAACACAACCGGGTCCCTGGGCTCGACGTTGACGAGGAAGTTTCCGAGCACGTTCGACACGCCCCACGCGCCGGCGAGGCCGATGGCCATCCCCACGGCGATCTGCCACGCGCCCTCGCGCAACACCATCTTGATCACGTGCCCGCCGCTGGCGCCGAGGGCGATGCGCACGCCCATCTCCTTGATCCGGCGGCTCACGGAGAACGAGAGCACACCATACAGCCCCACCCCGGCGATCGTCAGCGTCACCACTCCGAACAGGATGAAGAGCGTGCCGAAGATGCTGAAGAATTGCCCGATCTGTTCGATGTTGGTGGACAGGCGCTCCACCGAATAGATGGGCAGGTCGTCGTCCAGCGCACGCACCACACCGCGGATCTCTGTGGTCAACGCCATGGGATCGCCGCCCATGGGCGTCGCCAGGATGGTCATGAAGGATTGGTCGACCTGGGCGAGGGGCCGATAATACTCCGCCGAGTCGCCCTGGAAGCCGCCCAGCTGGATGGCGATGTCGGGCGAAAGGCCGACGATGGTGATCCAGGGGTCGTCGCTCGTGTTGCCTTCCCGAAACCGGCGTCCCATCGGCGAGGCCTCAGGGAAGTGCCGGGTCGCGAACGATTGGTTGACGATGGCGACGTCGGGGCGATTCGCGTCGTCGTCCACCGTGAAGTCCCTGCCTTGCAGGAGCGCCACGTCCAGCGCTTCGAAGAATCCCGGCGAGACGATGATGCGATCCACGTCCGGCAGGTCTTGATCGGTCTGGTACTCTTCGCCTTCGAACGCCAACGCCACGTTCGACCCACCGCCTCCCGGCATGTGTGAGGTCAGCGCCGCGTGCGCGGTTTGTGGATGGGCTTGGAGTCTGGATTGGAGATCCCGGAAGAAGCGGTCGCGCGCTTCCGCATCGGGATAGACGGTCGGGAAGAGGCCGACCCGGGCCGTGAACACCCCCTCGGCATCGAAGCGCGGCTCGACCGAGATGACGTTCACCATGCTCTTGGCCATGAGCCCCGATCCGACGAGCAGGGCGCAAGACAGCGCCACCTCTCCCACGACCAGCGCCCGGCTCACCTTGCCCAGATAGAAACTCGACGAGCCGCGTGCCTCGTCCTTCAGGATCGCGTTGACATCGGTCTTCGCGATCTGATACGCCGGGAGCGCGCCGGCCGCCACGCTGACGACGACGGCGGTCCCACTGATGAACAGGAGTGCCGGGAGATCGAGGGCGAACTCGATCCACTGCGGCCGGAATATGCTCGTGACGGAATCGAATGTGCTGATGGCGCCGTAGGCGATCGCGCTGCCCACCACAGCGGCACCGACGGCCAAGAGGATCGCCTCCGCGAAGAACGGGAAGACCACCCGCAGCCGCGTCCCACCCAACGCCGTGCGCACCGCCGCCTCTTTAACCCGCAGGGTCGCTCGCGCGAGGAGCAGGTTCGCCACGTTGGCGCACGCCACGAGGAGCACGAACACCACCGACACCATCATCACGATGAACACGACGCCGAACGACAGCGGTGTGGAGTTCATGACCCAGGAGATGAAGCGGATCCCGATTCCTTCGTTGGTCTCGGGATACTGCAGCGCCAGGCCCTCGGCGATCGACGCCAGTTCCAGTTCTGCTTGTTCGAGGGTGACACCGTCGTTGAGGCGCCCCATCACGGAAAGTCGCCGCTGTCCCCTGTCGACCGTCGTCGGCGTGGCGCGCATGGGCAGCCACAGGGAAACGGTGCCGGGGAAGATGAAGCCCTTGCCCATCACCCCGATCACCGTCGCCTGCTCGCCGTTGACCTTGATGATCTGGCCCAGCACCGTCATGGAACTGTCATACCGGGTGCGCCACATGTCGTAGCCCAGGATCACCGAGTACGGTGCGCCCGGCTGGTCTTCGCCTTCTTGAAACGCCCGGCCGAACATGGGTTGCACGCGGAGCACGTCGAACATGTTGGCCGTCACGAAGCTGCCCGAGAACCGCTCCGGGTCTCCGCCCGTGCCGCTCACGTTCACGGTGCCCCGATACCACCCGAACAGCCCTTCGAACGAGCGTTGCTGGTCGCGCCAATCGTACAGATCGTGCACCGGCACGCGGCGGGACGTGATGTCCCGCGAGACGTTGGTTTCTTGCACGAGTGTCAGGCGGTCGGCCTCGGGGAGGTCCAATCCGCGCAGCCACACGCCGTAGACGATGCTGAACATGAAGGCCGACAGTCCGATGCCGATGCTCAGGACGAACACGGAGATCAATGCCGACGCCGGCCGCTTGGCCAGGCTGCGGAAGCCGAATCGCAAGTCCTTTAGCAGCACACCCATTTCTAATTTCCGTCCCTTTCCGGATACGTCGTGGCGTTTCCATCGTGCATTGCCCGGTTTGCCTCGTGCATCGCGAATCCGACCAGCCAGGAAGGCGCGCGACAGCGAGACGCACTCGCGCCAGTACCACATGCGCGTGTTCCCGTGCTTGCGGTACTCTTCGTCCAGATCGCCGATGACGGTGTCGTGGTGCTCGCGCGGCACGAAGAGCGAGAGCAGGAATCGCCCGATCTGCGGAGGCGAATGCGGCTCGGTCATTTGTCGATGAACAACGCTTCGAGTCCCGCCCGCATCCGCTCCATCACCCGTGTGGAGCCCCGCAGGGTCTCCATGCCGAGCCCGCTGACGCTGTAGAAACGCTTGGCCTTGCCGCCCCGCATCGGGGTAGGGGGGCCAACGGTGGAATCGAGGTAGTTCTTCTTCTCGAGACGGGCCAGTGCGGTGTAGATTGCGCCTCGGGTCAGGCGCCGGCCGGTTCGGGTCTCGATCTCGTCGCGCACCGGGACCCCATAGGTCTCGCCACCGAGCCGCAGGATGGCGAGCAGGACCAGCGTCTCCAGTTCACCCAGGGCACTCATCGGTCGTCCTCCCAATAATGCATACACTGTATACGTTATTGGGTGGGCGGAGGTTTCAGCGGTGGTCCAAGCTGGCGCAAGTCGTTGAGTGGAAAGGTTTTACATTACTCAATTCACGACAAACCGCACCGTGTCCCGCGCCACCGTCTCCACGGGCACGTGCGCCAAATCGCCGAGCTGGGCGATCAGGGTGTACTCGCCGGGGGCGAGCCCCTCGAACACGTACTCGGTCTGGGCGCCGCCCAGATGCACCACGCCTTCCACGCCGGCGGGAATCGTCTCGCCGTCAGGGGTGACCTCACGGTTGAGGAAGAGGTGATGGTGGCCGCTATTGGGTTGGTCCATCCCCGCAGGGACGATGTCGACGCCGTGCGCCGCGAGCACGATTCGGACATCGGGTCCGGCCAGCGTTGCACCGGCCTCGGGTTCGACGATCTGGACTCGAGCGTCAGCACTGCCTTCGCCCTCGCTTTCGCCGCTGCACGCGGAGCCGGAAAGCCCGATGATCGACAGCGACGCGGCTGCAAGTGTCCTGCCGATCGGCGAATGTGTATTCATCCTGTCCTCCTGGTAGCGTATGAAAGGCAGGTGGTAACATACGGCTGGGGCAGGCCCCGTCCAGCTATTCGGTCCGCAGCGCCTCGATGGGATCCCACGCCGCGGCCCGATAGGCCGGGTACGCTCCGAACGCCACTCCAATCACGAGCGCGGACGCGACGCTGAGGATCAGGGCGGGCAGCGTGACCACGGTTTGCCACTCGGTCGACGCGGCGACGATCCACGAGGCGGTCGCCCCGAGCACTAGCCCCGCGAGTCCACCTGCACCGCCCAGGGCGAGTGCCTCCATGAGGAACTGGACCCACACGTCGCCACGTCGCGCGCCCACCGCTACGCGGAGACCGATCTCGGCGCGGCGTTCCCGTACCGAGAGCAACATGATCGACAGAATGCCGACACCCCCCACTACCAGCGCCACTGCGCCGAGTCCGGTGGTCAGGTATCGGAACGACGCAACGGCGGCCAGTTCGGCTTTCTTGACCACCTCTTGGCTTTGGATTGCGAAGTCGTCCGGCTTGTCGAGCCGCGCCAATCGATGCCGGTCGCGCAGGATCGCCGCCACTTCCTCTTCGGCTGCGTCCAGCATCTCGGTGTCGATCACCTCCAGATAGATCATCTTGAGGTAGTCGACGTTGAACACTCGGCGGAGCGCGGTGTGAATGGGGATGATGACTTGATTGTCCTCGCTGGCGCTTCCATCGACGCTGACGCCTTTGGAGACGAGCACGCCGATCACCTCGAAGGGCACGCGTCCGATCAGAACGTTCTTGCCATCCGGGTTGATGCCCGGAGCAAAGAGCTTGTCGCGCACGTCGGAACCGATCACCGCGAGGCGCAGTCCGGCGCGGCTCTCTTCATCGGTGAAATACCGGCCTATCCGCGTGGGGAAGTTGCGGATGTGGCGATAGTCGGCCGTGGTGCCACGGATCGTGGCCCCCATGACACTATCGCCGTAGGCGACTTGCATCGGGCGATCATACGATGGGGCCACCCGCGCGAGGAGGCTGCTCTGCTCGAGGATGGCGTCGGCGTCCCGAAGCTTGAGCGTCTGTACCGTCGCGCCTCGCGCGCCGATTCGGCCACGCCCCCGTTCTATCCGCCCCGCGTTGACGACGAGCATGTTCCGGCCCATCGCCTCGATACGTTCGAGCACCGCCCGCTCGGCGCCTTCGCCGATGGCGACCATCACCAGCACGGCAGCCACGCCAACCGCCATCCCCACGAGAGCGAGCCCGGTACGCGTCTTGTGGCGCAGTAACGCCTTGCGAGACAGCGAGACGTTACGAATCCACTTCATCGCAGCGATTCGATCGGATCCATTCGCGCGGCTCGACCGGCAGGCATCGCACCGGCCACGAGCCCGACCAACACCGCGACGCCCATGCCAACGAGGGTCACCTCCCAGGGGAAGACGATCTCCGCTTGCGTCAGGTGCGTGATGAGCCGGAATGCACCGATCCCGATGACAATCGCGAACGCTCCGCCGGCCGTCGTGATGGCAGTGGCCTCGAGGACGAACTGCAACCACACGTCGCGGGTGCGCGCGCCCATCGCCTTGCGGAGCCCAATTTCCTGCCGGCGTTCGTTGACCGACAGTAACATGAGGTTGGCAACCACGACACCGCCCACGACGATCGAGACGACTGCCACGATCGGGAGAAGGACGGTGAAGACCTTGTTGGTCGATTCGACCATGGCGGTTACCTGTTTCGGGGTGATCATGGAGAAATCGTTCGGCTCGCCGGACGCCAGGCCGTGCCGGTCCCGCAACACGGCTTCGATGGCCAAGACGGTGACGTCGAGATCGGCTTCGGTGTCGATGAGCAACTTGGCCGAGGAAATGTAATCCAGATTCCTGAGGCGCCGCAGCACCGTCGAATACGGCACTATCACTTCGTTGTCCTTGTCCAGTCCGTGGGGATCGATCCCGAACCGATCGAGCACGCCCACCACCTCGAACGGCACGGTGCCGATGCGAATCTGTTGGCCAATCGGGTCCACGTCGCCGAAGAGATCGCGAACCACCGTCTCCCCCACGAGTGCGACGCGCGCCGATGATCGGATGTCGTCGGCGGTGAGGTACGATCCACGACTCACACCACGATTCCACACGACATCAGCCTTGTCGGAGTGGCCGAGCACGCTGGCCTCGGTGGCGTTGCCCTCGAAGATCACCGCGCGGGTGCCGGCGCTCTGCATGGGGTCGGACATCTCGACCGCCGGCACGGCGGCCTCGATCGCGGCGATGTCGTCCACGGTGAGGGTGGTGGTCACCCCGGTGCCGTGTGGCCCGCCGCCCATCATGCCGGAACCTGCGCTTAGCAGAATCGTATGGCCTGAGAACAGCCGCTCGATGCTCTCGAGCAGGGCCCGCTGCGTACCCTGACCCAGTGCCATTGTAACGGTGAGCGCCGTGACGCCGATGAGCGTCCCCAGCATCATGAAGAAGGTGCGGAGCTTGTTGCGACTCATGGCGCGGACGCTGCTGCCGATCATTCTACGCTTTTTCATGTCATCCTCGATAGTTACGGGGTTGTCGCCAGGGCCGCGCGGGCGTCGCGCCGGTCGGTAACCGGTTCGTCCATGGCGATGCGTCCGTCGACGATCTGCACTCGCCGGCTCGCCATCGCTGCCAGGTTCGCGTCGTGCGTGACGAGCACGACGGTCGTTCCGTCGTCGTTCAAGTCCTGCAAGATACCGAGAATCTCGAGGCCGGTACTCGAGTCGAGATTCCCCGTCGGCTCGTCGGCCAGAATGATATCCGGTTCGTTGACGAGCGCGCGTGCGATGGCGACGCGCTGCTGCTGGCCGCCAGACAGCTCGCTGGGAACGTGTGACGAGCGATCCGCCAATCCCACCCGCTCGAGCGCCTTCGTCGCGAGCCCTGACAGATCCGACCGATCGGAATAGATGAGAGGGAGCTCGACGTTCTCCACGGCCGGCGTCTTGGGCAGCAAGTGGAACGACTGAAACACGAACCCGATCCGCTTGTTGCGTGTGGCGGCCAGCTCATCGGCGTCGAAGGTACTCACGTCCCGGCCGTCGAGGCGATAGACGCCTTGGTCGGGGCGGTCCAGCAGGCCGATCATGTTCATGAGGGTGGTCTTGCCGGAGCCCGAAGGCCCCAGTATCGCCACGAACTCGCCACGGTCGATGCGCAAGGATACCTCCACGAGCGCGTTCACGACGTTGGAATCCTTCGTGTACCTCTTACTGACGCTCTCGAGCTCTATCATGCTGGTTACTCCCATGGGTGATTGTTTTCTGTTGGATTATCGTTCAATCGCACCGGCGATGACGCTATCGCCTTCGGTGAGTCCCTCGACCACTTCGGAGTACTCCCGGCCGCGATACCCGGTGCGAATGGGTTGCCGCACCCGCTCACCCCCGCGCACCACGAACGCGTACGTGCCCTGTGCGTCTCGTCTCACGGCGCGGTTGGGAATGGCGATCACGTTCTCGCGCCGCTCCAACATGATGTTGACGGTCGTGGTCATTTCGGGGCGCAGCGTACGGCCGTGGCCGCCGGCGATCTCGACCACGGTGATGTAGTTGACCACGGCGTCCTGGATCTCGGCCATGGGCCGGATGGCGACCACCTCGCCCTGGAAGTCGGTGTCGGGGTAGGTGTCCACGGTGAACACCGCGGCCTGGCCGACTTCGACGCGTCCGATGTCGGTTTCATCGACGTAGGTCCACACCTCGAGCCGATCCAGATCGATGATCGTGACGAATGTGGGTGAGGCGAAGCTCGCGGCGACGGTTTCGCCGACTTGGGTCGCCACGCCGGCCACGACCCCGCTTATCGGCGCGAAGATCTTGGTGTAGCCCAACTGGATGCGCGCGGCTTCCAGGGTGGCTTCGGCCTGGCTCACCTGCGACGCCGTCACGTCGCGCGTCCGTTGGGTGAGCTCGAACTGCGCGACGGGAATGATCTCCCGTTCGCGGAGCTCGACGGCCCGATCGTACTCGTGTTTCGCGTAGACCTGTTCGGCCCGGGCGTTCTCGAGGTTCGCTGCCGCCTGCATGAGCCGGGCGGTGAGTTCCGTCGAGTCGAGCTGTGCGAGGAGCTGCCCCTGGCGGACTCGATCGCCAACCGTGACGTAGAGTCGCTCGAGTACCCCCGATACCCGCGAGCCTACTTGTACTTCGGCCCCGACCCTCGGCCGCACGACCCCGGTGGCCAACACCGTCGCGCCGATGTCGCGGCGGGCGGCCTGAACGATTTGGAGCGAGGCGTTCGCCCCGCTGTCCTCCACGGTGCTGCCGCGCGTGAAGAACCACGCACCGGAGCCCGTCACCAGCGCCATCAAGCCGATCGCTATGAACTTCATGGTGTCGTTACTCCGCTAGTGAGAGAGCACGGGATGCGACAACGCCCCCGCACGTTCGTGTTCGGCGCGAAGCCAATCATGGAGCGCCGTGACCTGTGCTTCGCTGAGATGGGTTTCGATCGCGACGCGTGCGCTGTCCATGGTGGCCGTGAGCTGCGGTTGCATCGCCTCCCAGGCACGCTGAACGTTCGCCTGGTGCGTGCTCAGGGCCTCGTGGATCGCTTCCCGCTGCACGGGCGCCAAGTCGAGCCCCTCCAGAAACGCCATGAACCTTTCTTCGTGAGATGATTCGGCGGCGGCCAGCTGATTCCCGTGGGCGAGTGCGATGTGGTCGGTCGCTCTGCCGATGACGAATCCCAGGAGCAACAACGACACTGCCGCAGTGGCGGCGCGAAGATGCGGTGTCATGGCTGATCTCCACTCTCGAGAATGAAGAGGGTCGCGAGGTCCGGGGCGGCGATGCCTCCGACAAAGGCCTGGGCAACGGGGTCGGCCGGGCTGAGCACGTTTTGAAACGCGACGGGATCCGGTGCCCGGGCCACCTCGCGCGCCGGGAACATGACGATCGCCGTGATGGCGGCCGCCACGGCGGCGAGTCCCAGCGCCGGACTCCACCGCGCAAACGGACTCCACCACGCTTGCTGCTGCCGGTACTTGTCCAGGATGGACTCGGCGGATTCGCTGATCCGGCCGGCAAGCCCGTGCCAGTACGCCGGATCGTCCGGCAGCCGCGGTTCGAAGGCGCTGTGCTCGTTGTCCGCATTCATGCTAGGCCTCCTTCTCTTCGTTCAATCGCTGCAGCGCGTAGCGCAGGGTTGCTCGTGCGCGGTGGCGATGCGTCCGCACGGTAGCCGCGCTCACACCGAGCATCTCGGCGACTTCGCTTCCGTCGAATCCCTCGACGTCTACCAGCCGGAAACAGGTTCGTTGCATCGCCGGCAGGATGTCGAGCCCTTCGTGGATGCCGTCTCGCAGTCCGGCGAGATGGGCCGCCTCCCCGGGGTCGGGTTCGTCGGCCGGCACGTCCTCCGGGAACGCGACGGTGTTCCACCGCGTGTGCTTCTCCGCGGCGTTTCGCCCCACGTTCCGCAGGATGGTGAAGAACCACGGCCGAAACGGCAGGCGCTCGTCGAACCGGTCGAGGCTCCGCAGCACGCGGTGAAAGGCGTCCTGCACCAGGTCCTCGGCGTCCTCCCGGGTCGGCGCGAACTCCCAGGCGACGGCCAGCGCGGGCCGCAGGTATCGGGTCACCAGCGCCCCGAAGGCGCGGCTGCTCCCAGCCCGGGCCTGCCGGACCAGCTCGGCGTCGATCAGACTATCCAGCATCATCGACCAAACATGGCACTCCTGTCCTCACCCATACAGTACCGGCGAGGGGGTCGGAGCGTTTACATGTGGTTGGAGCGGTCCAGGCCGCATCGCGGTCGCAGGGGGACATCACCCTTGGCAGGACCGCGACATGGCATGCCTGCAACAGTTGACGCCGGGTGAACCACGGTCTCTCTTCTACGGCCTCACTTCTGAGACGTCCGGCTAGGAGCGATAGCACGCGTCATGGGGGACTCATGGTCCACAACCGCATCACGTGCCTGAATTTGCTCGCCGTCTTCGCAGCCGGGTGTGACTCGCCCGTCGAACCCGACCTCGATCCCGCCGGCGCCCAGCCCACACAGGACGAGGTCATCGATCGACTCCCGATTCTGGGATCGAGCATGGTCGTCCATTGCGTTCCGGGGACGTCCTGCGGCCAGCTGAGGTTCGTGGTCGACGTCGCCGGCACGCCCGGCGCGGCCACCAGGGTGAACGTGTTGTGGCTGGTGAACCCGTCCGCCAGCAAGTGGAATTGGGTCGAGGCCATCGCCGTGCTGGATGGGAACGGTGATCCGACTGGCTTCCGCACCAGCACGGTACGCACCCTGGTGCAGATCTTGGTGGCGGTTGGCCCGCCGGCGGTGGAGCCGCTGACGGTTATCGTGAACGCGGAGGGCTCGACCGGGACTGACGCGGATTTGGAGGGGGTGTTCGGTTACGTCGGCACGGCCATCGAAGAGGTGTCCGGCACGCACACGTGGTATGAGTTCAACGGCCACGGCGTCAGAGGCGAGTCATAATCTCCCGCACCTGGATGGTCGTTCCCTGCATGCAAAAAGATGTCTCGGCGAGGGTACCCTCGACCACCACCGTTTCCCCCTTCGTGAGCTCAGGCACGTCCCCCGCCAGGGTGTAGAGAACGTCGTCATCGCCGCGCAAGGCGAGACACTCCACTCCCTCGTCGGTAATCCGTCCTTCCCGCTGAATGATCCCGTCCTGGTCGGTCACGTGGAACGCGTGCGACAGGGCGATGGGGACGAAGTAGAAATCGAACACGATGAAGAAGTGGGCGAGGTCATGCTGCGCCCAGGCCGGGACCTCGACGGTGAGCTCGAGCTCGCCGCGATTGGACGTCATCAACTGGGCGACCTCTTCGAACCCGAACCGAATGGCCCCCACGCCGATCCGCACCGGCGTGGCCCCCGGCAGGTTGGCGGTGCGCAGCGTGACGACCGTGCCCGGTGGGCCGGAGCGGGGCGACATGAACTCGATGCGACGCCCGACCGAATCGAGCGCCGTCTCCGGCACCACGTGGCCCCGGTCCTGAGCAGCCAACCCCGGACCGAACCCCACCGCCAGCACCCACCAGGCGAATCGTCGAATTGTTTGCGGTCGAGCCGTCATGGCGCCCTCCCAGGCTACCCTCGATCTGCAATATGGTGGTAAGACGGTACGGCGGTAGGCCTGTAGGGGCGAGGCATGCCTCGCCCGTGGGACGGCGTTTCATGACGCCGGTCGAGCCTCACCGCCCCTACGACCAAGGTCCAATATCGCCGGAGCGCGAATTCCTGCAATCTGATGGCGGCGGGCCGAACGGTCGACGACTGGAGACACGATGATACGAGAATTGCGAACGGCGATCGTGACATGTGCGATCGCGCTCGGCGGTCACACGCAGCTGTTGTTGGCTCAGGATGCCGAGGAGTCTCATGCGGACGAACACCACTTCGACAACGCCGTGGCCCTGTTCGTGGGGGCCTCCACGCATCTTCGCACGGAGCACGGTAACGAGACGGGCCTTACGATCGGCCTGGAGTACGCACGGCGTGTGTCGAGTTGGCTCAAGGTCGGTTTGTTGGGAGAAGTCATCCTCAGCGAGCAGGAGCGAAACTTCATCCTGTTGTTGCCGTTCTTCGCCCATGTGACGCCCCATCTCCTTCTGGTAGCGGGCCCCGGACTGGAACACGTCGAGCGTGAAACGGAAGCCGGTGGAGACCGTGAGGATCCCAAGGCGGATTTTCTCGGCCGCATCGGGGTGATCTACGAGGTCGAGGTCAACAACTGGGCCATCGGCCCGCAGATCAACGCCGACGTGAGCGGAGGCCACTGGACGCTGGTGTACGGTGTGACGTTTGGGATCGGGTTCTAGCTGTCCGCACCCCGTTATCCACTCCGGGGCTCCTTACCTTCAGGGAAACCGGCTCCTATTTTAGTGCCGCCAGCTTCCCCAACTTCCTGGAGGGTAGTCCCCATGTCGATTCGTCCGATACCTCGACTCGCCCGCACTGGGTCGTCTTGCCTCCTGGCCGCCGTGGCGGCGGCCATGCTCGCCGCCCCCGGAAGCGCCCAGAGTGGCGCCGGACGCCAGGCCGATCCCGACGACCGTCGATTGCGCGGTGTGCTGGGTGGCGTCGAGATGACCGCCGCCGACAGCGCCATCCAGGCCATCGTCGCCCGCCTCGATTTCGACAGTTACAAGGAAATACTCCTCGGCCTGACCCAGTTCGGCGACCGGGAACAGGGCACGGAACGCAACAGCCATGCCATCGACTGGATCGAGGCCCAGCTCCAGAGCTGGGGCTACGAGACGGGCCGCGTGCACTACGAGTACACGCCGCGCGGTTCCGACCAGGCCGAGCCGCGGGAAGAAGTGTACGGCACCAAGGTCGGGAGCAGCGTGCCGCAGGAGATGTACATCATCGGCGCCCACATGGATGGCCGGGGCGGCGGCGAAGCGGCGAACGACGACGGATCGGGCACGGCGCTGGTCATGGAGATTGCCCGCGTGCTGGCGGCCGAAGACATCGAGACCGCGCGGTCGGTGCGCTTCGCACTCTGGAACAACGAAGAGACGGGTCTCAACGGTGCGCGGGCGTACGTCGAGCAGCGCGCCGCGTTACAGGGCATCGAGGAGCCCGCCGGGTCTGGCCGGTATCCCGAGCCCAAGTGGCTCGGCATGGTCCAGCACGACATGATGATGTGGGACCACGGCAATCCTGTCACCTACCGGCAAGCCCTCGACGCCGACGTCGACATCGAATTCCAACTGGGTTCGGAGAAATCCGACGAGGCGGCCGCACTGGCGCTCAAACTGCTGAACGCGAACCGGATGTTCGCCACCGACTATCCGGCGGTGATGAGCAACTCCATGAGCAACACGGATTCGCGTGCGTTTCAGGATCTGGTGCCCGCGGTGAGCCTGCGGGAGAACCGCCGGTTGTACGAGACGGGCAATCGGGCCAATCCCCACTGGCATCAACCCACCGACTTGTTCGTGACGTTCTCGGATGCGGATTTCCGACTTGCGTTCAATGCGGCCCAGACGACGCTGGGGGCGATTGCCCGGCTGGTCGAGGCGCGGGTGGTGCCGGTACAGTAGAGTCTGTTGGGCGGTCGGATACGTCGGGGCGCGGCATGCCTTGCGAGAACGGTCCCGTATGGGCGAACTGGCTGCGGTGGAGGACGATGTTGATCAGGAGGCAACGATGATGACCGACCCGACCCGAAGAGAATTCCTTGCACGGGTGTCGACCCTCGGCGTCTTGCTGTATCAGCCGCGGTTGGATCACCCGCAGGAACAGTTGCCCACCCGAACGATCCCGGGCACGGGCGAGACGTTGCCGGTGATCGGCCTGGGGTCGTCGAAACCGGTCATGCAGATTCCCACTGCCGGCACGGACCCACTGGCCGCCGTGATGCGCATGCTACTCGAGTATGGCGGGCGGGTGGTGGACACGGCACCGCGGAGCGAGGCCGTCGACGCCGAATTCGGGGTGCTGTTACAACAACCCGACTGGCACAACAAGTTCTTCCTCGCGACCAAGATCAACACCACGGGCAGACAATCTGGGGTTGACCAGATGCGGCAGGCGCAACGCCTGTTCGGCCGGCGCACGATGGACTTGATCCAGGTTCAGAGCCTCCTCGATCTCGACACCCATTGGCCCAACCTGCGGGAGTGGAAGGAGACCGGCGAGGCGCGTTACATCGGCGTCACCGTCTCCAGTTACGATCGCTACGAGCGGCTCGAAGCATTCATGCGCAGCGAGCCGTTGGACTTCGTGCACCTCAATTATTCGGTGATGGAAACCCGCGCCGAGGAACGGTTGCTGCCGCTGGCCGCCGATCGGGGCATGGCCGTCATCGTCAACCGGCCGTTCATGAACGGCAGCTACTTCGGCATGGTGAGCGATAAGCGGTTGCCCGCCTGGGCGGCGGAATTCGATTGCACCACGTGGGCACAGTTCTCACTGAAATACATCCTCGCCCATCCGGCGGTGACATGCGTGCTCACCGAGACGACGAACCCGGCGCACATGGAGGAGAACATCCAGGCCGGGTTCGGGCGGTTACCCGATGAGGCGACGAAGCGACGGATGCGAGAGGCGGTGGCTTGAGGGGTTACTATCGACCGGGGCGCTCCCCACTTCGTTGACAGAAGCGGCGCGCCGCATCGCTGGAGCTCGTTACGGCCGGTAAGTAGCTGCAAGCTCTTCGAAATTGCGGTGTTCCTGGCGGGGGTTCTCGGCCCGGTCGCCCGATTCAAGACAAAAGCCCGGCTCTTGGAGACCGGGCTTTTTGTTTTCCGTTCCGCCGTTGCTAGTTGCCGACAGTTCTGATCGCGTCGCACGCCCCGAGGCTCGTACCGTCCAGCTCGTTACCCGTGACACACGCCTCGGTATCACCCTGTACGATCCCGCTCTCCTGCGTGCGATAGTGTGTTACCAGATCCATGAACCCGTCGTCGTTCACGTCCTCGATATGGCCGAGGGCCTTGTGCGTCGGTGACGCGTCTGCAGGCCCGAACGTGATGGTCGTGCGATCGACGTCGTTCACGTCGAACATTGCGCTGCCCAGGATGGCAACGGGAATCACCCCCCGACTCTTCGGATTGATGGACGCTGGATCGCTGCCGGGTTTGATATCGATGAGCAGTGACCCAGCGAATACCGCCGCGCAGGTGGGATCGCTCGCGTCGGGCGTATCGGGATCGTCGGTCATCACGGGCGAAAAGTTGTCACCTGCCACCGTGCCTTGGTTGCACACGTCGACGACTTCGGAGGAGAAATCCTCCACGGTCACCCGGAATAGGATCGTGACCGTGGCGCCCGGCTCGATCCTGCCGAGATCGATGGGACTTTGGGGGAAGTCACCGACCGTACCCTGTGTGGCGGTGGCCGACCTGTCCACGAAGGCGGTGTTGGGATCGAGCGCGTCGCTGTACGTGACCGACGTGGCGGCCACGTCTCCGGTGTTCTCGATCACGATGGTGTACTCGAGCACATCGCCGGGGTTCGCGGTGCCACTGCCGTCTTGGTCCTCGACCAGCGCCACGGTCTTGGGCGGCGATGCGATGGCGGCGTCGAGGGCCGATGCCTCGTCGAAGGACGGATCGTTGGGCCCGTTCAATTGACAGCCCGCCATCGAAACTCCGGCGATGGTCCCGACTGTGATCGCCGTAAGGCGGCTCTGCAGATGTGTGTCCATGTTCAGTCCTCGACTCGAATTCGACGGAAGGGAGGGGGAGCCCACCCACGAAGACGGCAATTCTCAAACGGATGGGGCCGCTGTCAAGTGTCGCAGGGCCGCAACCCAGTAATTCTGTGGGGTTTGGCGGGACGGTGTGGATCTGGCGCGGCAGTGGCCCGGCTCCGCAGCACCTTTGCACGCGGCCCAGAATCGCCTGTGGCGGAGTGCCCGGTTTTCTGCGCCGCGCCATTGGGCGGCGTTTCAGCTCGTGGGCGCGCACCAGATTCTCTAATCACTCCCTCCCCGCCTAATCCCTCGTCCCGCCAACGTCCCCGTCACCTGCCCATCCCGCAACGCAAACTCGCCGTTCACCAGCACATGCACCGTCCCCTCCGAGTACTGGTGCGGATCCTCGAACGTCGCCCGGTCGCGCACCTCTGAGAGATCAAACACCGACAGATCGGCAAAAACCCTTCCTTAATAAGCCCCCGCTCCGGGATGTTCAGGAACGTGGTGGCGAGGGACGTCATGCCGCGGATCGCGAAGGGCAGGGAGATGAGCTCTTCGTCCAACACGAACAACCGCAGCTTCCGCGTAAATGCCCCGTAGGGACGCGGGTGCACGATGCCGGCGCCCGGCGGAGGCGTGCGCCCGTCGGTGCACGTCATCATCCACGTCTGCTGGGCGAGGAAGCGGGTGTTCCCGATGTCGTAGAGGTCGAGGTTCATGACCCCCGCGTTGCCCTCGGTCATGATGCGGCGCACGGTGAGCGGCACGGGCAGATTCCAGCCGACCGCCACTTCCGCCAGCGTCTTGCCGTTCAGATAAGGCCGCCGGTCCACGAACATGATCTTCTCTGCGCCGCCGCGGAGCTCCAGCATCTCGGTGGTTTCCACGTCGAGCTGCGCGGCCAGCTCCCGGTCTTCGAACCGCGCGATCATTGCCTCGGAGCCGCCGGCCGACGCCCAGCGGGGAATGGCATAGGCGCGCAGACTGCTTTGTGTCGCGGTGTAGACGTGCTGGGCGGCCATGACGTTCACGCCGCGACCGCGGGCCTCTTCGATGAGCCGCGCCCCTACCGGGGCCCGGCCGTAGTTGTGCGCACCCTGGGGATTGAAATGGCTGAAAATGAGGGGTGTGCCCGCGCGCTCGGCGATCTCGATGGCCTCGCGCACCGAGGCGTCGTAGCCAATCCCGCGGTACGTGGCGCCCAGGTCGCGGTCGTGGGTGTCGCAGATGCCGCCGTACTCCGCGGCGACCCGGTTCAGCTCCACCACCTCGTCGGTCGTCGCGTAGTAGCCGGGGATGTAGAACAATCCGCTGGACAATCCCAGGGCGCCCTGCTCCATGCCCTGACGGATGTACGCCTTCATCGCGTCCATCTCGGCGGGGGTAGGTGCCCGATTTTCCAGACCCATCACCGTACGCCGCGCCGCGCCGTGGCCCACGAAGCGCAAGGCGTTCACCCCGATGCCGCCCGATTCGTAACCGGCGAAGACGCGGTCGATCTCGTTGGTTCCGCCACCGTCCACGCCGATTACGACGGAGGTGATGCCTTGATACAGAAAATTCGCCGCGGCCCGGCCCCAGTCTTCTTGCAGCTCGGCGTGGCTGTGCATGTTCCAGAAGCCGGGCGTGATGACGAGACCGGCGGCATCCACCGTGTCGCCTGCGGCGACTCCCTCGGCGCCGGCGAGGCCGATGAAGGAGATCCGGTCGCCCGTGACCCCCACGTCGGCCCGGACCCACGGGTTGCCGGCACCGTCCAGCATGCGGCCGCCCAGCAGGAGAATGTCGACGGTCTGGCGTTGGGCTTGGAGTGACGAAACGGCCGCGCAGGTGAGGAGCGTGGCGAGCAAGGCGAGCGAGCGTATCATCGGGAGCTCCTCATGTGTCGACGAGCCCTCAGAGCGGCCGAAAGAGCTCTTCCAACTCGATCTCGCGCGGCTCGGCGGCACCAGGCAGCGCTAGCACCATGGCAGCGGAATGGTACACGGGGGCAACCATACCGATAAGGTCGCCTCGGCGGTGAAGGTAGCGCAATACGGATTCACCCCCTGAGGCTAGGCGGTGACCGGTCCGCGGTGATAACCCGTTCGGGCAAATGTTTGCCAGGGTCGCGGCGAGGCGCGTATCTTTGCCAACCATGCCCGAGATCCCCGCCCGACTCGAGACCGCCCTCGCCGACCGCTACCGGCTCGAACGAGAGCTGGGCGAGGGCGGCATGGCGACGGTCTATCTCGCCCGCGACCTCAAGCACGAGCGCAGCGTGGCCCTCAAGGTGTTGCGTCCCGAGCTGGCCGCCGTCATCGGGGGCGAGCGCTTCCTGAACGAGATCAAGGTCACCGCCAAGCTCCAGCACCCCAACATCCTCGCGCTCTACGATTCGGGCGAAGCCGACACTTTCCTTTATTACGTGATGCCGCTGGTCGAGGACGACACGTTGCGGGACAAGCTCGATCGCGAGAAGCAGCTGAGTGTGGACGAGACGGTCGAGCTGGCGAGGGAGGTGGCGGCGGCGCTGCACTACGCCCACGAGCACGGGGTGGTGCACCGGGACATCAAGCCGGAGAACATCCTGCTCCAGTCGGGGCAGGCGTTGGTGGCCGACTTCGGGATCGCCCTCGCCGTGAGTCAGGCCGGCGGTACGCGGCTCACCGAGACGGGGATGAGCCTGGGCACCCCGCACTACATGAGTCCCGAGCAGGCGACGGGGGATCGCGAGCTGGACGCCCGCAGCGACGTGTATTCCCTGGGGGCCATGGTGTACGAGATGCTGGTGGGCGAGCCGCCCCATCTCGGCAACTCGGTGCAGGCCATCATCGCCAAGATTCTCACGTCGGAGCCCGAATTGGTCACGGTGCAACGGCCCACGATTCCGCCCAACGTAGCGGCGGCCGTGCACAAGGCGTTGGCCAAGCACCCGGCGGATCGGTTTACCACCGCGGCGGAGTTCGCCGATGCGCTCACCAATCCCGCGTTTACTGTGGCGACCATCGCGACCGCGGCTGCGGCGCCGGAACCGGGTGGCCGCCGCGTGCTCCCCCTCGCCGCCCTGGCCGCCGTGATGACCGCGATCGCCTTGTGGGCCGTGCTGCGTCCCGCGCCGCCTGTGCCCGTCATTCGCTACGGACTGGCGTTGCCACAGTCGCAGGCCCCGTATCCCGGCGAACTCGCCATCCCCTCCCCGGACGGCTCGCGGATTGTGTATATCGGTCCCGCCGAGGGTGTCATCCCACTCACCCAGCTCTGGGTCAAGGCCCGGGAGGACTACGCAGCGACGCCGTTGGCGGGAACAGAGGCCGTGGCCGGTTTCACGTTTTCGCCCGATGGGGAGTGGATCGCCTTTGTCAGCGGCGGGCAGGTCAAGAAGATCCCGATCGGTGGCGGACCGGCCGTCACGATGATTGACGGCGACGTGTTCGGAAGTCGCTCGCTCGCCTGGCTCGACGACGGCACCATCGTGGCGGTGCGGACGGGCTTCGGCAGGGGGTTCTTCCACGTGTCCGATCAGGGCGGCACGCCGACATTGATACCGCTGGACAACCTGACCGCGAACCAGCTCGCACCGCTCCCGGGAGGACGCGGCGTACTGTTTGTCGCTTGCACGCCGCCCTGTGCGGACGCTGAGCTGCGGGTCCTGGACGTCGCGTCGGGAACGACGGTGCGGGTGGTAGCCAGTGCGTTGTACGCCCAGTACCTCGAGAGCAATCACCTCGTCTATGTCCAAGCCGGCGGAACGTTGATGGCGGTGGAGTTCGATCTCGGCTCGTTGCAGATACGCGGCACTGCGGTTCCCGTCGTCAGCGACATCTCGTTCCCGGGGAACAATCCGCTCATCGCGATCTCGACGTCGGGCACGCTCGTCATGCGCTCAGGCGTAGCGCAAACGTCCCTACAGTACGAGCTGGTGTGGGTGGACCAATCGGGCCGGATGACTGCCGTGGATTCTTCGGAGACCTTCCGGCTCACCGGGTTCGCCGGA
The DNA here is from genome assembly GCA_027294455.1 of Gemmatimonadota bacterium. GTDB lineage: Bacteria > Gemmatimonadota > Gemmatimonadetes > Gemmatimonadales > GWC2-71-9 > B3T1B10. Next base: position 19,448 of record JAPULZ010000224.1, read on the forward strand.
AATCAGGGTTGGGCCCTCTCGCCGGACGGCAGCCGACTCGCCATCGGTGTGCAAACCGAAGCGGGGGATGACATTTGGGTCAAGTCGTTGCCTCGGGGCGCGCTCCAGCGCGTGACCTTCGACCCGGGGCCCGAGTATCGGCCGCGATGGGCCCCCGATGGTCGGTCCGTGGTTTTTGGCGCCATCCGCGCCAGCGGAAACGGACTGTATCAGCGCCGGGCGGACGGCACCGGGACCGACTCGTTGTTGCTGGGGGGTACCTTCGACGAAGGGATGTGGTCGCCCGACGGCCGATGGCTCCTGCTCCGATTGGGCGCCGCGTCGGCGGCAGCTGGGGGCCGGGACATTTTTGGCTTCCGCCCCGATGTGGACAGCGTGCCCGTGCCGGTGCTGGCCACGGAATACGATGACATGGCCGTCGCCCTGTCGCCCGATGGAACGCGCATGGCGTATCAGTCCGACGAGACGGGGCGCACGGAGGTGTTCGTCCGGCCGTTTCCCGACGTCGACTCCGCAAAGCGGCAACTCTCCAACGGTGGAGCCACGGCCCCGCTGTGGTCCCGGGACGGCCGGGAGTTGTTCTACGTCTCCGCGGACAATGACATGATGGCCGTGTCCGTGTCCTCCACCCTCGAGATCGGGGAACCGCGGATTCTGTTCCGTTTCCCACCCGAGCTGCTGCTGATGCAATCGCCGTTCTACACGCCGTGGGACATCGCCTCCGACGGCCGGTTCATCATGGCGCGGAGTATGACGACAGCGACGCAGACCGATGCGCCGCTCATCGTGGTGGAGAATTGGTTCGAGGAGTTGAAGGCGCTGCTGGGGAACTAACCCCTCAGTTTCCCGCCAGCTCCTTCAACTCCATTCTCTGCAGCCAAAATGCTAGCGCAGTTACCCGTCCGCGCCCTTACAATCGGGGCAGAGGGTCCATCCCGCGGGGCCGATCTCGTAGTAACCTTGCCCGCCGCAGCTCGGACACCCCTTCTTGCTTTCGGTCATGGCGTGGATTCCTTGAACGGAGTTTACGGCGCGGTTCTAGCTCAGAGCGGCCGGAACAGCTCCGCCAGCACGATCTCGCAGGGCTCGGTGGCCCCAGTGGGTTGCCAGGTCACGCGGTCCCTCTCGACCCGCGGCAATTCGTCTTCCGGCGTCCAAATCTCCGCCGCGCACCTGTCTGGATCGACGATCCAGTATGCGGGAATGCGGATTTCCTGGTAGAGGCGTCGTTTGGTGAAACGATCGTATCGGGCCGTCGACGGGGAGACGACCTCGACCACGAGGAGCAGGGTTTTCATCTGTGCCCACTCCATGGTCCGCGCCTCTTCTAGATCCACCACGAATAGATCCGGCTGGACCAGTGTGTCGTCACTCCAGGAAATGTCGGCAGGGGAGCAGAGGAGGTGGCCAATCCGTTGTTGCCGCACGTAGGGACGAATGGCTTCCACGAGCCGGATCACGATTTCTAGGTGCCAAGCCCGGGGTGCCGGCGTCACTAGCAGCTCTCCGTGCACGGTTTCGTAGCGGTTGCCGTCGTCGGGCAGCGCTCGCACCATGTTGGCGGAGTAGTACACGGGGGCAGCCATGCCCATAAAATCGCCTCGGTGGTGAGGGGAGCGCAATACCAATGCACCTCCCAAGCCTACGCAGTGCGCTGGCCGGAGTTGTCACCTTTTCATTGCGATTTGCGGCGAATAGTTGCCCTCGCCAACCCGCCCGCCGATCCTTATCTTCGCCCCGCCATGAGCGACCACTTCGGACGCCTCAAGACCGCTCTGGCCGACCGCTACACCATCGAGGAAGAGGTCGTAACGGGCATCACAATGGGACCTCCCCGGGAGGGGTGCCCGGCCCTACCTTAGAGCCTTCAACCGGAGGCCCGAATCGCCGTGACAGATCAATTCACTCGCCTGATCGCGGCCCTCGCCGACCGCTACGCCATCACGGAGGAGATCGGCGCCGGCGGCATGGCGACGGTCTACTTGGCCCAAGACCTCAAGCACCATCGCCAGGTGGCCGTGAAGGTGTTGCGCCCCGAGCTCGCGTCGGTGCTGGGCGCCGAGCGGTTTCTCAAAGAGATCGAGGTCACCGCCAACCTGCAGCATCCGCATATCGTGGCGCTCTTCGATTCGGGAGAGGCGGACACCTTCCTTATATTATGTCATGCCATTCGTGGAGGGCGAGTCGCTGCGCGACCGTTTGAACCGGGAGCCGCAGCTGCCGATTGAAGAAGCCCTCGACATCACGAAGGACATTGCGGCCGCGCTGGCACACGCCCACGAGCACGGCGTCGTCCATCGGGACGTCAAACCGGAGAACGTGCTTCTCGTAGACGGCGAGGCGCTGGTAGCCGATTTCGGAATCGCCCTCGCGGTGGCGAGCGCCAGCCCCGAACGACTGACGGCCACCGGACTTTCCATCGGCACGCCCGCGTTCATGAGTCCCGAACAAATCGGTGGGGAAGCCGCCATCGATGGGCGAAGCGACATCTACTCGTTGGGATGCGTGCTCTTCGAGATGCTGGCCGGTGAGCCGGCCTTCTCGGGGCCGACGGTGCAGTCCATCATTGCCAAGGCGCTGGCCGATCCGCCCCCGTCGGTGCGGCACGAACGCCCGGAAGTGTCCAGGGCCATCGACGCAGCGATCATCAAGTCGCTGGCCAAGTCGCCGGACGCGCGGTTCGACACGGCACGCGCCTTTGCGGATGCGCTCCACGTCGAGCAGGCGCCCGTTCCCGCCCCCGGCGGCGGGCGGATGCGGGCGACCCTCGCGGCGGCGGCCCTCGCGCTGGGCGCCGTGGCCTTTCTCTGGTGGCAGAGTACGCAGGTCGCGAAGGCGCGCGATCTCCTGCCGCGCATTACGGCCTTGGCGGACGCGAGGGAGTACGCCGAAGCGTACGAGCTGGCACAATCGGTCGAAGAGCGATTGGTGGACGACTCGACGCTGGCGCGCCTCATGTACCACGCGGCCGATTTCTTGACCGTGACGAGCGAGCCTGCCGGCGCCCGGGTGGCGATCCAACCCTTCACGGGCGACGCGCAGTCGTCGGCCGAGGTGCAGGTCATCGGCGAGACCCCGATCACGGGCTACCGCATCCCCCGGGTGGATCATCGTGTGGTGATCACGCGGGACGGGTTCGACACCGTCGAACGCATCGCCTCGACGACGCTCAGCCGGTCGAGCGCCGGCAGGTCCTCCGTGCGGAGCACCGCCTTCGTGCCCGAACGCGTCAGCGGCCTGCTTCCGACACAGGCGGAGGCCGCGCTGTTGGGCGCGCGGGAGGTCGTGCTCGATGTCGTGCTGATTCCTCACGACCGTGGTCGTTCGGACATGGTGTTTGTTCCGGGAGGAGCGTACGAGTTGGTGAGCCCGGACGCGCCGCTGGGCCTTTCCACGACGCTGGCCGACTTCTTCCTGGATCGATTCGAGGTGTCGAACGAGGCTTTCCGGGAGTTCGTGTTGCAAGGGGGATACGGCCGTCCGGAGTTTTGGGCCGGCACCCCCGATGCAGCCTTGGGGGCCCTGGTCGACCGCACCGGGTTGCCCGGGCCCCGAGAATGGTCCAGCCAAGCCATCCCCACCGGGTTGAACGGCCACCCGGTGACGGGGGTGACGTGGTACGAAGCCGCGGCGTATTGCGCGTCTGTCGGGAAACGGCTCCCGACGATCTTCGAGTGGGAAAAGGCGGTCCGCAAGGGAGAGTTGGGGAGAAGCGGGATCTTGATGCCGTGGGGACTCATGGTCTCGATGGGTGCCGCCGCGGCCCGGGCCAATTTCAACAGCACTGGCACGGTGCCAACCGATGCTCTCCCCTTCGGCATCAGCCCCTACGGAGCGTACGCCGCGGCCGGCAACGCGAAAGAGTGGCTCGCGAATCGCATGGGCACCGGTTACACCGTCACGGGCGGATCATGGGAAGATCCGGCCTATCTCTACACCGAGTACGGTTCTCAACTGGCGACGCTGGCGTCTGCAGCCCTCGGTTTTCGCTGTGCAACCACCGCCGAGGAGAATGACAGCGATCAAGGCGCGCAACCCATCGAGATGGACGAACGGACGCCGGTCTACACGCCCGTGGATCGTCCCACGTTCGAGTCATTGCTGGCCCACTATCGCTACGATCCCCAGCCAGCCAACCCCCGATTGGACAACACGACGGAGACCGACGGGTGGGTGCGCGAGCGCATCTGGATCGACGGCGTCGAGGGCGACTCGGTGCTGTTGTATTTCTATGTGCCACAACGAGGGGTCCCGCCGTATCAAACGATTGTCCACGTGCCGGGATCAGGCGTGTTCTGTTGCGAGACGCTGCGTGAGGCAACGGAGTGGGCCATCGGGCCGCTCATACAAGCCGGTCGGGCCGTGATTGCTCCTGTGCTCAAGGGCATGGTGGAACGGGGCTGGGGCCCGGACTACACGCGTCCGGAAACCCAGTCGGTGCGGTTCCGGGACGAGATGGTGCGGCACGCCACCGAGCTCCGGCTCGGCATCGATTACCTCGAGGAACGCGATGATGTGGACATGGACCGGCTCGCCTATCTCTCGGTGAGTTGGGGTGGGGGGTCCCGCCTCGGGTTCGCCGTCGTCGACGATCGCTATAAGGCGGTGGTGTTCATCGGCGGAGGGATCGACGAGCGCGTCAAGCCGGTGCTGCCGGAAGCCGACAACGTCAACTTCGCGCCGTACATCGACGTCCCGACGCTGCTGCTGAACGGTGGGAACGACGAGGAACATCCCTGGATCAGCCGGGCCTTGCCCCTGTGGAACTTGTTACGCGAGCCGAAGGAACTGGTGCTCGTGGAGGGCGGGGGGCACGTCCCGTCCGTCGAAGACAGAATTCCGCCCATCAATGACTTTTTGGACCGGACTCTCGGACGCGTGAACACTCGATGAGCCGGCTAGGCGAACGAGGATACATGGTCGAGTTTCCACTCGCGATCATTGGAATACTCGGCGCTGGTCAGAGTATTGTGTCGAGCCGGCACACGAACCCCGGCACCGCGTCCTCCCCTTCCAGCATGTCGACGTCGTCGATGACGGCCGTGCTGCCGTCCGCTCGGTGGATGTGTGCCTTCCGCCGCTGGGGATCAACGACCCATACCAACTGCACTCCGGCCTCCAACCAATCGCCCACCTTGGCCAACACCTGACCAGGCCGGTCGTCGGGCGACAACACCTCCACGACGAGATCCGGCGCCAGCTCGGCGTATCCAGTGGGAACGGGAACGGGGACGCGCTCGCGCCGAACGAATCCGACGTTCGGCGCTCGCACCGTGTCGGGATCACGGAAGATTGTGAAGCCCGTCTCCGCGCCCAGGATCTCTCCCAGCTCGTTGGCGTCCACGTGGTCTGCCAGAACCTTCGTCAACCGTGCCACGACCCGACCATGCCGGTACCCGGCCGGTTCCCTCACGACCAGCTTACCACGGACCAGCTCGGTGCACTTGTCCGGGTAGCTGATGTGGCACAACTGCTCGGCGGTCATGATTGCGGGCGAACTCATGGGTACAATGTAGGATGTGCGCTGTTGCTCCGCGAGATTCTACACGTTCAGGGTGAACAAACAATCAACGGGTGATCCGCTCAATCCATCCGCAACGCCTCGATAGGATCGACGTTCGACGCCTTCCGCGCCGGCAGATAACTCGCTAGCATCACGATACCCAGCAACCCCAGCGACGTTGCCGAAAAGGCGAGCGGGTCCAGCGGCGCCGTGCCGAACAACAACCCCTGCAGCAAGCGCGTCAACGCTGCAGACCCCACCAATCCTGCCCCGACTCCCAGGAGGGCGAGCTTGGCACCCTGACCCACGATCATCCTGCGCACCGTCGCAGCCTGGGCACCAAGGGCGATGCGCACGCCGATTTCTTTCCGCCGTTGCGTCACCAGGTAGGAGAGCACGCCGTAGAGGCCGATGGCGCCCAGCACCACCGCCATCACGGCCGCCACGACCAGCGCCATCATCGTGAAGGAGAGCCGCGCCACCGATCGGGACACCACCCTCGACATCGTCTCCACCCCGGTGAGCGGCAGTGCGGGGTCGAGATCCCACACCGCCGCCCGCACGGCGGAGCCCAAGGCCGGTGCGTTTTGCGCCCGGATGGTGTACGTCAGCTCTCGCACGATCCCACCGTCGTCCCCGTTGCGACCCACCAGGGGGTAGTACACCATTTCGGATGGGTCCTCGCGCAGTCCACGATCGTGCACCGACCCGACGACCCCGACGACGGTTTCCCAGCCGGTCGTGTCCCCGATGCGGCGGAGCCGCCGGCCGAGGGCATCCTCCCCGGGCCACAGGCGCTCGGCCAGCACCGAGCTCACCACCACATTGCCAAAGGTCTGTTCGTGGTCCCGCCGCTCGAACGCCCGGCCGGCCATCACCGGAATCCGCATCGTCTCGAAGTATCCGGGCGTCGCGTAGCTGTACCAGAACATGGGGGGAAGCTGGCCGGGCGGTGTCGGTTGGCCGTCGATCTCGTGGGCCGTGCCCGACGCCCCTTGGGTGAGGGGCAGATTGGCCACGCCGCCGACGCTCTGCACCCCGGGCAGCCCCTCCAGGCGCTCGAGCAAGCGCGTGTAGAACTGCGCCGCATCGGCGGCGCCCGCGTAGCGGGCCCCCGGCAGCGCCAGGCGAAACGTCAGCACGTCGTCGGCCACGAACCCGGGGTTCACGTTTCGCAGCTCCCAAAAACTCCGCACCAAGAGGCCCGACCCCACCAGCAGGATGAGCGCCAGGGCGGTTTGGGTGACGACCAACGCGCTGCGGAAGTATTGCCGGGTGCCGTCGGTAGACCCTCCGCGCCCCGCGGTCTGCAAGGTAGACAGCAGATTGGTGCCGCTGTGGCGGAGGGCGGGGAGCAGGCCGAACAGCACGGCGGAGAGTACGCTCACGCCGATTGCGAAGAGCAGCACCAGAGAATCGATGCGGACGTCGGCGAGGCGGGGCAGGGTGGGCGGCGCCAACGCCAAGAGGGCGGGCACGCCGATGGCGGCTAACCCGACGCCCAGGGCCCCGCCCGCGACGGCCAGCAAGGCACTCTCGGAGGCGTACTGGCGGATGAGGTTTCCGCGCCCCGCGCCCAGGGCACTCCGCACCGCCATCTCGCGCCGGCGCGCCTCGGCACGCACGAGGCACAGGTTGGCCACGTTGGCACACACGATCAACAACACGACCCCCACCGTCCCCAACAAAATCCACAGCGGCTGCTTGAGGTCACCCACGATGTCGTCCTTCATGGGGGTGACCAAGGCGCCCAATCTGCCCTCGTCGATGAACGCGATGAACGGACCGAAGCCGGCGTAGGTTTCCCGGAGCCGTTCGACAAGGGGGATCAGCTCGCCCTCCGCCCGCTCGGCGCTGACGCCGGGTTTGAGCCGGGCGACGGCCTGGAAGGCGAAATTTCCGGCGGTGTCCGGGGAGCGATCCTCGAGGTAGGGGAACCACACGTCGGCTACTTCGTTGGGGAAGCCGGGATTCGGCGGAAGCACGCCGATGATTTCCCGGCCCACGCCGTTCACCTGGATCGTGCGACCCACCACCGACTCGACACCGCCGAACCGGTTGGTCCACAGCTCGTGGCTGATCATGACCACGGCGGGGCCGTTGGGGACCACCTCG
>JAPULZ010000225.1 GCA_027294455.1 Gemmatimonadota bacterium
CCCTCACGTTGAGCTCGCCGGTGGCGACCAATGCCTCCACGTTCCCCACGAGGTTGTTGACCGCTTCTTCCACCGTGGTGCCGCCCGGTGGCGGTGGCGGTGGCGGTGGCGGCGGCGGTGGCGGTGGGTCTTGCACGTCCACGCAGTAGTCCATCGTGTTCAGCCAGAGATTCTTGTTCTCGCCGAAGAAGCCACTCCCGATGAACGGTTCGGCGTCCTGAAACGCGTTGACATCGGAATACACCACGACGGGGCCCGAACCAGGGCCCAGGACGCCCGCCTCGATGACTGCGATGGCCGCACCGCCGGCGTCCGGCACGGCCGCGATCACCATACCGTTGGGGCCCACATCGGTGATCAGCCCCGGGGAGAGCTGTCCCATCTTGTTGATGATGCGGCCCGGCGAATCCGTCAGCCGTGTCGAGTGGTCGATGATGAGTGCGTCGACGTCGCCGGTGAACATGCCTTCGACGGTCATGCCGAACGCGGCAACCAGGCTGCTATTCGCCGCGATCCACTCCGGATCGGCAGTGTGGTCGTTGTCCGCAATCAGCACGGCGCAGCCGCCTCCGAGGACGAAGTCCATCAGGGAGGACTGTTCCGCCGATGAGAGCGGCGCAATTGGGTTCACGGTGGTCTGTGTCGCGAAGAGCACCATGATGTCGGCGGTGCTCACATCGGGCACGCTCAGATCCAGCGTCGCGAACGGCACATAGGTGACGCCCAGGCCGATGCCGTCCGGCGGGTCGAGTTCCAGCGCATTGCGCGCCTCGCTCACGATACTGCCGCCACCTGCAATGGCAAAGATACCACCCCTGGCAGCATCGAATCCCGTGATGGTGAGCATGTTCCCCGGCTCTAGATCGGCGTTGATGCCATCGACACCGATGTCCGGTCCCATCATGCCGAGATCCTGGCAACCGGCGAGCGCGATGGTGGCAAGCAACAAAGAGAAACTGCGTTTCATATGGTGCTCCTGCCCAGATGTGTTCCGCGTGCACCATATTAGTGATGACATCACGATGTCTCCGTGTTAGTCATCACACGAATAAACAAAATTTTGTAAGTCGCGCCATGACTGGCGTAGGTGTTGTCGGCGTATTTGTAGGGCGTGGGATTACTGATGTAAGAGCATTGTAAAAATTCTTGTAGGGGTACTACAAATCGGCCGCGGCCACCGCCGCAAGCGTCTCGTCCACGGTGGCGAGGAGCTGCTCGAACCCGGGGGTCTCTCTCGTGATGGTTCCGTCCACGATGCCCGACAACACGTTTTGCGACACCTGGGCGGCTCGGCGCAGGCGGAACTTGCGGACGAAGTCTTTGTAGTCGGCTACGTCCGTGGCGGTCAGCAGCGCCAGGACCGTCGTTCGGATCCCGTCGAGGGACACCTTGAACTCCTCGAGGGCCGCCTCGGACAGGTCGTTTTGTGCTGCCTCGGATTCGATGTCGTCCACCGCGCTGTTCAGTTCGAAGATCACCGAGCTGATCTCACTCATTGCAGGTTCCCTTCCATGTCGGTAGAGAGTCCTAGGCGCGGGCGGCCTTGCCGGCCTTGGCCAGCTCCCGCAGCGTGGCGTGAAACACCTCGAAGCCGGGTGTGTTTGGTGTGACGGCGTTGGCCTGCAAGTCGGCCATCACATCCTGGCAGGTCTCGGTGGTGCGTCTCACCCGGATCTTGCCGAGAAAGTCGTAGTAATCACCGGTGTGTTCCGCGATGAGCACGCCCCACACGCTTTTGCGTACGCTGTCCACGGCGGAACCGAGGTCGGCGAGGCCTTCGCGGGGCAGCTCGGCCGACGTGGCGTTCGCGGGCAACATCTTCAAGGCTTTCCGCAGCTTGTCGATGTGTTCTTGAAGCTCTTCACGACTCATCTGCATTGTGGAGTTTGTCCTCCTAAGCAAGCAATTGTCGAGTCAGCGGAGACAATGTAACACCGGCCGCTACACATATGCCTTCTTCAGGTGAAGATCAGGCGGTATCCAACGAAGAAAACGGCCACGTCGACGATGGCGTGGCTGAGGTAGGCCGGCCACACGGAACGGTACCGCTGATACAACCACGACCAGGTCGCGCCGCCGACGAAGATGCCCACCGACGCTATCAGCACCACGGTCCAGGTGAAGTAAACGCGCATGGCCACGACGTGGTGGAGCGTGAACCCTGCGGCCGAGATGACGATGGCGCCCCAAGGTGAGACGAGCTGCTCGGCCTGACGAACCACGAACCACCGCCAGACGTACTCCTCCAGCACGGAATTGATGGTGATCCAGTAGAGCGCGCCGGCGAGGTACACAGCAGGCGAGTCAAGGCCGACCTGGACGGCCATGTCCGCGACCATGGTGCGATCGATGAGCACGTCGCCCAGCAGCCAAAACGTGGCCAGAATGACCGTGCTGGTGATCACCCCCAAGGCCACGGCGGCGCCGAATCCGCCACGAGTCGGCCGCGACCAGGAGATGGGCTGTTGGTCGACCAAGACCAGCCAGGCGAGGGGTAGCCCCAAGATCCAGATCTTCGAGCCGACGAACGCTAGGGATCCAAACCATGAATTCGGCGCCACGATCATCCCGAACACCACGCCGATGCTCGGAACCGGAACGAGCAACAGCAGCGATGTCAGGGCCAAGGATTGTGGCTTCTGCACTGGGGCCTCGCCGGTGAGCTTCGGGTGGGGACGTGGGAGTGGCACCAACATACAGGGCCCACGGGAGTCGGCCAAGGTCGGGTCGCGGGGCGCATTGCCGGTTGCCTCCAACCGGTCATATTTCGGTGCCCCTGTTCGGCTCACGGTCTCGGAGGGTGCATTCATGTTGAGCAATGAAGGCGATCGCCTGACTCGAGCCGTGGTTTCCGCGCCGCGAAACGCTTACTTCGACGTCGGCGATCTCGCGGCCAACAACATCAATGAGCTCCCCGACCGTAGCCGCGCGACGCGGCAAATGGAGCAGCTGACCGCCACGCTGGAGGCGTTTGGCAGCGAAGTGGTCGACGTTCCCGAGCTGGAGGGCCATCCCAACTGCGTGTTTCCCCGGGACGTGGTGTTGATGACCCCCGAGGGTTTCATCCGGTTGCGCATGGGGTTGGAGACGAGGCGGGGCGAGGAACGCTGGATGGCCCGGGCCTTGGAGGCGCTGGGCGAGCGGTGCGTGGGGGAGATCGTACCGCCGGGAACGGTGGAAGGCGGCGATGTGATTCTCCTGGGCGACATCGCGTTCGTGGGCCGCTCGCAGCGGACCAATGACGAAGGCGTGGCGCAACTGTCCGCCCTGCTGTCGCCCATGGGCTACGAGGTGCGGACGGCACCGGTCAGTGAGGAGTATTTGCACCTGGGTGGACAAATGAGTGCCCTGGGGCCGTCGCGCGTGCTGCATTGCCGCGGGGTGTATCCGCCTGGCCTGTTTCGCGGAATCGAGACCATCGAGGTTCACCCCTGTGGCCCCTCGGCGGGCAATGTGATCTGTCTTGGAAGCGGCGACGTCGTTGCCAACGCAGCGGAAGAAGCCGAGACGATTCGCGAGCTGGAGAGACAAGGCGTCACGGTGCAAGCGATCGATCTGTCGGAGTTTCACAAGGGGGCCGGTGGACCCACGTGCCTCATTCTGCCCGTGCACCGCGCCTCGATATGTTGACTACCCTGCTCACGACGACGAGAATGACGGCGCATGGGCTCCGGTGACCTGATGCCCCTGCTGGGCCTTTCCATGCTGACCTTGGCGGGAGGTCTCCTGAGTTCGTTTGGCGCAAACTCGGTCATCCGCAGCCCCATGGGACGAGGTTTCGTGGGTCGGTGGCGGTGGTGGGGGCTCCTGCTGCACTACCTGGTGGTCGCCGGGGTTCTGGTGGGCGGGGTGGGCTGGGTGCTGCGTGCGATGCTCGAGGCCCAACGTCTCGAGACGCTCTTCGAGTCACCGTGGTTTTTTCTCACATTCGGTGTCGTGATGGGATTGCCGTTCACGCTGCCAGCAGTCACCACCGTGTGGCGAGACAAGCGGGAGTCGGACACGAGATCCAAACGGCAAGCCAAGCCCGCATCGCGCCAGGAGCGTTTGGACTTTGCCCAGGACCTGGAGCGGCAAATCCGCGAGTACGTTGGCGAGTCCCGTCCCATTCGGGTGCGGGTGCAAGGCGAGGACGGCACGGTGTTGACACTGGAAGGGGACATCGACCGGCGGCAGGGCGAGCGGCTCGTCGCGGCGTTGCGGGATGATATTGCCTCGGTGAATTTTCGGCGTGTAGAGGGGAAAGGCGAGAAAGGGGAATGGTGGGTGCGGGTTTAGGGGGATGTCCCGAGGGGGCAACGTGGCATGCGCGTCGAATGTGACTACCTGATCATCGGGACCGGCCTTGCGGGGCTGTCGTTCGCCCGTGCGGTGGCGGGACGCGGACGGGTGCTCCTTCTGTCCAAGCGGGAAGCGGTGGTGTCTGCCACGAGCCAGGCGCAGGGTGGGATCGCGTCGGTCTTCGGCACGGACGACAGTTTCGAGTCCCACATCCAGGACACGCTCACGGCCGGCCGTGGGCTCTGTGATCCAGACGTCGTCGCCATATGTGTCCGCGAGGGCCCAAGACAGATCGCTGAGCTGCAACGCCTCGGCGCACGGTTCACGACGCGACAGGGACGTGTCGAGGAGCTCGACCTCGGGCAGGAGGGGGGCCATTCGGCTCGAAGAATCGTGCACGCAGCCGACGCCACGGGCAGGGAGATGGTGCGGGCCCTACTCGAGACGGTGCGCGCACTTCCCGACGTCGAGATCTGGGAACATCACATGGCCGTCAACCTGATCGTGCCCAACGCCTCGAGCGCTGATCGAGTGTGCAAGGGCGCCTATGTGCTCGACACGACCACCGGGGACATTCACACGATGGTGGCGCCGGTCACCATGTTGGCGGCTGGTGGCCTTGGCAAGGTGTATCTCTACACGTCGAACCCGGATGTGGCGACAGGCGATGGAGTGGCGATGGGATACCGGGTCGGGGCCCACGTGGCGAACATGGAGTTCGTGCAGTTTCACCCGACCATTCTCTATCACCCCGAGGCCAAGGGTGTCTTGATCTCCGAGGCCGTCCGGGGTGAAGGGGGCGTGCTGCGCAACTTCGACGGGCGGGCCTTCATGGCCGACTATCACGAAGCGAGGGATCTCGCACCGCGCGACGTGGTCGCCAAGGCCATCGACATGGAGATGAAACGTAGCGGTGACGATCATGTGTGCCTCGACGTCACGCACCTCGACAAGGGCTTCGTCCTGGAGCGTTTTCCGAATATCCACGCGTCGTGTCTGGAGCACGGCATCGACATGACCGAGCGCCCGATCCCCGTGGTGCCGGCGGCGCACTACTCGTGCGGTGGTCTTGTGACCGATGTCGACGGCCGCACGACGGTGCCGGGCCTGTTTGCCGTGGGCGAAGTGGCGTGCACCGGGCTGCACGGAGCGAATCGGCTCGCGTCCAATTCGCTCCTCGAATGTCTGGTGTTCGCCGATCGGGCGGCGGGGGTGGCTGCCGAGGTGCCGGCGCCCGGATTCGAAGACGTGCCGGATTGGGAGGTGGGCGAAGCCGTGCCGAGCGACGAATCGGTGGTCGTGTCACAGGACTGGGATGAAGTGCGCCGATATATGTGGAACTACGTCGGCATCGTGCGCTCCAACCGCCGACTCGTGCGAGCCAAGCGACGGCAAGACTTGATGATGCAGGAGATCACCGAATACTACTGGAACTACCACATCACGTCGGATCTACTGGAACTTAGAAACATCGCCGCCGTCGCGTCGCTGATCATCCAGTCCGCGATGTTGCGTCGCGAGAGCCGGGGTCTACATCACAACGTGGACTACCCCGGCGACGATGCCGCGTTTGCCAAGGATACGGTTCTCTCCCGCTTCGGTTCTTGATCGTCAACGATTTTTGTGCGCCGCCACTCGACCCACGACGGGCCGTAGGGCAAAGGCCGCCAGCAGCACGAAGGCGAAGCTGCACACGACGACCGGCCCGGTCGGCAGGTCGGCCTGGAAAGACACGAACAGACCGAGACACGTCGCGACGACCCCCGACGTCCAGGCAATGACGAGCAGTCGGCTGGGCGTAGAGGTAAACAGAAACGCGATTACCGCCGGAATCACCAAGAAACTGAATACCAGCAGGACGCCCACGATTGCGACGGACATGGTGACCATGATGCCGAACAGGGCGTAGAACAAGAAATCCCACCGCGCGACGGAAAGGCCCTTGGTGCGCGCGGCCTCGGGATCCAGCGAGAGCATGAGGAAGCGATCGCGGAAGCGCCAGTGCACGATGCCTATGCCCGCGTAGACGATCGCGATGCGAGTGATGTCGGTCCAAGTCACCCACAGCAAAGTTCCGGTGAGGAGCTCCTCGACATGCTCTGCACCCTGAGGAGCCTGCGCGGCGAGGAGGATCGTGGCGGCGGACGCCACGACGAAAACCGTGCCTATGATCGCCTCCTGCGGAACGAAATCGTGCTCCATGCGAGCAATGCTGAACAATGCGGCGGCGATCAGCGTTGCCCCAAGCCCTACGGAATAGCCCGCGACGGCCGCGGGGATCCCCAACAGGTCGCCGATCCATTGCCCTAGGCCCAGATTGGCCGCCGCCCATCCCATGGCGGCGACCTGAGCCAACGCGAGGTCCACGAAGATCACCCCGCGGGCGATGATGTGAATTCCGAGGTACCCGTGAAGCCCGACCATTACCAGCGAGGCCACCAGGGCCGGAAACATCAGTTCGAACATGAGACTCTGCCGTTTCTCCCGCTAACGCGATGCGAAGGCCTCTGCCAGTCGGTCTACCCAGCTATCGACCAGCGTGAAATAGTCTGTGATGCCTTCTTCCCCGTTGACGTGTTCCGGCACGATCACGGCGGTGGCCCCGGTGCGGGACGCGACGCGCTCGACTTGACGGCGGCTGAAGTAGTTGGCGGCGAACAGCGCGGGAATTTCGTTTTCTCGAATGAAGTCGATGACCTTCCGCACGTGGCCGGGCGATGCGGGAATCCCCGGTTTCGGTTCAACCCACATCGCGCACTCCACCCTAAACCGCGCGCTGAAATATGCCCAGTTCTTGTGATAGCATACCAACTTCTGGTTGCGGAATGGCGCGGCGGCGGCCAACCAGCCGCCGACGTAACTGGCGAGGGGCCGGCCCTGAAACGATTGATTGTCCGCAAAATCCCAGAATTGATGGCCGCGTGCCAGATCGAACAACGTCTCGGCGCCGAGCATTTCGATGAGCTGGTCGCCGAAGAGCCGGCGCAACACTCGATCGGCGAAGTCCTCCGCGTTCGATTCGAAGGTTGCGGCGTGAGTCGGATCGACTCGCGCGAGAGTCGCGAGAATGTTGCGCGAGATCACGATCGCGTTGATCGGATCCGAGTGGATGTGCGGGTTCCCGAAGACGTGCACGTCGCCCCCGGCCCGCGAAACGTTTTGGGGTACCTCGAGGAGCTCGATGCCGGTGTATGCGACCACATGCCCGGGACCACCCTCGAGGACCTTTGCATTGTTTGCCCGGTCGAGCAGTGCGGGGGACCAGAGCTCCAGGTCCAGTCCGGTTGAGATGTATACATCAGCCCGCTGGATGAGGGCCGCGAAGCTGGGCCTGGCGTTGACGAAGTGCGCGTCTTCGTCGCCTCGCGCGATAGCCTGGACATCCGCGAGGTCGCCGGTGATCTCTCGGGCGATCGCCGCGTATGTTGGAAGGGTGGCAACGATGCGCAGGTCCTGGGCTTGGGCCGGCACGGCCAGCCCCGCGTACCCCATCGAAACGGCACAGATCGCCAGGGCGAAGCGGCGGAGGCCGCATTGGACAAGTGTCATCATGGTTCAATAGCTTTCATGTTTGTGTGGACCCATGGCCCACACCGTCTGCAGTAGCAGCGTGTGACTGCCTTGGATGCCGGCTGGTTTCAGATAGTGGTACTGGAGTCGAATACGCACCCATTCGCTTTGCCACCATGACAGACTCGGCACGAGTTGGAAAATGTCGGGTGTGTCTTCGAACCCACTCACGAAATCGGCTCGCGTGCCGAGGATCCATCGTCGATTCGCGCGGAAGTTCACCTGCACGTATCCGCCGTCGCCGGCCAACTTGTCCGTGGCGATGGTCTGCTCGGTGAAGTACCACTCGGCTTTCAACTGCAGGTCGCGGTAGAGGGACTGTCCACGAGGGGTCCAGCGGAATGACGCGTCCAACCCCAGGAGCTTGGTATCTAGGTCGATCTCGTCGTTACCGCCGAGCACACCGGTGGCCCCGACCTGGAAGTAGCTTGCGCCGAGATCCCAAAAACTCTGGAGCCGACCCAGGTAGGTGATGCCGCCTCCACCGGCGAACAGTGCGTCGTTGCTGCCGGCGGCGGCTTCGAACGTGGCCGTTTGCGTGGTTGGCCCGATCGAGAGGCTCGGCAAGCTGATTCCGAGGCCCGTCTGAATGAGCCCGTCCTCACCCAGGAACGTCGTTGTGGCGAGGGGGCGATCGATCTCGAGCAAGGCGTGACTGTGCCATCGGTTGTACAGGCCTATTTCCTGCCGAAACTTGCCCACGCGGGCTCCGAAGCCCCCAGGCAGCCCGACCCAATACATGTAGCCTTCTTCAATCTCGAAACCGGGGGTTTCTTCCTCCACCCCCTCTTCTTCAGGCAACCCGGCGATGCCGAAGTCTTCTTCCCGGGTGACGAAGATCTTGGTTCTGGTATATGGATCGAGGGCGGCCTGAAATGAAAATTCGAATTCGCGAGGCACCACGGTGGTGCTATTCCGCTCCCCGGCCGGGGCCTGAAAGCTCCCCACGATGTCTCCCGTCACGCTGATCTCGGGATTCAGCACCTGCAGGTCCCGGGTGCGACTGCCTCCCGCCGCTGTGTCGGGCTGCGACTCCGGGGCGCCGGCCGCGGCCTGGGCCGCGGCGCGTAGGGCTGCTAGTTCGTCGGCCGGCCCCGAGGTGTCCCGGTTGGCGGCGCGGAGCTCGGCGACCACCCGCTGCAGGGAATCCAAACGTCGCTGCAAGTCTCGCAGCATGACCAGGACAGAATCCGGTGGTGGTGTTTGCTGGGTTGCTGCCGGTGCCGCCGCGAACATTCCCAGGGCGACGACGCACCACATGAACTTCGTTCGATTCACCTTTCCTCCAAACCTGTGAGCCGTCCACCGGTTGAGGCGGAGTCGGCGCAATGACTCAGACTGTTCGCCGTTCGCTGAGATTACAGGATTGGAGGAGCTCGTTCCCCGTTGCAGGAGGGGTCGGTGGAGGATCTGGCGGTGCACGCGAGCGTGCTGGGTCTTGCAAGCCGTCGAGTTGTTGCCGCGGGCGGCAGCAGGCGGCTGGACGGAGGATTTTGCGGAGACGGCGTCGTGAGTGTGCAACGGGTCTCGCTGTGGACGGGAACGCACTGGTTGGAGTGGGCCGCTTCGGCCTTGCGCTCGCCGTTCAGCGTTTCCGCATGCGCGTGGGCGATCGGCGCCAATCCCGCCGCCAGCGCCTGGAAGACGAGAACGAGCCCGGCGATCTGCCGGAGCCGTTTGCGAGCGTTACCGCGGTTCAATCCCATGTACGGCCGAGTCTCCCTCATCCTATTGGTTGTCGGAGCCCCGAAGCAGGCGGCGGAACGCCGCCTTGGTGCTCTCCGCTGCCGCCTCGGCACCCGCTCCGAAACCGGCTCCGGCGCCCCTGGCCCGTTCGATAGCCTCGAGGCCGGCTTTCTCCATATCCTTTCGAGCGGTTTCCACTGCATCCCGCAAGCGCTCGTGTTGCTGCCGATCCCGGGCGTAGAACCCGGTCGTGACCCCCAGTCCGAAGACGAGCACCCAGGGAAACAGTCTCCAGAATAGTCTTCGGCGACGCTCGGTCATCTCCATGCTCCCCATCGATGCCCCGCGTGCTGTTGGTTCGGGGTCGCGCCTAATACTGGGCCGCGCGGGCACGCCCGTCAACGGTCGGGTTGTAGCGTTGCACGCCGTTTTCGGATAGACTCCCGCCATGAAGGTGCATCTCGTGGACGGCACGTACGAGTTGTTTCGGCACTATTTCGCATTGCCGTCGACCACCAACGACGTCGGCCAGGAAGTTGGCGCGGTCGGGGGAGTCCTCGGGTCGATGTTGGGGATGATCGAGGCCGGGGCCACCCACCTGGCTGTGGCCACGGATCAGGTAATCGCATCGTTTCGCCAGGGCCTGTGGCCGGGATACAAGGACGGCTCCGGGATCGAACCCGAGCTGCACAGCCAGTTCCCGTTGCTGGAAGAGGGACTGAACGCCCTCGGGGTGGTGGTGTGGCCAATGGCCGAGCACGAGGCCGATGACGGACTCGCGGCGGGAGCGGCCATGGCCGCCGCCGACCCACGGGTCGAACAGGTCTTGATCTGTACCCCCGACAAGGACCTGACTCAGTGCGTGGTGGGTGATCGCGTGGTTCAGTTCGACCGGCGAAAGCGGGAGATCCGCACCGCGGACGGCGTGAGGGAGAAGTTCGGCGTCCCTCCCACATCCATGCCGGATTACTTGGCGCTGGTCGGCGATACGTCGGACGGCTATCCGGGTTTGCGTGGGTGGGGAGCCAAATCGGCCGCGGCCGTGTTGGCCCGGTACGAACACCTGGAGCACATTCCCGACAGCGCCGGCGACTGGAGCGTCACGGTGCGGGGAGCGGACAAGCTCGCCGCCACGTTGTCGCAGGATCGGGAACTGGCGTTGTTGTTTCGCCGCCTGGCGACGCTCGATTACCAGGCGCCGGTCAGCAAGGACGTGGACGCGCTCGCGTGGACGGGGCCGACGCCGGGCTTCGCCGCCTTTTGTGACACCATCAAGAAGCCGCGCCTGGTGGAGCGCGTACAGCGCCTCGCGGCGAAGCAACCCACGCGCCAACCGACCTCTACGCCCGACACGTGACCCCGGGCTCCCGTACCGTCTTCATCGTCTCCCACACCCACTGGGACCGGGAGTGGTATCGCACGTTTCATGAATTCCGGGTCGATCTCGTCGGGGTGGTGCGGGAGGTGCTCGACCGACTCGAGCACGACGACGCCTTGCCGCATTTCCTGCTCGATGGCCAGGCGATCATTCTGGAGGACTATCTCGAGATTCATCCCGAAGACCGCGAGCGCATCGCGGCACTGGTGGGCAAGGGCGCGCTGGCCGTCGGCCCGTGGTACATCCTTCCTGACGAGTTCCTGGTGAGCGGGGAGGCGACCGTGCGAAACTTGATCTACGGACACCGCGTCGGCCAGACCGTCGGCGCGGTGCAAAGGGTCGGCTACATGCCTGATTCGTTCGGCCACATCGCGCAGCTTCCACAGATCCTCCGCGGCGCCGGCATCGATTCGTTCGTCTACACTCGCGGCAACGGTGCGGAGATCGACGAACTGGGTCTGGAGTATCGGTGGCAGGCGCCCGACGGCAGCGACGTGCTCGCCATCAATCAGTTCGGCGGGTACTGCGCCGGCGGGGAACTGGGCCATCACGAGTCGTGGCATGCCCGCACAGACCGGAGCGTCGACCTCGACCGCGCCGTGGAGCAGGTGCGCACCGTCCTCGCCGACATCGCCGAGCGCTCGAACGGCCAGGTGCACCTGCTCAGCAACGGGTGTGACCATCTGCCACCGCAACGCGATTTGGGCCGTATCGTCCCGGCCCTTCGCGAGGCGTTTCCCGATACGACATTCGTGCAGGGGAGCCTGGCCGAGTTCGTCGAGATGGTGGACGGGAGCGGTGTTGCCACGCGAACCCACGCCGGCGAACTGCTCGGAGGGCGGCACCAGCTCATTCTGTCGGGGGTGTGGTCCGCGCGCATGTACCTGAAGCAGCGCAATGAGCTCGTGCAAACCTTTCTGGCAAGCGCGGTGGAGCCGTGCATGGCGTATGCGCACTTCATGGCCGGCCAGGAATACCCCACTGGACACCTCGACTACGCCTGGAAGCTGCTGATGCAAAACCATCCGCACGACTCGATCTGTGGATGTAGCGTCGATGCGGTCCACCGGGACATGTTGCCACGGTTCGACGGCGTGATGCAGACGGGCGAGCAGCTGTTGCGGACCTGCCTGGAGCACTTCGTCCCCCCGGTGGCCAGGCACGATCATGACGAGCCGGTCGTCATCTGCGTCATGAACCCTCTTCCCGAGCCAAGGACTGAAGTCGTGGATCGCCTGGTGCTCGACCCGCCCGATCTCGCGGACGCTGAGGTCTGGGAGTTGATCGGGCCCGGCGGGCACGCGGTTCCTTTCACGGTGGTGGATGCGAAGCGAATGACGCACCGGTGGACCATCGACTACCGCGCCGAGTTGTCCGGCGATCGGGGGCCGGCAGTGTTGCAGGCGACCGCGGAGGCGTTCGGTGAGAAACCGGATGAGGACGCCGCGGCCGAGGACGATCGATTCGTGCAGATCCAGTTCGTGGCCGAGGACCTGCCGGGGTTGGGGCACGTGAACTATGTGCTTCGCCGAGTTTCCCGGGAGGCAGAGGGCGGGGCGACGTTCACGCGTGTGGTGACGGTGAGCGGCAATACGCTCGAGAATGCATCCTGCCGCGTGACATTGCACGGCAACGGTAGCTTCGACGTGTTCGATAAGGCGTCGGAGACGCTCTACGAGGGTCTCAATCGCCTTCGCGACACGGAGGACGTGGGTGACGAGTACGACCATGCCCCCTGCCTCCACTCGAGCACGGTCACCTCCGACCATATCGAGGGGTCGGTGCGGGTGGCCGAAGACACGGGCCTGCGCGGCGTGCTGCAAGCCGATTTCACATTGCCGCTGCCGGCGTCGATCGAACCATCACGGACCCGTCGCAGCGCATCGCGGGTCGATTGTCTTGCGCGCGTTCGGGTGGGATTGCGGGGCGAGAGCCCGGTGGTGGATGTCGAGGTGCGGTTCGAGAACCGTGCGAAGGACCATCGGTTGCGGGCGGAGTTTCCTACACCGATCGACACGTCGACAATCGTGTCGGAGGGTCATTTCTACGTCAACCGCCGGCCGATCGATCAGCCTGCAGGCGAGGATTGGGTTCAGCCTCCCACCGGCACCTTTCCCCAGCAGGGGTATTCCCTGGTCCAGGATGGCACCCGCGGCCTGGCGGTGTTGAACCGGGGCCTTCCCGAGGTCGCGCCGTACCGGGATGAGACCGGTGGTACGGGAATTTCCCTCACCCTACTGCGTGCAGTCGGCTGGCTCTCACGCGATGACTTCGCGACTCGGCGGCATCGCAATGCGGGCCCGATGCTCGCGACCCCGGAGGCCCAGTGTCTCGGATGGCAGCATTTCCGATACGCCGTCCTGCCATTCGCCGGAGACGATGTCGCCGCCGACGTGATGGGGCACAGCCGCGCCTATCGGTCGCCCCCGCTCGCGATCCAGGGTGTGGAGGATCAAGCGATTCCCGGCGGAGGGAGTTTCCTGAAGAAGGCCACGACGCGAACGTGCATCAGCGCCGTCAAGAAACACCAGACGCGCGACAGCTTGATCGTTCGGCTGTTCAACCTCACCGCTACGCCGGTAGGTGAATCGCTAACGCTTGGGAGGGGGGTGCAGGGCGCGTGGCTCGTCAACTTGCTCGAAGAGCGGCTCGAGCAGCTCCCCAATGAAGGGCGTCGCGTGGACGTGATGGTGGGACCGCACGCCATTGTCAGCGTGGAGATTGTGTTGTGATGGTGGACGCACGCGACGCCTTGACGGGTGAGGCCCCGAACATATATTGGCGAAACGGGTGGGGTGAAGGGGCGGTTGGTCGAAACAGTTTCGCGACTACGACGTCACTGCTACCGCGAATGACCATCTTGGCCCGGGATCGAGGAGGGCAGAAGCGGCGGCGTGTACGACGAACCGTATGGATGCGGACTTCGTATCAGCCTCTGCACTCCGCCCCCGAAATGAAAACAGGCGCACGATGTTGGTGCGCCTGTTGCATTTTACGTCGGAAACCCTCCGCCCTGGGAGGCGTCGTGGGCTCAGCGGCTTTCGTAGACCGTGGTGTTGCCGGCCGCGTCGAATGCCAGGACGTTATACGGATCTTTGCGCGGTCCTTCCATTCCCGGGGATCCCATCGGCATCCCCGCAACGGCGAGTCCTGCCACGTTGGGTCGCTCTTCCAAGAGACGATCGATCACGTCGGCCGGCACGTGGCCCTCGATCACGTATCCCTCCACGATGGCCGTGTGACACGCAGCGAATTCCGCACGGATGCCCTGTTCCGCCTTCACCGGGGCGAGATCGGCGACGTCGACGGCCGTGACCTCATATCCGTTGGCACGAAGATGATCGATCCACTTGCTGCAACACCCACAGGTGGGGCTCTTGTACACGGTGATGGTCACTGCCTCGGCGTTTCGAGTCACGACGGCGGCAACCGTTGTGGCCGCGACCAGGACCGCGGCGGCGCCGACCGCCATGTTTTTCCATTGGGTTGCCATCTAACGCTCCATCTGATTGTCGTGGGTAATGTAAGGCTTTTGCTAACGCGCCCAGACCCCTTAGTTTGGTCTTGACGGACTCTTCACGCGTCTTTGCAAAATTAGCGGACCTGGACCGGATCGGAAGAGGGAGATCTTGACGAGCGATCCCGCATGGACGGTGTATATAGTGCGAACCTGGTCGGGCCGGCTCTACACCGGCATCACGGTGGATGTGCAACGGCGCTTCGCCGAACACGCGGGGACGGCGCGGGGGGCCAAGTTCTTCCGGACGTCGGCGCCGGAGCGGGTCGTCTACCAAGAGCCGCAGGGTGGACGCTCGGAGGCGTCTCGGCGCGAGAGTCAAATCAAACGAATGTCGCGGGCGGAGAAGCTCGAGCTCATCGCGGCCAACGGCACTTACTCGGATCGAGGCAGATGATCAACAAGCGAATTCTCTATGCAGGCATGCTCGTGGCCGCCCTGGCGGTGGGTGTGCCGACAGCATTGTCGTTGGCCGAGGGTGGGCGCCTCGCGGCTGCCGCGGTGTTGTTTTTCAGTGGCGTGGGCGGAGGCGTGGCCCTCACGGGTTTCCTGGGGAGCAAGCCCGCGGCACGCGACATCGGTCTCGTGCGGCGGAAACCCGAGCAGCCCCCCGGGCGCCGCCGCCAGCAGTCCGGCGGCCAGCGATCTCAAGGTCGCGGCCGGGACCGCCCCAAGAAGACGGCGACGAGGTTGCAGGGCAAGGTGAAGTGGTTCGACGAGACCAAAGGCTTCGGCTTCATCACCCCGGACGACGGACAAGAAGACTGCTTCGTCCACCGCTCGGCCGTTCCGGGGGGCAAGCCGCTGGCCGAAGGTGGGCGGGTCGAATTTCACATCGTGACGGACGACAAAGGCCGGAAGGCGGCTGCCGAAGTCAGCCGACTCTAGCTGGACGTCATCGTCTGCCTGAGCGCGCCGGCACCGCGATTTCCCTGCCGGGATCCGGCCGAATGCCCTCCGCGTCGAGCCGCCGATTGATGGCCGGCATTCTGACGGTGATGATGTCGTTCAGCGTCTCGATCAGTGCGGAGACGCGCTCCCACGCCCGATCGATCTGCCACAACTGATCCGCGGTGGGCAGTGCGTCCGAGCGCTCGATCGCGCCCTGGAGCCGGGTGTCCCGGCTCGCCGTCCGGATGTCATCGTCGAGGTCGTCCAGGTCCTCGGCCAGGGAGTCGATGGCGGCTGCCTCCGTGGCGGAGCGGCATGCCCTGACCTAACATCGAGATCGGGTTGCAGCAAGGGATCAAGGGCGATTGCAGGTTGCAGCATGCAGATTGTAGATTGGCGTGCGTGCGGGCCGGGTCGTCTCAGCAACCCTAGCCCATTCCACCAATCTGCAATCTGCGTTCTGCAATTGATGCCAAGGAGTCGGAGTCATGCGCGCTGTCTGGCTGGAAAACCGTCAACTACGGGTGCGCGACGACCTGCCAATTCCGGATCCGCCGGCAGGCGAGGCGCTGGTCCGGGTCCTCGCGGCGGGCATCTGCAACACGGATGTCGAGCTCACCCGCGGTTATTACCCGTACACAGGTGTGCTGGGGCATGAATTCGTCGGTGTGGTCGAACGGGGGCCGGAGCATATCATCGGGGAGCGGGTCGTGGGGGAGGTCAATGCGGTGTGTGGTGCCTGCCGCGCCTGCCGTGAAGGCCGCCGCACGCATTGCGAGGGTCGCACGGTATTGGGCATCGCCGGTCGAGACGGTGCGTTCGCGGAATACCTAGTCCTCCCGAGTGACAATCTGCATCTGGTTCCCGAGCACGTGACGACTGAGGCGGCGACATTCGTCGAACCGCTCGCGGCGGCGCTCGAGATCCAGGAGCAAGTTCCGGTACGACCCGACGACCGCGTCCTGGTCGTCGGGGACGGCAAGCTCGGTCAACTGGTTGCGCAGACGCTGGCGATGACCGGTTGCGAGTTGCTGGTAGTGGGCCGTCACGAGTCGAAGCTCGGCCTGCTGACCGCCGTGGGAATCGGCACGGGCACGGCGCAAGCGCTCACGGACAACGCGTTCGACCTGGCCGTGGAGTGCACTGGAGACCCTGCCGGGTTCGCCATCGCGCGCCGTGCGGTTCGGCCGCGAGGGACGATCGTCATGAAGAGCACGTACGCCGGGGAATTGGCGCTCGATGCGTCAGCCGTGGTCGTGGACGAGCTGACCCTGGTGGGCTCGCGGTGCGGACCCTTTGCCCCGGCGATGCAGCTCCTGGCGGATGGACGGGTGGACGTGGACCCGCTCGTCCACGCCCGCTATCCGCTACGCGATGCCCTGGCGGCGTTTGAGCACGCCCAGCGGCCGGGTGTGCTCAAGGTGCTGCTGGAGATCACCGCCGAGTCGGCACCGTGAGGGTCTTACCCGGATCGGGGCGGATGCCATGCTCATTGAGCTGGTCGTACAGCGCGGGCATCTTGCTGCTGATCATCATGTTCAGTTGCTCGATCAGGCCCGGCAACTGCTCCCACGACTGCTCGAGTTGCCACAACTGATCGGCAGTGGGGCGCGACGTGGTGGCTTCGATGGCGAATGCCGCCCCCGCTCCCGCGCCGGCGCGCTGCAGTTGCTCCTGTAGCTCCCGCAACTCTCCCTGCAGCGAGTCGACGCGTTCGGTCAGCGACTCCGGGGCGTCACCGCTTTCGTCGAGCAAGCGTGCGACATCGGTGAGCTGGCGGCCCAACCGACGCGCGGCCTGGCCGGCTTCGTAGTTCGGCTCCGCGAGGCGATACGCGCTCATCATCGCCTCCTGCCGGGCTGCGAGATCGGCACGCGATATCTCGATGCGCGGATCGCCCCGGACTTCCAAATCGGTGGTCAGGGTTTGGCCGGCCGTCTCGAGGCGCACCGTGTAGGTGCCGGGGAGCACCCGGGGGCCGCGGGGAGTCCGGCGGAATCGTCTACCCCTGCCGCCCCCGAACCCGTCCTGCGCCTGCGACGAATCGGCTTCGTAGGGCGGCTCGATGCGCAGGTCCCAATTCACCTCTTGAATGCCCGCTTCCCCAGGGCCCTCCAGGCTGCGCACGGTCTCGCCTCGGCTGTCGAGGATCGTGATCGTGGCCTTGGTGGAGGCGCGGGTGGCCCGCTCCGTCCCTGCATTCGGGCCGCCGTTGGTGGACACCACTTGATCCGCCGGGCGCAGGTCCTCCTGCAGATAGTAGCGGATGAGCGCACCGGACGGCGGATTGGGCGCGGCGTAGACGCCGGGTGTCCAGCCCTGCGGGGTATTCTCGGTGAAGATTTTTGTTGGGCGCACCGAGAATAAATGGGCCGACGATGCCATGATCTGGACGGTCATCTCCTCCAAGGGCGTGATGTCGTCCATGATCCACACGCCTCGACCGTGGGTGCCCAGCACCAGATCGTTTTCGCGGGGATGCACCACGATGTCATCCACCGGGACCGTGGGCAGATTGTTCTTCAGCCGGTTCCAGCGTTCCCCGCGATCGATGGAGAAATACACGCCGGTCTCGGTGGCGGCGAAGAGGAGATTCGGATTCCGGGGATGCTCGGTGACCCCGTTGACGGTCCATCCGTCGGCGAGGCCATCGGTAATGGCGTGCCACCGTCGGCCATAGTCCTCGCTCACGTAGACATACGCGCCGAAATCATCGTTGCGATGGCCGTCGAACGTGGCGTACACCGTCGC
This sequence comes from Gemmatimonadota bacterium, assembly GCA_027294455.1. Lineage (GTDB taxonomy): Bacteria > Gemmatimonadota > Gemmatimonadetes > Gemmatimonadales > GWC2-71-9 > B3T1B10. The sequence continues at coordinate 18,075 of JAPULZ010000225.1, forward strand.
CTCGTCGTGACGCGAGGCCAGAAGCTTGGAGACGTATGTCCGCTCGGGAAGGTCCCGGACGCGGTCAGTGAGGTCGGTCCAGGTTGCCCCACCGTCTCGCGTCATCTGCACGGTGCCGTCGTCGGTGCCCACATACAGCAGTTCGCTGTCGATCGGTGACTCGCTGATCGTGGTGATGTTGCCGTACGAAGAAATGCCGTCGTGTCGCGACAGCATCTGATTTTCTTGGACGCCCATGATCTCCAGCTCGGATCGATCGACGGCCTTGGTGAGGTCGGGGCTGATCTCGCTCCAGGTCTGGCCGCGATCGGTCGTTCTCATCACGTGGTTCCCGCCCATGTAGATGGTTGCGGGATCGTGGGCCGACATGACGAGGGGTGCGTTCCAGTTGAAGCGGTAGTTGCGATCTTCCTCGCCGTCCATGAGGCGGGCCAACGGGCGAATCCGCTTCTTCTCCATGCTGGCGAGATCGACGCGGGTGATGTTGCCGCCCTGGGACTCGTTGAACATGATCGTGGGGTCGGTGGGATCGATCAGGTTGTAGAATCCGTCGCCACCGCCCACGTTGAACCAGTCGCGGGTGCGTATACCCTTATTGGACTGCGTGGAGCTCGGGGCGCACCACGAGCCGTTGTCCTGCAAGCCGCCGCACACGTAGTACGGATCGCGCATGTCCACGCTGACTTGATAGAACTGGGCGATGGGAAGGTTGCGGAATTGGCGCCAGTGCTCGGCGCGATCCCACGTCTCCGACACGCCGCCGTCACTGCCGAGGATGAGGTGGCTCGAGTTTGCCGGGTCTATCCACAGGGCGTGGTGGTCGAGGTGCACGCCGCTAGCGGCGTCATTGGTAAACGTGCGGCCGCCGTCCTTGGAAACGAAGAGGTTCGAGCCGCCGAGGTAGATGCGCTGCGGGTCGTTGGGATCGACGCGGATCTGACTGTAGTACATGGGCCGGTTGTTCGTCGTGCTGATACGCTCCCAGGTGTCACCCCGGTCCGTCGAGCGGTACACGCCGTTCTGTGCGCCGTCTTCCGGCGTGCCCCGCAGATCGGCCTCCACCAGGGCGAAGACCATGTTGCCGTCCCGCCGGTAGATATCGAGACCGATCCGGCCCTTGATGCCACTGGGCAGGCCGTCGGTCAACTCTTGCCAGGACGCGCCGCCGTCGGTCGTGCGGTAGATGCCGCTGCCGGGGCCACCGCCGTTGAACCCGAACCCGGTGCGGCGCCGCTGGTACATCGCGGCAAAGAGCGTTTGGGGGTCGCCCGGGTCCATGACCAGATCGATGGCGCCGGTGTGTTCGTCCACGAACAATACCAACTCCCAGGTCTCGCCCCCGTCCGTCGTCTTGTAGACGCCACGCTCGGGGTTGGGTCCCCACAAATGCCCCACGGCCGCCACGAACACCGCGTCGGGATTGGTGGGGTGGATGGCGATACGGGAAATGTGGTGGGTGTTTTCGAGACCCATGTGTCGCCAAGTCCGGCCGCCGTCTGCCGATTTGTACACGCCGTTGCCCCAGGGGGAGCTTTGCCGGTTCTGGGGTTCGCCCGTCCCGACCCACACGAGGTTGGGGTTGGACGGCGCCAGGGTGACGTCGCCGATGGAAGATGTGGGCTGGTCCTCGAACAGCGGCTCCCAGGCTATGCCGTTACTGGTCGTTTTCCAGAGACCCCCCGTCGCCGTGCCCACGTAGAACGTGGCAGGGTTGGATTCGACGACGGCGATGTCGGCGACGCGTCCGCCCATGATCGTGGGCCCGATCTCCCGCCAGCTCAGCTTGGCCACGGCGGCCTCGATGTTCTGAGCCGTCGCGGCGGCCGTCGGAATGAGCGTCAAACTGGCAATGGCGGCCAGCGCTTTGTGGAGTCGCATGGGAACAAGGTCTTCCTTGAGAGCGTCGGTTGCGTGTGTGGGCGGCTCGGGGACGGTAACAATGGGGACCAGGGTTGGGAAGGGAATCCCGTTCGAGGCCACTATTAAAGGAAGGGCAACAAAGCATTGAGTCCTGAGAGGGCCTGTCCCATCTTGTTGCGGGCATTGACCATCCGGCGCCGGGCGGTCTCGCCCGCCGGCTCATCCACGGGGCGACGATGCGGAAATTGGTAATCCAAATTCCTTGTTACAACGAGGAGGAGACGCTCCCGGTGGCGTTGGCGTCGCTGCCCCGTGAACTACCAGGGTTCGAAGTGGTGGAGTGGCTGGTGATCGACGACGGGAGCCGGGATGGGACGGTGGCCGTGGCCAAAGCCCACGGGGTCGATCATGTCGTGCGCTTGCCCCGACATCAGGGCTTGTCCCGGGCCTTCATGGCCGGGCTTGAGGCATCGCTCAAGGCGGGCGCGGACGTCATCGTGAACACCGATGCCGACAACCAGTACAACGCCGACGATATCCCGAAGCTGATCGCGCCGATCCTGGCAGGTGAAGCGGAAATGACGGTCGGGGCGCGCCCCATCGCGGACATCCGGCACTTCTCGCCGGTCAAGAAGATCCTCCAGCGGTTGGGCAGCTGGGTGACGCGACTTGCCAGCAACACCGACATCGACGATGCGCCGAGTGGATTTCGCGCGGTGACTCGTGAGGCGGCGATGAAGCTCAAGGTCTATACCGACTACACCTACACCATCGAGACGATCATTCAGGCGGGCCAGAAGGGCATGGCCATCATATCGGTGCCGATTTCCACGAACCCAAGCCTCCGGTCTTCCCGGTTGGTCAAGAGCATGTTCTGGTACATGAACCGGCAGATGCTCACGATGGTGCGGATCTTCATGACGTACCGGCCGTTTCGGTTCTTCGCCGTCCCCGGGGTGATGTTTTTTGCAGCGGGCTTTCTGATCGGCGTGCGGTTCGTGTATTTCTTCGTGACTGTGGGCGGCGGCGGGCACATTCAATCACTCATCCTGGCTGCGCTCCTGCTGGGCCTGGGCTTCTTCATGGTCATCGTCGGCCTGGTGGCCGATCTCATCTCGGTCAATCGAAAGTTGCTGGAAGGCGTCGATTGGCGGCTGCAGAAAATGGAAGAGCACATGCACGGCCGGTCCGGCGAGCCCGGTCGGGCATGAGATTCGACACCATCGAAGCCTTGGCGAACCTCCAGCAGGATATCCTCGATGTGGCTCGAGATGTGGACTACGAGGGTTACTCCAAGCACGATGCCCTGAACGCTCCATGGCTCGAAGCCCTCGCATCGCCGTCGAGGGTGCTCCGATTGGGGGTCACGCAGATGGTCATGCGGTCGCCCGTGCACGTGCGGCCGTGGCTCGGCGTGCGCACGGCCCGCAATCCCAAGGGCTTGGCCCTCTTTGCCCGGGCCCTCCTGGCGCGGCACCGCGTGTTGCGCGACGAGGCCAGTGGGGAGCAGGCGCGCGGGCTGCTCACCTGGTTGGCCGATCACCCCTCGTCGGGGTACGAGTGGCCCTGCTGGGGTTACCCGTATCCGTGGCAGGATGTGGGCTTTTTCGCCCGGCGGCACTTCCCGAACAGGGTCGTGACCAGCTTCGTCGTCCAGGCCATGCTGGATGGGTATGAGACGCTTGGTGAGGATCGCTTCCTGGACGTGGCCACGCGGGCGGTCACGTTCCTGCTCGTGGCCCCCAAGACGCTGTATGAGGACGCCGGGCACCGGTGCGTCAGCTACGTGCCGGACGAGTCTGTGACGTGGATCGTGATGGACGTTCCGGCACTGGCGGGTGCGGCCGCGGCACGGGTCGCGGCGATTCGCGAAGATGACGGTGTGATGGTGGAGGCGGGGCGGCTGGTGCGGTATGTCGTGTCGAAACAAACCGACTACGGCGCATGGTACTACGCGGAACCGCCGTCGGACAGCCACATCACGCACGACAACTACCATACCGGCTTCATTCTCGACGCGATCCTCTCATACGGCCAATGTGCGAAGAGCGATGAATTCGCCAACGCGTACCGTCGGGGACTCGAGTTTTACCGCGAACGGTTGTTTGAATCCGACGGCGCCCCGCGCTTCATGCACGACCAGAAGTACCCGTTCGACATCCACGGTGCGGCCCAGGGGATCATCACCTTCGCGTTGGCCGAACGCGCCACCGGCGAGGGGCGATCGTTTTCACAGCGCGTGCTGCGGTGGACGATCGAGCATATGTATGATTCCCACACGCATTGGTTCCACTACCAGCGGCGGCGCCTGTACGGCACGAGAATCAGATTGTTGCGGTGGTGTCAGGCCTGGATGGCGTGGGCGATCGGCTGTCACACCGAGCGTTGTGTGGACGCGCCGTGAGAGGCTTCGTGGGATGCGAGCAGTCGCTCGACCCGAACCTGTCCGCGCTCGAGCGCCTGTATGTTCGGTGCCTCGGCGTGCCGGTGAACGGACTGCGCATTCGGTTGCGCCGGGTCCTTCCCATCACCCGGGGGAGCTACTCGAAGATCCTCGATGCCGGGTGCGGTCCCGGGGTCTTCACGATGGAGTTGGCGAAGCAGCATCCCACCGCCGACGTCGTGGGCATCGATATCGACGAGGAAGCGGTGCGGCGCGCGGCTGTGATCGCGCAACGGGCCGGGCTGACGAACTGTCGGTTCGAGGTTGGCGATGTCACAAGTCTCGCCTTTCAGAAGGAGTTCGATCTGGTGGTCAGCGTCGACAACCTCGAGCACATCGAAGACGACGTGCTTGCCATGCAGAATCTCGCCAGCGCGCTTCGACCCGGGGGCGAGTTGGTGGTGCATACGCCCGGATACCATCGGCGGTGGCTCATGTTTGGCCGCAGGGTCAATTTCGACGTGCCCGGCCATGTGCGGCCGGGTTACCACATCGACGAATTCACGGCGAAGCTGCGCCGGGCGGGGCTCGAGGTGCTCGACGTTCACGCCACGTACGGCATGCTCGAGACGTTTACCAACAATATCTCGTACTTGATCACCGGAGCCGATCGTCGCAACAAACATCTATACGCCCTCGTGTTTCCTGCGCTGCTAGTGATGTCATACCTTGGAAAGTTCGCGCAGCCCGAGTGGGGAGCCGGCGTGTTGGCCACGGCTCGGCGCCCGAACGCAGAGGGACCATCTCACGCCATGATCGAAAGTGGGCCATGAGGCAGATCGTCCGAAGAGTGATTGATCGCAAGGGGAAGGTGGTGGTGCTCGAGCTGCCGGAGCCGCACTTGGGTGCGGATCAGGTGCTCGTGCAGAGCCACCACACACTCATCAGTTCGGGCACAGAGATGACCACGCTGGCAAAAACGCCGGCGGAACTGGTGCGGCAAACCATCGCCGATCCGTGGATGCGCAAGGCCGTGCAGCAAACGGTCTTGTCTGCCGGTCTCGCCCAGACGGCCCGGCGGGTGTGGCAAGAGCTGATCAAGCCGCGCGAGATCGGCTACAGCGGTTCCGGGCGCGTGCTCGCCGTTGGCGAAGGCGCCGAGGGGTTCAGGGTGGGTGACAAGGTCGCCTATGCGGCCACCGGCCACGCGGAGATCGTCGCGCCCACCGTCAACCATATCGTCGCGGTTCCGGAAGAGATCGATTCCCGTCACGCCGCGTTCGTGACGGTGGGCGGGATTGCGATTCAGTCGCTGCGGCGTGCGGAAATCAAGTTCGGCGAAGTGATCGCGGTCTTCGGGTTGGGATTGGTGGGCCAGCTGTGCGCGAGGATCGCGAAGGCCGCGGGATGCGTCGTCGTGGGGATCGACGTGGACGATACCCGGAACGACGCAGCCGTGCGCGGGGGCGCCGATTTCACGATCAATCCAGCCACTTCGGATCTGAAGCGCAAGATCATGGATTTCACGGGCAAGCAAGGCGTGGACTCCACCATCATCTGCGCTGCCTCGACATCCGAAACGATCATCAATTCCTCCATGGAGATCACCCGGAAGCAGGGCAAGGTGGTCATCGTCGGATACGTCAATCTCAACATCCACCCCAAGAATTTCCTCTACCGGGAAATCGATCTTCGCTACTCCCGCGCCTATGGTCCGGGAAGTTATCACGGCGCCTACGAGCGGGGACGGATCGATTATCCGTTTTCGTACGTCCGCTGGACGGAAAAGCGGAACCTGCAAGAGTTCATCCGCCTGGTCGGCGCCGGTGCAATCCAACTCGAGCCGCTCATCGGCGGCGCGTATGCTGTGGAGCGGGCACAGGAGGCGTTCGACGCGATACGAGAGGGTACGCTCGGGGGCATCGCGGCCTTGATCGAATATGACGTCGAGCGGGAACCGGATCGCCGCCGGACCATCGAGCTGCATCCACGCCCGAAGGCGAGCGGCACGGTCGGGATCTCTATCATCGGGCTCGGCAACCATGTGCTGGCCACGCACCTGCCAAATTTGCGCGCCCTACGGGGAGTCGAGGTGCGGGCCCTGGCCTCCGCGACTGGAAAGAACGCATCCCTGGTCGGCAAGAGCGTGGACGCCACGGTCGTGACGACGGACGTGGATGAGCTGCTGCAAGATCCGGATACCGACGGGGTCATCATTGCTTCCACGCAGCCGGAGCACTTCGAGCACGTGCGGAAGGCCATCGACGCTCAAAAACCCATGTTCGTCGAAAAGCCACTCGTGACCCTGGTGGAGGACTTCGCGACGATTCTCCGGGCCATGGAAAGCGAACCAATCCTTCTCACGCTCGGCTTGAACCGCCGGTACTCCCCCCTCGTGACCAAGTTGCGCGAGAGCCTGCAAGGGCCGGCCGACTCCGTCACGTACACTATTGCCGAACAATTCATTCCTCCGGACCATTGGAGCCTCGACGAGTTTGCCGGGGGCGGTCGCCTCGTCAGCGAAGGAGAACACTTCATCGATCTCTGTCACTTCTTGATCGGCCGGGAGCCCACCTCGGTGTACGCTCGTCCCCTCGGCACAGCGCCTGACGATCCGCGCAAGCTGTGTAACTTCGCGTTGACGATCCACTACGACGGGGCGGTGGCACATGTGGTGTTCAACGAGAGCGCGGGGGCGGGGTTCCCACGGGAACGGGTGCAGGCCATGGCGTCGGGCACGGTCGCGGTGCTGGACGATTTCTCGAAGCTCGTCGTGCACGGCAAGAAACAACGCTCGTACGGCGGCGGTCGCGGACGGCAGATGGGGCACCGGGAAGCGATGCAGGCATTCGTCGCGGCGCTGAGGGGGGACCCGAGCGACTTGTTGCGGTGGCGAGAGGCCCAGATGGCGACGCTGTGCATGTTTGCCGGGCAGGAGAGCATCCGCACCGGCGAACCCGTCGATGTGCGGCAGTTCCATCGGTCGCTGCTGGCGGGGGACGCTGAGTAGCCCGCGTCGCGCCGGGGCCGGTCGGGTACCACATGTCGTGCAGGTACCATGAGCCCGACCAGGAGGCGCGTCGTTTTTTGGGCCGGGGCCGCCTTGGGTGTGTTCCTGGTCGTACTCCTGTTGGCCCGGTACGAGCTGAGCGTCGTTGTGCAGCCGCTGCGACAAAGCCGGATCCATTTCCTGGCGGCGGTCCTGGGACTCCAGCTCACGATTCAGGTGATCAACGCGGTCACGCCCGTTGTGCTGTTGGGCCAGGCGGTGGACGGGGCTATGTCGTTCTGGGCCCGCACCAGGGTATTCTTGGCCGGGCAGCCTCTAGCGCTTGTGGCGCCGGGACGCCTCACGGATTTCGGCGTGATCCCGCTGCTCAAGGCGCATTACAAGCCCGGCGCCCTGGCCAGCTCAATCGTGCTGGATCGATTGATCACCCTGTTCTTCCTGTTGCTTCTGACCCCGCTCGCCTTGCGCCTGGCCTGGCCTGGCAGCTCCACGGGAGCGACCAATATGCTCGTCCTCGTCGCGCTCGTGGTAGTTGCCTCGACCCCCTTCCTCTTCGTGAATGCTCACGTGCGGGAGATCGTGAACAAGACCGTGTTACGGCTTTGGCCCTCGTTGCTCGAGGGGTTCGGTGCGCACATCGACGCGCTGCTGTACACGTCGTGGAAACGTCTGCTGGGCAACCTGTGCTTGACCATCGTGAAGACGGTGCTGGCCGGCGCGTCGATCAGCCTGCTCGCCGCCAACGTCGGCCTGCCGTTGGGGCTGCTCACGGCGATTTGGATGTCGATTCTCATCCAGATCGTCACGTCCGTTCCGATCGCGCCACAGGGCCTCGGGGTGGCCGAAGGGTTGCTCGTTTTGCTCTTCGAGGTTAACGAGTTTCCTGGCGCCCTCGCCTTATCGATGGGCATCGTGGCTCGGACCTTGTTCATTCCGGTCATGGTCGCGATCTATTGCGGGGCCACGCTCCCGCTGATTGCGCAACGCGTGGCGAATCGTGCAGCACCTGACCGCTGACATACGGAGCCATGGACGACCATCAGCCGCAGATTCTCAATCCAAAGATGGAGCTGTCAGTGGGAGATCGTGTCCGATGGGGAAAAAACGTCACCTTCGGGCCGAGCTGCCGGCGAGTCACCATCGGTTTTGGGGCATTCGTCGGCAACGACCTCTACATCGATGTGGAGGACCTCCACATCGGCGACTATTTCACGATTCATCACGGATCGGTGATCCACGGAAAGCAGAGTGTGATCGGCCACAACAACTGGATCGGTCACTACACGATCCTGGATTCGCTCGGCGGGTTGTTGCAGCTGGGGAACAACGTCGGGGTCGGGGCGCATAGCCAGCTCTGGTCCCATATCCAATTCGGTGACCGCCTCGCCGGATGCCGCTGGTACGACATGGGCCGGCTCATCGTGGGCGACGACGTGTGGTTTGTCGGGCACAGCATTGTGGGCCCGATCACGGCAGAATCTCGCTCGATGCTCATGGTTGGGGGGGTGGCGGTCACGGACATGCAGGAGAACCACATCTACGCCGGGTCGCCGGCCAGGGACGTGACCGAGAAGATGGGGACGCAATTCAAGGAGACGACGCCGGAAGAACGCCAGGAGACGTTTTCTCAATACCTCCAGGAATACGAACGCGCCGGAAACGACGTCACCTTCATCAAGACCGTGGATGGAATC
>JAPULZ010000226.1 GCA_027294455.1 Gemmatimonadota bacterium
GTGTCACAGTTCTGCCGAAATGGTCTCCGATCACCGAATTGGATGCCTCGAGTTGTTGGACCTCAACCCAGGCGGCACCGGAATCCTTCCGGTAGACGTAGACGTAGCCAGGGGACGTTTCCCTCAGTGACTCCCCGACGACCACGTAGCCGCCTCCCACGGCTAGGGTCTCCCCATACCCTTGCCCGGATAGCGGCCCGGCCAGGGCGGTTGTTGATAGAAGGCTCAAGGCCAAAAAGGCCCACTTTACGTTCGATTGCCGCACTGCTTCCATCCGTCGAGAGGTTTCCGATGTGATGCCGCCCCGGCTTGACCGATGACGGCGTTCTTGCACGAAGTGCACAGACAATAGACCAGCGGGATCGTCTGTGTTCCGGGACCGGCAGGGGCTCCCCTTGCCACCTGGCTTTTGTTTTAGCAAGCTTGGGGCGGTCACTGCCACGCGGCCCACTACTTCTTCAATAGTTTTCCGGGGGACGTCCATGAAAAAGACCCTTTTCTACTCCGTCTTGATGTTCATGCTCGCGGGATGCGCCTCGACGGGAGCGCCCGCGAGCGGAGCCGCTCCGACATCGGATTTAGCGGCGCCCGAAGCTTCGTCGGCGAATGCGTTCTATACGAGCACGCAGGCTTCCCGTGGCGACGGATTGTTCCGAGACAACTGTGTCAGTTGTCATTCGTCTTCCGAGTTCATGGGAGCTTCCTTCGAGCGGCGCTGGCGCAACCGGGCGGTCGGGGACATCTACGAATTCGTCCTTTACGCCATGCCCGACGACAATCCGGGCGGCCTGCCTGAGCAGACCTATGCCGACATTATCGCGTACCTGCTTCAGATGAACGACTTTCCGGCGGGTGGTTCCGAATTGCCGACGTCGTTGGAGACGTTGATGCAGATGAAGATGTTCGTGGACGGCGGTGACCGGTAGCCAGACTTCACTCAGGCATGAAAAAACCTGAGTTGGGAGTGGATCGAAGGACGTTCCTGAAGGCCGCCACAGCCGGTGCAGGCATGAGCCTCGCAGGGTTCACGCCCACGTCAGGTGAGATCCACTCCCCCCGGCCCTTGAGTGACGGTTCCCACAGATCCGAACAGGCCGCTCCGGACGTCGTCATCGTCGGCGCGGGGAATTTCGGGATGTGGACGGCGTTTTACCTCACGCGCCTCGGGGCCAACGTGACCGTCGTCGACAAGTACGGCCCGGCCAACTCGCGCTCGACATCGGGTGGAGAGACACGCGGCGTCCGGTCCTCGTACGGTGGCCAAGCAACTGGACTTCTCTGGAATCGTTGGGCCAACGAGGCGATCAAACGCTGGACCCTGTGGGACGAGGAGTGGGGCCGCCAGCTCCTGCCCAAGTTGTTTTTTAATACGGGGGATCTGATCGTCCGTCCCCGGATGAATTCGTATCTCGAGGATACGATGGCGGATTGGGATACGCTGGGCGTTCCCTATGAGCTCCTCACCCCCGAAGAGATCCTGTATCGTTGGCCCGTGATCGGACCGAATGACGTCGGCGTCGGGCTTTATGAGCCGAGGGCGGGTGTGGTCCGCGCCCGGCGCGCAATCGAGAGTGTGGCGGAGGTTTTCCGGAAGGAGGGCGGACAGGTGACCATCGCCGCCGCAGAGATGGGTGCTCAGGACGGAAGGCAGTTGAACGAGTTGAATCTGAGTCCTGGGGAGCGGATTTCGGCTGCGACCTACATCTTCGCGTGCGGTCCGTGGTTCCCCAAGGTGTTTCCCGCCCTCATGGGCAAACGCCTGAGGATTGCCATGGGGCACACGTTCTACTTCGCGGTGCCGCCTGGGGACAACAGTTATTCATTCCCCAACCTTCCCAGCTACGGCTTCCCCGGCGTCACAGGGTGGCCCGCGCTTGGAACTGACCATCGAGGCTTTCGCGTACGGACCGGGGGCCGCGGGCCGGAAGATCCCGACCTCAGCGACCGCTGGATAGTCATGGAGTACCACGACCGGCCCAGGCAGGTTTTGGCCGATCACTTCCCGGGACTCGTGGGTCAACCGATCAATGAGACCCGTGCCTGCCACTATGAATCCAGCGTCAGCCGGAATTTTATCATCGACAAGCACCCCGATTTCGACAACGTGTGGCTCGCAGGGGGTGGATCGGCGGAGTCCTTCAAGCAGGGCCCGGTCTTAGGTGAATACATCGCCCGGCGCGTGATGGGCATCGACAATGCGCCGGAGCTGGCCGAAGGTTTCAGGCTAAGTGAAGAGGAGTTCGACTGACCCGCCGGTCAATCCGCGAGCAGGAAATCCCTCAGAGCCGACATCTCAGGAGGGATCGCTGTAACGTGACGCTCCGCCCGCAGGCACGCCGCTAGGCGGTCCGGGACGGGCAGCTCGCTACCGATCGCGGGTTCCACGGCCTCTCGAAATTTCACGGGATGGGCCGTGCAGAGAACCACGCAGGGTCCCTTGCCGAAGGCCCGGCGCCCCGCCTCGGCGCCCAGATAACCCACCGCCGAGTGCGGGTCCAGGACGTAACCCGTTCTCCGGTAAACCCGCGCGATACACTCCCGCGTCTCGTCGTCGTCGTGAACGCTCCCAACCAGGTCTGTCCGGAGGCGATCG
>JAPULZ010000227.1 GCA_027294455.1 Gemmatimonadota bacterium
CCCGGCTAGCGCCCGCGTCGTCTCGATAGCGTTGGAATACATATCCGATGGGTGGCCCAAGCACAGCGGCGGGTATAGAATCCCCCCACACGACTGAACCGCATGGCGCTGACCCCCGGCACCTGCATCGGCCCGTAGGAGATCACCGCCCAGATCGGCGTGGGCGGGATGGGGGAGGTGTATCGGGCCACCGACACGAAGCTGAAACGCGAGGTGGCGGTGAAGGTGCTGCCGTCTGAGCTCGCTGCTGACCCGGAGCGCCTGGCGCGGTTCCAACGCGAAGCCGAAGTGCTCGCGTCGCTCAACCACCCGAACATCGCCGCGATCCACGGCCTCGAAGAGTCGGGACCCCCGCACGCCATCGCTACGGTTACTTTCCTTTTACCGAACACGAATGTGTTTCTCCGTCAAGGAGCGCGACGTCCCCGAGATTTACACAGTATTCTTCAGAACACACTAAGTCGTGAAACATCGCCAGATAAGTGGAAACCGGGGCCAAGGAGCGGGGTAATGAAGAAATGCGCACTGCTGGTATGGGTTGTGGCCGCGATGGTAGCTATTCCATCGATGGGTTGGGCACAGCAAACGGAGTATCCCATCGTCGTGATCCCGACGGGCGAGGGCCCGTTCACTTTTCCGGAAGGCTACCAGACGCCCTGGGACCAGATTCAGATTATGGTGACAGAAAAAATGTCGCCGAATCTCTTCGTTCTGCACGGTTCGAAAGGCCTTGATCGGGCACACCCTGACGCGTCCGGCGGTAGGGTCATGGTGCTTTTCGGAACGGATGGCGTTCTGATGGTGGATACCCAGAACAGTCAGGTGGCCGAAAAGACACTGGCGACGATCCGTTCATTTACTGACGCGTCCATCAAAGTCTTGGTCAACTCCCATATTCATGGTGACCATACCGGTGCCAACGCCTTCTTCGCCAAGCAGGGGGCGTTGATCTTCGCGCAGGAAGATCTGCGCCTTGACATGATCAATCCGCTGCGCCCCAATGGCCAGCCGGCCCCGGCGCTCGACATGGCTGCCGTTCCGGTGGTGACCTATCGCTATGACCCCGCCGCGCCTGGCGAGCCCGCCGTTACCTTGAACATGAACGGCGAAACGGTGGACTTTATCCCGATGATGCCGTCCCGCACTGCTGGCGACACCGTCGTGCGATTCCGCAACGCGAATGTGATCTACATTGAGGATTTCTACCGCAACTTCGGCTATCCCTTCGCCGCTCAGAGCAGAGGCGGCTCGATCAGGGGCATGATCGAGGCAGTTGATCTCTTCCAGAAGATTGCCGGCCCCGACACGTGGCTTATCCCCGGCCATGGCACGTTGATCCATAGGGAGGATCTCCTGCCGTATCAGGCCATGCTGGTTGACATCCTGGCAAAGGTAGCGGCGCTGCGCAACGAGGGTAAGTCGCTGAAGGAAGTTCTGGACGCAAACCTGACCGCGCCGTATGACACGACGACCCAGGGCGACACGCAGCAGAGCAAGGATCGCTTCATCACCGCGGTGTATGAGGAGGTGAACGACTTTCCGCCTATCGTGGACGGAAGGCGGACCATGCCGATACATCCCTAATAATGGGTTAGGTGGCAACATAGCCCTTAAACGACTATGCGCTCCGCCTGGTCGAGAGATGGTCGCGAATTATTCTACCGATTAGCCCATGACCAACTGGTGCCGATGAACTAGACCGCCATTCCTTAATTCAGTTGCTCACCTCACGCTGCACGCCGTGTCGTCCCACTGAGCGGCACCTCATCGTACGTATCTACAAAACCCCGTGGGGACGCAACCGCTTTTTTAAGTTGTGGAACGGCCCCGAAAAACCGTTCTAGCGTCGGCGTGACGCCGAGGTCATACCACCGGGCCGTGCCCCTCGCCATCGGGTAGAACACGAACCGCTCGCGGTCGAGCAGCTTCCGCAGGAGTTGGCGGCTGGTGCCGACATGCTTCCCGAGTAGCCCGCGCCAGTCCTCAAGGAGCCGCAGCGCGTCGCGCCGTATCTCATCCTCGGCCTTGCGGAGTTGTGGTCCGGCCTCAAGCGCCGCCAGTTCGGCCTGAGCGTCCCGGCACTGGCGTTCCCGGTCGCGGATCGCGGTGAGCAACGTCTCGGGCGGTTCGCCCGCAGCCACGGCCCCCGAGAGGTTCGCCAGTTCTTTCTCGGCCTTCCGCTGCTTCGCGGTCGCCCGCGCGCGTCGGGCGGTCACGTCCTCGACGGGCCCGTTCAGCATGTCGGTCAGCTTGGTCAGGGCCAGCTCCACCACGTCGGGCGAGAGCACGTCGTCGCTCATCATCCCGAGCGCCGCCGCGTCGGCGACGGTCATTGGAACCTCAAGGTCGTTCAGGCACCGGTCCACGCGCGCACGGGGGCAGCCGTAATAGAACACCCGCTGGCCTCGCTTACTGCCCTTGCGCGAGAAGACCGACATCCCGCCGCCGCACGCGCCGCACGTCGCCATCCCGGTCAACAGATACTTGCTTTCAACGCCGCTCGCCGGCTTGCCCCAAACCTTGCCGTCGGTGTGGCGCAAGTAGTTCTGCCGCGAGGATGACAGCCGCTCGTGGGCCGCGTCCCACTCCTCGTCGCTCACAATGCGGAGGTGTGGCGCGGCCGTCCGCAGCCAGCCCGTCTCTGGCCGTTTCGTGGCCCTCACCTGGCCCCAAACGTTGCGCTTTTGGGACTGCCCCCAGACCGCTGTGCCCCGATACGCCTCGCGGTAGAGGACCGCGTGCACGGACGCGGGCATCCACCCTTTCGGGCGGGCCTGCTGCGCACGTGGCGCTGGTGCGCCCTCGGTGTTCAACACCTGCGCGATACGCCGCCTACCCTTGCCCTGTGCGCAGAGGCGGAAAATACGCCGAACGGTTTCAGCTTCATCGGGTTCAATGTCGCGGACGACGTGACCGGCCTCCGTGCGCCGGTTGCGGTAGCCGAAGCACCTGCCCCCGGTCACGTAGCCGTGCGTGGCGCGCTGGCGGGCGGCGTCGCGGGACCGGTGGCGCGCCATCTCGCGTTCAAGCTCGCCCGCGTAGGCGTTCACGGCGAGCAGGACCTTGTCGGTGGGAGAGTCCAGGGTGCGCTCGCGGTCCTCCATGTAGAAGAACACGCGCACGCCTGCCGTCACGAGCTGCTTCAGCGCGTAGGCCGTCGCGATCATTTCGCGACCCAAGCGGCTCTCCTCGCTCATCACGAGCACGTCAAACGGTGGTCTAGGCCTCAGCGCCGCCATCAACCTGACGAAACCTGGCCGGTTCTCAAACTCCGCGCCCGAGATGCCGTCGTCGACGTAGACGTGTTCGTCGCCTACGACCCACCCTTTGCGCGCGGCATACGCCTTTGCGTGTTCAACCTGACGCGCGACGGATTTGGCCTCGTCCGCGACGCCGTTGGTTTCGGCGGTGGATTTTCTCGCGTAGATGGCGCAGTTCA
>JAPULZ010000228.1 GCA_027294455.1 Gemmatimonadota bacterium
CTTTCGGCGGGATGACCCCCTGGGTGAGTGGAGGGGCGGGGATGCCCGCGGCGCAGGATCTACTGATCCACGAACGCCGCGTGAATCTGTTCCTCCAGGGCCGGCGTTTGAACGACATGTACCGGTTCGGCGTTCAGTCGAGTATGTGGGAGGCTTCCAGTCCGGCAGCGACCAACCCCGGTACGTTCCTCCCGATCACCAAGATCGAGTTGGACGCGAACTGCCACCTCAACCCAGATTTCACGTGTTGAGCCTCGCGCAGTAGACGCAACTGGGTTGAGTCAGTAGCAGGAAAGAATGAGGCGAGTCCACCGAAGGTGGCTCGCCTCATTCTTTACTTCGCCGGGATACTGAAGATGGTGCTCAGTGACCGCCGATGCGAATGCCAAAAGGCAGCGGGAAGACAATGCGGAATTCCTCTCCGCCGTTCTCGCCTGGATTTGATCCGCCACCCAACTTCTGGGCAGCCTTGAAGATGGCAACGGTGGCGACGACCGCCACGCCCACGGCCAGGCCCGTCTTCACCGGGATGAACCGCCGCTGTTCGAGGCGGCTCGTGTGGGACCGGGGTACGTAGAAGACGGCACCGTCCGTAGCGTACTTCGGCCCAAAGGCGCTCCGCAGCCATCGCGAGAACACTGCCATCGTGTCCCCTTCGATCTCGAAGACCTCTCCCTCGATCTCGCTGACGTCGTGGACCGTCATACTGCCCAGCTCCATGGCCTGGGGCGAGGAAAACTGCAGCTTGATCTCGCTCCCGGCCTCAGGCAACGGGGCCGTGTCCGCGAGCGGTACGTACTGATAACACCCAGCCTGGCTCAGCAGGATTCCGATCCCCATTGTCGCAGCTACAAAGGCTCGCATCGCGTCATCACTCCTAAGGTTGCCCGAGCACACGGACCGGCTCTACACTCAAGAGGTTTTCGCCGCTCCGACCATGGCCCAACTGGCCTCGGCTGCCCAATCCCCAGCAGTATGCACCATCGCTCCGCGTGACTCCACAGGTGTGCTGGGTGCTCGTGCTGATCGATTGGAACGTGAGACCTCCCGTGACCCTGATGGGGTCCGGGCTGCAGAAAAACGTCGTGACCCCTGTCGGATCATTCGGATCCAGACAGACCACACCTGCGTTCGCACCGAGTTGACCGAGTTGATTCATCCCCCAGCACCAGGCTTCGCCCGACCCCCGAACTCCGCAGGAATAGGAGCCTCCAGCGCTCACCTCCACATAGTCGGTGTTGTTCATGATCGGCGCCGGCCCGGTGGTAGAGTTCGTTCCGCCATCTCCCAGCTGCCCGAAGACCCCGCTGCCCCAGCAGTATGCCTCGTCAGTGAGCGTCACACCGCAGGTGTGGCCGAGCCCGGCGTCGATGGTCGCGAAGGCGAGGCCACCTGCCACGGGGACCGGTGTGGCAGACGAGAGTCTGCTGCTGTCACCCAATTGGCCGTTCTCGTTGTCTCCCCAGCAATAGGCGTCGCCCACGGCGGTCAATGCACACGTGTGAAAGTTGCCGGCGCTGATGGTCGCGAACGCCAGCCCACCAACAACCAGCACCGGCTCGGACCGATCGTCGGTCGTCCCGTCACCGAGCTGGCCGCTCCCGTTGAACCCCCAACAATACGCCGCTCCGGCTCCGTTGAGTCCGCACGTCGAGGTACCGCCCGCACTGATGCTCGAAAGCCCGAGCCCAGCGCCGACCGCGGTCGGTTCGAGTACGTTCGCGGTCGAGCCGTTCCCGACTTGACCGCTGAGGTTGAAGCCCCAGCAGAACAGAGCGCCATCCGTCGTGAGGCCGCACGTGTGGCCGCCCCCGGCGCTGATCGAGGCAAACGCGTGTCCCCCTGCGACTGCGAGAGGCACGTCGCTATCGGCCGTCCCGCCGGTGCCGAGCTGTCCATGCTCGCCCCACCCCCAGCAGAACGCTTCATTGGCAGCCGAGAGGCCACAGGTATGCAACACACCCACGGTCACGCTCACCAGCCGTGCATCGAGGTCGGGCGCGGTGACCGCATCGCTGCCGCACGCACCGAGGCTCCCCAGGGCCACCATCGTGAACCACCATCGCCGCCCGCCTCTGGCGGCCGTTCCTCGCGGTCTATACATTGGAAACATGGCCTTAACAGTACCTGCATATTTTGGGGTTAGCAAGACGATGCATCGGTCGCGCTGGGGCTTTCACCCCGACGTTACGTGGCAAAAGGGCGTTCTGCTGCTCGCGCTTTTCGCGCTGCCAGCCGAGGCTCGAGCCCAACGGTTTCTCGGGTTCCGCTACCAAGCGGGAGAGTGCGTCGATTCCACCGGGGCCAAAGGACACAACCCGGGGTACGTCGGGGAGTGCGGTGGGCTTCGGACCGCCGACCTTCGCGAAGAATTGCTTTCGGAGATTGACTTGTCGGGCGCCGATTTGCAGTCGGCACGGTTGACGTTTGCGAAGCTCAAGGGCACCCTGCTCGTCGGTGCGAACATGCGGAACGCTCAACTGGAATCAGCAGACCTACGTGAGGCAGATCTGCGAGACGCGCTGCTGGACCGGGCGGTCCTCGTGCGGGCGGACCTGAGCCAGGCGAATCTCCAGCGAGCGCGGCTCAGTCGCGCGAATCTCCGTGACAGCAGGTTGCGGGACGCCAACCTGAGCGACGCCAACCTGCGCGGCGCCGACCTCAGCGGTGCGGATCTCAGCTATGCAGACCTCACCAGCGCCAATCTTCGAGGCGCGATCTTCTCCGCCACCACGATTCTGCCGAGGACGCTCACGCCAAACGAAGCCATACAACGTGGCATGGTGTTTCGGTAGTGACGGTGCGCGACCGACGTCATAGCAGGAAGAGGATGAGCTCCTCGAAGTAGATCGACCAGGCGAACCAGAACGCCGGGTACGCGTCTGCACGGAGAAGGAGCTGCGTGCCCGCCAAGGGTCCGTCCACGGCTCGCCCAGCGGCGTCCCACACCGAGCCGGTTTCAGCGTCCGTGAACCGAACAGGCTGCTCACTCGCCACCTCGAAGGTCAGGGTGCGCTCGCCGAGCCGCCGGTCGAACGCCATCGCCGTATTGTGCGGCCGGACGTAGGTGATCAGCACCGGCTCCCCGCGTACCGTATCATTCACCGCGACCACTGCGCCCACCCCCGCCAGGATCGTGTGGCTGTAGACCGAGACAGAGTTGTCCTCGGCAAGGCCGAGGCCGAGCTCCTTCGGCGGCCGAACGTCACTGATCCTGGCGCGGTCGTCCTGGCTCAACGCGTTGATGAAACCATTGAACGGCTCGTCGTAGTTGCCGTAGGGGTAGACGCCGTACGGCCGATCGTCGAACCCGGTGTTCTCGGTCATGACCGTCGTAGAGGGATGCAGCGTCTTCCAGAACGACCACGTCGTTTCCACCAGCGGCAATCGCCGCAGGGCGGCCCCGCGATCCGGACCGCACATGCCCCCCAGCAGCATTTGGTTCCAGAGCGTCTCGGTTTGCCGGTCGAACATCGTGAGGTTGGATCGAAACAACAGGCCGGACACGCCGAAATTCCTGATATGGCCGTTCACCCGCGGATCGAAGGCAATCCCCGAGCCCGTGAGGGGACAATAGGTAACCAAGACCGGCTCGCCACCCAGGGTGTCGTTCACGATCTCATGCCACCAGAGGACGTTGTACGGATAGGCCCGGGCCTCTCCGTTGATGACGAGCCCCAGGACGCGATCGGCCTCCCCGAGGAAGGCGGCCCCCGCGGCGGGAACGACCTCGGGATCCGTGAGAGCGGGAATGCCGTCCCGGGCGACTCCACCGTCGAAGATGCTGGACTGCGGCACCGTGCAGGTGAAGTCGAAATCGAGCGGACCCTGGCCGCATCCGCTTGCCAGCACGGCCGCGCATATGGCGAAAGTTGACGGTTTCATAGTCGGTAAACGGCTTGCTGCGGCTCCGGGTTCCCCGCTGCCCGAGTCCCGGTCCTAGCGGATTTGGGGCACCTGGGGCTATTGTGTGGTAGCGGAGGTATCATGCACAGGACTGCCCTACTTTTCACAGTCCTCCTCTTCACCGTGCCGGGTCTACAGGCACAACGGGTTACCCTGGTCGGCGTCGTCCGGGACTCACTCACGGGTAATCCGCTCCAGGGCGTCACCGTCTGGGTACCTCAGCAAGCGCTCGCTACCCGCAGCAGCCGCACGGGCGGGTTCACCCTGTCGGGCGTCGAGGCCGGGCAATCCGAGATCCTCTTTCGGCAGGTTGGCTACCATGTAGGCAGTATCGCATTCGAGTTGACCGCGGGGCCAGCGACCACCGTGGATCTGGGGGCGGTCGCCCTGGTACCCATCCCGACCGAGCTGAGCCCTCTGGTCGTCACGGGGGAAGAGCCCAACGACTGGCTCCGCAGTGTCGGATTCTACCATCGGAGCCAGTTCGAAACCGGCACATTCTTCACCCAGGCGGACATCGCCGAGCAAAACCCAACGCTTACGTCAGATTTGTTTCGACGCGTTCCCGGTTTTCGCGTCTTCGCCGATGGCTCGATCGCCAGCACCCGCGGGATTCCAAGCATCAGCCAAGCCTACGGCATGTGCGAGGTTGACTACTACATCGACGGCCTTCACGTGATGGTACCCGACGTCGACATAGTCATACCGACGTCGATTAGCGCAATGGAGATCTACCGCGGCGCCGCATCGATCCCGCCGCGCTTCCGTCGATCCACCAATCCCAAGTGCGGTGTCGTCGCTATCTGGACCCGCGACGGAGGCGAGCCGTGAGCCGACGTACACTGCCTTCCTCTTGCTTCCTCCATCCCCCATTCTACAAGCCCCATGAAACTTCCAGAAGACCGGCTCGTTCGAGGTACGGGGGGCACTCAACAAAACAGATGAGCATGCAACACCTCGTCAACTCCTACGACACACCGCGCCCTTCGATGGCACATGCTTTCCGTATCCTATCCGCAACCCACTCGGCTTCGCGCTTGGACTTGATCGACGACGCCGCCTTCAGCTTTTCCCCGTCGGCCCCGCGCAGCGTCAGGTCGTAGTACGGCGTATTGCCGGAACGCATCCCGATCTTGATGCTGACCTCGGACAACGACGCCGTCGGCATCGACGTGGATCGGGTCAAGAATGCGATGCCTCGAGTCACCACGATACGCTCGCGGCCGATGCGAATCCTCGAATGACCCAGCCACATGAGGAGAACGACATAGATCATGAGGACGTCGAAGAGGCCGAATATCGTCCAGAAGAATCCGGGAGCGTCGGACCGATACAGGAAATACACGCCCGCCGACCACACCGCAGTGAAGGCCGTCGTGAAGAGTGCGGGGGCGATGTTGCGCGCCATGGGGAAGTGTACCTCGATCCCGCCGGGCGCCGGCGTCACGCGAATGGGCGAGTCGGCCGGCTGCTGATACTCCTCCCGGGACGCCGCCTGCGCCAGCGCGCGTTCGGCATCCTCGGTGAGAGGTGCGTCGCTCTCGGCGGTGCGAAAAACGGGAACGTCGAACTGCGCGTGGTAGTCCACGCCCGGAACGTCCGCATCCACCTGCAACCGCCAGATGATCCGGTTGTTCGGGTCCCGATCATCCGACTCCCGAACGTCCGACGGCAACCGAAACACGACCGGTACCCGCGTCCCACGGCCGGACCACTCCCGCTCGAAGTCCGTGGCGGTCCTGGTCTCCTGCCAGAGGATCCGCTCGCTCGTCGAGCGGTTCTTGCCCGCGCCGCTCGTGTACCGGTTGACACACGTCAGCTTCACCGCAAACCCTCGGTCGGGGGCGAGCGGGACACTGACGCGAACGATGCCGCCGATGCCCCGGCCCACGACCCCCGGAACGTGCGCGAGTTCCAGAATCGAGACGCCGTACTTTCGGTATCGCGCAGCGGCCCGAACCGCCCAAGCGATCAAACCCGTGCCGACCACGGGAAAGATCAACACCAGCAAGAGTTGCGGCTCTCTCGTATCCAGGTACTGCGGGAGCGCCGCCAACGTCCCGGGCAACGCAATCAGATTCCACAGCGCGGCAAACGCGGCCGAGGCGATCATCGTCTGTCGCGTCGACGATTCGATCCGGCCCGCGGCCCATTCGGGTCGCCACAGCCAGGGTTCGTCGGGGTGCGCCGCCCTGCGTTGATCGATGGCGGCCACGCGATGACGCCCGCGCCACGCCGCCGCCAACATGCCGAAGCCCACGCCACCGAACACCAGCGCGAAAATGGACAGGAAGCCGGCCTGGCCCCAATCGCCGGCAAGAGCGGAACGGAGTGCCATGAACGCGGTGACCACGCCCACGCCACAAAACGGAAGCAGAAATGCCGTGAGGCAACCCAGCGCCACTTTGCTATTGGTCATGACCGTGGAAACTAAGGTGTTGTCTTCCTTTTGCTTCCCCCATCCCGCATTCTACAGGCCCCATGTCTCTGCTCTCCGTCGAAGATTTTGTCTCGGCCCGTGCGCGAATCGCCGATCGGATTCACTGTACGCCGATCCAGACAGCCACGCTCCTGGGCGAGGCCATCGGGGCGCCCCTGCGCCTGAAATGCGAAAACTTCCAGAAGACCGGCTCGTTCAAGGTGCGGGGGGCACTCAACAAGCTGATGCAGCTCAGCCCCGAAGACCGCGAGCGCGGGGTGATCACCATCTCCGCCGGAAACCACGCGCAGGCGGTGGCCTGGGCCGCACGCGCCACGGGAATTCCGTGCACGGTGGTCATGCCGGCCGCGGCATCCAAGATCAAAGCGGCAGCCACCGCCGACTACGGCGCAGACGTGATCATGCACGGCGACGTGCACGAGGCGTTCGACAAGGTGCATCAACTCGAACGAGAGCGAAATCTCAAGTTCATCCACCCGTTCGACGACCCCCAGATCATCGCCGGCGCCGGGAGCGTCGGGCTGGAGATCCTGGAGCAGTGCCCGGACGTCCGTACGGTCGTCGTCCCCATCGGCGGCGGTGGACACATCTCCGGGATCGCGGGCGCCATCAAGACCCAGCGTCCCGACATCCGCATCGTCGGAGTCGAACCGGAAGCGTCCTGTGCCATGCGACAGAGCCTGGATGCGGGGCATGCGGTCCACCTCGAGTCGATGGGCACCACCGTGGCTGACGGGCTGGCGCCGCCCATGGTCGGGGAATTGAACTACGAATTCGTGAAGGCCTACGTCGAGGATGTCGTGCTGGTGTCCGACGAGGAGATCCTGCGGGGCCTCGAGGCCATCTTCACCCGGGCCAAACTCGTCACCGAGCCGAGCGGGGCGGCGTCGGTGGGAGCCCTCCTGTGTGGCAGGATCCCCTTGGCCGCCGACGACCGCGTCCTGGCGGTGTTGAGCGGTGGCAACATCGGCCTGGAGAAACTCGCCACCCTCGTGGGCGCCTGGCCCGCCGCAACAGGAGAGGCCCCTCGCCCGAGGATCTCGGGTTCCCGTTGACATCCGGCGCCCCATCGCATATAGTTGTCATCTACAACTAACGGAAGCCGGGATGCCTGCGATCGCCGACGCCGACCACCAACTCCACCGGGATGCCAGCGCACTGTACGACGCGCTCTCGGATCTCATCCGGGTCTACCAGTTCCGCGATAGGGACCGGATCTGTTGTCACGACCTCTCGGTGACCCAGTGCCACGCCCTGGAGGCCTTGAGCCGGACCGATGGGATGACCCTGAACGACCTGTCGGCACGACTCTATCTCGACAAGAGCACGACCAGCCGTGTGGTCAACGCACTCCAGCGCAAGGGATACGCGGTTCGGGCCATCGATCCGGACGACGGCCGGGTCACCCGGCTGGGTTTGACAGACGCCGGACGCACACTCCACGGCCGGATCCGCCAGGAGATCGTGAGCCAGGAGGAAGAACTCCTGAGCGATTTCGACACGAACACCCGGCAAGCCCTGGCCGAGCTCATCCGGCGGCTCGCGGATGCCGCTGCGGCGCGGGTGGACACCAGCGGGGGGCTCTGCTGCCTCAAGACGAGCGGCGGTTGAGTGTTTTTTTGCCACAGTAGTTGTTATTACCAACCAAGGAGGTAACATGAGGAACGAGAACCTGCAGGAAACGTGTTGCTGCATGCCGGCTGAAACCGGGGACGGCGGTGGATGCTGCGGGGCGGCGGGCTGCTGCTGAGGCCGGGGTAGCAAAACAAGCGCCCGACTGGGACGGATTCAGGTCGGGCGCTCAACTCTCCCAACGGAGTTACCTGCATGGTGACTCGGCGATGGCACTCACTGCACTAATTGACCGAGGAGAGAATTCGAGGCTGCGGCGCTGACCGTGCAGAGAGTCCGTCGCGCTACACCATGGTCGTCACGGGCTGTTCCACGAGCCGTTTCTTGAGCCCCGGATGAGTGATCCAGATCCACCGGCCCATGGTCCCAACGGCCAGCACATTCCCCACCGCCACGGTGATCCACCCCAGCGTGCCCGAAACCCAGCCTCCGAGGAGCCCGGCGACCCCCATGAAGCCGGCCTCGACGATGATGAAGCCCATCAGGGCCAACATCCAGAGCCCTGGAGTTTCTTCGATCCGCTCGGAGACCCATACCAGGACGAACCCCACCCCGCAGAACGCCGCCAGGTGCAACACGGTGTACGATCCTATCACCCCGACGGTGGTTTGGACCTCCTCGGGGCTCGAGGCCCCGAGGAACACGGCCGAGCCAAGCGCCGCCGGCGTGAAGAAGGGCCGTCCCATCACGATATCCACGACCAGAAACCAGACGGCGACCGTGGCGGCTCCCACGAGTCCCGTGGCGATGCCCTGGGAGAGATTGCGGTACCGCTGGAGACCCCCGAGCCCCAAGGGCTCCCCCGCACCGATCGCGTAGTGGAGATAGGCCGCCAACCCCATGCCGCCCAGGCCGTTGGCGAGGAGCACATGCCCCGCCGGCAGGGCCGTCAACATCTGTCCGTCCGTCACCAGCAACGCGCCGTAGTGGACCGCGTTCAGCACGCCCACGCCGAACACGAGGCCATGCCGCAGGCCGGGCGTCACCCCAATGAGACGCAACGCCACGGCCGCCGCCGCCCCGAGTGCGAGGAAGATCCCGTAGTGCAAGATCGTGTATCCCGCCAAGACGCCGAAGGTGGCGTGGACGATTTGGCGGTCGAGGAGCACACCGGCGAGGAGGACGGGTGTCGCAAGGGGCTGTCCTGCCACGACGTCTACGACGAAGAACCAGGCCATCACGATGGCGCCCGAGATGAGACCGGCGACAGCCCCGTGCGCGAGGAGCCGCGAGTTCAAGGGTTGCATGGACCACCTCCTATCGTGGTGACAACCACCCCACACCTCCCCTCACCGCTAGTGAAGACTAGAATGTGCCCCGGGGACATTTCTCGCAAATCTCCGCGCCAACCCGGGCTTTCGACCGTTGGCACGAATCGGTGCTCACCGTCACAGTGGCGACTAACCTAAGTGTTTATTTTGTAATGATTTACGACACCTTGACGCGGCGTGGACCAGCAGCAGATCATATACTGTGACCGTGAGTACCGCCAAGGCCCCGGACGGGGAGCATGTTTGTAGGTTAGGGCCTACAACCCGTAGGCCAGGAAGCGTTTGCGGTGGCGGATTTTCCGTTGCATCATTGCCGAGAAGGCACCCGCTCGTCCCCGAGTCCGCGGTTCCACACAGGCAATACAGAGTTGTTCCGACCCGAACACTGGCGAACCCGGTTACTGGCCGATGAGCACGAGCCTCACCATTTCACTCCTCTCCCTATTCGTGGCCCTACTCTGGTCGGTGGTGGCGTGGGCACGGCTCCGCAAGGCGCGGCGGACCGAGGCGGCGCTGCGTGAGAGCGAAGAGAAATATCGGGCGATCCTCGACAACATCGACGATGGCTACTACGAGCTGGACGCCAACAACCGCCTGGTGGCGCTGAACCAAGCGCTCTGCAAGATCCTGGGCTACGCGCCGGGGGAGCTGCTGGGCATGGACGGCCGCAAGTACCTCGACGCCGAGAACGCGGGAAAGCTGAACCGCCTGTTCGATTGGATCAGCAGTGGTGGGGCGCCCTCGGGCACGGTGGATTGGGAGGTCATCTGCAAGGACGGCCGGCGGCGGGCCGTGGAGGGTTCCGTTTCGCCGGTGCGCGACGGCGAGGGCGAGATCCAGGGCTTCCGCGGCATCCTGCGCGATGTCTCTGAACGCAAGGCTTCCGAGGAGGTCATGCGGCGCCAGTGGGCCGCCATCGAAACGTCCATGGACGGCATGGCCATCGTGGACGGGGACGGCCGCTTCGAGTACGTGAACGACTCCATCGCCCTGATGCACGGCCACACGAGTCGCGCCGCCCTCCTGGGCAAGAACTGGAAAGTGCTCTACGCCAGCGAGGAACTGTCACGCATCGAGAACGAGATCATGCCGGTGCTGGAACGCAGCGGGCGCTGGCACGGCCAGACGGTCGGGATCCGAATCGACGGGACGACGTTTCCCCAGGAGGTCTCCGTCGACCGGTTGGGCGACGGAGGGCTCACGGTCGTCGTTCGCGACATCACCGAGCGCCAGGAGAGCGAGCGAGCGCTGCGCGAAAGCGAAGAGCGGTATGCGCTGGCCGCCCGGGGAGCCAACGACGGCCTGTGGGACTGGAATCTCAAGACCGGCGAGATGTACTACTCCCCCCGGTGGAAGGCGATGCTCGGGTATGCCGACGATGAGGTCGGGACGTCTCCCGAGGAGTGGCTGAGCCGCGTACACCCCGACGACATCGAGATCCTCCAGGCCAAGATTGCGGCGCACCACGGGGGCGCCAATCCGCAGTTCGAGAGCGAGCACCGCCTCCGGCACCAGGACGGACGGTACCGCTGGGTGCTGTGCCGCGGCAGCTCGCTGAAGGACGAAACCGGGGCCGTCACCCGCATGGCCGGTTCCCTGTCCGACACGACCGAGAGCAAGCACATCGAGCAGCGCCTCCACCACGACGCCTTCCACGACGCCCTTACGGGCCTTCCGAACCGGTCCCTGTTCCTCGACCGTCTGGGCCACGCCCTGACCCGGTTGAACCGTCGTGGCGACTACATCTTCGCCGTGCTGTTCCTCGACCTGGATCGCTTCAAAGTCGTGAACGACAGCCTGGGCCATGCCTTGGGCGACGAGCTCCTGGTGGCCATCGCCCATCGTCTCGAGGATTGCGTCCGACCCGACGATACGGTGGCGCGCCTCGGCGGCGATGAGTTCGTCATTCTGCTGGACGGCGTGCAGGATGTGGACGAGGCCACGACGATCGCCGATCGTATTCACGAGGCGCTGGCCATTCCCGTGCGGCTGGCGGACCACGAAGTGGTGACGTCGGCCAGCATCGGCATCGCGGCCAGCTCCCCCATGTACGAGCGCCCCGACCAGGTCTTGCGCGATGCCGACCTCGCCATGTACCGCGCCAAGGCCCTGGGCAAATCCCGCCACGAGGTATTCGACAGCGAGATGCATCGGCACATGGTCGTGCGGCTCGAACTCGAGACCGAACTGCGCACCGTGGTGGAGCGGAACGAGCTCAGGGTGCACTACCAGCCCATCGTGTCCCTGGAAGACGGCGGCATCGTGGCATTCGAGGCCCTCGTCCGGTGGCAGCATCCGGAGCGGGGCTTGATCCTGCCGGATGTGTTCATGTCGATTGCGGAAGAGACGGGGCTGGTGGTGCCCATCGGCCAGTGGGTACTGGAGGAAGCCTGCCGGCAGATGCAGGAGTGGTTGCCGTCACTGCCCAGCGATCGGCTGGTCTGCATGCAGGTCAATCTGTCGGGCCGCCAGTTCAGGCAACGTGACCTGGTCGATCGCGTTCGCACCACCCTGGAACTCACCGGCCTCGATCCGCACCGTCTCGGACTGGAAATCAGCGAGAGCGCGGTGATGGACAATGCCGCCGCGGCCGCCGACATGCTCGAGCACCTGCGTTCCCTGAACGTCCGGCTGCAGATCGACGATTTCGGCACGGGCTATTCGTCGCTCAGCTACCTGCATCGCTTCCCCCTCGACATGCTGAAGATCGACCGCTCGTTCGTGCGCAACATGGGCGGCGACGGCACCAGCCAGGAGATCGTCCGGTCGTTCATCAACTTGGCTCACGAGCTGGGGATGGAAGTCATCGCCGAGGGTGTGGAAACAGCCGACGAGGTGGCTCGCCTCCGGGCATTGGGATGCCAACACGCCCAAGGATATTATTTCTGCGAGGCGGTGCCCCCGGATTCCACGAAGCTCTTCCAAGCCGACCGACTCGTGAGTCTGTCTCTCACATAATCGTGCTGCCGTGGCCCGGCATCAACATGGCCACAGAATCCGACGAGTCATGAAAAGAACTGTCCTCATCACCGGGTGCAGCAGCGGCTTCGGACGGCTCACGGCCGAAACCCTGGCAGGACGCGGCCACAGCGTGTTCGCCACCATGCGCGACATCGATGGGAAGAACGCCGCCGTCGCCCATGCGCTTCGCGAGCGCGCCGCCGCCACTGGCCAATCGATTCACGTTCTCGACTTGGATGTCACCAGTGACGCGTCAGTTGTGACTGCCGTTGACGCGGTCTTCGAGCACACCGATCGTCTCGACGTGGCGGTCAACAACGCCGGAATCTTCTCCGGAGGATACCTCGAGGCATACCGCATGGAAGACATCCAACACGTCTTCGACGTGAACGTGTACGGCGCGATGCGGGTGAACCGGGCCGTGTTGCCTCACATGCGCCGACGTGGCGAGGGACTCCTGGTCCACGTCTCCACCGTGGCGGCCCGGACGCCGTTTCCGTTCAGCGTGCCCTACGCGGCCAGCAAGAGCGCGCTGGAGGCGCTGGCCCAGGGCTATCGGTATGAGTTGGCTCTGCTGGGAATCGATTCGGTCATCGTGGAGGCGGGAGCGTTTCCCACTGCGATCTTGGACAAGATGACCTGGGCGAGGGATGAGGAGCGGGCGGCGGGCTACGAAATCGTTGAGGAGCTCAAGGATCGCTCATTTTCGGGACTGAGAGACTACGTGTCCAGCGACGACGCGCCCGATTCCCGCCAAGTGGCCACGGCCATCGCAGACCTCATCGATTTGTCGGGTGATCGGCCGCTCCGCACAGTGGTAGACCCGTTCGGCGCGGGGATTCGTCGGATCAATGAAGTGGCGGCGGCCGCGCAGCGGGAGGTCATGGAATCGGCGGGCCTGGGGGCGTTGGTCCGGTGAAATCGCGTCAGCGCCAGATCTCCATCCGCAGCCCCCGAACGTCCGTCTCGGCAGGCTCGGGCAGGCGAAAAGCCTCTTCCTTAATAATACGGCCCGTGGTCCACGCCGCCGCCGTGGCGTCGAGGATGTCGTCCAGGCCGGTCTTGCCCATGCCGCCAGCCAGGTCCTCCAGGCCCTCGGTCAAGCCGACCTCCGACAGGAGGCGAATCCGGGCCAGTATTCCCCCGACGCGAGATTTCCCCTGGTCGATGGGCGTGCCGCCGTTCAACTCCATGAACGAAAGCTCGGGATGTACCTCGAACACGCGCTGCTGTATGCGGGGGGTCATGAGGTCGTCGACTTCGGCGATCTTGGGAAGAATCCCATACGCCTGTCGGGACATCCCCAGCTCCCCTTCGGAGTTGGCGCGATGGAGTTCGTTGGCTTCTTCGTACGCACGCGCCTGCAAAACGGCGCGGGGCGGCGTGGAAAAGACACTGGCGTGGCGGCGGGGTTTGAGCAGTTTCCGCGCCTCCCGATCGGCAGCCCGGCCACCGCGGGCGACCCGGTCCGGCAACCCGATGGGAATGTCGATTCCCACGGCGGCACAGTCCGAGGTCTGCAGCAACAGCTCGGAGAACGTGGGCGCGACGGAACAGCGCTGGATGCGTTGTCTCTCGGTGTCGAGGACGACGAACACCCAGCCGGCCTTGGAACCGTCAGCACCGGCTGCGAGGGAGGGGTTCACGGGGCCAGGCTCCGCATCGGAGAAACAAGACTGTGCCTCATGTTGTAGCACCCCGTGAATTCCTGCGCCACCCCCGTCACGCTTCGACCGTCGGAACGACGCTCACCTCGAGTCCCATCTCCTCGAGGAAGCGGCTCCCGCCCGCGTCCATGCCACCGCGCCGATCGACTCGGGTCAACACCAACCGGTCTTCTGCCCGGGTCATGCCCACATAGAGCAGGCGGCGTGCCTCCTCGATTTCGCCCTGGCGGTTGTCCCGCACGGCGTAGTACCCGGGGATCTGATAATCCTCCACGCCGACGACGTACACCCGGGAAAACTCGAGCCCTTTGGTGGAATGGAGGGTGAGGAGGTTCACCCGGTGGGGATCCACCTCTGCGCCCTGGGAGGTGGAAAGCGCCACGCGCTCCAGAAACTGCTGGATCGACTCGTCGAGAGAATCGCCCGGGCTGGCCTCGATGAGGGCAGAGAGCCGCGCCATCGCCACGGGGTAGCGTTGGGACGCATCCTTGGTAGCCCGGATACGATCCATCAGGTCCTGTCCACCCAACCGCCGCACCACCTCGTCCACGTGGGGCGCCCCGACGGATTCGGTTCGCTCCCGCTCCCCCGCATAGAACTCCAAACAATCGCTGAAGCGCCCCAGGGTGAACGGCCGGGATATGTCACGCAGGACCTCGTGCTCTTCGGTGCGCCGCGTTGCGGTATCGAGAACCAGCGCTAGACCCAAGTAATCCAGCAGATTCACCAAGACCGACTTGCGGGCCCGGACCAACTTCCGGGCGCCCAATGCCCGGAAGACGGCGGCCAATGTCTCGGCGTCGTCCGCGGCGTGGTGGGCGCGGCCGGGATCGATCCCGAAGCGTTCCGCCAGATCGCTCAACCGGGCGCTGTCCTGATAGAGCGACCGGGCCAGCGGCAGCGTATCGAAGAACACCATGTCTTCTACACCGCCGAGAGTGGCGGCCAAGCGCCGCAGCACCGGCACGTCAAAGTGCTGTCCGTTGTGGGCCACCAACACGTCGTCGCCGACGAAGGCACGAAAGTCGGGCCATACCCGCTCAAACGGTGGCGCGCCCTCGAGGTCGTCGTCGGAATACCCATGCACCTGACGTGCACCAGAGGAGATGGGCCGTGAAGGCCGAACCAGGGCATGGAATCGCTCGGTGATCTCACCACTGCGAACCCTGACCGCTCCCATCTCCACGATGGCACACTCGGCCACGTCCTTGTCGGTCGTCTCGAGGTCGAACGCTACGTAGTTCTCGAATACATCCTGGAAATCGTGACTCTGTACGAGTTGCAATGCTTTGAAGAGGCGCAACGGCAACCCCAACGCGCCGCCGTCGTCCATCGCAAGCACCACATCGTCGGCGTTCGGCTCGATCCGATCGCCGCCGCCGCCGGGGGGCGTCGTCGACACGCCGGCCGACAGCAGCATCCCGCGTAACGCAATCTCCAGGCCGCCCGCCTGGGCAAGGTGCACCCGGGCATTGCGCGCCATGGCCGTTCGGAGCGTGTTTGCCAGCTGCACGACGTCGGGATGCTCTGCCGGATCGCTCAAATCGTCGTGCCGTTCTTCCAATGCATTACGGTACTTCCCCACCCGCTGCGCCAGCAGCTCCTCCACAAATCCGAGCAACGTGGAATGCGACTTGTACAGCGCGTCGAGATTCTCGATGTGATAGATGAACCGCCAGATTTTCTTGGCATCGGGATCCCGCTTGGGCCGTTTGCCGGCAAAGACCCGCATGGCCACAACGAGACTCTGGTCCTCCACGGCCATCGCCCGAACCTGGGCGATCAAAGCGTCAGGCAGCACCTGATCGGCAAACACCTCGACCGCGATTGCATCGTTGGGCGCGCTCACCAGCCGGAGCGAGGCGACCACGTACTTGATGACCGGATCGTCCGTCAGCGATTTGCCCCGGGCCAGCCGACACGGAACGCCGTTCCGGACGAGCCACCGTTCGAGAAACTCACCGACCCGATGCCGGCGGTATAGCATCGCATAATCTCCCCATTTCCTTTCCCCTTCCCGGGCCCGATCAGCCTGAAGGTCAGCCAGAATCCAGCGGGCTTCCGCCGCGTCGTCCTCGAGGGCCACCGCCTTGACCGGATGAAGTGATTCCCGGTCCGCCGTGAGCTGTTTGTCGAACAGCGACGGGTTTTGCGCCAGCAGGGTACGCGCAGTTTCGAAAATCTGGCGGGAGCAGCGGCGGTTGTTGTCGAGCACGACGGGCTCGAGAATCTGGAAATCGTCTTGAAACTTCAGCAGGATCTCGGGATCCGCACCGGTCCACGAAAAGATCGATTGCTCTTCGTCCCCCACCACAAAGAAGTTGCGGTGTTCTTGTATGAGCGCCGTCAACACGGAGTACTGCGCTCGGTTCAGGTCTTGAAATTCGTCGACCAAGACGTAGTCCCAACGAGACCCCACTTGTCGCGCCACCGCGGGATGATCACGGAACAAGGCTGCCGTTCGCGCGATGATGTCATCGAAGTCCAGCATGTTGCGCCGGTTGAGGATGGCGTTGTAGCGCAGGAAGAGGGTCTCGTCCTCATCCGCCAATGGCTCGTCCTGCAGTCGCCGGCGCCCGAACGAGCTCAGCAGCCGGTAGCGCCGCGGTCCGTGCACCCCCAACCGCCTCAGGACCTGCTGCTGATACAGCTCGTCGGCGATGCCGAAGCCCCGGCCCACGCCGACGGCTGCACCGTGCTCGCGCAACACCGCGACGCAGAGCGAGTGCAGTGTTCCCCGGGTGATGTCCTCCGCCCGCTGCCCCAGCGTGCCCTTGAGCCGGGCGGCGATTTCCTCGGCCGCCTTGTTGGTGAAGGTGACGGCGCAGATTCGCGCCGGCGGCATGCCTGCTTCGGCGATGAGGTGCTTGATCCGGCCGATCAGGCAATACGTCTTCCCCGCCCCCGGCCCGGCGATCACGAGCACGGGCCCCATGGGGGCCTCGATGGCCCGACGTTGGGCAGTCAGCGGCGTCGTGGATCGGTCCGTCGCGCTACACCTCCTTCAACTTCCACTTCCCCCGCCGGAAGAAGATGGCGCTGACGACGGCGAGCAAAGAAAAAGCGAGTGTCATGGCGATGAACACGCCACGGGCCTCGAAGCCGAGCACCACGGCGAGGATGTACGCCACGGGCAACTCGAAGAGCCAGAAGCAGAATATGTTGATGACCGTGGGGGTCCACGTGTCCCCAGCGCCGTTGAAAGATTGCGTGAGCACCATCCCGTAGGCGTAGAAGAGGAAACCGAGGCTCACAATGCGCAAGCACATGATACCGTATCGCGCGGGCTCGGCCTCCTCCGTGAACACGGCGACGATCTGGGGCGCAAAGACGATGAAGATCACCCCCACGATCCCGAGGGCCACCATGTTGTAGAACCCGGCTAGCCAGACCGCCTCTTCGGCGCGGTCGGGGTTTTTTGCTCCAAGCGCCTGGCCCACCATGGTCGCCGCAGCATTGCTCATTCCCCAGCTCGGCAACAGAGCGAAGATGATCAAACGTATGCCGATGGTATAGCCGGCCACCACCTCGCTCCCAAACAGGGACAGGATCCGAATCAGGGCGATCCAGCTCGCGGTCCCGACGAACACCTGAAACGTCCCGGTCCCGGAGAGACGGATCAGCTGCCACATTATGCGGAGATTCAAGGCCAGGTGGTGGGCCAGCACCTTGACGCGGCCCCCGACCCGTGCGAGCACGTACAACTGCACCAGGACGGCCGTGCCGCGGCCGATGTTGGTGGCAACCGCCGCCCCCTGGACGCCCAGCTCCGGGAACGGACCCAGACCGAAGATGAGCGTCGGGTCCAGAACGATGTTGATCCCGTTGGCCAACCACAGCACGCGCATGGCGATTGCCGCGTCCCCGGCGCCCCGAAAGATCGCGTTGATCATGAACAGCAGCAGGACGGTGCCGTTGGCACCGAGCATGATCCGGGTGTAGGAGGATCCCATTTCGATCACCGCCTGCGACGCGCCCATCAGGCCTAGGAGCCTCGGGGCCAGCACGCCGGCCACCAGCCCCAACGCCCCGGCGATTCCCAAACCCAGCACGACCGCCTGGACGGCCGTCCGAGCGGCGCCATCGGGATCCTTTTCACCGATACGGCGGGCCACCATGGCCGTCACCCCGATGCTCAGCCCGATGGCCACGGTATAGACCAGCGACATCATGCCCTCGGTGAGCCCCACCACGGCGATGGCGTCGGAACCGAGCCGCGATACGAAAAACACGTCCACCACGGCGAAGATGGATTCCATCGCCGTCTCCAGCACCATCGGCACGGCAAGCAAGAGAATCGCTCGCCGGATGGGACCGGTCGTGAAATCTTGTTGCGACCCGCGGATCGCCTCTCGCAACGCGGGCCACAACCGGAATTCCTCCCCTTGGTCGGGCGCTGCCTCCTCTGGAGCCGTGGTCATGATCGACGCAATGTACCGACCGACGAAGAAATGGACACTGCCGCTAGTACGACCAAAGTCCAATGCCGCCGGGCGGCGATTCGGCCCAGAGTACATGAATGGATCAGACTCCGAGAAAGCCTCTAGATCAGGAAATCGACGTCTTCGGGATGAGCCACGTGGGCAAGGTGCGCCAGGAGAACCAGGATCAGTTTCTCATCTGCGGTCTCCACAAGCAGATCGACATCCACGGCACGAGCATCTCGGATCTCGAACGGCTCAAACCCTTCACGAGCGACCGCCTGGGCTTTCTGGCTCTCGTGGCAGACGGGGTCGGCGGCCACGCCGGAGGGCGCGAAGCCAGCAGCACCGCCGTGGAGGGTGTGCTCGAGTACGTTGCCTACTCGATGAAATGTTTCTACACGAACAACCCGCAGCACGAGGCAGATTTCCTCGACGCCTTGCACAGCGCCGTGATGCACTGCCATGAGAGTGTTCAAGCCCGCGCGGAGGAAGATCCGGAACAAGCCGGCATGGCCACCACGTTGACCATGTTCCTCGGCGTGTGGCCACGCGCGTATGTGGTTCAGGTCGGAGACAGCCGGTGCTATCAGCTGCGGGACGGCAATTTGATCCAACTCACCAGGGACCAGACGCTGGGGCAGGACCTCTACGACGAGGGATTGCTGAGCACGGGGAGCCTGGATGTTTCTCAGTACAGCCATGCGCTGTCGAGCGCCATTGGCGGACCGGACGCCAATCCCGTGATCACCACGATCGACCTGCATTGGGATGACGTCTTGCTGCTGTGCACCGACGGACTCACCGGACACGTCTCCGACGATGAGATCCGTGACCAACTCCACGATCTCGAATCCGCCGAACAGGCTTGTCGGGGCCTGGTTGCCCAAGCCCTGGACCGGGGTGGTGTGGACAACGTGACGGCGGTGGTGGGCCGTCTCAAGCCCGATCCGCGATTGGTCTAGACGGGCAGTCAGGGCGGCGTCCGATTGTCCGGGGACCTCGAGTTGATGGGGACTCCCAACGCCCAGTGACCGAGGATTGGACCAAAGTCCAATATCGCCCGCATTGCCAACGGTGCTAGGTTCACTCAGCCGGCCACGGGCCGGGAAATCGGCACCCTTCCATTGACGTTTTCACTGGACGTAGCAGGAGGCTCATCCATGTTCAATCAACGTGCGAGGCCACTCCCGGCCCTGGCCCTGGCGCTGGGGTTTGCGATGCTCGCGGCGGTCCCCAGTTCCCTGCTCGGGCAAGAGGAATTCCAGATCACCGGGAGGGTTCTCGATGGAGCCACCGGCGAACCGTTGCAGTACGCCGTCGTGGGCGTGCCCGGACTCCAGTCTTGGGACCTCACCGATGAAGACGGCGTCTTCATCCTCGAGCGGGTCCAGGCCGGCGTCTTCCGCTTCGTCGCGGTCCGGCGCGGATTCTACTACGCGGACCAGAACGTCAGGTTCTCCGGACCCATAGAGCTCCAGGTCGACATGACGCCCGAGGAGGCCGGAGCCCCCGTCGGGCCGGGGAACTTGCAAGGCCGGGTTCGGGACCAGGAATCGGGACGCGGGGTGGAGGGCGCCACGGTGCAGCTGCTCCCAGGCGAGGAGGAGACACAAACCAATTCGCAGGGCCGCTTCACGTTCACCGATGTATCCGCCGGCGCCCTCCTGCTCACCGTGCGCCGGTTGGGATACCAGCCGCGCAGCGATACGTTGGTGGCCTTTCCGGGCATCACCGTGGACGTGGACTTGACGATCTCCGCCGCAGCCATCGAACTCGATCCCATCCAGGTGGTGGCCCGGGCGCCGTACCTGGAAGCCAGAGGGTTCTACCGCCGTCAACGGACGACCAACGGCTGGCAGGCCAACCGCCAGAAGATCGACGAGACCGCCCCCACGGGAGACCTCTCGCGTCTCTTCCGTACGATCCCCGGGGTGAGCGTCGAACGCGACCGCTTCGGCGCCGTCGTGCTCCAAAGCCGCCGTGGGCGGTGTGCGATCGGGACCTTCCTGGACGGCATGCGCACCCCGGGACTCGACGTCAGCACGTTTCCCCCGGAGGCCGTGGAGGCCATGGAGGTCTACGTCGGCATCAGCACCCCCATGGAGTACGACAACAACTGCGGGGCGCTGCTCATCTGGAGCCGGCGTCCAGGCAGCGAGGAGTTCCGCAACAGAGCGGCGAACAGAAATTAGCAATGTAGGGGCGAGGCATGCCTCGCCCAACACTCGACGCCGTGGCCCCGTCTCTATCAGCCCTCCGGATATAGGGGCGGGGTTTCACATACCGGGTAGGATTCCGCCGGCACTTCCTCGTCCTCATAGATCACGCCGGGTGGTCGCCCCCACCCGCCCATCCCTCCGGACGGATAGCGACCCGGGCCATACCACGGCCCGGCGACACCCACGCCGACATACACCGCGGACGGCTGGCATCCTACCACGGCCAGAATCATCGAGACGCACAGCGCCAGAGCCGGGCTGGTTTTCGCACACTTCCTCATCGTCCACCGTCCCTCTCGTCCGCTTCGAGCGGCCATTTTTGAATAGCCAATACGCCGCCCGTTGGGTCGGCGATGAGGGCGACGGTGCCGCCCCGCGTCTCTTCTCGGACCGGAATCAGCACACGCCCTCCCAGCGATTCCACGCGAGCGGCAAGCGCCGCCGGATCGTCCACCCGCACATACGGCAGCCAGTTCGGTCTCACACCGTCGAATGGAATCTCCAGCACACCGGCTCGGGGCGCATCGCCGGCGCTCAAGAGGTAATAGGGGACAGTCACGCCGCCGTCCACGCGCTGACGGGTGTACCCCACGAGGGTTTCGTAGAAGGACATGGCGGCGTCGGTGTCGGTGGTCCAGAGCTCCGACCACAACCACTCTCCGGGCATGGCTTCCCGATCATCGGGATCGCCGCCCCCGGACCGAACGAACGCCACCAATGCCCCTTGGGGATCGGTGACCACGGCAATGCGACCGCGTTCGGGGAGATCCCGCGGCGTGGCGCGAACCGCTCCGCCGCTGTTCTTCACCACGTCCACCGCGCGGTCGACGTCGGCCACCGAGAGCGAGCCCAACCACTGCGACGAGTTGACATGGGCCTCCAGATCGGCCGTGGCCACCATGCCGCCGATGGCCCTGCCCCGGTGAAGGATCACCGTGTAAGTAGAATCGTCGTCAGCCACGGCGAACTCCCATCCGAACAAACCGGCGTAGAAGCGTTTGGCCGCGGCTACGTCGTCGGTGAGGAGGTCCTGCCAGACGAACTTGCCCACCCGGTGTGTACCGCTCGGCGTCGGCGTGAGGGGCGGGACCGTCACCACCGGCCCCGCACACGCGTTCATCGCCAGCCACACCGGCACACCGGCCAGGATGCGTCCGGCCAATCGATTTGATCTCATGCTTGCGACTCCAAGGCATCTCCCGCAGAAACCTGCTTGGGTTTCCGGAACAGTTTGGTCCAGGCCAGCTCGACGACGGCGTAGAGCGAGGGAATGAAGAACACCCCGAGAATAGTGTAGACCAGCATCCCCCCGAACACGCCGGTTCCCAACGACACCCGGCTCTTGGCTCCGGCCCCGGTGGCGATCATCAGGGGAATGACGCCCAGGATGAACGAGAAGGCGGTCATGAGGATGGGCCGAAACCGCAAACGTGCGGCCTCGCTCGCCGCCTCGATGATGCCTTTGCCCTCGCGCTCGTGTTGCTGCTTGGCAAACTCCACTATGAGAATCGCCGTCTTGGCCGAAAGGGCGATGAGCAACACGATCCCGACTTGGGTGTAGACGTTGTTCTCCATCGGCTGTATGAAGCCGCGGACGTACGTGAACCCCACCGCGCCGAGAATGGCCATGGGCACGGACAACATCACCGACAGCGGATTCGCCCAGCTCTCGTACTGGGCCGCCAGGAACAGAAAGGCGAACAAGATGGCCAGCGAGAAAATCAACGGAGCCATATTGCCTGCCTCTTTCTGTTGAAACGTGACCCCGGACCATTCGTAACCCATCTGGGGGGGCAGGGTTTGCCCCGCGAGGCGTTCGATCTCGTCGGTCGCCTGGCCATCGGAGAATCCCGTGTTGGGTGTCCCGGTGAGGGTCGCCGACCGGAACATATTGAAGCGATTGATGGTCTGGGGTCCCACCGTATCCCGGACGGACGCCAGGGTCCCCACGGGAATCATGTTGCCCATGGCGTCGCGCACTTCCAGCCGTCCGATGTCGTCGGCCTCCGCCCGGTACGCTTGATCGGCCTGCACCATCACCCGCCAGGTCCGGCCGAACAGATTGAAATCGTTCACATACGCCGACCCGAGGTTTGCCTGCAACGCGCCGAACACGGATTGGAGGGACACACCCAGCGACTTCACTTTCTCCCGGTCCACCTCGGTGAAGTACTGCGGCACGTTGGCGCGGAAGCTCTGATTGAGCCTGGTGAGCACCGGGCTCTGGGTTCCGGCCGCCACCAAGTCGTTGGCGAACGTCTCCATCTGGATGATGCCGATGCCGCCTCGATCCTGCAGTTGCATCTCGAACCCGCCGGCCGCACCGAGACCCGCAATTGGGGGCGGCGGGAAGCCGAACACGATGCCCTCCCGAATCTGCGCGAACTGGGGCTGGATCTGTCGCAATAGACCCCAGAGCGTCGAGCCCGACCCCGGACGATCGTCCCAGTGATCCAGCGTGACGATCGAAAAGCCCGTGTTGGTGCCGGCCGTGCCGTTCAGCAGGGAGTACCCTCCGATGGTGACCACGTTCTGGACGCCCGGCGTGTTCATGAGGGTCTCGTTCACCCGGTCCATGACTTCGGCCGTGCGCTCCAACGAGGCGCCGGCCGGCAGCTCGGCGTTCACGAAGAAGTACCCTTCATCCTCTCCGGGGACGAAGCCAGCAGGAAGTGCCGCGAAGCCCAGGACCATGGCCACCAATATCACCGCGAAGGCCCCCATCATGGTCTTGGACTTCCGCAACGACCCGTTGACGATCTTCATGTAACCTGACGACATGGTGTCGAAATGGCGGTTGAACCAGCTAAAGAACCGGCCCTTTTTCTTGGCCTGGTCTGGGGGACGCAACAGCATGCCGCAGAGCGCAGGGCTCAAGGTGAGGGCGTTGACCGACGAAAGCACCGTCGCAACGGAGATCGTCATGGCGAACTGGCGATACAACAACCCCGTGAGGCCAGGCATGACCATCGTGGGAATGAACACCGCCAACAGCACCGCGGTCGTTGCGACCACGGCGCCTCCCACTTCGCGCATCGTCTTCGCGGCGGCCTCCTTCGGGGGGAGACCCTCCTCATCCATGATGCGCATGGTGTTTTCGGTCACCATGATGGAATCGTCCACCACGATGCCGATGGCGAGTATCAATCCGAAGAGCGTCAGGTTGTTGATGGAGAACCCGGCCGCCAGCAACACGCCAAACGTGCCCACCAGCGACACGGGAATCGCGAACACCGGCACCAGGGTGGAGCGAAAGTCTTGTAAGAAGATGTACACGACGAGCACCACCAGCAGAACCGCCACGAGCAGGGTAGTGATGACTTCGCTGATCGATTGCCGGATGTAGCGCGTCGAGTTGTGGGGAATGGCGTAGCTGAGGCCCGGGGGAAACCGCTGGGAGAGCGTCTCCATGGTCGCCTGCACGTCGTCGGACACCTGCATGGCGTTGGCCCCCGGCCGTTGGTAGATGCCCAGAACGGTGGCCGGTGCCCCGTCCAGCTGGGCATACCACGAATAGTTCTGCGCGCCCAGTTCCACGCGGCCGATGTCCCTCACCCGGACGAACGCCCCTGCCCCATCCACCTTGACGATGATGTTCTCGAACTGCTCGACCTCGGACAGGCGGCCCTGGGTCGTGATGTTGTACTGGAAATTGGCGCCGGTCTCCATCGGTGGCGCGCCGATCTGCCCCGCCGCCACCTGCACGTTTTGCTCCCGCAACGCGGCCAGCACGTCGTCGGTTGTGAGTCCCCGGGCCTTGACCTTGGCAGGGTCGAGCCAGATGCGCATTCCGAAGTCCTTGGCACCGAAGATCATGACTTCGCCGACACCGTCCTGGCGGGACAGGATGTCCTTGACCTGCGTCGTGGCGTAGTTGCTCAGGAAGACGTCGTCGTATCGGCCGTCGGGTGAGGTGAGGGCCACCATCAAGATCATCTGTGTCGATTGCTTCTTCACCTTGATGCCCTGGCGCTTCACCTCTTCCGGGAGTAGCGGCTCGGCGATGTTGACCCGATTCTGGGTCAGGACCGTCGACATGTCCGGGTCGGTGCCGATCTTGAACGAGACCGTGAGGCTCATGCTCCCGTCGCCCGAACTGGTGGAGGCCATGTAGATCATGTTCTCCACCCCGTTCACTTCTTGCTCGATGGGGCTGGCGACGGTTTCCTCCACCACCTGCGCACTCGCGCCAGGATAGTTGGCCGTGACCTTCACGGTGGGCGGCGTGATGTTCGGCATGCTTTCGACCGGCAGCAGCGGAATGGCGAGGCTGCCCAGCAGCACGATGACGATGGAAATCACCATCGCGAAGATGGGCCGGTTGATGAAAATCGCGCTGAAGGCGCCCATGGATCAGATCCCTCCCGACACTTCCGCCTCGATCTGAGGCGTGACCGGAAAACCCGGGCGGGCGCGCAGCATGCCATTCACGATGTATCGCTCGGTCCCGTCGAGGCCTTCCGTCACGACCACGGCACCGTCGTCCTGGAGCGGCCCGAGCTTCACGTATTTCTGGTTCACGACGTTCTCCGCCTCCTCGACCACCAACACGAACTTGCCACCGAGATCCGTCCCGATCGCTCGCTCCTGCACGAGGATCGCATTCTCGGTCGTTCCCCCTAGTAGTCTGATCCGCACGAACAGCCCTGGGAACAAGGTGTTGTCGGAGTTGTCTATCACGGCGCGGATCTCGATGGTGCCGGTGGCGGGATCGACGGTGTTGTTCACGAAGTCGACCCGCCCGCCGTGGGGAAACCCCTCGTCAATCGCCGTCGCGATGAGCACACGGCCGATGGAGGTATCCGGTACCGCGTTGGCCGGGTCGTTCTGCGCCGCCAGAATCTGCAGCACCACTCGCTCGGGCGCGCTGAAGTACACATAGATCGGATCGATCCGGGTGACGGTGGTGAGCAGCGTCGGCTCGGTCGCTCCTACCAGATTGCCAAGATCAACGAGATTGCGGCTCACCTGGCCGGTGATCGGCGTGGTCACTTTCGTGTATCGCAAGTTGATGGCGGCCTTCTCGAGGCGGGCCCGGGCCCCGAGCACGGCGGCCTCCGCTTGATCCCGCGTGGCCTGTGCCCGATCCAGATCCTGCCGGCTCACCGCATTGCTCTGGATCGCGAGGCTCACCCGCTCGAGATCCGATTCCGCTCTGGCCAACTCGCTCTGTGCACTGGCGACTGAAGCTTGCGCCTCGTTGTACGTCGCTTGGTAAGGCGCGGGTTCGATGACGAACAACACGTCCCCGGAGTCGACGAACGTCGTGGGGTCGAACTGCATCTGCTCGAGGGATCCCTGCACCCGGGCGCGGATCTCCGCGAACTCGATCGCTCGGGTCGTGCCCGTGAACTGGAAGTAGTTCTGCACGTCACGCCGCATGGGCTCGCCCACCGTGACCAACGGCGGCGGCGGGCCCTGCCTGACGTCGTCTCCGCACGCCACCACGGCAAGAACGAGGAGGCTCAATGCCGGCCGGCATCGGGCGGATATGACACATCGAATATCGGACATGGAATTAGTTCTCCGCCCCGTTGCGTTGATCGGGATCCGGTCCGCCCGGCGACCAACCGCCACCGAGGGCCTTGTTCAACGCGATGAGATTCAACACGACCTGGCCCTGGCTGCTGGCCAGCTGATCTTGCTGCTGGAAAAGCGAACGCTGGGTATCCAGCAGATTCTGGAAGTTGGTGAGGCCCGAGAGGTACTGGGTGCGAACGAGGTCCACCGAGCGCTGCGAGGCATCCACCGCCTCTTGCAGCCGTGCGAGCCTGGTGCGCTCTTCCACGAAGGCCATCGCCGCATTTTCCACGTCCTCCATGGCGAAGAGCACCGACTGTTCGTACGCCACCAGCGCCTGCTCGGCCCGGGCTTCTTCGACCTGGATATTGCTCTTCACCTTGCCGGCGCTGAAGATGTTCCAGGAAAATCCCGGGACGATTCCCCAGGTAATACTCGGCCCCTTCGCCAGGTCACCGAGATCGAGGGACTCCAATCCCAGAAACGCCGTGAGGGAAAACCGCGGATAGAGGTCCGCCGTCGCCACTCCGATTTGCGCTGTTTGGGCGGCCAGCAAGCGCTCCGCGCGTCGGACGTCCGGCCGTCGCCGCAAGAGATCGATGGGCACGCCGGTCAAGACGTCTCCCGGCGGTGTCGGGATGCCCGCCGAATCGGCCAGGAGGGCATCGATGGCACCCGGCGGCTCGCCGAGCAACACCGACAAACGGTTGCGCACCGCGGCCAGCACACTGCGCATGGCCGGAATCTGCGCCTCCGTGGTGGCCAGGTTGGATTCCGCCTGGGCCACGTCCAGCGCGGACGTGAGCCCGGAATTGAAACGGTCGCGGGTGAGCTGGAGCGATTCCCGTTGCGCCGCGGCATTGGCCTCGGCAAAGGCGATCCTCGTCTGGAAACTCCGGGCGTCCACGTAGTTCGCCGCGACGTCGGCGTACACGGTGACGAGCACGTCACGGTAATCCTCGATGGACGCCTCGAGCCCGGCGGTGGCCGCCTCGACCTGGCGCCGCACCCGGCCCCACACGTCGATTTCCCAGCTGGCATCCAGAGACGTACTCCACACGTTTATCGGGTCGCTGAGGACTGCGGGATCGGGTGCCGCCGCGCCCTGGATACCGTTCTCGCTCAGCTTGGTGCGTGTGAACGATCCACCGAGAAACACGTCTGGCAACCGACCGCCCGTCGCAATACCGCGAATCGCCCGGGCTTCCTGCACCCGGGCCACCGAGGCGCGCAGGCCCAGGCTCTGAAACTCGGCCCGCCGGATGAGCGCGGTGAGGGTCGAGTCGCCCAGCACGTCCCACCAGCTCTCGATGCTGGGGACCTCCTGCGACAGCTCGTCCTCCACGGCCGACCGCCAGACATCCGGCATCGGGCTTACTGGGGGTTCGTAATCCGGCCCGACGTTGCACGCCTGCGACACGACGAGAACGGCCCAGGCGATCGGGGTAGCGATGACTCCGCGCGACATGGCTTGGCCTCCCGGAAATACCAGAATGGAGCCCCCGTTGCCCCGAGCGGAAAGGGCACGAGTGGAGGATCCTGGGGTTAACCTAGGCCGCGGTGCCAGGGTGAGACATTGGACCTTGGTCGTAGTGGTCACGCCCGTAGGACCAAGGTCCAATGGCATCTCGCCGAGAAGGGGAGTAGCCTCTTCGGATCATGAATACGCGATCGCTGTGCGTCCTCGGGACGTTGAGTCTTCTGACACCGGCCACCCTGGCGGCCCAAGTCGGGGTGGAGATTGCCGCGGTGGGTG
This sequence comes from Gemmatimonadota bacterium, assembly GCA_027294455.1. Classification (GTDB taxonomy): domain Bacteria; phylum Gemmatimonadota; class Gemmatimonadetes; order Gemmatimonadales; family GWC2-71-9; genus B3T1B10. The sequence goes on from JAPULZ010000228.1 coordinate 27,797, forward strand.
GTCTGGCAAGCGGGAAGGCACTGAAATACGGGCTCGGGGGAAACCTGGTCCTCTTCGTCCCCAAAACCCCCCTGACCATCGGCGCAAGGGTTCTCCGCCACTGGGGTGATGCCTCATCGCTTTCGGGCACCACCATCGTGGATGAGGAAAACGACGTCACGGCGTGGTTGGGCGAGCTGGGATTGCGAACGGACGCCGGCGGTATGGAGATCGGCGTCACGCTCAACGCTGGAGTGGCGAAGTTCAAGCAGACCAGAACGCCGTTGGGAGACACGACGAGGGTCAGCGAGTCCAGTGAGTTCACGTTCGCCCCCGGCCTTGTAGGCAGCCTCCCACTGGGCCCCATCCGACTCGGTGCCGAAGTCCACTACTTCATCGGGGGCGATCCGGGATTCACCACAGCGTTCGACACCCGCGACTTCATCTTCTACTTCCGATGGGCCTACCGCTTCGGAGGGAGCCGCTGATCCGGCGAGGGCATGCCATGGGCAATGTGTAGCCCGACGACCCGCGCCACCATAACGACCAAATAGAGCTGGCCCGTGAGGGCTTCGACCGTGGCCAGCGAGCGTGCCATGCTCGAGACCGGCGTGATGTCGCCGTACCCCAGCGTGGTGAGCGTCACGAAGCTGAAGTACATCACAGCAGCGAACTGCTCGGCGTCCTGAAAGGCGGTGACCTCGATTTCCGGCAGGTGCAGCGCTCCGGGTTGCCACAGATCCAGGAGACCAAACAGTATCGCCCCGACGATTCCCATCAGGAGATACACGCTGATGGCGGCGAACACGACTTCCGTCGTGGCCCGGCGGGCACGCAGGACGTGGGCCAACATCTCCCACATCGTAAACACCAGGAACCCCACCATGAGGAACACGCCGAACGCATAGATCGATGGGAAGATCCCACCGGCGCCGGCCCAGGTAATCAGCAGCGCCGGGATGGCCATCGCCGCCCCGACGATCTTGGCGTACTTTTCCTCGCTGGCCGCGTAAAACGCCGACAGGGTCACCAACGAAAACGCAATCTGCAGCACCACCCCACCGAGGGTTCCCGCCTTGAGAAACGGGATCACGGCGATGAGGGTCAGAAGCGCCACGAAGAGTGTTCGGAATCTCACGTCGCCGGACCCTGCGCCACCGCCGCGGCGATGGCGTCGAGGAGTTCCTGATCGTGAAACGGCTTGAAGAGGAAATCGACGGCTCCGCCCTGCATGGCCTGCTTGCGCACCTGGGGATCGTCCCGGGCCGAGATGAAAATGATGGGTGGATGGGGAGGCGCCGCGTTGAGACGGTCTTGCAGGTCCAACCCGTTCATCCCGGGCATCTGGAGGTCGACGAGCAGACACGAGATCTCCTCGAGCCTCTCCCGAGTCAGTACCGCTTCCGCGGAGCAGAACACCTCAGGTGTCAGCCCATCGGACCGGAGAAGGCGGTCGAGCGCGGTCCGTATGGACCGGTCGTCATCGACAACGCCAATGATGGGACTGGTGGTCATCGTATTCACCACGTGGACCACGCCGGGAGACTTTTGGACGGCGAGGTCATTGCTTGCAGTGTAGGCACTGGGCCGGCGCCGGGATATGGGACTTTGGTCCCACGTGGGACCCCCTACCACACCCCAGGACGGCCAGGGTAAGACCAAAGTCCTATATCCATCGCCGGCTCGCGGCAATACACTCACTCGGGCCCTTATCGCCGTCGAGAGGACCGCGCATGATCCACCGCAACAATTTCTTGATGCTGCTGGGAATCCTCGTGACGCCGAGTCTCGCGGCGCAGCAGATGACGCCGGAGATCGGCCTCATCGGCGGCTTTGGCATCGAAACACCCTACAAGGGCGCCCTCGGACTCGGCGGTGGCGTCCTGCTCGGCAGGCTGTACGCCGGGGGACGCATAATCCGGCACTTCGGGACCTCGTCCGTCAGGACGGGAACGATGGAAACCACGACGACCGACGTGAGCACCTGGGTCGCTGGGGCCGAAATCGGCATTCCCATTCTCCTCGAGCCCATCGAGGTAAAGCTCAGCGCCCTCGTGGGGATTTTCCGTTTCACGGAAGACACGCGACGCGAGCCCAACGCCGGAGGGACATCCACCGAGACCAGCCGGGGCAAGACCACGGGCATGTTTTCCCCGGTCATCAGTGCCCTGGTACCGCTTTCCGCGATCAAGATCGGCGCCGAGCTCGCCCTCTTGAACGGCGGCGATCCCAACTTCAGCGAGACATACGGGACACGGTCGGTCGCGTTCTACGCCAAGATCGTCGTGCCTCTCGGGTCATAGCGCGTACGAAGCAGCATGCCCGAACCGATTTCCCTGCACCCGGCGACCAGCAACGCGGTCCATCTGGCCAGCGTCCGATCGGCCTCTCCCGGCAGTCTGCCCATCGATCTCCTGGACGATGTCTCGCGCCGGTTGGCGTTCGTCACCCTCATCATCCTGGTCGTGAGCCCGGCGAACCTCATCATTGCCGAGCTGACCGATCCGGGTGTGAATGGCGCAATGGAATACACCAACGCCGTCATCACCTGGTCGGTGAGCTTGCTCGTCCTGTATCTGGCCCGGACGAACAGGATCCCGCCAATGCGCCTGCTCGATATCGGACTCGGCTACGAGGTATTCGTTGCCCTGGTGGCATCGCAGACCATCGTGGCGCAGATGGGACTGCGACCAAGCCTCACGTGGTCGGGAGTGGCGGTCTGGGTGTTGATCTATCCGGTCATCGTGCCGAACACGCCGCTCCGTACGGCCATCGCGTCCATCGCGGCGGCGGCCACCGAACCCCTCACCGTTCTGCTATACGCTCGGGCCGGCAGCATTCCGACCCCCACGATGGCCGAGTTCACCCGCGCCATGTTCCCCAACCTCATCGCCGTCGTGCTGGCGGTGGCCATCAGCAAGACCATGTACGGGCTGGGCCAGAAGCTCAAGAAGGCCCGATCCATGGGCAGCTACAAGCTGGACGAGCGACTCGGCGAAGGTGGCATGGGCGAAGTTTGGAAGGCGAGCCACCGCATGCTCGCGCGAACGGCCGCAGTCAAGCTCATTCACCCGGAAGTCCTCGGCGGGCCGGACGGCGCCGCGAATCCCACGCTGCTGAAGCGTTTCGAGCGCGAGGCACAGGCCACGGCGGCCCTGCGGTCGCCCCACACGGTCGAGCTCTACGACTTCGGTGTCGCGAACGACGGCACGCTGTACTACGTCATGGAGCTGCTGGACGGGATCGACTTGGCCACCCTGGTGCAGCAGTATGGTCCGCAACCGCCGGGCCGGGTGGCAAAGCTGATCCGCCAGGCGTGCCATTCACTGTATGAAGCACATCTCAACGGGCTGGTCCACCGCGACATCAAGCCCGCCAATATCATGACATGCCGCTACGGCACCGATCTGGACTTCGTCAAGGTCCTCGACTTTGGACTGGTCAAGCGGGGTCAGGCCCCCGCCGCTGACGCCGCACAGCTGACACAGGTCGGGACCGTGTCGGGCACCCCTGCGTTCATGCCGCCCGAGCAGGCGATGGCCGACGCCGAGATCGACGGCCGTGCCGACATCTACGGATTGGGCTGTGTGGCGTACTGGCTCCTCACCGGCAAACTCGTCTTTCCCAGGTCGAGTGTGATGGCCATGGTCATCGCCCATGCTACCGAGGAGCCCCCCAGTCTCTCCGGTCACAAAGCCCAGGAGATTCCGCAAAAGCTGGAGGACATCGTGCTGGCCTGCCTGGCGAAGGATCCGGACCACCGGCCCCAAACCGCCAAGGCGCTGTCGAAGATGCTGGAATGGATCGAGCTCGATATGCCGTGGACGGATGAAGCGGAGGAGCAATGGTGGGCGGAACGAGAGGCGACCAAAGAGCAGTGATGGCCGCCTCCCGATAGGACCAAAGTTCAATATCGCGGTCCCCGTCGTTTCACTAGAGTCCTTACTCAAAGGATCCACATGAGACATCGGTTTACGAGACACGTCTTCACCGCGCTCATCGGCCTTAGTGTCGTCGGCTGCGGGAACCATGGAGTTGGTGTGGCGGGGGTCCGCTCAAGCCGAGGTCAACGCCGACAACGACGACGACCCTCGTGGGCAGAGCGAACGAATCAACGAAGCCGTGCAGAAAATATTGGAGGCCTACCCTGGACGGTAGACGGTAGTACGAACCATTTAATGCAGGAGGCACAATGAAGCGCAGTGTATATCTGGGGGCGATCTCCCTTGCCGTGGCGGCCGTAGCCGTCATTTCGGTTCGCGCCGGCGCTCAGGACCCGACGAATACGAATCCCGCCGACAGGATCGTGTATCGCGGCGAGCGGACCACCGCAGAACAAGCTGAGTCCCAGCTGGCCTGCTTCAACTGGTCGAGCGAACAGACCCGGTGGGATCCCGCAGCAGCGTACGCGCAACTCGAGCGGGACCATGGGGCAGCACTCCAGCAGTATCAGTCGACCCAGGGTGCCGCGGTGGGCGGGGCGGCCCGCGGGGCGCTCGCCGGGCTCGCGATCGGGGCCATTGCGGGTGACGCCGGTAAAGGGGCCGCGATCGGAGCGGTGGCCGGAGGAGCCGTCGGTGCTAGGCGCGGCCGGAAAGGCCGTCAGTCAGCAGAGGCTGCGTTCGAGGCGGCAGCGACGGAATTCCAGACCAACTTCCAACTGTGGGACCGCCATTGGGTGTCGTGCATGATCGGAAGCGGCTACGGCGTCGCGTGAGGTAACCACGCTCGCTGACCTTTAGGATACGCTCCCCCGCTCGCCGAGCGTCTCCGTGCTCCGCGGAGACGCCTGGCGAGCGCGCGCACCGGATAGAACGTTAGAACCTCTCAACGTCCTTGATTGCCCCCAGAACGGCTGCTTCGGCCGCTTCTGCTTCCTCCAGGGTCGTCGCGAGGGTGCGCTCGATGAAATCGGGGTGCTCGAGGGACGCGTGTTCGAACATGATCTCCTTCACGTCCTCCACGGTCTCGCCCTTCGCGGCATAGCCACAGCCTGGGATTCCGAGGTCCTGGCGGGACAGGGATTTCATTCGGACCCCCTCTGAGCGTGTTCGAGCCATCGGTCGGAACCTTGGTCTACCTGTACGGATTTGCCCGACAGCCCGATACCCCCGCCGCCGGGGATCCGGCGCGGACGGGTCTGTCGTTTCCGAATCCGAGGCATCATTATTGATGGCATTGGCCTCCGGAGCCACCTGAGATGGCCGACCCTGGTAAGATCAAAACTGTTCTTCGGAATCTGATCTTCGAACGCACCATCCTCGTTCTGGCGGTCATCTTCGGCGCCGGAATCGCCGTCATCCTGTGGTACGTCTACCTGCAACAGTCGAGACTGATAGAAGCGCAGGCGATCCAGCACGCCGCGTCCCTGTCCCAAGCGCTTGGGGAGTTCCGCACGCTCTACACGGCGGAAGTGGTGGAGCGCGTCCGGGCCCGGGGGATCGAGGTGACACACGACTTCCAAGATCGTGACGGCGCTATCCCCCTACCTGCCACATTGAGCATGATGCTCGGGGACAGCCTCACAGAGAAAGGCGCCGGAGGACGGACCCGCCTCTACAGCCCGTGGCCGTTTCCCTGGGGGAGCGAAACTGGTGGGTTGCGCGATGAGTTCGAACGTGCGGCGTGGCGACACTTTCAGGTGAGCCCCGATGAACCGTTCTACGCGACCGCGGTGATCGACGGGCGCGCCATGCTTCGCTACGCCACGGCGGATAGGATGCGCGAGAGTTGTGTCGGCTGCCACAACGGTCATCCAGATACG
>JAPULZ010000229.1 GCA_027294455.1 Gemmatimonadota bacterium
TGTTTCGTATAAGATTCTCGAAGAGTTGTCCGATTGATTTATGAGGTTCTTCACCCGGTTTCTGTAGGCCCCTGCACGCCGAACGCGTTGTACGCGACCCAAGGGCGGATTTCAACCAGCAAGGCTATCTGATGATTTGTAGTTGTAACCTTGCCACGCGTTTGAAGGAATGATGGCTACGCCTCAGGGTGGATTGCTCCAGGTCTTCGTACCGACCCCGCCTTACGCGATACTCCACAGGGGAGTCACAGCCCATACCCCACCTTTGGCATACCGTTGCAGGCTTGTTTGCGGGATAGGTACGCTGGCCACTGGCGACCAACATACCTCCCAACGCCCGCCTCCTCCCCACCCTCCATGACTTGGGGTTCCTTTTCCCTAACCGCCGAATCTTGTGGTCTATTTTCCCTTGACACGAAGCACCTGCCTCCTTACCCTATCCTCACCCAAAAGGGAGTTCTTATCACTTATCACTCCGCAGAAGGCACACCGGGGGCGAGTGCTCCCGAGCGGTCGAAGAATCGTTCTCGCCGGTGAGGTGAGGAACGGATGGACCGGAGACTCCTTTTCGTCGTTCTTGGGGTTGCGGGCTTGGCCTTTGCGGTCTGGTTTCTCCTGTCCCGCCAGCCCGCCCCCGAGCCGCCGCCCCCGGCGCCGCTGCCGCTGCTGGAGCAGATCCCGCGGGCCTACTCCGCCGCGGCCGAGGGGACGATCGCGCTCGGCGACAACGCGGTGCCCGGCCGCGTGCGCGCGAACTACCTGGTCTATCCCGACCAGCGCGTCGTGATCACCCATCTCGCCGTGTGGATGGACGACCTCGACCTCGTGGTCCCCTTCCTCTGGTGGGAGACGCGAGAGCCCCTGCGCTGCACGATCTTCCGCAACGACGGGGCGATCGAAGGCACGCTGCAGGACGGCGAGCTGGTGATCCCGGCCGGGACGAAGGTGCTGGGCCAGTCCTACCGTGAGCGGGACCCGAGTGGCGGGTGCCGTGGAAAATTGCGACTGCTGGATACGCGATCGACCGATGTGCTGCGCGTGACGCACGATCCCGAGGGCAACCACTTCGGGGTATCGGCGTCGTTCGAGACGAGCTACCAGGACCACGAACTGACGGTGACGCTCGAGGCGCAAGGCCGCTACCTGAATCGGCCGCCGGTGGCGAAGCTGCAGGTGATGGAGGACGTGCCGGTCCTGCCCGACGGCTGCCCGGAGAAGAAGATCCTGGCCAACACGCCCGAGGGGCTGCAGGTCCGGTTCCGATCGACTTCGTACGACCTGGACGGGATCTGGCCCGGGGTGGAGGGCGAAAAGCTGCGGGTGGATCTGAGCTTCGAGCAGTGGGCGCGCTCGCGGCCCGACGGCTTCGTCTTCCTTGGCGCGGGTCGGGACATCGGTCCCGTGCTGTTCGAGACGGGCCGAGAGCACCAGCTGTTGCTGTGGATCACCGACCGCCAGGGGGCGGAGGGGCGCAAGCTCTGCCACTTCCAGGTCGAGCCGCCGGGATGAGCGAGGGAATCGCAGATCGGTCGCCGGCGGGCCGGGATCTCGGGGCCAAGGTGCGAGTGCCGTGAAAGTCGTCAGCGCGTGGATCGTTCTCGGCGTATCGGTCATCTTCTTGCCCGGCTGCCCCCTCGAGGTCACGGATCTCCCGCCCGGGGAGGATTTTGCCTCAAAAGGGACCCTCGTCGACTGCAGGGTGACCCTGGCCCTTCCCTTTGCCGAGTTTACGCTCGGCGTCGAGGCGGCCCCTCCGCGGATGTCGCTGTCCAGCATCACCACGCCGGACTTCGTCCGCGGGTACTACGTCGCCGACGACTGCGCGCCCGGCCTATTCTCCCCCGGTGAGGACGACTGGTCGCGGTTCGTCCAGAGCCGCCTCTCCAGCGATGACCTGGGGCCCGAGTCGATCTTCAGGGTCTTCCCCGGAGGGTGGTGCGCGCTCCCGAGGACCTTGGCGTGTTCCAGAACGACGCTACCCGTCGGGAGGTGTTTCGAGCTCTCGCTGATGCCGCAGAGCGATCCCAAGCTCCCGCTTTGTAGCTCGGCTGAGCCGCCCCCGCCTCCGTGCTTGGCGATCACCGGCGACGCGACCACCCCATGCACACCGGCCACCCCCACATGCACACAGGTCGACTTCGGCGACCGTCCGATCGGCGAAACCGTTCGCGAGACGGTGACGCTGACGAACAGCTGCCCGGAGTCCGGCCCGATCCTTCAGATCCGATCGCTGGATGGGATGCCGACCACGGAGAGCGACTTCGTCATTCCGGTCGAGCAGAACGCCTGTCATCCGCGGGACGACGGCGCCGACGAGGCGCTGACGCTCGCCCCGGGGCAAAGTTGCTCGTTGACAGTCGTGTTCACCCCGCAGAATCCGCGCGAGCACCGCACAGAGACCGCCTTCTTCAGTGGCCGGACGCCGCGCACCATCGAGCTCATCGGCAACGGCGAAGCAGGGTCGCTCAGCTTTTCGGTGCCCGACTTGCCCGAGCTTCCGGACCCGGTCTGCCTCGACGCGCTGAACCCCGACGGGTGTACGGCTACCGGTCGGCTCCAAGTGACGAACCAGGGTCCGGGAGTGGTGACCATCCGAGAGGTCCTCTTGCGGGATAACCAAGGCTTCGAGCTGGTGGGGCTTCAACCGCGCGTGCTGAAAGCGGACGAGTCCGGCGACATCCGGTTCCGTTGGTGCGGTGACGCACAAGACCCTGGAGAGGCCGTTTTGGTCGTCCAGTCCAACGCCGTGGAGCCCACTTTCGCGCAATCCCTGATCCGCCGACCGGCGTGTCTCACCCCGGGGAACAATCCCCCGGTGGTGGATGCGGGGGACGATCAGTCGGTCGAGCTGGGCCAGACCGTGAGTCTGGGTGGGACGGTAACGGACGATGGCATCCCGACCCCGCCGGGGGCGGTGACCACGACCTGGAGTCGGCAAAGCGGACCTGGGACGGTACCGTTCGGCGATGCGAGCCTGGTGGACACCACGGCGACGTTCTCGGCGGTGGGAACTTATGTGTTGCGGCTGACGGCGGGTGACAGTGAGTTGACGGCGTTTGATGAGGTGACGATTACGGTGACAGACGCGGCGCAGCTGGCGCATGAGGAGACGCAGCATGGGGGCGCGAGTGGGAGTGCGACGGTGAGTACGGACACGGCGCTGACCGGGGTGAGCGGGGAGTTGTATGTAGCGGCGATTACGAGCCGGCCGAATACGCCGGTGAGTTCGGTGTCGGGGCTGGGGCTCACATGGACCCAGGTGAAGGCGCAGTGCTCCGGCAGGAATCAGACCGGCGTCGAGGTCTGGAGAGCCAACGGGTCACCGACTGGTGACGATATCGTGACGGCGACGTTGGCGAGTGCGCCGACCAATGCGGTGATCACGGTGTCGCGGTATAGCGATGTGGATCCCTCGGCTCCGATTGGGGCGGTGGTGTCGGCGAACACCAATGGGGTGGATGGGGTGTGTTCGGGGGGCACGGATAGTGCCGCGTACTCATTTGATTTAACGACCACGGTGGACGGGTCGCTGGTCTATGCGGCGGCGGGGATTCGCAACCGGACGCACACCCCGGGGGCGGGGTATGTAGAGCGGGATGAATTTTCGCAAGGTTCTGGGGGCGCCGTGGCAGGGATCGCCGTGGAGGAACAGGCCGTGGCGACGTCCTCAACGGTGGTGGTGGATGGGATGGTATTAAATAGCGCGACGGATTGGGCGGTGATCGGCATCGAGATCAAGCCGCGATAGGTCCTTTGCGTGGGGCAATGAGGTCAACCCTTTAATTGATAGGTTGACCCCACTTTCTGGCTCTGCATGACTAGAACGTATCTCACAAACGGGGTTTGACTTTCGGCGCGTGCTACGATGCCAGCACCCCGTTGGCCGACGAACTCCCCTGATGCCAATGGCCCCCCCGTGGGGGAGGGGCATGGATCTAACGGACGCGCAGTGGGAGTTCGTGGCTCGTCTGATTCCGAAGCCGCGGCGTCGCAAGGATGGGCGCGGGCGGCCGTGGCGCGAACCGCGCGAAGTGCTCAATGAAACATCTCGGACTCCGGCTGGTCACACGAAAACACGAGCCAAGGGCCAAAGGGGCCCCCCGAGAATCTCAGATCGAGTATTCCGATGTACAGATCCCGCCCGCTGCCGAATACCTTTACCGCGATCCTGAATGCTCTCTGGATGTGTGCGTATCCTGATTTCACGTCCTAGAAAGGAAGCAGCTGGCCACACAGATGGCCGCGATCTTGAGGGGGGCAGCGCTTCCATACCTGCCTTCACGTTCACAACCCGGTTGCGCATAGGTTGCGTTTTCAACCGCCAATCGTCAGGCGGCTTGGGACTCACACTTATCATTCTGTGGCCCGATGGTTTACGGCTGTAGGAAAGTGGATCACGTTTTTGAAAGGTCGATCAGCGTGGATGCCTCGCCGCCGGGGAACAGTTTATGGTGAGATTCTCGGCAAAGACAGGATCGGCAACTATAAGGGGTCGTACCTGGCCATTGGAAGGCTTCGCTCGCCCACAGCTCTTGCACTTCGCAAACGCCGGAAACGCTATACCCCCGCTGAATCTGTCCCGAGAAAGCGTGGGGATGTGAGTGACCATCCCCGGTGAAGATTACAACCAGTAATCTTCACTTGCCTTTCTCGAGAGCCACGGAGCGACACATCTATACCCCCCGGCAATCCGCCACGGGTCCCGCCGCCGCCGGTATAGTATAGGGGAGTACCGTCTCTGCATGTCCAACTGGGCATCTCGCTAGAAGCGGGGGCGATAAGGGGCACATTGACACCTTGAGATGATCTGCATCATGTCACTAGCTGACTACCATCATTCTTATGGGGCCTTCGATGTGATAAAGATAAGGTTATGGAACCGGGGTAAGCATATTATCTAGCCCATCTTTGGGACAATCGACGGCGTTTCAGACAACTCTCACGCCCTCTCGGGCAGAGGACGGCCCGTGAGGGCGTTTTCTTTTTAGAACTCCCGATATTTAGTCCGGTAATGGAGTCGTCGTTAGGGACATCGGAATCGGTAAAGAAGGGAAGGAGCACCATGGGATTCAATAAAGTTTTCTTCATGCTTTTCGGCGGATTCATCGGCTATTTGATCGGAAATGTTAGAGGGCGGAAATACAGGCATGTAGTAGGATTCTTCACGGGTTGGATTGCTCGCCATCAAGGTGAGGGGATTCCAGTCCATTATGCCG
>JAPULZ010000023.1 GCA_027294455.1 Gemmatimonadota bacterium
CTCCGCCGGTCTTTCTGAAACACGGTACGAGGGTCGAAGATAGGATCCTCGTGGAGGATCGGACACCATTGACGGATCGGCCTACTGCAACCGTTGGTCGTACGGCCCACGGCAACCGTGCGTTGCAGCGGGCGGGCAGCGTAGCCTCGTCTCGTTGCTAGACCAGCCCGCGCGGATTACCCTGCGGACCTGTACCGAATTCGGAGAAGGAGTCAGAATCGCAGCGCCTGCGTCGTTGGGTAACCCGCTTGATCATGCCGACGTTCACTAATCCGGAGGGGCGTGTATGACCGTATCGGAGTCCGTGATCGGGGTCATCGGAGGCAGCGGGATCTACGAAATCGAAGGACTGTCGAACACCCGGTTGGAACAGGTCGCGTCGCCCTTCGGCGAGCCCTCCGACGCGCTATTGTTCGGCGACTTGGAGGGCCAGCCCATGGTCTTCCTTCCCCGGCACGGGCGCGGCCACGAGCTGCCACCCAACGGGGTGAATTACCGTGCCAACATCGACGCGCTCAAGCGCTCAGGCGTCACCGATATCCTGTCTCTGTCCGCTGTGGGCTCCTTTAGGGAAGAACTTTCCCCGGGCACCTTCGTGCTGGTGGACCAGTTCATCGACCGTACGATTCAGCGTGACAAGAGTTTTTTCGGCCCCGGTCTGGTGGCCCATGTGTCCATGTCGCACCCGGTCTGCGCGCGGCTTGCCGGCGTCCTGGCGGCGGCGGCCGAATCTGTAGATGTGACGGCGGTACGGGGGGGCACTTACCTGGCCATGGAAGGGCCGCAGTTCTCGAGCCTGGCCGAATCCGAGTTGTACCGGACCTGGGGCTGCGATGTCGTCGGCATGACAAACATGCCCGAGGCCAAGCTCGCCCGGGAGGCTGAGATCTGCTACGCCACCGTCGCTATGGTCACCGACTACGATTGCTGGCACCCGGACCACGAGCATGTCCAGGTGGCCGACATCATCCGTGTGCTCACCGCCAACGCCGACCACGCTCGGGCCCTCGTAAGGGCAGTGGCGCCGGTCCTACGTGATCGCCCCATCGTCTGTTCCGCCGGGTGCAACCATGCCCTGGACGCTGCCATCATCACCGCCCCGGAAGCCCGCGACCCAGCGATGGCGGCCAAGCTGGATGCGGTTGCGGGCCGCGTCTTGAACACATGACAAGGAAAGGCCCATGCCGCTGAAATCCCGCATCCGCACGATCCCGGATTACCCGAAGCCCGGCATTCAATTCCGCGATATCACCACGCTGCTGCTGGATTCGTTCGGGTTCCGGAAACTGGTGGACGATCTGGTTCAGCCCTTCGCCGGAAGGCGCATCGACGCGGTGGCTGGGATCGAGGCCCGGGGTTTCATCATTGGCGGCGCGGTTGCCTACCAACTCTCCACCGGTTTCATCACGGTTCGCAAGAAGGGCACGCTGCCGTGGGATACCATCGGCCAAGATTATGAGCTGGAGTACGGCACCGACCGCGTCGAAATTCACCGGGACGCGGTGACCGAGGGCGACACCGTGCTGGTGGTGGACGACTTGATTGCCACGGGCGGCACAGCACTCGCCACCGTCGATCTCTTGCGCGAGGCGGGCGCTGAGATCGTGGGCTGCTCGTTCGTGGTGGATCTGCCCGACCTCGGCGGCCGAAAGCGTCTGGAAAAAGAAGGCGTGTCCGTCCTGACCCTCGTGGAATTCGAAGGCGGGTGAACGTCGACGGCAAGGCCTATCGTACCATCTGGCTGAGAGAGGATGGTCGAACGGTCGAGATCATCGACCAGACTCGTCTGCCCCACGAGTTTGTCACCGTCGTCCTGCGCACCCTGGACGATGCGGTTCACGCCATTCGCTCCATGCAGGTGCGGGGCGCGCCTTTGATCGGCGTCACGGCGGCTTATGGGGTGTGCCTGGCCTTGGGCGTGGACGAGTCCGACGAGTCGTTCAACGCGGCGTACGACGCTCTGTTGGCCTCCCGCCCCACGGCCATCAATCTCCGTTGGGCGTTGGGGACCATGCGGGGGGCGCTGAGTGGAGCGGCGGGCGACGATCGCGTGGCGGTCGCCTATGAAACGGCGGCGAGGATCGCCGACGATGACGTGGCGTCGTGCAAGGCCATCGGCGAACACGGGGCCGAGCTCTTCGCCGGCCTCGCCAGGGACAAGAAAGAACAGAAAGGTGCCGAGCCCCTGAACATCCTCACGCACTGCAACGCGGGTTGGCTGGCCACCGTCGATTACGGCACCGCGCTGGCGCCGGTCTACACCGCCTTCGATGCGGGATTGGCCCTGCATGTGTGGGTCGACGAAACCCGCCCCCGCAACCAGGGCGCCTCGCTCACCGCGTGGGAGCTTGGCCAGCACGGAGTCCCCCACACGGTGATCGCCGACAACGCCGGCGGCCACCTGATGCAGCATGGCCGCGTGGACGTTTGCATCACCGGCTCCGACCGCACCACAAGTGCGGGCGATGTCTGCAACAAGATCGGCACCTACCTGAAGGCACTGGCCGCTCAGGACAACGGCGTGCCCTTTTATGTGGCCCTGCCCCACTCCACTATCGACTGGTGCCTTTCCGATGGCATCGCCGACATCCCCATCGAAGAGCGGGAAGCACGCGAAGTCACTCACATTTCCGGCCTGGGGGAAGACGGCTCCGTCATCACGGTCCAGGTGACGCCTGAGGGCAGCCCCGCGGCGAACGTCGCCTTCGACGTGACGCCGGCCCGCCTGGTCACCGGCTTGATCACCGAGCGCGGCGTGGCGGACGCAAGCGCCGAGGGGCTTGTGGCCCTCTACCCTGAGCGTGCCGAATGAAATCCGCCTGGATAGACCAAGAGGCGGATGAAACGGTCGCCCGGTACGCCGACGAGGGCGTGAACGAGGATCTCGCCCTCCGCCTCTACACCACCCGGCTCCTGGGCCGGAACCCGTTGCTGGTGATGCACGGCGGCGGTAACACTTCCGTGAAAACCAGCCTCACCGATCTCCTGGGGGAGGACGTCCAGGTCCTGTGCGTCAAGGGCTCAGGCTGGGACATGGCCGACATCGAGCCTCCCGGTCTGCCTGCCGTGCGCCTGGAACCCTTGTTGAAGTTGCGCTCGTTGCAGGTGCTGTCCGACGAGGACATGGTCCGCCTCCAGCGGGGCGCACTGGTAGACCCGTCATCGCCGAACCCGTCCGTCGAGACCCTGCTGCACGCCTTCCTGCCGCACAAATTCGTGGACCACACCCACTCGGCTGCGGTCCTGGCGCTCACCGACCAGGCCGCGGACGAGCCTCTGTTGCGCGAGGTCTATGGGGACCGCGTGGCCCTGGTGGATTATGTGAAGCCGGGGTTCGATCTGGCCCAGGCGGCGACCCGGGTCTATGAGGCCCACCCGGACGTCGAAGGGCTGATCCTGCGTAAGCACGGCATCTTCAGCTTCGGCGCCAGCGCGAAGGAAGCCTACGAACGCATGGTGGATCTGGTCACCCTGGCGGAAATGCACATCGCCGAGGCGGGTGAGGGCGTCTTCCCCGGTGCCGAGTTGCCCACGGAGCTCTGCCCTGTGTGCGAGGTAGCTCCCATCGTGCGCGGGCTGTTGGCTGTGCGCGGCGACGAATCGGTGGCCGATCCCGTCCGCGTGATCCTGAACTTCCGGACGTCCGGGGCCGTGCTGAATTACGTGAACGGGCTGGAGGTGGGCCGCTACTCACAAGTAGGCGTCGTCACGCCTGACCACGCCATCCGCACCAAGATGACGCCGCTCTTGGTTCCGGCGCCCGAGGCTGGGCGGGGCGATCTGTTCCGAGAGGAGGCGAGCGAGGCCGTCGACCAATACGTGACGGCCTACCA
>JAPULZ010000230.1 GCA_027294455.1 Gemmatimonadota bacterium
AAAGCGGGTCGAGGTACAAGGGTTCTGATCTAGAATATCCCCGATGACCTGTCGACGAGCGACGGTCCAACTGGGGTTCTCGAAGACGCGTGTTGCCGGTCTTCAGGGAGTGTGCGCGCGGGGTTGGTGCGTAGGTCGCGCGGTGGGTCGACTCGCGGTGGCCGCTGGGTTGCTCGTGGCTGCCAGCGCTGGCTGCGGGCCGCGTGTGGCTATCATCGAAGTGCTCCAGGTGAATGACGTCACGACCGGCTGGTTCGATGACGGGATCGTCCAAGGGGGCCTGAACCGGCTCGTTCCCACGATCTCCTTCCGGTTGGAAAACACGGCGGACGTTGACATTTGGAGTGTGCAGATCAACGGTGTCTTCCGGCGGGCCGGCGAGGAGGAGGAGTGGGGAAGCACGTTCGTCCAAGTCGTTGGGGCTGAAGGGTTGTTCTCCTTCCTGAGACGCCTCCTGGGGAGGGGGAGTAGCGTGGACGGCTTGGCGTCACGCGCGGAGACGCCGCCGATCGTCCTGCGATCCGACCTCGGCTACACGGGTGAGGAGCCACGCCTCGAGATGTTCGAGAACCGGTACTTCGTGGACGTCAAGGTGGAGCTGTTTGTCAAGCACGGCGGGGCGCAATGGGTGAAGCTGAGTGAATTTCCGATCGAGCGGCAGCTCTTGACCCGCTAACCTCTTCCCCGCGGGATCCCTGCACCCGTCACCGCAGCTCGCAGCCCTCGCCACCTGTCACGCACACTCGAGCCCGCCGCGTGTCCCAACCCGACCCCCCGAATCCCGTGTCCCCTGTGCCCGCGAGATCTTCGGCTCCGACGCTCGTGCGCAAGCTCGGCCCGCTCGACGGCGCCGCCATCGTGGTGTCGAACGTCATCGGTGGGGGAATTTTCCTCGTGCCTGCCTTCGTGGCCCAGTTGGTGCCGAGCCCGTGGCCGATGTTGGGTACCTGGCTGGCCGGCGGGCTGCTGGCGTTTGCTGGTGCGATGGCCTACGCGGAGCTCGCCGCGTTACGCCCCTACGCCGGCGGCGAGTACGTGTATCTGCGAGACGCGTACGGCCCGCTGGCCGGGTTTCTCACGGGGTGGACTTCGTTCGTTGCCGGTTTCTCAGGTGCCATCGCCGTCGGTGCGGTAGGCATGGCTGGCATCCTGGGCCGGTTCATCCCCGCTGCCGCAGACACGACGCCGCTCGTTTCCATTCCCTTGGTGTTCGTCTCCCTGACCGTGTCGCCGCAAGCCGTCGTGGCGCTTACGGCGATCGCGGCGCTGTCGGCGATTCACATCGCGGGCCTCGGACCTGGGCGCATCGTTCAAAACCTACTGGCGGGGTTCAAGGTCGCCGCCTTGATGGCGGTTGTGGCATTCGGGTTCTCGCTTGGGCGCGGAACCATGGCGAACTACTCGGTGGGCGGCGACGTGGCGGTCACCAGTTGGCTGTTTGCACTCATCCCCGTGATGTACAGCTACTCCGGCTGGAATGCGGCCGCGTATGTCGCCGAGGAGATGCGGGATCCCGGGCGCAATGTACCGCGCGCCCTGGCCATCGGCACCGCAGCCGTGGTCGTCATCTACGTCCTCCTCAACATGCTCTACCTGTACGCGATACCCGTGGCCGAGATGGGCGGACTGGAGGCCCGGGTCGGCGATGCCGCGATGGAACGCTTGTTCGGCACCGGTGTGGCCGGGGCCTGGGCCGCGGCATCGGTCGTGATGATCGCGGCCAGCGTGAGCGCGATGGTGCTAGTCGGACCGCGGGTGTATTTTGCCATGGCTCGCGATGGCTTGTTCTTCAAGGCCGCCGCGCGCGTGCATCCGCGGTTTCGCACACCGGTCGTGGCGATCGTCGCGCAGGGCGTCTGGAGCGGTCTCCTCGTGCTCTCCGGGACGTTCGACCAACTCATCCAGTACACGGGGTTTGCTGTCCTGCTGTTTGCGGGCATTGCAGTCCTGGCGGTCTTCGTGCTTCGATGGAAGCACCCAGCCGCCGTGCGCCCATTCAGCGCGTGGGGGTACCCGGTGGCCCCGTTGTTCTTTGTGGTGGCCAGTCTCCTGATCGTGGTCAACGCCATCCGGGAGAGCCCAGGACCCTCGGGCGCCGGCCTCTTGATCATAGGGGCGGGTATGCCGGTGTATCTGGTGATGAGGGCCAGACGTTCGGTTCGGGCTGCCGAAGGCGCACCCGAGCCCCGAGCGTGACGCGAGGGCCTGCGGCGGTGTTCGACGGGCACGCAAAAGGGGGGTCTGACTCGAGTCGCCGCAGCTTGCCCTCGTCGGTCAGCGTCGTGTCGGGACCGTTGACACTGTTTTCGGGCATTCGATAGACTCGCAGCGGGCTGGGGCAATTCCGCCGCACCGCGCGAGCCGCTCGAGTTCTGAGAGAGGGCCTTCCGCCAGCATGCTTCGCAGCACGACCGTTCTTGCCGTGAGACATAAGGGATCTGCCGTCATGGCTGGCGACGGCCAGGTGACGTTTGGCGAGACGGTCGTCAAGCAAGGCGCTCGGAAGATCCGGCGTCTCTACAACGATCGTATCTTGGCCGGCTTTGCCGGCTCCGCCGCCGATTCGTTCGCCTTGTTCTCGCGCTTCGAAGCGAAGCTGGAGCAGTACCGGGGCAACTTCGAACGTTCGGTGGTCGAGTTGGCCAAGGACTGGCGCACCGACCGCGTCCTCCGGCGGCTTGAGGCGATGCTGGTCGTCTTGGATCCGAAGTCGACCTTTCTCCTGTCGGGCAACGGCGACCTGATTGAGCCAGACGATGGCATCATAGCCATTGGGTCGGGTGGCGCGTATGCCATGGCGGCCGCCAAGGCCTTATCGCGCCATACGGATCTGGAGGCGTCCGCCATCGCCGAGCAGGCCATGCGGATTGCCGCCAGCATTTGCATTTACACGAATGACAATGTCACGATCGAGCGCTTGTAGCACGTCCTGACGCTGATGCCTATCTATCTTCCCGAGACCACGGCGTCGACGGCGGATGCCCTCACGCCGCGGCAGATCGTGGCCGAGCTCGACAAGTACGTGATCCGTCAGACCCAGGCGAAGCGGGCCGTGGCCATCGCCTTGCGGAACCGGATGCGGCGTCAAAAGTTGTCACCGGAGCTCGCTGAGGAGGTCGCACCCAAGAACATTCTCATGATCGGACCGACCGGGGTGGGCAAGACGGAAATCGCGCGCCGGTTGGCTCGGCTCGCGCAATCACCGTTCATCAAGGTCGAGGCGTCGAAGTTCACGGAAGTCGGCTACGTCGGACGTGACGTGGAGTC
>JAPULZ010000231.1 GCA_027294455.1 Gemmatimonadota bacterium
CGCAGGGGTGCCGTGCGGTCCCTACCGGCGAAGCGACCGCAACCGGGCCGTGGCGTTCTCATGGACTGGATCGAGCGCTAAAGCCCTTTCGTAGGACTCGATGGCCCGGTCGGTCTGCCCCGTGAATCGGTACCCTTCCCCAAGGTTATAGTGGGCCGCGGCCGCCCCCGGATAGAACGAGGGTCATGAGCTTGATGCGGCGCAAGGCCAGGATGGTCCTCGTCTGGCCGCGCCACTCGCCGACGAGGTTGTTGACATAGAGCACGTCACCGCCCGGGCTCGCCGCGATGCCGTTCGGTCGCGCCAGGGTCGCCTCGATTGCGACCCCGTCATCCAACCCAACCGCTCCCGTTCCCGCGACCACCGACACGTCGCCGGTCAGCGTGACGCGGTACACACGGTTCGTCGTGATCTTGGAGACGTAAAGGTTGTTCCGGGCAAACACGATATGGGCATTGCCGCCGAGCGGCAGCGTTGCCAATACGCTCGCTTCGCCGTCGGGATCCAGGCGAATGACGTCGTCCGTGTTGAAGTTGACGACGTATAGATTTCCGGTTGGGTCGATCGTGATACCGTTGGGACACGAGAACCACTCGCCGGACGCAAATCGTTGCACCGTGCCATCGGGAGACACCTTCTCGATGGAATTGCTGGTACAGTTGCACACGAAGATATTTTCCTGACCATCGACGGCGATGCCGACCGGTCCGGACAAGCCTTCGTTCACCACGGTGGTTACGTCTCCGTCCCGTCCGACGCGCACGATCGTGTTCGCGAAGAAATTCGACTGGAGCAGATTGCCTCGGGAATCGATGGCATTCCCGGAAGAGCCGTACATGCCGGTGCTGAGGGTGGTCACTTCCCCGTCGGGGGTGATCCTCCAGACCGAGTCGTGAAGGTTGGAGACGTAGATGAGACCCAGCCGGTCCACCGTGACCCCGCCGAGCCGCCCCCATGACGTGAGCGGTTGGTCCAGCGTGATCGTGGTGACGGAGTCGGGAAGGGCCTGCCCGGCTGCTTGACCAGGAGTCGCCAGCTGGAAACCTGCTACCGAGAACATGAGTAGAGCCCTCACGCCGATACCTCTGTCTGGGTGTGGTTCTGTTACAGTCCCCGTCCCAATCCTTCCCACCGCAAGACGGCCCGCCGGTCCACAATGGAGAAGAAGAGGAGGTGCCGGCTTTCGTACCCCACCTCGAGCAAGACGATCTCGGGGGCCCCGTCCCCATCGACGTCCACAATATCGCGCGGGATCCACGACGGTCCCGCGTAGCGCTCAATGTCTTGTCCCGTATGGGCCTGCGCTCGCAACACGATCAGCCCCTCGCGGTGGATCCAGAACGCCGCCTCCGTGTAGTCACGATACGCCGGCACGGTGATCAATCGGCCAAGCTCGTCGTCAAAGACCTGGACCGTCTCCGTCCGTCCACTCGGGTTCGACACAGAGACCGTTGCGATGACCCCTTGTGGGGCGCGCCACGCCCGGATGTGGGTTTCAGAACCGTCGCCCATCGCTGTGACACCCGCCGAATCCGCCACCGCCTGCACGGCTCGCCGAACCCATTCCAGCATTTGATCGGTGAGAGCGAATGCGTCGTCGAGCACCAGGGATCCGTTTGCCCGGCGGCCCTCCACAGTAACCCAGCCGTGCCCGTCCCGCCCGACGTCGCCCACCGTGAGATCCACGTACTGCGAGATGGCATAGACCTCCCAATCAGGCTCGCTGTCCCAGCACGCCGGCAACCCGACCAACGCGAGCGCGCCACACGCACCACGCCACCGGCCGCCACCGGTGATCCGGCTCATGGGCATTGCCACAGCTCGACCTTGTTCCCCTCCGGATCCATGAACCACCCGAACCGGCCGTACTCGCCTTCCTCAATATCGCCGACGATGTCGCCGCCCCCCTCCTTGACGCGGGCGAGCATGCCGTCGAGGTCGTCGACGATGAGATTGATCATGAACGACTTGGTTCCAGGATCGAGATATTTGGTATCAGCGGCGAAGGGGCTCCAGACCGAGTAGGCGCCGGCGGGCAAGTGCTCGGCGGCAAACGACGAGGACTTGTTGGGTTCCAGGGAAAACCCGAGCCACTTCTCATACCAGGCGGCGAGCTGTTCCCGATCTTGCGACTTGAAGAACACACCGCCCAGTCCCAATACCTTTGCCATGACCTACCTCCGGTTTACCAGATACGCTGGAGAACGGCCGAGACGTAAGACTCGACCCGGTCCCGAACGACGTCGATGGTGAGATCCCGCATCCCCAGCTCTGCCCACCCGGGATAAACCTCGTCCAGGGGTAGGCACTCGATGGCCGTCAGGAGATCCCAGTAGGGGTGATGTTGGTACCCGGTGGCCGCGCAGTACTCGTTGAGAAATTTCGCCGCCATGTTGAGACCGTAGAGCTGCACCAGGTTGAGCCGACAGTGGCCGACATCGATACCGGCAGGACCACGGCTGGCGTTGGTCCAGTCGACGACGCCGGACACCTCGCCGCGGTACCACAAGACATTCGTCGGGTGATAGTCCCGATGCAAGAAGACCTCGTCTTCGGCCGGCACCTGTCCCTGCAACAGATGAAACACGCGGGACCACATGCCGGGATCGCGAGACCACTTCGGCGGGGTCAGCAGACCTAAGTCTTTGTACGGTTCGTAGCTAGGGACGTCGCGACACAGGTCCGTATGGAGCGTGTGTATGAGGGCAATCGGCTCCGCCAACCGCGCCACCCACTGCTCCCGATTGGGCGGGTTGAGCTCGACACGGCCCGGCAACTGCTCCATCAAGATAGCGGGCACGTCACATGTGCGGCCGTGGGAGTCGACCGCCACGAGGGAAGGTGTGCGAATATCGATGCTGGTGGCGATCTCGAGCGCCCGGGCCTCTTTCATCACGATGTCGGGCTCTCGCTCTATCCAGTCGGAGCGAATGTAGCGTTTGAGCACCAATTCCACCAATCCGCCCGTCATGTCGCGCACACGAATGGCGTGAATCGCCGTTGCCGTCCCCCCGGGTATGGCTTTCGCCGAGATCACGTTGGAGCCCGCCCCGACGATCTCCCCCACCCAGGCGATGGCGTCGTCCGGGGGAGGTTGGGCTGCCAGCTCGGCAAACTCAGGATTCGAGAGTCTCACCAATCGCACATGCCGTTGGGGTGAACACGCCAGGCCGAGTGCCGGCTCAACCTGGTGCACCAGCCGAGTGCTTCAGATCCGCGCTCCGCGCGCCCGCCCCACGCCAAACCACCAGTGCCGCCATCAGGATCACGACGATGGGAATGATAGGCGCACTGGGCTGAAGTGGAAACAAGCTGGGATCGTGGACCACGAGATGCACATACGTCGCCGGGACCATGATACCCACAACCACGAGACTCGCTAACCGGGCGAAGACACCGACCGCCAGAACGGCTCCGACGGCCATCTCGACGAAGGGGACCGCCCACCGCGTCAGCGTGTAGAACGGAAGCTCCGCGGCCAGCAACTGTCCGGACCAGGCGTCCGCGAGTGAGGGAACGGTCAGTTTCATGACCCCCGTCATGAGAAAAATCAACGCCAACATCAAACGGGTCCCGCCGGCGAGCTTGTCGTCGGAAGTGGTCCGGATCCAGTCTGGCAGCATGGAGTCGCTCCCGGCCAAGTTGACGGAAATCTACGGCCCGTCTCCGATTGGTTCAAACCCCAGGGAAACTCGTGTTTCCTAACGAAATACTGCGCTCGACCGTCTATATGTTGGACGACGAAGCAGGGTCTTGGTGGAGATGCACAACCTGGAGGATAGATGCGAATCAGGACCATTGGCATGACGGCGCTGTTGATCATGATGGCCGCACCGGCAATCGCCCAGCGTGGACGCAGGAGGCCCCCCGGGGATGGCATGCGTGGCGCGATGGACGCAAGCCGCATCGAGAGAGCGCTGAGGATGCGAGAGCGCCTCGAGCTGACCGAAGATCAAATCACCCAGCTGGACGCGCTACGGCGCGCCCGCGTCGCCGAGGGTCAGACCGCGGCGAGCGAGTTGGCAGAGCTGCAGTCGCAATTCCGTGCCAGGCTGCTGAGCCGCGACGATTTTCGGGACGCCGTGCGGGAGAGGCGTGAGGCGGCGCCCGCGGCGGAAGACGATCCCTTAGATGAGACGCTCACGGAGGACCAAGCGTCGCAACTCGACCGTGCCGGCCGGCGCGGTGGCATGCGGGGAATGCAGGGATTCCGAGGTCGTGGCCAGATGGAGTTTCGTGGCCGGGCCCGGGGAGAGTTTCGCGGTCGCGGCAGAACCGAGTCTCGCAGACGCGGTGGGCCCGACTTTCGTGACCGACGAACGCCGTGAATTCGTTACGGATCGGCATTCGAGACCTTCCCAAAAGAGTGATCGATGACTGGTACCGTCACTCTGTCTACGACGGGAGTCGGGGACTGGATTGGTCGGGATTTGCGGCGGTGGGGCGGATGACCATCGCGGAAGCCCCTGGTCGTCAATCAGCCGGCAAGAGGGGGAACCACGATTCTGGACAAGTGATTAGTGATTCTAGAATCGCAGCTTACTGAATGAGCCCGGTCCTTCCTGCGTTCGCCGTCATGATCACTGGAAACCCTCGTTGCAGCAGTGACTGGTTGAACGCGTGGATGTCGGTTTGGCGGATCTCGGCCATCTGCGTCTCATAATCCGCTAACAACACCTTGTAGAGGTCGTGCACTTCGAGTTGCTGTGCCGTCGGCTGGAAATCCGACCCGCCGATGTAGCCGGCGAGGCTCGTGATCTTCGCATACAGCCGCCGCGGCCACCGCAGGCGATCCTGCCCCGCCATACCGCCGGAGAGACGCAAGTCGGTCAGCAGCATTTCGAGATCGATGAGCTTGGCGTCGACGGCCTGGCCGGCCATGCCGCCGGAGAGACGCAGGTCGGTAAGCAGCATTTCGAGATCGATGAGCTTGGCGTCGATGGCCTGGCCTGCCGCCACGACCTCCGCGGTGCTCTCGATCCCTTCCAGGCGACCCTCGAGATCGTAGAGCTGCTCCCGCACCGATTCGATCTCGTCGATGAGATCCACCACCGAGTCGGCGTTGTCACGCAGCTCCATCATGACGGCGAACTGGCGCGCAATGTCGGCTTCGCTTCCCGAGGAGTGGGGATCCTTTAAGACGATCAGCTCTTCGCTCAGCTGTCGGCCTCCGGCGCTGAGCCGAACCGTGTACGTCCCCGGTGGAGCAAGCGGTGCGACGCGCCCGGTCTCCCCGCCGGAACGCCACCCGTCGTCGCCGATCTCCACGTCCGGGTGCTCGATGACCCTTGTCCGCATGCGCGGCACCTCGGACGGTTCGTAGCGGAGGTCCCAGTAGAGGCGATTGATCCCTGCAAGGTTCGACCCCTCCAGGCGTCGCACCACGTCCCCGCCCGCGTCGGCGATCTCGACCGTGGCCCCGCCGGACACAGGGGCCGCAAGATAATAGTGCAGCGAGGCCCCGTATCGCGGATTCTCCCCCGCCCCGGGATCGCCGGGCTGGCTCACCGCGCTCTCCTTGTTTCTGAATCGATAGGCCGGGCGCGGCTGAAACAGATGCACGTCCGACGCGAGCACCTCGTCGCTGAGCTGTTGCAGCGGCGTGATGTCGTCCATGATCCAGAAGCCGCGCCCGTAGGTGGCCACCACCAGATCGTTGAAATGCTCCTGGATCGTCAGCCAGTGCACGGGGGCGTGCGGGAGATTTGACTGCAGGGGGCGCCAGTTCCCGCCGTCGTTGAACGAAACGAAGAGCGAATTCTCCGTCCCCAGATAGAGCAGGCCCGGACGAACCGGATCCTCCCGCACCACATGGGCGTAGCTGAACACGCTCCGGGGAATGTCCGAGCTGATCGACTTCCAGGTACGGCCGTAGTCCTCCGTCTTGTAGACGAACGGGTCGGCGTTGTTGACCTGATGGAAGTCCACCGTGATGTACGCCGTACCTGCGTCGAACCGCGAGGGCTCGATGTTGCTGACCGTTCCCCACGGGGGTAGATCGGGAATGTTGGCCGTGACGTTGGTCCAATCCGCGCCGCCGTTGCGCGTCACCTGCACCAGGCCGTCGTTGGACCCGGCCCAGATCACGCCGTCTTCCAGGGGCGACTCCGCGATGGCAAAGAGCACCGCGGCATAGGTCGGGCCGGCGTCATCCATCGTGAGACCGCCGGTTTTTTGTTGCTTGGACTTGTCGTTCGTGGTGAGATCCGGACTGATCACCGTCCAGCTCTGGCCGCCGTCGGTGGTCTGGTGCACGTGCTGGCTCCCCACGTAGACCCGATTGTGATCGTGCGGCGAGATGGCGATGGGAAACGTCCATTGAAAACGATATCGGAGATCCGCCGCCGGCCATGCCTCGGGGTTGTCGGGCCACACGCTCACGTTGCGGGCCTGCCCCGTGCGGTGATCGTAGCGCTCGAGGATGCCCTCGTAGCAGCCGGACCACACGATGCTGTTGTCGACAGGATCGGGAACCGAGTATCCCGATTCGCATCCGCCCACCGAGTGCCACGCCCCGATCGGGATGGAGCCGCCGGACAGGGTGTTGCTGGGACCTCGATGTGACGCGCCGTCCTGCCGGTTGCCGTACACGAAATACGGAATCTGGTTGTCCGTGTACACGTGATACATCTGCGCGATGGGCAGGCGCGGACGCAGCCAGCTCCGTCCTCTGGTGGTGGAAATGCTGACGCCCCCGTCGTGCCCCACAATCATCCGGTCCGGAATGAGGGGATCGATCCACATGTCGTGATTGTCCCCGCCGGCATTGCCGCGCTGGATGGTCAATCCGCCGTCGAGGGAGATGGTGTGCGCCGTCGAGAGAAAATGAATCTCGTTGTGGTCATCGGGCGCCACCGCGGCCCGGGTGTAGTACAGTGGGCGCTGTGCCAGCGTGTGATCGTCGCTCACCATGCGCCACGACCGTCCGCCGTCATCGGAGCGCCACAGCACCCCTTGGTGCTCGTCCAGCTCGGCGAACTCGCGATTCGAATTCGTCTCGATGAGCGCGTACACACGATCAGAGTTGTTCGGCGACATGGCCAGCCCGATTTTGCCGAGCGGCGGCCGGGGCAACCCGTTCCCGGTGAGGTGCTCCCACGTCGTTCCTCCGTCGCGGGACATGTGCACCCCGCCGCCCGGTCCGCCGCTCTCCCGACCCCAGGTCTGGACGATCATCTGCCACATGCCGGCGAAGAGGATCTCTGGGTTGTTGGGATCCATGACGATGTCCGATGCCCCGGTGTTCTCGTCGACGAACAACACCTGCTCCCACGACTCGCCGCCGTCGGTCGTACGGAACACGCCGCGCTCTGGCTGCGGGCCGTACAGGTGCCCCATGGCCGCCGCAAAGATCACGTCGGGATTGGTGGGATGGATGACGATCCGCCCAATACGCCCGGTGGCGTCGAGACCCATGTGCCGCCAGGTCTCGCCTCCGTCGGTGGACTTGTAGATCCCGTTGCCGATGGAGACGTTGCTCCGGATGAACGTTTCGCCCGTACCCGCCCACACCACGTTGCGGTTGGTGGGATCGATGGCGAGAGAGCCGATGGACGCCGCCGGCTGATCGTCGAACACGGGTTCCCAGTGCACGCCGCCGTCAGTGGACTTGAAGACCCCACCCGATGCGGCCCCGATGTAGTACACGTTCGGATCCCCGGGAACACCCACCACGGCGCTCACCCGGTTCCCCACCGGTCCGATGTGACGAAAGGGAAGCTCCCCGAACATCTGCTCGCCGACGCCACGAAGATCCTGACCGCGCAGGGAGTGGACCGGCGAGAGGCTCAACGCGGTGGCCGCGGCGACCAGCGCGACGGCGGCGTGCATCCGACTTCTCCGACTGGTGCGTCTGCTTCGCATGGGGAACGGTCCGTTTCATGAGAGTCTTGCGGAGTGCGCGCCGAGACCGCAGGTTCAGGGCTTCTCCGCAGGGAATCCCCGGCAATTTCGCGCATCATCTACTCGAGAGGAACCGCCATGCCCGTTTCACCGGCGAATCAATCCTGGTCCACCCGTGGGACCGCGGCCTGGCTCGCGGGCCTTCTCGCCCTGGGATGCAGCGCGGATGGGGACTCCGGCGCCGAGGTTCCCCGAATCGCGTTACAGCCTACAGCGGCCAGCGCGATTCCCGATGCGATCCTGGGTACCGCGCCGCCCCCGCAGGGCGCCAATGTGCACTATGTGCCGGGGGACACGGCCACACGAGGGTACCTGGCCGTGCCCGAAGGCGACGGCCCCTTCCCGACCCTGGTCTTGATTCACGAGTGGAACGGCCTGGTCGATCGGGTGCGCCAGATGGCCGACGCCTTTGCGGCAGAGGGTTACATCGCGCTGGCGGCCGACCTGTATTCGGGCCGCACCGGTAGCAACCCGGAAGAGAACCGTGCCCTGACCCAAGAGGTGCGGGCCAACGAGACGGCCATGATCGCCAACCTCGACGCAGCGGCCCGTTTTCTCCGTGAACGCTCCGACGTGACCGGCAAGGTGGCCGCCATGGGCTGGTGCTTCGGAGGAGGCGTGGCCCTGAGTTACGCCCTGGGCGGCGAGAACCATGAGGGAACCGCCATCTTCTACGGATCGCTGGTGGAAGACCCGGAGATCCTCCGCGCCATCACGCACGAGGTGTACGGCACCTTCGCCGAGATGGACGGTGGTATTCCGCCCGATCAGGTGAACCGCTTCGCCGCGGCGCTGGACGCCGTCGGAATCGAAAACGATATCCATATATATGACGACGTGAATCACGGCTTCTGGCTTCGCGTGGATGGAAACCAGGAGTTGCGCGAAGCGCCCGCGCTGGACGCCTGGCAGCGGTTGAAAGCGTATTTGGGTCGCGTATTAGCCGACTGAGGGTAGGGGCGAAGGAATGGCCTCGCCCCTACTGACCAAGGGACCAAGAATGCCCGCCAAAGCGAAAGCCACCCGCCGGCGAAAAAAGGCCGCCCCTCGATCGCGCGGACTTGCCGCCGACAAGTTGACTGGCGAGGCGCCGGAGGGTCTCCACGACCTGGCGGCGGCCGTTGAAGAGGACGGCGGCAGTGTCATCGGCATGTATCGCGATCCGCTGGGCGGCAACTGGCATCTCTTCGCCGGGCTACCCATCGGCGCGGTACAGCCCACACCGTTCCAACGCGATCTGTCCGACGCCCACGTCGCCAAGCTGGCCACGGCCGTGGACAAGCTGGATCGGTTTCTCGACCCGATCATCGTCGTGCGGTCGGGAGACGGGCAGTACTGGACGCCCAACGGCCACCACCGACTCGCCGCCATGCGGCGGATCGGGGCCAAGTCCATCACCATCCTGCTCGTGCCCGAAGAGGAACTCGCCTATCGCATTCTCGCTCTCAACACCGAGAAGGCCCACAACCTGAAGGAGCGATCCCTCGAGGTCATCCGCATGGCGCACGAACTCTCCATGTTGTATCCCCGCCCCGAAAAGGAGTTCGAGGCCGAGTTCGAGGAGGCGCCGCTGTTGACGCTCGGGGTGTGCTACCAGGCCAAGCCGCGCTTTGCCGGCAGTGCCTTTCACCCCGTACTGAAGCGCATCGACCGGTTTCTCACGGCGCGGTTGCCCGAGGCGTTGCAGATTCGCGAGGCCCGCGCCGCCCGCGTCATGGAGCTCGACGCCGCGGTCAACGTGGCCATCGACGGCCTCAAGGCCCGTGGCTTCGACAGCCCCTACCTGCGGAATTTCGTGGTCGCCCGGATCAACCCGCTACGCTGGAAGCGCGGTGCCACCGGCGAGTTCGATCCCATCATGGACAAGATGCTGGATGCGATTGGGAAGTTCGATCTCGATAAGATCCGGATGGATCAGGTGGCGAGATCCTGAGATTCGCTAGTCTCCCGCGATCGGAATCCTAAACTCCTGCGTAAACCCCACATGCCGGTGACCACCCATCTCGAGCACCGAGCGGCGCACGCGGGACAACAGCTCCCTACCGTCTCCCGTGAGAGTCCAGTATTGGTTGTTGTCCTTCGGGCCGTGGCGTTTGGGAGACGGGGCCATCAGGCCGAGTGACATCAAGTCGGTGAACCAGAGGTTCAGCGACGCCGGCGGCACGACCCAACGCGCGCGCACGTCTTCGGCATCCATCTCGCACACGCCGCTGGGAATGAACGACGCGATGTCGTTGGCGGAGGCTTCCACGGCGAGCTCCGGCGCGATACGGACGAAGAAATTGTACAGATCGACCTCGAACGGCTTCTCCC
Organism: Gemmatimonadota bacterium; assembly: GCA_027294455.1. Classification (GTDB taxonomy): domain Bacteria; phylum Gemmatimonadota; class Gemmatimonadetes; order Gemmatimonadales; family GWC2-71-9; genus B3T1B10. The sequence continues at coordinate 10,216 of JAPULZ010000231.1, forward strand.
AGGTGTTGGTCGTCCGCTCCCACAGGGGTATCAAGATCTTGTTCTCATGGAGGGCGTGAATCGAGGATTCCAGCCGCTGATCTTCCGACACGCTTCCCTCCGGGTCCACCAACCGGAGTTGTTCTCGGTACTCCGTGTTTTCTCGGGAGAGCCGCGCGAGCTCCGACGCCACTTCTCCGCTGGGAAGCTCGGTCGTGGACATCCATCCGGGACGCCCGTAGGCCTGGATCATCTTGATGAGGAGCCACCCGGCCGACTCGCCGATGTTCTCCTGATCTTCCGTCATCCCGATGGAGTTTTCGCGGATCCGGTCGATGAGTCCGACGGGACCCGAATCTCCGACCACCAAACCCAGCACCGGAACCTCATGCTGGCCGGCGTAACCGTACGCGACTTCCAGCTGCCTGAGCTCTGCCGCTGAATCCTCGTCCTCGTCGGCCACGATCACGATGAAGTAGTCGCTTCGGGCGATGTAGCGCTCGACGGCTTCGGGAGCCTCGTGCTCCAGCACGCCCGCCCCGGTGAGATCGACCGGTAAATGTCCCATGGTCAGCACCGCCCTGGCGATCTTCTCACGCTCGGCGCGGAGCTCCGCGCCTGCTGAGGCAATGCTGATCAGATATCGGACGTCCACGTTGGCCCACTCCCGAAGCGAGTCACCAAAGCCGAACCCCTCCACGAATTTAGCGAGCCTCGTCCGGGGAGCAAGCTGGCGGTCCAGATGTGCGATTTGGACCCGCGGCTAACGGGCCTTTACACGCTATTCCCGAACAGCAACCCTGGGTGCGCCCGGGCGGACTCACCGCACTCTTGAGAATACCGCTCCGTGAGGCTTCGCGGCCCCAGCTTCGCCGTGAGGCCAGGACGACCGGTCGAAGCTAACACCCAGCTCCCCGGAGCCCCGATCACGGAACGCGGAGTCGAACTCCAGTGCCCCAGTTTCCTGATCGAGCTTCACGAGCAGGACCTTGTACTGCGTGGCCCCCTTACCAGACGTCAAGACGACCCGATTCCCTTCTGGCTCGATCGAGATCCAGTGCGGCCACCAGGCCTCTTCCCAGACGAGCTCGTCCAGCACTATCGGATTCGAGGGATCAGAGATGTCGAATGAAATCAGCGAAGAGCCATCGGAGTGGGCATACGTCTGTAGCCAGAACCGGCCCCGGGTAGCGGGGATCCCACACTCATCCGTTTCATAGTCCGTCCACGGCAGCACATTTACAAGCTCGGCACGAGGTTGATCCGTGTCCAAATCGTGAAGTCGATACATAGCACAAGTGAAGGTCGTCATCATGGCTGTCACGCTATCCGGAAGCAGACGCACCTCGGCCGGATCCTTGTGCTCGTAGCCCAAGGCACCAGGTGAGAGCACTACGGTTCTGAGAAGCGAGAGGTCCGAAAGCCGCCAGACCTGAAACGAGGTTCCGCTCGCCACGGCCCACATGTCCGAGGTGGTACTCACCGCCAGATC
>JAPULZ010000232.1 GCA_027294455.1 Gemmatimonadota bacterium
GAACTTTCGCGCCGGCGAATTCCGTTCCAACCACCGCATGTAGAGATACGCGCCGACGAATCCCCCGAGGTGCGCGAAGTGCGCTACGCCGTTTTGCACCGCGCCGACGCCGCTGTAGATCGTGATGGCCGTCATGGCCGCAATCAGCCACCGGGCTTCGATCGGCAGGATTCCCCAGATGTAGATCTTGTCTCGCGGCCAGAACATCGCGAAGCCCAGGAGTACGCCGTATACGCCGCCCGAGGCTCCCACGATCACGATGCCCATGCTGAAGACGAACGACAGGAGCGCACCGCACATCCCACTGATGAAGTAGAGATACAGAAATTGCTTGCTACCGAGCTTCGCCTCCAGGCGCGGGCCAAAGAAAAACAGCCCTAGCATATTGAAAAAAAGATGGGACATGCTGGCGTGGACGAACATGTATGTGACGATCGTCCACGGCCGCACGAGGAGGGCCAACGGGTGCACATACAGCGCCAGCAGGTTGCTCAAAACAGGAAACGAAGACCCGAGAAAAAACAGGGCCACGTTGGCCATCAGAAGATTTTTGACCCAGGGCGTCAACAAGGCGGCGACAATTCTTTCTTCGGCGTGGTCAGCACTCGACTACCATACGAAAGAAGAATCTAACAAGATTCGGGCACTCGCGGCGTCTGCCAACGGACTACTCTTCCAGTGCGTTCAGAATCAGGTTGATGGCGGGGCCGATGGCTGGACCGTCGATCCACCGGAAGACGGCCACGAGATCGTGTTCCGGGTCGATCCAGATGACGTTGGACCCTCCGCCCCGCGCGCCGAAGCTCGAAGCCGGCGCGCCCGGCCACAGCTCGTGGTCCGTGTTGAGCCACCACATATAGCCGTAGGTATGGTTGAGCTCGATGGGGGTGAGTGCGGAGTCGATCCATTCCTCGGACAGGATTTGCCGGTCTCCCCACCGGCCCCGGCGCAGGAAGAGCAGGCCGAATCGCGCCTGATCTCGTGCGCTGATCCAGAGGCCCCCGCCCCAGTGTCCTCCACCGCTCACCGCGGTCACGCTGTCGCCTCCCAGCTCCACGCGCGATGTGCGGTAGCCGTGCCATTCCCACGTATCCGACGCACCGATGGGCTCCATGATGCGCTCCCGCAAGATGTCGGGCAGGGGCCGCTGCCACACCCGCATCGTGGCCAGCGCCGCCAGGTTGACCCGGACGTCATTGTATTCCCACAGTGTGCCGGGAGTCTGGAGCTCGCGGTCCCGGCCGAGACGCCGATCGGCCACGTCGGGCTTGCCGAAGAGCTCCCCCTCCCACTCGGTGGTCTGAGTCAGGAGATGGTGCCAGGTGATCCGGGCGTTGTGGGGCGAGTCGAAGTTGCCGTCCGACACATACTCGGCCACGGGATCGTGGACGTCCTGGATCAGTCCGTCCTGCAGTGCCAGCAACGTCGTCGTGGACACAAAGCTCTTGGTGACGCTGTACGTCACGTCCACCCGCTTCGTATCACCCCATTCGGCGACGATGTAACCGCCACGCACGATCACGCCGGCCGGCCCGCCACGTGGCTTGAGCGGTCCGAACAGGGCACTGTAGGGATCGTTGCGGCCCCGGGCGGCCATCCAGGCTTCCAGGTCGCGGGGAGAGCGGGACTCGTTGGCCATGGCGAACACGACCGCCTTGCGGAGGCTGTCGGCGTCCATGCCCATCGCGGCCGGCGAGAGCAGTTCCCAATCGTCACCCGGCCCGGGGTAGTACGGAGCAGCCGAACAGCCAAGCACCAGGAAGACCAGACTCGACGCCAGCGGGATCTTGGTCACGAAGACTCCCATCGCCCGAGGAAACGAGGAACAGGGAATGTAAAAAGAACCATCGGCCCGTGTCCAATGCCCAAGGGGGAACCCCCTGATTAAATTGTGGAGCACTCAGGTTGGCCGCCACATGGGATACGGGCAATTGCAGCTACCCCCACTGACGCGGGACGAACACATCCGCTACGCGCGACATCTGTCGCTCCCCGAGGTCGGCGTCGACGGGCAGCGCCGGCTCAAGGCTGGGCGGGTGGCTCTCGTGGACACCGGCGGGTTGGGATCGCCGGCGGCGCTCTACCTCGCCGCAGCCGGCGTCGGCACGCTTGGATTGATCGACTTCGACGAGGTGGAGGAGTCCAACCTGCACCGGCAGATCATCCATGGCACCGGCGCCATTGGCACGCCCAAGCTCGCCTCGGCCGCGAATCGCCTCCACGACCTCAACCCTCATACCCAGATCGAGAGGTTCGACGTGCGGCTGTCGGCCGAGAACGCGCTGGAGATTCTCGAGAGTTTCGATATCGTGGTCGATGGCTCGGATAATTTTCCTACGCGTTATCTCGTCAACGACGCCTGTGTCCTCCTCGGCAAGCCCGACGTATACGGCTCGATCTTTCGGTTCGAGGGGCAGGCTTCGGTGTTCGACGCCCGGCAGGGACCGTGTTATCGGTGCCTTTTTCAAGAGCCGCCGCCCCCGGGGATGGTCCCGTCGTGTGCCGAAGCGGGAGTGCTCGGCGCCCTTCCCGGGATCATCGGAAGCATCCAGGCCCTGGAGGCCATCAAGCTGCTGCTCGGCATCGGCGAGACGCTCGTCGGGCGCCTGATCTTGCTCGACACTCTCATATTCCGGTGGCAAGAGCTCACCCTCCGCAAAGATTCGGAGTGCCCCGCATGCGGAACGCATCCGTCCATCACCGAACTGATCGACTATGACGCCTTTTGCGGCGTCGGGGCCGAACCGGTGAGCAAGACCGTGGAGATCAGCGCAACAGAATTGGAACAGGAGATCGACACACAATCGGATTTGCTCGTGATCGACGTGCGCGAGTCACACGAGTGGGAGATTGGACACATCGACGGATCGATACTCGTTCCGTTGGGACAGCTCCCTTCCCGACTCGACGAGTTGGACAGCGACCGGGCGATCGTAACACTCTGCCACCGCGGTATTCGATCGATGCACGCCCTGGGCATCCTCCGTGCAGCCGGATACGAGAACGTGCGGAGTTTGCAGGGCGGGATTGACGCCTGGTCGACGCAGGTAGATTCTTCTATACCGCGTTACTGAGCAACTCTCGGCCGTAACCGCGGGCCGGTCGGGCAATCGATAGATGTCAAGTAGTCTTGACTCGGCGCCACCACGCGAGGCCACACCAGAAAAGTGCAACTCGAAAACAAGGGGTGAATCAATGGGAAACTATGCGCATCCGGGATCCCTTGTATCCACGGACTGGGTCGAAGAACACGCCGCCGATGACAACGTGGTAGTCGTGGAAGTGGATGTCGACACGAGTGAATACGCCAAGGGCCACGCCCCCGGCGCCATCGGCTGGTCTTGGCAGACCCAACTCTGTGATACCGTGCGTCGCGACATCATGTCCAAAACGGACTTCGAAAAACTCATGAGTAGTTCGGGGATCTCCAACGACACGACGGTTGTGCTGTACGGCGACAACAACAACTGGTTTGCCGCCTGGGCGTTCTGGCAACTGAAGATCTACGGCCACGAAGACGTTCGTATGATGAACGGCGGCCGCAAGAAGTGGATCGAGGAAGGCCGAGCCATGTCCACCGACGCACCGGCTCCCTCCACGACGAGCTACCAGGCCTCGGAAGCCGACAACTCCATTCGCTCCTTCCTCAGCGAAGTGCAAACGGCCGTCCAGGCCAAAGCCGTGGAGCTGGTCGATGTGCGGAGTCCGGCGGAATTCTCCGGAGAGCTCCTGTCCCCACCGGGGCTTCCCGAGACGTGTCAGCGGGGCGGACATGTTCCCGGAGCCAGCAACATCACGTGGGCGAAGGCATGCAACGACGACGGAACCTTCAAGTCCCACGACGAACTCCACTCGCTGTATACAACTGCCGGGATTACCGGTACCAAACCCATCATCGCCTACTGCCGCATCGGCGAACGGTCGAGTCACTCGTGGTTCGTGCTCAAATATCTGCTCGGGTATCCCGACGTGAGCAATTACGACGGCAGCTGGACCGAGTGGGGCAACCTCGTCGGCGCGCCCGTGGAGACGGGCGCCTGAGGGCCCGGAGGGGTCTTGCGGCCCTGGGTATATTTGAAGGGATTCAGCAAGTGACGAGACGGACATGACGACCAAATCTCAGCCAGACGCCATCCCCGCCGGGTTCGTCCTGTCGATCACGGACGGTGCCGCCCAGCGGGTCGCCCGGGTGATCGCGGAGCACGACCTCCCGAATGGCGCGGGGCTCCGCGCTGGCGTCACCCAAGGGGGTTGCTCGGGGCTGAACTACGACGTGCGCATCGCGGAAGGGCCCGACGAAGACGACACGACCTATGTGCTCAATGGGACGAACATCTTCGTCAACCCATTCAGCGCGCAGTATATCGGCGGCATGACCATCGACTGGATCTCGTCGATGCAGGAATCGCGCTTCGTGTTCGAGAACCCCAACGCTACTGGCAGATGCGGATGTGGCGTATCTTTTACCGTTGATTCGTAGCGATTCTAGATTAGGGATTCTAGATTAGTGATTGCGGATTGACGCGGGGATGATCTAAGACCACCAAAGAATACCGATCCAATCCAATCTCGAATCACTTATCTAGAATCGCTGTTTACACGACCTCCATCGTTCCCTCGCTACCAGGAACCACTCCACCGATGACGACCGCCACCGGTGTCTCATGGCGCTCGAGAGCGGCGATGAGGTCGTCCTTGCGGGCGGAATCGACCGCGATCAACAAGCCGCCGGATGTTTGCGCGTCGCTCAGGATGAGGCGGTCGACCGCGGACACGCCCGCCGCCCACGTGGTCCATTCTTCGCTCGCCTCGAGGTTGCGTTTCGTGCCTCCGGGGACGATATCCTCCTCGATGAAATCCCGGACACGATCGAACAAGGGCACCGAGCCGGCGAAAACCCGGGCGGCCACGCCCGACGCGGCGAGCATGTTGTGGAGATGGCCCAGCAATCCGAATCCCGTCACGTCGGTAGCCGCGTGAACCGCCTCGCCCAGCTCGGCCATCGCGTGCGCGGCACCGGCGTTCAAGGTCGACATGACCTTCACAGGCCATTCCATCTCCGTCTCCGTGAGGGCGCCCTGCTTCAAAGCGGTGCTCAGGACACCGGTTCCCAACGGCTTGGTCAACACCAGCGCATCGCCGGGGCGCGCGCTGGCGTTGTCGATCAGCCGGTCGGGGTGGACTTCCCCAAACGCCACCATACCCAGCTTGGGCTCGGCGTCGTCGATGGAATGGCCGCCCAGCACGAAGGCCCCTGCCCGCTCCGCCGTATCCAGTCCGCCTTTGATGGCTTCGCCGAGCAATTCCAGCATCTCTGGCGCGCGGGGCCACGCGACCAGATTGAGCGCAAACAGTGGCGTTGCGCCCATGGCGTACAGGTCGCTGAACGCGTTCGCCGCGGCGATGGCGCCGAACGCGTAGGGATCGTCGACGATCGGCGCAAAGAAATCCACGGTGGCCACAACGGCACGATCGTCCGCGATGAGGTACACCGCGGCGTCGTCGCGCGAAGCGGCGTCCACCAAGACCCGGGGGTCGTCGATGACAGGAACGTGACGCAGGACCTGCGCCAACTCGGTGGAGCTGAGCTTACACGCTCAACCGGCGCCGTGCGACAAAGACGTCAGTCGGATCCGCGGCTTTTGATTTGGTGTGTCGTTCATGGTCTTTGCTGGTTAGAGTGAATCGCGCTGGCTGAAGATAACGTGCTGGTAGGGATTGGTGTACTGCGGAGAGACAGGACTCAGTGTTCAGTGCTCAGTACTCAGTGTTCAGAACCTGGCGTCCGCTCGCATGGCCGCGTCCTAGTGCCGGCCGCCACGCCCGGCTATCTTGCAGTGTAACCACTGGACACTGAGTACTGAACACTGACCACTCAACCGCCGGCCACACCGATGCCCACCACCTACCCCGAACCCTTCCCGGCAAACGAACTCAAGATCTGGGTACAAGACGCCCGTGGGCGGACGTTCGACATCATCGGCGACCTGACCGACGAGCAACTCATGGGCCCCCATTTGGACATCGTGAACCCGCTCCTGTGGGAGATCGGGCACGTGGCATGGTTTCAAGAGAAGTGGACGCTGCGGGAAGCGGGCGGGCTAGACCCGTTGCGCGAAGATGCCGACGCCATCTGGGATTCCATGGCTATCCACCACGACACCCGCTGGGATCTGCCGCTCCCGACGCGGAAGGACACCCTCGCGTATTGCCGCGACGTGCGCGACGCCGTGCTGGAGCAACTGGACAAAGGCCCCAGCGAGGCGACCTCCTATTTCACCGCCTACTCCGTTTTCCACGAAGACATGCACGCGGAGGCGTTTACCCATACCAGGCAAACGCACGGTTACAGCAAGCCGGGGCTGCAGAACGCCCCACGTATCGATATCGCCGAGGAGGCACCGGTCTCCGGTGACGTGGCCATTCCTGGTGGGCCGTTCAAGCTCGGTGCCGAAGACGACGGGCGCCTCGTGCTGGACAACGAAAAGTGGGCACACGACGTGAAGCTCGCGGCTTTTGCCATCTCCCGTACCGCGGTCACTCAAGGAGAATTCGCCGCGTTCGTGGAAGACGACGGCTACGAGCGACGGGCACTGTGGTGCGACGAGGGATGGGCCTGGCGCAAGGGGGGCCCCACGCCGCACCCACCCTACTGGCAGCGGGAGCCAGGCGGTAGCTGGATGCGCCGCTGGTTCGATCAGTGGATTCCGCTGGAGCCGTCACGACCCATGATCCACGTCAACTGGTACGAGGCGAACGCCTTCTGCCGCTGGGCCGGGAGACGCTTGCCCACAGAGGCCGAATGGGAAGCCGCCGCCGCCGGCGAGCCCTCCGGCGATCAACCGGCCCTGGCGCATCACAAACGCCACTACCCCTGGGGAGAAGAGGCGCCGACCATCCACCTGGCACATCTCGACGGGTGGGGACAGGACACGATTGCCGTGTCGGGGCTGCCTGCGGGCGACAGCGCATTCGGATGCCGCCAAATGATCGGCAACGTGTGGGAATGGACCAGCACCACGTTTCTCCCCTACCCCGGATTCGTGGCCGACCGCTATAAGGAATACTCCGAGCCGTGGTTTCGCACGCGGAAGGTGCTTCGGGGCGGCGCGTGGGCCACCCGCAGCCGGATGCTGCGCAATACTTGGCGCAACTTTTTCACGCCCGATCGCCGCGACGTCTTCGCTGGATTCCGGACCTGCGCCATCGATCCTTGAGGATTCGCATCGTGACCCCGGCACCGCCGGGGTCACGTTTCGGCAACAGGGTGACGGCGCGTCGGTGGGCGAGCCTGCTCCGGCGCTTGGGACATCGGGTCGTCATCACCGAGGAGTACGGCGGCGAGCCGTGTGATGCGCTGGTCGCACTGCATGCCCGGCGGTCCGCCGGCTCCGTACGGCGGTTCCACCGCCTGCATCCCGAGCGCCCCCTCATCCTCGCCCTTACGGGCACCGACGTGTACGGTGACATCCACACGTCCGTCACCGCGCAACAATCACTGCAGTTGGCGACCCGCATCGTGGTGCTCCAGCCCGCCGCTCTCGAGGAGGTTCCCCGAGCACTCCGACGCAAGTGTCGCGTGATCATCCAGTCCGCCAGGAAACCCGCCGGCACCGTGATTCCTCGCACGCGCACGTTCGACGTCGTCGTGCTAGCCCATTTGCGCCCGGTGAAAGATCCGTTTCTCACCGAGGTTGCGACGCGCTACCTGCCGGCATCGTCTCGCATCGCCGTGCTCCATTATGGCGGCGCGCGGAATGGGGGCATGGCCGCCCGTGCCCGCCACGCTTCGGCCACCAACGCCCGGTACGCGTGGCGCGGTGAAGTACCGCGCTGGAAGGCACTGCGCGCGCTGGCCCGGTCGCGGGTGCTGGTGCTCACGTCGAAATTGGAGGGCGGTGCCAACGTGGTGACGGAAGCCATCGCGGCCTCGGTGCCGGTCATCTCAACGCGCATCAGCGGATCGAGGGGGCTCTTGGGCAAGGATTACCCGGGCTACTTCCCGGTCGGAGACGCCGGCGCGCTGCGGCAGCTACTGCTGCGCGCCGAATCCGATCGCCGGTTTTATGCGATGCTCAAAGCCCGCGTGAAGCGCCTGGCACCCATCGTGAAGCCGAAACGGGAAGAGCAAGCGTGGCGGGCTCTCCTCGCCGAGTCCTGAGCGTCGGGAACCTTTCACCCCGCAACAACGCTACGGTCATACCGCAAGCGGCAACCCGGTTTCGATACTCGAGGCACCAGTATGCTCCGCAAGTTCTTTAGCTCGCTCTTCGCCGGCGGAACCCATGAGGAGGCCCCGCCCGCGCCGATCAGACCATTGTCCGATCGAGACGAGCTCGACCAGGCCTTGCTCGCTCCCATCGCGGTGCTGTACAAGTACAGCCCCATCTGCTCGGTGAGCGCCTGGATCGGCCGGGAGGTCGGCCGGTTCGCCAGCGACCATCCGGACACCCCGGTCTACGCCATCGATGTGATCCGGCAGCGGGATCTCTCCAACTGGATCGCCGATGAATTCGGCGTGCGGCACGAATCCCCCCAGGCTTTCGTCGTGCGCAACGGCCGGCCGACCTGGAACGCTTCCCACAGCGGCATTACCGCAGACGCCCTGCACCAGCAGGTGCAGCAAGCCGACTAGCCATCACTCCCCCCGCAACGCGCGCATCGCGTCGATGCGGCTTGCCCGCCAGGCCGGGTTTCATGGCTAATACGTTGTAGTTCATATGTCTCGGACGGGTCTGGGTGTAGGACGGATCCGCGGAGATCGGCCAAAAAAAGCGGTCACCCGTCACACTCTTGGGCTCCGGCTCGACACAGACCCGCCTCCTTGGCCACGCTCATATTCGCGATGGTTGTCAGGACCTTCGTCTTTGAGCGTGTGACCACCCACCAGGAGGTACATCGTGTCACGATTCAAGAAGTTGTTCGGTATCGGCCTCGTGTTGACGATGGCGCTAACTGCCTGCAATGACGTCAACGGCCCGGATGGAGACGGATTCGACGTCATGGCGTCCGCCGAAGATCTGCAAGCCGTCGGTGCCGCATTCGAAACCGACGTGTACAGGAGCCTCGCCGCCATGGGCAGGGACTTCAGCGCCAGCGCCGCGCCCGGCTACGCGTCGGAACTGGTCGAGACCAGCTGGGAGCTGATCTCACCGGACATGCCGGGGCGCATGCAGGTCGCCGCTCAACGAATGGCCGATCTGCTGAACGCCGGCTCCGCCGCCGTGGTGCTCATCCCCGAGAGCTTCCGGGGCCGCACCTACGAGCACGACCCGCTGGAAGGATACTTCCACAATCCGGAGCGAGCCGGAGCCCCGGAAAACGGTATCCGATTCATCCTGTATGAGGTCAATCCCATTACCGGGGAGCCCGGCGCGACCGAGATCGGCTTCGTCGACGTCACGGACGAGAGCACAGCGACCGCGGCGATAGCCCGGTTGCGCGTGGTGTCCGAAGAGATCGAGTACGTCAACTACACGGTCACGGCGACCGGTGTACTCAACTCCATCTCTGTCAACATCGCCGGCTACGTCACCGACGGAACGACGCGTGTCGACCTCGACCTCACCAATTCGATCGATGCCACGTTTGCCACGGCACGACTGGAAGTCGATTACATCATCGAAGTAGTAGCGCGGGACTTCCGCCTCAGCGCAAATGTCGTGATCGAAATCGATGGTGAGACCGAGCAGGTCACGCTGACGCTGGACGCGGAGTTCCAGCAGGGAAACAACAACGTGATGATCGATGGGACGATCGATGGGGACGCCGGCACTGGCACCGTGGAATTCTTCGTGAATGGGGCGCTCTTCGCTACAATCACCCTCGAGCCCACCAGCATCACGGTGGTCGGCCCGGACGGTGAAACCCTGTCGGCCGAACACGCCCGCGCGGTGGGGCAAATCATCGAAGCTCTGGAGAAGGTGTTGGACGACACGTTCGAAAATTTCTTCAGTCCGGTGGAGTGGCTATTTGATTTGAGCTAAACCACCCTTTGACGCTGTGCGTACAACGCCCCTCGGCCACCGCGGCCGGGGGGTGTTTGCCCTGGGCCACCTGCTACAGCCGATTCCCACACGGGAACTTTCCATCCATACTTAGTCGACTCAACCCCGCGACCCATGTGGCTACTTCCGGCGTTCTCTCTCATTTCCGAAGCGGCGGCCAGGGTTTACTACCGGCTGACCGTCAGCGGTGCACAGATCCCCGGCTCGGGCCCGGTCTTGCTGGTAGCCAATCACCCCAACTCTCTCCTCGACCCGGTGCTTGTTTCGGCCGTCGCGCGACGGAGGGTGCGATACCTGGCCAAGGCCACGCTCTTCACTGACCGCATGGTGGGTTGGCTCGTGCGGGGTTCCGGGGCGATTCCGGTCTACCGGCAGGTCGACGACGCGCAGGCGATGGATGGCAACGTAGACATGTTCCGGGCGGTGCACGCGGCATTGGACGAAGGCGCCGCCATCGGGATTTTTCCCGAGGGACTGAGCCACAGCGAGCCCGGTCTCGTCCCATTGAAGACCGGCGCCGCCCGTATCGCATTGGGCGCGGCAGCAGGTCACTCCACGGCCTTTCCGATCGTCCCGGTTGGCCTGGTGTTCCGGCGCAAGCACGTCTTTCGCTCCGAAGCGTTTGCCGTCATCGGCCAACCGGTGGAGTGGGACGATCTGGCCGGCCGTACCGCGGACGATCAGGACGCGGTCCGTGAACTCACGACACTGATCGACGCGGCGCTGCGCCGGGTCACGCTCAATCTCGAACGGTGGGAGGATCGCCCGCTGGTGGAGTGCACCGAGGGGATCTGGACCGCGCAGTGGGGAGCCGACACGGATGAAGCGCAGCGCCTTGCCCGTCTCGGGGTCACGACCTCGGTGCTGCGGCAACTGCGTGAGACCCGGGCATCCCGCTGGGCCGGCATGATTGGAGAAATCACCACGCATTGCCGGCGACTCGAGCGCCTGCGACTCAAGCCCGGCGATCTCCACCGGGACGTGCGCATTCGCGCCGGCGTGACGTGGGGACTCAGACGGCTGTACCTCGCGGGCCTACCGGCGTTCCTCGTGGGCCTCGCCGGCTACGTGTTGTTTCGGGCCCCATATCAGGCCACCGACCGCCTCACCAGGATCGTCAAGCCCGACAGAGACCGGCGCGCCACGTACAACCTGCTCATCGGGATCGTGCTATACACGACGTGGGTCCTGGCGCTGGGAGCGGTGGCGACGTGGCGCCTCGGCGTCCTCGCCGGCATCTCGGCCGTGCTCGTCGTCCCCGTCGTGGGCCTGATCGGACTGTGGACGCGGGAGCGGTGGCGGGGCGCGGGGCGCGATGCCCGGCGGTTCTTCCTGTTGCGGTCACGACGTACGCTCATCGAGACCCTGCGCCAACGGCAGCAGGAAATTGCCGAGGGGCTGAGAGAGATGTATGCGACGTTTGTCGTGGGGCGGGATTAGTTGTGTACAGCACTCAGTGCTCAGTGCTCGATCGTCACGGAACACTCAGTACTGAGTACTCACTACTGAGTGCTTGAACGCTCCCTACGTCGTAATCTGGTACCGCTCCAACCATTGCAGGTCGAACTCGTCCGGTGCCGCGACGTATACGAACCCTCCGCCGAACCCGACGATCCTTCGTCCGGCAGGAAGAATGATGCGCTCCCGCAGCTGACCATCCCCCCCGAACACGTCGAACTGTACGGGTTCGCCGGCGGGCACCGACCGCTGAACCCACGCGTCGCCGTCCGGTGTCACCCACACGCTGCTTCCTACGAACGCGGGCTTGGTGGCGGGCCACTCGTAACTATCCGTGTCCGGCCGACCTCCGCCACCGCCTCGGGAGAAGCCCATACTGCGGACGCCGTTTTCCACGGACATCCGTATCTGGAGACCGCCCGATGCCACCGCGTCGACATACTCCTCCTTGTCGGCCTGCCGAACCGGAACCGGGCGAAACTCGACCTGATCTCCCCGCACGCGAGAGCCGTTTGGGTCGATCCACTCGAGTGAGTACGGATTGGCCCGCGCCACGGCCAAGCGCCCGTCGGGCCCCACGCCCCAGGCGTCTTGCGGGGTGAGGGGGATGGGCCGAATTATGGCCCGTCGGTTGTTGGCGCCGCCAGACGTTTGCTGCTGGCGACCCTGGAGCTTCACCATCCCGACGGTGTCGATGGTGTTGCTCTCACGAGTCCAGCGCAACACAGGCCCCGAGTCGTTCGGCTGTCCGTCCGGGCCCATGCCCCCCATGAAGGATTGGAAAAACACGCGTCCTCGATCGTCTACGGCCCTGGGGAGCACCATGACCATTCCACCGCCCATCATGCCGGGCCGAGGTTCCCCCTGGGCGATGGGAGTGCTTTCGCCAAAACTCAGGTCCGGCTCCAACACGGTGAGGCGCCCATTCCCCAGATCCACCAGCAACGTCTTGCCGCCGGGAAGCCCGAACACGCCGTCCGGTTGCCGGTATTCGTTGGGCCCTCCCCCGACCCGCCCGATGGTGTCGGCCGTACCGGCCATCAGGTCGACGATGGTGAGAGCTTGCCCCAGCGCATCGGCGACCAGCAGGCGGCCGTCGGGGAGCGGTCGCAGACCCGACAGGCTCGCGAAGGCCTCGGGAAACGTGGCATCAGCCTCGGTCAACCTGCGTTCGGGGACTTGGGCGTCGGTCCCGATGACGCTGAAACTGAGCAGACCCAAACCGGCGATGGACGCGAGCCAAGCGCGGCCCGGCAATGAGATCATGACTTCCTCCAGTCGTTGCGTGATCAGTTCTCGGACTGTGTCGCCTCTCAAGATGCCTGATTGTATCGAAGGGTCGCAGGCCATTCACCCGGGCCCCAAACTGGACGCTGCGCGGCCGGGGTGTCAGATTTCCACGATCGGAGTGTGAGGATGACATGAACCAACCTGTCGTGGCGGGCCTCCTCTGGGCCGCCGTCCTGGCAGCCGCGTGTGCACGCGGATCGAACCCCTATGCCGGCGTCTCCGAGGGCTGGCCCACCGGCTCGTCGGCCATTTCAGCCACGGGGGCCCAGGATTCATCGAACGCGACACCTGGTACAGCGGCGTGGCCGTGCTGTACGGTACGCAGGGAGATTCGCTCACCGACGAGAACAGCGAGATCTTTGTGAACTGTGAGCCGACGGAGGGAGCCGCCGACCCGACGTGGAACTCTACCGTGTTGCACGCCTCCGATGCATGTCATATCGGTTTTGAATCGCATCAGGGAAACGAAGCCCATCAACAACTCCAGTTCAAAGGGGCCATAGACGAACTGCTCGTCTTCGACCGTCCGCTCACGCTAAAACGAAATCCGCGCTCATGCCTTTCACCTCCCGGTCGAACAGTAGCGTCCGAGTCATGCCGGTGATCAGTTGATCGACCTCACCGCAGAAGAACGCAACATCGCCGGCGGGTCCCGGGGCGAGGCGGCCGCCATGGCGATGCGGATCGTAGGGCGTATGGCGGAGGCCTTGGCCGCGCCGAAGCTGATCAAGATCACGTCTGCCCACATCGATGGGTGCTTGTACCACGGGGATGGCGGGGTGGAGTTCGCTGAGCGATTGGTGGAGGGAGGCGGCAAGGTTGCCGTACCAGCGACGCTCAACGTGGGCGCCCTCGACCTCCTCAATCCCAAACGGGTGCGGGCCGGAGCGCACCGTGCCGAGATGGCCTACCGGCAGATGGCGGCGTATCGCAGGCTCGGGTGCCAACCCACGTGGACCTGCGCGCCCTACCAAGCCGGACATCGGCCGGCTCTCGGCGAGCACGTCGCATGGGGCGAAAGTAGCGCCGTGGCCTTCGCCAACTCGGTGCTGGGTGCCAAGACCAACCGCTGCGGTGATTTTCTCGACATCTGCTGCGCGTTGGTCGGACGGGCTCCGTGCACCGGACTCCATGTCGACTCCAATCGAGTGGCGACCGTGTTGGTAAAGACCGACGAGCTCCCGGCACGGCTCAAAGACGCCGACGTTTTCTTTCCCGCCTTGGGCAGCTGGCTGGGCGCCGCGGTGGGAGCTGCCATCGCCGCCATCGACGGACTGCCCGCACGCACCACCGAGGATCAACTCAAGGCACTCGGTGCAGCCGCCGCGTCCACCGGGGAAGTGGCGCTGTTTCACGCGATCGGCGTGACCCCGGAAGCGCCGGATCTTGCCACGGCCTTTGGCGGAGGGGAACCCTCACATACCATCCATTTGACGCCGGAGATCCTGCGCGGCGCACGCGACGTGCTCTCGACGACGTCCGACGAATCCATTTCGGCCGTCGCGCTGGGAAGCCCGCATTTCTCCCTCGCCGAGTTCAGTCGCCTCGATCGACTCATCACGGACGGCCAGCTGCGATTCACCATCCCGTTCTACGTCTGCACCGGCCGGGGCGTGTTGGAAGAGCTCCGGCGGCGCGACAAGCTCGCGCCCCTCGAGGAGGCGGGCGTGGCAATCATCGTCGACACCTGCGTCGTGGTGACCCCGATCCTTCCGGACGGTGGCGGCGTGCTCATGACGAACTCGGGCAAGTTCGCCCACTACACGCCGTCGAACACGGGATACGAGGTCGTGTACGGCAGCCTCGAGGACTGCGTAGGCAGCGCGGTGACCGGACGGCTCGTCCGAGACGAGACGCTATGGGGTTGAGTGCGTGATGAAGACCACGGTGTTGATCGCCGGAGGGGCCAGCGGACCAATCTGCCGGCTCGCGAAGCCAATCAGTTTTTGGGGCGGCGTCGATCCCACCACCGGGACCATCGTCGATCCGCGACACCCTGACCGGGGAACCACCATTGCCGGGACCATGCTCGTGTTGGACTCGACGATCGGTTCGAGTTCCTCCAGCGCCATCGTCTTGGAACTGCTGCGACACCACCGAGCACCGGCGGCGTTGGTGCTCGGCCGGGTGGATGCCATCCTGACGTTGGGGATCATCGTCGCCAGTGAACTGGGGTACACGACGATCCCCGTCGTCCGCGTGGCCGCGGACGATTTAGCATCGTTACCGTATCAAGGGAATCTGGAGTTGCGCGAGGATGGCGTTCTGATCGCGACGTGAGGACCAGCCCCAGGGGGCCGCCTACGATCGGAGAAACAGATCGCTGCCCAGGTAGCGGTTCGTGGCGTTGAGCACGGCGATGGCGGCGGCGCGCTCCGGACCTTCTTCCGTGACATAGGATCCCACCAAGCGCGCACGACGCCCGTCGAACCGAACGCCGACGCATACGATCACCACGGTGGAATCGAACGCGCTGACCGTCTTGAGCCCGAGCAACTCGAAAGCGGGGCGGCCGTCGATGGCTTGCTGGAGGGCGGCCACCGACGCCTGGGCGGCATAGCGCAACGAGAGGATGAGGGAGCCGCTGCCCTGCTGCTCGCCGACGTACCGTTCGCCGGTAGGCCGCTCGAGCTCGACCCGCACCCGACACCACCCATTGGGAGCCCGATTGAACTCGAAATTCGAGAACAGCAGACGCTCGTCTTTATTGAACAAGTTCATGGAAATCGCACGTCTGGCCGGCGGGCATGCTCCCGCCACAAGCAGATTCCGGGCTGAGGTTATCGCGCGGTTGTCAGGGCGCCGTAGATCGGCGGCACCCTCGAAAGATGCAACATTCTGCTTGCGGAGTCGTGACGCATCTCACGACAGCTCAAAGACTTCGGCGCGCGCCGGCGACGGCGCGTCGCAACGTCCTGGGAAAGATCGTAACACGTTATCTTATAATGATTTACGGAGTTACTCCGCCGTGGCAGCAGGACGACCCGACGTGTCCGGAGCCCAGGCCAGACGCATGATGCTGCGGCCCTTGACCGCCGCGACCCGAAAGCGGCCCCCCGGGACGGAGACCTGGTCGCCCACTGTGGCAATCCTCCCGAGCTGCCCGAACACGTACCCCCCGATGGTGTCGTTGATGTCTTCGGGAAGGTCCAGATCGCAGTGCTCGTTGACGTCGTGGACCGGCACCGTGCCCCCGATCAGGACCTCGCCGCCGGGAGTGTCCTCGAACGGCATGAACTCCTGTTCGTGCTCGTCGTGAATCTCCCCGACGATTTCCTCGATGAGGTCTTCCAGAGTGACGAGCCCGGCCGTTCCGCCGAATTCGTCCAGCACGATGGCCATCTTGATGCGCTCGCTTCGCATCTCCGTGAGCAGTACCTCAACGACCTTGCTGCCGGGAACGAAGCGGGGCTCGCGCATGATGGACCGGACGTCCTCGACCCCCTCCCGCTCGGCACGCCAGAGATCCCGTGCGAGCAGCACACCCACCACGCGATCGACAGTCTCTTCGTAGATCGGCAATCGAAGCCGCCCTTCGTCCAGCATCACCTTCTGCGCCTGGTCCACGGTGGATTCCACGGGAATGGCCACCATGGCCGTTCGCGGCGTCATCACCTGACTCACCTTGACGCGGTCGAGATTGATCACGTTGGTCACGACCTGCCATTCGTCTTCGTCGATGGCACCCTCGCGCCGGCTCAACTCGGCCAGCACCTCCAGCTCGGCCCGGCTCACCAGGGGACCTTCCCGGCCCTTGGGCGTGATGAGTCGGGAGAACCAGGCCAACGGAGCGAGAATCGGCTTCATCGACACTATCATGCCCTGCAAAACGTATGCGCTGGGTTTCGCCAGTCGCTTCCAGTAGGCGGCGCCCAACGTCTTGGGAATGATCTCCGAGAACACCAGGATGGCGAACGTGAGAAACGCGGAAAATAGCGCCACCCAGGCATCGCCGAACACCTGCAGCGCCATCGCTCCACCCACCGCGGCCCCCACCGTATGCCCGATGGTGTTCAGGGTGAGAATTGCCACGATGGGCTCGTCGATGTTTTCCCGCATCCGCGCCAACATCGGACCCACCCGGTCGCCGCTCTCCTGAAGCAACGCAACGTACGAGTGCGATATGGACAGCAGGACTGCTTCCAGGATGGAGCAGACGAACGAAATGACCAGCGCAAGGCCGACGACCACTATGAGGGCCGTCATTGCCCGGAGCCACTAGATGGAGGTTCTATGAGATCCCTTCGTCCCGAAAAATGTTTACCCGAACCAGCGGTCTACCGGTCGGAATCCCGTACTTCCCGATGGGTAAAGGCAATGTGCGGGAAAGTCAACGGTCCTGCACCGGCGACTGCCCGGGGGCCATGGTGAAGAGGGCGGCGTACAGCTCGATGCCGTACCACAGGTTGGCGATCCGCAGGTTCTCATCGGCCGCGTGCTGGTTGTCATCGTGGTTGGCAATCGGGACGATCAACGCCGGCTTCGCCATGAGGTCGGTGAACAGATAGAGCGGCAGCGATCCCCCGAGGGCCGGCACGAGCACGAGTTCGTCTCCGGCGGCTTCGCGCACGGCGTCCACCACCTGCTGCACGATGGGAAGGTCCATCGAGGTCCGGGCCGCGGGATAGCCGCCCGAGCGCGTGACTTTGGCGATCCGCGGATACTGCAGCCGCGTCGCCTGGTCGGGATCTTCCCGAACGATGTGATACCCTTGCCGCCGGATGTGCGCTTCGACCAGGTCCTTCATGTGCTCCGGGTCGTTGCCCTTCACCAACCGGATTCCCAACGCAGCCGTGGCCGTCGCCGGAATGATGTTGCGGACGAGGGCGCCCACATTGGCGCTCGCCAAACCGCGGACGGTGAGCGACGGCAATAGCAATTGCTCGGCGAGGGATGCGCCGTTTCCTTCCGTACGCGCCAAACCCAGCTCTTCCTTCAATTGCCCATCGTAATCCGGCAGCGCTTCGAGCGCGGCACGCTCCAGCTCACCGAGGGGCTCGACGGTGTCATAGAAGCCCTCGACCACCACCCGGCCGTCGCGTGACTTCATGGACGCAAGCAGCTCGGCGAGCATCTGACCCGGGACCGGAGCCCAGTTCCCGTAATGTCCGCTGTGGAGCGGGCGGTTGGACCCGTAGACCGTCACTTCCAGGCCCGTCACACCACGCACCCCGAACGTGAGCAACGGGCGACGGCTCTGATGGACGGGCCCGTCGAAGAACAACCAGATATCGATGTCGTCGAGGAGCGCCCGGTGGTCTTCGAGGTAGCGGCCCAGCCGGACCGAACCGGCTTCTTCCTCTCCCTCGAAGAAGAACTTGATGTTGGACGTGGGGGTGATGCCCGCCTCGGCGAACGCGGCCAGGACCGGCAGCAGGGCGCCGATGGGCGCCTTGTCGTCGCCGGCTGAGCGGGCGTAAATGCGCCACTCGGGATCGATGGGTTCCCCCGGCTCGGGAAACGGCAGTCGGCCGGCACCGGCTTCCAGAGCGCCGTCGTACAGCACGGGAGTCCAGGGAGCGTTGCTCCAGCGGGAGCTGTCGACGGGCTGCCCGTCGTAGTGGACGTAGACGGCCAGAGTTCGGGTGGCGCCCGGTACCAAGAGCTCGCCGTAGACGATGGGTGGCACGCCAGGAAGCCGGAGGAGCCGGGACTCCACACCCAACGCGGCGAGCCGGTCCCGGATGTACGCCGCGTTGGCGTTGATCCCCACCGAGTCCCGGGCCACGTTGGGGATCGCCAACAGCTCGCGGAAATCTCGAAGAATCTCCGCGCCGTGGGCTTCTCGATACGCCCGCGCCACCTCCACGGCAGAGCGCTGGGCGAGAGCTTCCCCGGAAGGGACCACCATGAGACCGAGGACCGCGATGCATGTTCGTTTCATGTCTGGACTCAAGATCGTTGGAGCTCAGAGAATAGCTTCAACTCCACGCGCGAGCTAGGGCGACCCGCCCCGGAGAGGTGGCCGGGCGGGGACCGGGTGCGGTGTGGTGGCGGGTGGGCCGCCGGCCTGGCACATTAGTCGCACCCTGCCCCGAGGAGATTGTCCATGATCGCGCGCCCCATGTGCCGCCACGCCAGTGCCACGCTCCTGTTCCTCTCCGCCGCGGTGGCCGCAACAGGCTGCGGTGCGCCGCCGCCTCCGACGCTCCGGGGAGACGTGATGGACACGATCCACGGGGTCGTGCTACCCGATCCGTACCGGTGGTTGGAGGAGACCGAGAGCCCGGAAACGCGCGAGTGGATATCACAGCAAAACGCATACGCCCAGCGCATCGTGGGGGAGACCCCGCTGCGAGACAGCCTCCGGCAGCGGCTTCGCAGACTCCAGGACGTTCCGCAGGTCGGCAACCCCACGCGTCGGGGTGACAAGGAATTCTTCACGCTGCGAAGGTCCGGTCAGGAACTCTCGGCCATCTACATGCGGCCGGCGCCCGACCAGGAAGCCGAGCCGCGGCCCATCGATCCCACCGGCGAGTACGAGTTGCTGATCGACCCTCACACCATGAGCGATGACTACTCGGTGAGCGTG
>JAPULZ010000233.1 GCA_027294455.1 Gemmatimonadota bacterium
ACAGCGTTCGGGTCAGCCGGGTTGCCAAGCGTCTTGGTCGCCTGAGCCTTGACCTCCTGCCAGCTCATGCCCCCGAAGTCGTCAAAGGTGCTGTCGGCTATGGTGTTGTCCTCGATCACGGCCGGCGCTGCCCACGACGGAGTACCGTTGGTGGTGGTCGCGCCGCTCCTGAAGAACGCGCTGCCGCCGATGCCGATCAGGTCTGTGTCATCGACGAGCAGGGCGGGTTTATCCTCCAGCGTGTACCCTTCGCACGTTGGAGCACTCCAGAAGGGCGGATTCACGTCCGTGCCATCGATGAATTGGTTGAGCTCCAGCTCGACTTCACCGCGGATTGTTGCCGCGGCCTTGCAGCAGCCTCCCAGAACGTAGGTTCCGCTGCCCCGCAGTCCCGTCATGAGCAGGCTCACCTCGCGAGTGCCACCCATCTGGCTGGCGTCTTCGGCTTCCACGGTGATCATATACAACGGCTGCTCGCTCGCGTCGTCGAGGCGCATGACCTCGGCATGGTAGGTGGCGCCGGACGGGAGCGTCTCGTCGCCCAAGTCCAAGCTGCCACCCGACGACAGGGCCGCCGTCAAGCTGTCCAGGGTGGAGGTAGTGTCGTACATCTCCGCCTGCACCGCATTGAGGCCCGTCTCGGCGGCGTAGAACGCCTCGGCCGATCGCCGCACGGCCTGGGAGCTGCTGTGCTGGTCCCGGGACATCTGGATGGCGGCCACCGCAAGGACACTCATGACCACCATGGTGAACAACACCGCTGGCATGGCAAACCCGTCCCGGGCCCGGCGGTCAACCTGTCGTTTGGTTTGACGGACTCTCATGGCACGCCCCTCTGTAATGTTTTTTGACATCTGTCGGATGGAGATATGAGATGGAATATCATCTTGACAGGGGGTCGACGCCGTGAGGGGAGTCACGGGAGGGTGTAGGTGCGGGGCCGACTCGTGTCAGACGATGCTGAGTAGCACTAACCGCGCGCTAGCGCTGGGGCCTTCGGCCCCATCACTCCGGCGATGGTCAACAGGGCTCCCCCACCGAGAAAGATCCCGGCAAACGCACCCGGCAGCGCATAGGCCATCAGCATGTCCCACATGGCAACACCCGAGTCCGAGATGCCTACCACCAACGCCGGGAGCATGCCCGCGATCACTGCGGTGCCGGTGAGGAGATTCGCCGAAGCCCCTTCCTTGTTACGTCGAGCGAGCCATATGCCGGTTAGGCCAACCGCGACGACAGCGCATTCGACATAGATGAAGACCGAGTGGGCGACGAGCAGGGTCACCGCGATCATGAAGATGCCGAGTATTGCAACTGCGATTCGACGGACGATCGACATGACAACTTTACCTTCTCGCGTTCATAGCGCGGGCATACGACTCCACGGCACGTTGCTGGACAGTGTTGAGGAGAGCTTGCGGTCGCCTCTGCTGCACCATGGCCATGGCCCGTTCCGGCGTGTCTGCATGACCGAGCGAGAGGAGCAACGCAGCAGCAACCAATCCCGTTCTCCCATGGCCTTCGGCGCAGTGGATGAATACGCCCTGACCCGATTCGGCGATGTGACGCACGACATCAAGCAGCGATTCGGTAGACGGAGTGGAAGCGTCCAGAATCGGAAACGCCCTGTAAGGTCGACAGGCCCGTACCTGTAACGGCTCGGCGAACTCGCAGGTGAGATCGACCACCGATCGAATCTCCTCGGGGTATTCATGCGCGAGTAAACGCCGTCCGATGAAGACACCGGGTATCAACGAGTCGAATGGCTCCTCGCGTTTGAGAACCCTGGCGATGTGCCAAACGAACCACGCCAGGAGGAGATACGGCAACAAGACGGCGACTGAAACAAGTCGGAGCGACCCGTCAGGCTGTTTGCCGAACAATCCGGCTCCGACACCGGCGTAGGCGATGCCGACTCCGGCAAAGCTCGTCGCAGGCCACACGAGCAACCACCGAAGTCCTCCTCCGGTCGTCGCCGCATACCCCATCGAGAGACCCAAGGCGAGAAACAGTGTGGCGTATTTCATCCGACTAGAACGCCGCGAGGCGTTCGACGAAGAATCCATCGCGCGGTTCCCACGCCCGAAGATCTCGCGACCAAGGATCGTCGAGACGTGAATTCAAGCTCACCCGGACGTTGGCCAGGGCGAGAGGAACTACGACTCGGCGTTGCTCGAGTTGCCACATGTCCAAGTGGAGATGGGGCCACGCCGACGCCCCCGAATTGCCCACCATGCCGAGCACACTGCCCCCTTGCACCGAGGCAGCAACCCCGACGCGAATCGTTCCCTGCTGGAAGTGCACCAGCCCCAGGGCGAGCCCGCCGCCGAGCTCCAAATACACATGGTTGGCCTCACCGGACGAGCCGCCTCGACTGGGCGGGGTCCCATCGGACGACCCGTCGTGCGTCCGATAGACCCGAGCCGCCGTAGGGGCCAGCACCGGCCTGCCCCAACTGTAGTAGTCTTCGTTGCGACGGCTTTCCCGCACCCGGGCCGGCTGATGTGACGCGTCGACGATGTATAAATCGTACGACCACGAGTTGTGCGTCCACGGCCCAAAGGCGCCCTGGCCAACATACCACTTGTCGTTGACGGGCAGCTCGATCGGGTGCGGCCCCGTCGTATCATCCGGGAGCGGAGGGTCGAGAGGGTACGGGGTCGGTTTCAAACGGAAACTCGCCGCGGCGGCGCCGTAGTCGACAAACGCTTGCGTCGCGGCATCCCACGTGAACGGCGTGACGCGAATCCAGGGACGTGATCGTGCGATGCCGGTGTTGCCATCGGCCGTACCTCGGGCCAACCGCTCGATCACCGCATACGGGACGGAGATCTCCACGACGTCCTCGACGCGAACGTGAATGCCAGTGACCGGGGACGAAGATCCGGCGAACCCCTGCGGCGTGTACGTCCACACCGTGTGCCGCTGGCCGGTGGAGAGCCCGAATTGCAGATCGGTGGGCTGGGCACCCCAGACGTCGACGTCGAACCAGAACGCATGGTCGTCCCGAGACGGCGCCCCCAACGTGGCGATGCGCACCAAGAGGTCGTTGTCCCGAGCCGCAATGGCCGTCTCGACGATGTCCCGGGACGGGTCGCCCCCGGCGTCTCCGGAGGCATCGGCAAACGCCGGAATCCCCGCCCAATCGGCGCCGCGGCCGTCGAGAACGATGCGGTTCGCGATGGGGCGCAGCCGGTCGATCAAGGCGTACACCGAAGCGTCGCCCGCTGCGTCGGAGATGTGCACCGATGAAGGCAGGTGTGGGACCTCGTCGCCCGCGCGGGCCACGTGCTCCCCCGGGGCAGGGGCAAACGGCACGTCCCGCAGCGTGGCGCCGTAGCCGAAGACAGCCATCAATCCCGCTGCGGCAACGAGGGCCGTCAGATGTCTCAATATGCTTCCCCACTTGCCCCGCATGGGATCCGCCTCGGGCTCGAACCACCTCCACAATGGAACATGCCGACGTCACAGGCTGTGACATCGCTTCCAATATCCCATACGAGGCAGCAGCTTTCGCCCTGCGTGCGTATAGCAATCTGGAACGCCACACTCAACGCGATGAGGTCCCATGTCCAGGCTCAGAACGTTCGCCGGCGTCGTTGCGACCGCAGCCGTTCTTTCGATTCTCGCCTGTCAGACGGCACCGCCGGCGTGCTTGGCGGACAATGCCGGGCTGACGCTGGCGGAGGGGTTCTGCGCGCTCATCGTGGCCGACAGTGTGGGGACCGCCCGCCACGTGACCGTGGCACCGAATGGTGACGTGGTCGTAGCACTCGGCCGATCCAGAAACCCCGAGGGCGGATTCAGCGAGGGGGGCGTGCTCGTGTTGCGTGACACCGACGGCGACGGCGTTGCCGACGTGCGAAACCGCTTCG